>NZ_JAFBCC010000001.1:0-617186 GCF_016907495.1 Arthrobacter tumbae
GACGCCAACGGCGGCTCCGGGCCTGGACCGGCTGGGACCGCCCCCAGCGATCCAGGAGCGCCCGGCGATCCGGCACCGACCGCGACACCGCGTCTGCCAACGGTGCCGGCCTCGGCCGATCCGGTGACCTTCGCCCGCAACGTAGCGACGGCGCTGTTCGCCTGGGACACCGCCTCGGGGTTCATGCCCCTGGACTACACCTCGGTCGTCCTCGCCGTCGGCGACCCCGCCGGTGCCGAGCAGGCCGGGCTCGCCGCCGACATCGCCACCTACCTGCCGAACCGGGACGCCTGGATCGAGCTGCGCCAGTACGCCACCGCCCAGCACCTGACCATCGACGAGGTGTTCGTCCCCGAGGCCTGGGACGCGGCCCTCGAACAGGCACAACCCGGGCAGCTCGCCGAGGGCACCACCGCCTACACGATCGAAGGCACCCGCCACCGCACCGGCCTCTGGAACGACGAGACCGTCACCTCCGAGCATCCGGTGGCGTTCACCGTGTTCCTCGTCTGCGGCCCGACCTACGACACCTGCCACCTGCTGCGGCTGTCCCAGCTCGACAACCCCCTCCGATAGGCCGGAGGTGCGCTCATGGTGAAGAAGCTCGCCCTCGCCGCCCTCGCGCTGGTGTTCCTGGCGCCGTCGCTGGTGTTGGTCGGGGTCGGGGTGGTGATGAACCCTGCCGCCTCAGCCTCCTGCACCGTGGCCGGCACAAGCGTCAGGGTCGGCGACGTCCCCGACGAGCTGGAGGTCACCACCGCCAACGGCGAGACCTTCACACTGAACAATCAGCAGCTCACGCATGCGGCGACGATCATCGAGACCGGCACGAGCATCGACGGGGTGACCCGGGACGGGTTGGTGATTGCGCTGATGGCGGCGCTGACCGAATCCACCCTGCGGATGCTGTCCAACACGAGCGTCTATCCGGAGTCGGCGGACTATCCCAACGACGGCGACGGTTCCGACAACGACTCCCTGGGGTTGTTTCAGATGCGCCCGCAGTCCGGGTGGGGCACCGTCGCTGAGCTGATGGACCCGACGTATCAGGCGCAGGCGTTCTTCGGCGGACCCACCGGTCCCAACCACCCCTCACCGCGTGGCCTGTTGGACATTCCCGGCTGGGAGCAGATGGACAAGGGCGAGGCCGCCCAAGCCGTCGAGGTGTCCGCCTACCCCGACCGGTACCGCAACTACGAGCCCGTCGCCGAGACCATCCTGACCACCCTCACCGGCACCACCACGACAGCCAGCGCGGGGGCGTCGGCCGGCGGCACCACAGTCCCGGCCTCGCAGACTGTTGCTGCGGAGTCCTCGCGGGTGGTGTTCCCGGTGCCCGCGGGCACCTGGGTGCTGACCAGCGAGTACGGGCCGCGGGTCCATCCGATCTCCGGGGAGAGTTCGTTCCACACCGGCACCGACTTCGCCGCCCCGGACGGCACCCCGATCCTCGCGGCGGCCGATGGCACCGTCACCGTCGCCGAGTTCTCCGGCGGCTACGGCGGGCTCATCGTCATCGAACACACCCTCAACGGGCAGACCGTCGCGACCGCGTACGGGCACATGTGGGAGACCGGCATCCACGTCCAACCCGGCGACACTGTCACCGCCGGCCAGCACATCGGCGACATCGGCTCCTCCGGCAACAGCACCGGGCCGCATCTGCATTTCGAGGTCCGGACCGGCGGCACCGACGGCGAGCACACCGACCCCGCCGCCTGGCTCAACGCCCATGATGCCGCCGACCTCCCCGAACCCGAGACCGGCGCCACGGCCGGCTGCGACCCCGACACCAGCACGCCTGGCGGGCAGCCCGAGCCCCTCGACGGTGACCCGGACCGCCGCGTCGACGACCCCACCAGCGACGGACAGATCACCGCAAGGATGCTGCACCTGCACAGCCAAGGCATGGCCGCATTCCCCGACACTTCTTGGGTCTGCTATTCACCGCGGCCCGGCACCCGCTCCGAACACCCGCTCGGCCGGGCCTGCGATCTGACCTTCGGCAACGCCATCGGCCAGCACCCCACCCCGGCGCAGCTCGAAGTCGGCTGGGACGTCACCAACTGGATGAAAGACCACGCCGAAACCCTCGGTGTCGAGTACCTGATCTGGCAGGGCAAGATCTGGTCACTGGCCCGCGACGCCGATGGTTGGCGCGACTACACCGGCGGCGGCATGCACGACCCCGGCGACGTCACCGGCGGCCACTACGACCACCTCCATGTCACCGTTCGGTCCGGGAGCTGAGCGGCATGGACGTGTTCCCCGACTTCGACGGCCTCGGCGGGATCGGCAACCTGCGCGAGGTGATCGGTGCGCTGCTCACCTTCGTCCTGGTGATCGCCGTGTTGATGCTGATCGTCTGCGCCCTCATCTGGGCACTCGCCACCGCCAACGGCCACCACGCCACCGCCACCAAGGCGCGTATCGGTGCCTGGACCGCGCTCGGTGCCGCGGTCCTGGCCGGCGGCGGGATCGCGTGGCTGAACTGGCTCATCAACCTCGGCCAGCAACTCTGACCGCGCACTCGCCCGCGAACCCTCGCACCGCGCGGCTTTGCGTTCGGAGGACTGTGGGGCGGGCGGTGCACCTGACCGACGAACCCATCCGTTCCCCGCCCTCCGGGGCGGGTCCGTTCGTCAGGAGACCCACCGTGTTCGACCTCATCACCACCGTCCTGGCCGCACCCGCACTGGTGCCGATGAACATCAACATCGACCCCAACGATTCCGGTCTTCCCGGCATCGCCCAGCTGCGCACCATCGTCGGCGCGGTCATGACCATCGGCCTGATCCTCTCCGTGCTCGCCCTGATCATCTCGGCGATCGTGTGGGGCTTCGGCGCCAACTCCTCCAACCCGCACCTGGCCGGCCGGGGCAAGATCGGCGTCCTCGTCTCCTGCGGTGCTGCGGTGATCTGCGGCGCGTCGGTGACGCTGATCAACTTCTTCTGGGACGTCGGCCAGCAGGTCTGACCCCACCCCTCCATCAACTCGATCTGAGGAGTGATTGCGGTGGGTGTGTGCGATGTTCCCATCATCTCGACCGTGTGCGACACCGCCGGCGAAGCAGCCGCCTCGCTGGTGGCGGCGCCGTTCGACTGGCTCGCCCAAGCAATGGGCGCCGCCGCCGGCTGGCTGTTCGAAGCCGTCTGGACAGTGTTCGACACCACCACCTTCGTGGACGTCACCCGGCCCGAGTACGTGGCGGTCTACAACATCTTGTTCGGCATCGCGGTGTTCATGATGCTGATCTTCTTCTGCCTCCAACTCATCACCGGGCTCATCCGCCGCGACCCGACCGCCCTGGGCAGGGCCGCGCTCGGGCTCGCCAAATCCGTGCTCGGCAGCTTCGTCGTCATCACCCTGACCGCGTTGCTCCTGGAGATCGTCGATCAGCTGTGCGTCGGGATCATCCAAGCCGCCGGGGAGACCACCGAGTCGATGGGCGACAAGATTACCCTGCTGGCCGCGGGACTGGTCGGCATCAACATCGCCGCACCGGGGGTGGGCGCGATCATCACGATCTTCCTCGCCGGCCTGGCCATCAGCGCGGCCGCCATCGTGTGGCTTTCCCTGCTCGTGCGGAAGGCGCTGCTACTGGTGGCGATCGTCCTTGCACCCCTGGCGTTCTCCGGCGCGTCGTGGGATGCCACGCGGGGGTGGATCGGCAAGTGGGCCATGTTCGTCATCGCACTGATCTGCGCCAAGCTGGTCCTGGTCGTGATGTTCCTCGTCGCCGTCACCCAGGTGGCCGCGCCGATCGATGGGGACCTGTCCTCGGTCAGCGATCCGATTGCCGGGATCGTGCTGATGGCGATGGCCGCGTTCGCCCCGTACCTGACGTACAAGTTCCTGTCGTTTGTGGGCTTCGACATGTATCACGCGATCGGGTCCGAGCAGGACGCCAAGAGCGCCCTCAACCGGCCGATCCCGACACCGTCCAAACCGGCCGGCGACGGCCCGCAGAAGATCCTCGACGGCGGCAACAGCAGCGGCGGCGGAGGCGGCAACAGCGGGGGCAGCGGGGGCAATGGTGGCGGTGGGAAGACCCCGCCGCAGCCGAAGACTCCGACACCCCAGGCCGCGGGGAGCACTGCCGGGGCAGGCGGAGGGAAAGCCGCCGCCGCAGGCAGCGGGTCCGCTGGCGCGAGCGGCACAGCCGGAGCTGGTGCTGGAGCTGGTGCTGCGGCGGCTGGTCCGGCCGCAGCGGCGGTGATCGGCGCGAAAGTCGCCAAGGACTCTGCCACCGCTGGCCCCAAGGCCGGCACAGCGCTCGGCAGCCAGGGCGAGACCGCCGCCGACGCCGCCGGGCAGTCCGGCAGCATTCCACCGCCATCGCAGGCGCCTCCGCCTTCGACGCCCAGCCCCAAGTCGTCGTCCACGCCGGCACCCGCGGCATCGTCGACCGGTCCCTCGCAGCCGGAGCCGCGCCCGCCGAAGCCGCCACCGCCGCCGACGCCGAAGCCCACTGGGAAGGAGTGAGGTCATGACCTCGAAGCAGAAAGAGCCCTCGACCGCCCTGGTCCCGGTGAAGTTCTCGCGCCTGACCCGGCGCGGCATCCTCCTCGGCCTCTCCTTATCCCAGCTCATCACCCTCGCCACCGGTGTCTTCTCGGTCGTGGTCGCGCTGTATGGAGGCGGTGGCATCCTGCTGGCCTACACCGCGCCGGTGTGGGTGCTCGCCGCCGCCCTGACCTGGGCACCGGTCGCCGGGCGTCCGGCGGTGGAATGGCTGCCGGTCACGTTCTGGTGGCTGTGGCGTGCGACCGGCGGCCAGCTCCTGTACCGGCGCCGCATCGTTGTCCCACGGCCGGCCGGCACGCTTTCGCTGCCCGGCGACATGGCCCGGCTGCGCGAGTACACCGACCCGGACACCGGCGCCGGGATGGTCCACGACCCTCACCAGCAGACCCTGACGGTGGTGTGCGAGGTGACCCATCCCGCGTTCGTGCTGCTCGATCCCGGCGAGCAGGAACGCCGGGTCACCTCCTGGGGCCGGGTGCTGGCCACCGTGTGCCGCTCCGGGCGGATCGCGACCCTTCAGGTGCTGGAGCGCACCCTGCCGGACTCCGGCACCGGGCTGGCCGAATGGTGGGCGGCCCACGGCACCGCCGACGACACGTGGGCCGCGACGACCTACGCCGAGTTGATCGACCGCGCTGGTCCCGCCGGGGAACGCCATGCCACCACCTTGTCCCTGAGCCTGGACATGAAGACCGCCGCGCGGCAGATCAGGACCGCCGGGGGTGGCATCCGGGGTGCTGCCGCCGTGCTGCGTCAGGAGATGTCTACCCTCACCGCCGCGCTGCGCTCGGCCGACCTCACCCCGTCGGGCTGGCTGAGTCCTGGGCAGATCGCGGTCATCTTGCGCGCCGCGTACGACCCGGCCATCGCCGCCACCTTGGCGCGCCACGGCGAACTCGGCCAGCACCTCGCCACGGCCGGACCCGTGGCCGTCAACGAATCCTGGACGCGGCTGCGCACCGACTCCGCCCACCACGCCGTGCTGTGGATCAACGAGTGGCCGCGCTCCATGGTCTACCCGGGGTTCCTGTCCCCGGTGCTGCTGTCCACCGGCATCCAGCGGTCGTTTTCGCTGCTGTGCACGCCGATGCGTCCGGACCAGGCGGCCCGGGACATCCGGAAGAAGAAGGTCGAGCACATCTCCGACCAGACCCAACGCGCCAAGATCGGGCAGATCGAAGACGCCGCGCACACCGCCGAGTACCACGACGTCCTCCAACAGGAAGCCGACCTGACCGCTGGCCACGGTGTGCTGCGCTACACCGGTCTCATCAGCGTCTCCGCACCCACCGTCGACGAACTCGACGCCGCCGTGGCGGCGGTCGAACAGGCCGCCATCCAAGCCTCGTGCGAGACCCGGCTGCTCGTTGGCCAGCAGGCCGCGGCGTTCACCGCCGCCGCGCTGCCGCTGTGCCGCCACATCTGACCCAACTCACTGCGGGGCAGGGGCTCACGGTGGGGGCGGGGCGTGCACCTGACAGGCGACCCCGGATGCCGGGGCTTTCCGTTCTCGCCCACAGGAGGCGCTCATGCCCACGTTCCATGACCCGCTCAAAGATGCCGCTGAAGCATCCGAAGCGCTGCGCGGTCTCGCGCACGCCAGCCGGGTCTTTGACAACCCGTCCGACACGTACACGGTGTTCGGCGACCTGGTGGCCGGCGTGCGGTCGCTGCGGCAGGTGCTCGACCAGGTTGCCAACGCTCACCTGACCCACCGTGGCCGCGCCCACGACGACGACGGCGATCACCTCGCAGGATCACAGAGGGCGTTGGCTGCCGCCGACGAGCTGCACCACGCCGGCACCCTGCTCGATCAGGTGCATGACCGCCTCGAGGCGGCGTTCAGCCACTTGGGCAGGATCGCCTGGCACCCCGAACCCGCCCTCTCCCGCGAGGCGCGCGCTGAGGGCGTCGCGCGGCGGTGGATCTCCGTGGTCTTCCTCCAGGGCGAGGAGGCCGACGAGGTGCTGGACCTGATCGACCGCGACGGCACCGACGCGGCGATCACACACCTGAAGAACTGGGACTACGGGGACGAGACCACCGACGCCGCACTGGAGAACGGTTACGTCCACGACGAACCCCCAACCGGGGCACTCGATCGGGTCGTGACTGAGGGTAGCTACACCCTCACCTACAACCCGGCCATGGGGCACGTCAGCCTGCTCCGCCAGCACACCGTCCCACTCGATGCGGAACTGGACGACGCCGATGTGGTGCCCGCCCGCGAAGCCATCACCGGCGACGGTCCACTCGACACGAGCACATCGCATGCCACCGGCACAGCAATGCGGGAGCGATCACTGCGGACATCTCCCGCGACGGAGGAGGACTGGTTCGCTGGACCCGCCCGCACGGCCGGGCCGACAGGGCAGGGGCTGTCCCGATGAGCGCGCGCGAGACCGAGCGGCTACACACCTCGGTGCTGGTCGCTCCGGCGAAAGAGCGACGCCGGCTGCGCAAGCAGCGCCGCGAGGCGGCCGCCCGCCTCCAAGCCGAACAGCGCCGCACCGAACAGGCAGCAGCGCGAGCAAAGGCCGAGGCCGAGCGCGCCGAACGCAAAGCCACCAGATATCTGCCTGCCGCGGGTGAACCCAGACCGGCGGCGCTGCGCACACCAGGCAGATTCCACCTCCCCAGACACCAGGACACGTCGGCGACATTGGCGGGCGCGTATCCGTTCGTCGCCGAAGGCGGGCTCGGCGCCGACGGCGTGTTCGTCGGCCAAGATCTCTACTCCGGTGGGTCGTTCGTCTACGACCCCTGGGTGCTCTACGCCCGCGGGATCATCACCGCGCCCAACGTCGTCCTTGCGGGCATCGTGGGAAGCGGCAAGTCCTCCTTGGCGAAGTCGCTCTACACGCGGTCGTTGCCGTTCGGGCGGCGCGTGTACGTGCCCGGTGATCCCAAGGGCGAACACACGCGCGTGGCCGAAGCGGTCGGCGGGCGAGCGATCGTCCTCGGCCACGGCCTGAACACCCGCCTCAACCCCCTCGACGAGGGACACCGACCCTCCGGGCTCTCGGATGCGCAGTGGTCCACCACGGTCGCCTCCCGCCGCCGCGACCTCATCGGCGCCCTGGCCGAAACCGTCCTCGCCCGAGGGTTGACCCCGTTGGAGCACACCGCGATCGACCTGGCCCTGACCGAAACGGTGCGGGAAAACACCGTGCCGATCCTGCCGATGGTCGTCGACCGCATCCTTCGACCGAACGACGAAGCAGACGGCAGGCTGGCCGAAGACGGCCGACTCGTCGGCCACGCCCTGCGCCGCCTGGTGGCCGGTGACCTCGCCGGCCTCTTCGACGGACCCTCGACCGTGGCGTTCGACCCGAGCCTCCCGATGATCTCCCTCGACCTGTCCCGCGTGACGGAAAACTCGACGCTCATGTCGGTGTTGATGACGTGCTCGTCGGCGTGGATGGAATCGGCCCTACTGGACCCGGCCGGTAGGCAGCGCTGGGTGATCTACGACGAAGCCTGGCGGCTGATGTCCCATCCGGCCCTGCTGCGCCGGATGGATGCGCACTGGCGGCTGGCGCGGCATTACGGGATCGCGAACATGCTGATCTTCCACAAGCTCTCCGATCTCGACAACGTCGGCGACGCCGGCTCCGCCATGCGCTCGCTCGCCAACAGCCTCCTGGCCAATGCCGAGACCCGGATCGTCTACCGGCAGGAGTCCGATCAGCTCGGACCCACCGCCCAAGCCCTCGGACTCACCGGCACCGAGCAGAAGCTCCTCCCATCCCTGGGGGTCGGGCAGGGGCTCTGGCGGATCAAAGACCGGGCTTTCGTCACCCAACACCAGCTGCATCCGGCCGAGCTGGAACTGTTCGACACCAGCTCCCGGCTCACCTCGGGAGTGAAGTGATGAACCGCAACCCCCCACACCGTGCGACCCCGCAAAAGCCCGAGGAGACCCCGGTGGTGTTGCCCCACGTCGTCATCACCGTCACCGAGACCGGCGCCCTGCACGTCACCGTCGACGGCACTGACTTCCGTCCGCCATCGCAGGGAGAGAAGTGGACGCGGAGCACCTTCGGAACCCTCCTGGACGCCATCACCGCCAACCGGACAATCACCGTGCGCATCGAAGTGCACGAGACCGACGGGACCGTGTTCACCGACATCATCCACGGCCGACGCCGCACCCCGCCACCCGCCGGCGTCGAAGCAAGCGAGCCAGCCTCGGGGCGGGGGAAGCACACGACGAAGCCCCGCGGCCCCGCGCTTGCGGAGGTGACCGCAGACGGGTTCGTGCCAGGCGAGGACGTCGCCGTCGCCGTCATCGTCTCCCACACCGACGCGACCGGTACCGGGGACGCCCGCACCCTCCTCGACCTCGACCGCTTCCGGCCCGTCCTGCGCGACGGCACGGGTGAGGTCGTGTTGCTCGGCCGCGTCTCGGCGACCCTGCATGTGCGGCGGCTGCCATGAGCGCACCGCCACGGCAGACCGGAAGCATGGGCGAGGAGCTGACCAACGCCGCCCTCATCGGCCTGGTCGGCATGTTCGGGGTCGCACTCATCCTGCGCGCCGCAGGGTCCGTCGCGGCGTTCCTCACCGGCACACCACAACCCGAAGCCGGCCACGCCGCAGGACTCGGGGTGCTGTTCAACCCCGGTGACCCCGCAAGCGCGCTGGCCGCCGATGGCCTGCACCCGGTCGCCTACTGGATCACCACCGCGGCCCTGCTTGCAGGGCTCATGGCCACCGGTGCATGGGTATGGGGTCGGTTACGACGGCACTCACGGAAGGTCGAGCGTGACCCGCGGCGCCTCGCCGGGACCGCCACCAGCCAGGAAGTCGCCCAGACCGCTTCGGGCAAGGCGCTGCTACGCCGCGCCAGGACACTTCGGCCCTCGCTGAGCGATCCAGTCCCGGCGGATGTCGGCTACCGGATTGGCACCTCGCGGGGCAAGCAGGTGTGGGCGAGTGTGGAGGACTCAATCCTGCTCATCGGTCCACCACGCTCCGGCAAAGGCCTGCACATCGTGATCCCAGCGATCCTCGACGCGCCCGGCGCCGTCGTCACCACCAGCACGCGGCCGGACAACCTCACCGCCACCCTCCGCGCCCGGCAACGCGACGGACGCCCGGTGGCGGTGTTCGACCCGCAACACCTCGCCGAAGGCGTCCCGGCGGGGCTGCGCTGGTCACCGGTGCGGGGCTGCGAGGACCCGCTGACGGCGATGATCCGCGCCACCGGTCTCGCCGCCGCCACCGGGCTGTCCGCCGGGGGTGTCGAATCCGGTGGTTTCTGGGAAGGCAAAACCCGCACCGCCCTCCAAGCCCTCCTGCACGCCGCCGCCCTCGACCACAGGCCACCGGCCGAACTGTTCCGCTGGACCCTCGACCCGAGCGCGGCCGCCGAAGCCGTCGCCATCCTCACCAACTCGCCCATGGCCGCGACCGGGTGGGCGGACTCCCTCGGGGCGATGATCGACTCCGACCCCAAGACCCGCGACAGCATCTGGCAAGGCGTCGCCCTCGCCCTCGGTGCACTGGCCGACCCACGCGTGCTCGATGCCGTCACACCCGGCCCAGGCGAGGAGTTCGATCCCGAAGGCTTCATCCGAGAGCGCGGCACGCTCTACCTGCTCGCCACCGGCGCCGGCGCCGGCGCATCCGCCGCCCTCGTGGCGGCATTCGTCGAAGACCTCATCGAGACCGCCCGCCGGATCGCTGCACGCTCACCCGGAGCCCGCCTTGACCCACCCCTGCTGCTCGCGCTGGACGAGATCGGCAATCTCGCGCCCCTGCCATCCCTGCCGACGCTGATGGCCGAAGGCGGGGGCACCGGCATCACCACCCTGCCCGTGCTTCAGTCGCTCGCGCAGGCACGGGACAAGTGGAACGAGAACGCCGCCGGCGCGATCTGGGACGCCAGCATCGTCAAGATCATCCTCGGCGGCGCCTCCAACAGCCGTGACCTCCAAGACCTGACCACCCTGATCGGCGAACGCGACGAATACACCGACTCGGTCACCCTCGGCGACCGCGGCACCCGCTCGAACCAACGCTCCATCCGCCGTGTCCCCATCCTGCCGCCGGACCGAATCAGGACTCTGCCATTCGGCACCGGAGTAACGTTGCTGCGCTCCGCACCGCCGATCGTCACCGATCTGCGTGCCTGGCCGACACGGCCTGACGCCGCCCAGCTCAGAGAAGACCGCGCTGGGATCGAGGCCATGCTGCGCCACCCTGCCGACTCCTGACCGAGCGCCCCTCCGTGCGTGGGTGTGCACCTGCCTGTCACAGAGCCGCGCATGAAGTGAGCGTGGCGCGAGAGACGGCAGGAGCGGAAGATGCCTATTCACACGCGACCCTCAATCAGGGGGTTCATCGCCTCGGAGCCTCGACTGTCCCAAACGGGGGACGGCGATCCGCGGGTGCGGGTCAGGTTCGGTCAGGAGCACTCCCGCAAGGAGGAAGGCGGCTCGTTCACCAAGCTGGACACGACGTTCGACACACTCGTGGCCTACGACGAGAACGCTCTGCGCATCGCGGACAACTTCGTCAAGGGTGACCGCTTTGTCGCCCAGGGCTACACGCGTAACTACACCAACAACAACACCGGGATGGAGGGCGAGGTGTTCGTCGCGACCGGGATCGGTCCCGACAGTGCCTACACCCGCTACGAGGTCGACCGCAGCGCCCGACGCACCGGGATCGAGCGGACCGCGCCCGAGCACGCCGCCTCAAGGGAGGTGGCAGCGGTCGATGCCCCCGGGCGTCGGCAGCCGGCCAACACCGCATCAGCGATCGGCATGTGAGGACGGGGCGGCATCATGAGCGAGTACCCCCTTGAGCCCGACGAGGACGATCTCGTTTCCGACGATGACCTCCTCTCTGCTGATGTTCCGCTGATCTCGGAGCCGCCGCATCCGGTCAACTGGAACCTTCTAATGGCCGACGAAGCCGACGCCGAGTGGTTCGAGCTGGACCGGTGGGTGAAGTGGCTGCGCACCACCTACGGACTGCCCGCCTCAGTAATCCCGCCGTTTTGGCACCACCACACGGAGCTGGTCTGGGAACTATCTGCGCTGCATCTGCACTGGTTGGGCGCGTACGACCCCGAACAGAACGCCAGCGCCGCGATCGGGTGGCATCGAGACTTCGCCGATGCCCGCGCCCGGTTGCGAGACTGGGTGGCAGCCTCCGGCACCCGTCTGGACCGTGACCGTCCTACCCGGCAGACCGCTTGGCCCGGCGAGGAACCGGCCGAACCGGTCGAGGACACCGTCATCGGCGACCGGGACTCGGAGTTCACCGAGTTCGTCAACGCCGACGTGGCACGGCGCCGGCAGGCCGAGGAAGAGTTCTTCGCCTCAATCGCCGGAGACGTCGTATGAACAACGAGCCCACCTGCCCGCCAGCCGCGGAGGTAGGTCAGGTCGTCTCGGAGCCCGCCTACAGCGCGTTCGCGGCTGGGTGGTGCGCCGGCATGCACCAGCGCACCACCCAGCCCGCCTCACAGGATGTGATCGAGCAGATCGCGACGATGCTCGACGCCGCGAGCGTGGCCGACGCCCTCACTCGACCGGAATGATCGTCAACCGCTCCTCGGTCGGCGCCTTGCCCGGCAGTGCGTCGATCCGGTGAATCATCCGCCGCAGATAGGCGCGCTTCTCCGTGATCGCCCGTTCCTTCCAGGACGCGATCAGAGCCGGACCGTCCTCGATCGGGAATTCATCCAGTTCCATCGCGTCGAGACGCCGCTGGAGCACGTCGACCCGCCTCTGAGCGTCCTCGATCAGTGACAACAGCGTCGTCACCATCGCGCCCCGATACTCTCCCGTACCCTGCCTGGAAAGCAGCGCGTCACGCTCGGCCTTGGCCTCGTCGAGCTGTGAGAGCACCTCGTTGATGCCCGCATCCGATCTGGCCGCGCGGCGGCGCGCCCGCGCTTGAGCGAGCGCGTCATCGGTAATCTGGGAGAAGAACCAGCCCAGCACGAACGCCTCACCCTTGTCGGCATCGATCGTGCACCCGCCAGAGCACCTTCCCGGCCCGCGCACGCGGTTTGCCTGGCATCGGTAGGCGAACGCCTGTACGCGCTCTCCTGAGGCCCTCTTGCGGTACTTCTGGTGCCCGTACAACCTCTCCCCGCACTGGCAATGCAGCAACCCCGTCAGTAGCCACTCATGCGATCCCCACGGCCGTCTCGTCCGGGACGTCTTCGCCTCCTCCAACAACCGACGAACCCGCAACCACGTGCCGCGATCGCACACTGGCTCTTGAGCGATCACCGGCTCGCCTGTGGCGTCCCGGGCGATGTAGTCCAACAGGTCGAGCTTGACCCCGCGCTGATGCTCGGGCACCTGCCGCATCCGATACCCGATCATCCGAGGCGAGACCAGCGACCGATACACCGTCGCCTCATACACCGGGCCGCCCGCAGCCGCGGTAATCCCGTAGTGGTCGCTCCAGTAGCGGGCGATCTGCGCAAGGCTCTTGCCGGCCAGCACCATGTCCACCGCATCTATCAACGCCGGATGCTCCACCGGGTGCGGCACCAGGCGCACCCCGGAACGCCCGAACTCGTCAACGACCCGCGGACCGGCCATCCACCCCAGCGGCGGCGTGCCGCCATGATGGAACCCGGCCTCGGCCAGATGTCGCTTTGCTGCGAGCTGCCGCTCACTCATCGAATCGGTCTCGACCTCCGCGAGCAGCGCCTTGATCCCGGTCACCAGTTTCGCCCCGGCGGTAGCAGTGTTCAGCTCATCGGCGCTGTCCTGATGCGAGACCAGATAGACACCTGCCCGCTGGCACTGCCCGATCCACTCGATGCACTTGGCCGCGATCCGGTTCGTGCGATCCAGCTTCCAGAACGCCACCGCCGGGGCCTTACCGGTCTGGATGTCCTGGTTGAGCTGACGCCATCCCTTGCGGTTCCTCGCGGAAGATGCGCTGGCCGAGTCGTTGTCGATGTACTCACCCAACACCGTCCAACCGCCCTCTGCGGCGAGCTTGCGTGTCAGGTCAAGCCGCTGACGCTCGATCGCGTCCGCCTTGTCCTTGTGGTACTTCGACAACCGCAGGTACAGGTAAATCGGCCGCGTGCCCTCCGCAGGCGCCTCCGGACCCGTCTGAGTGAACGCCGGGTAGACCACCGCCCGGACGGCCCGGCCCGGCCGCGCGTTCGCGCCAGGCTGCTTCGTACTGGTCTTCATCAGTGACCTCCTTCGAGAAGGAGGTGCACTTTCCATTGCTCGACTCATCGAGAAACAACACCCCTCGATGTGCGCGGGAGGCCGCACCGGGACGGGGAATGCCACTGCCCCCACCGATGATCGATGCCGCGCTGGCGGTGTGATGCGGACTTTCGAACGGCGGCCGCCGTTGCAACTCCCGACAGAACTCAGTACTCCCAAGGGAATGTATGGCGGTAACCTCCATGGCCTGCTTGTCAGTGAGATCCGGGAGGATGCCGGGCATGCGTTCGGCCAGCATCGTCTTCCCCGCTCCCGGCGGACCCACCATCATCAGGTTGTGCGCTCCTGCGGCAGCCACTTCCACGGCGAATCGTGCCTCGGACTGGCCCGCCACGTCGGACATGTCTTTCGGTACAACTACGGCACTGGGAGGGGCAGTCCCCGCTGAGGGTTCGGGCAACTGCGGCGAGGGAAGCTCAACACACGCAGGGTCCGCGCCGAAGGCCAACGCCACCTCAGCGAGCGAGTCATAGCTTCTCACCTCGGCACCCGGGACGAGGGCAGCTTCCGCGGCATTCCCACTGGACACAACCACGCTGGTGAAGCCGGCTTCCACCGCAGCCATGACCGCCGGAAGCACGCCCCGGATAGGCCGGAGCCGCCCGTCCAATCCGAGTTCGGAAAGAAACACCGTGCGTCCGCAGTTGCGCACATCCCCCGCCGCCGCCAAAGCGGACATGACGATTGCAAGATCGAAACCGGAGCCTCTCTTCGGCAACGATGCCGGGACAAGGTTCACCGTGATCTTCCGGCGGGTGAGTGGCAGACCGGCATTGCGCGCCGCTGCACGAATGCGCTCCCGGGCTTCTGACAGTGAAGCGTCCGGAAGCCCGAGCAACACAAATGCCGGAAGGGTCTGCCCGATATCAGACTCCACCTCGACGATGTAGCCGTTCAATCCTACGAGGGAGACAGCATAGGAGCGTCCGAGCGGCATCAGCTCACCGCCCGCAGGTGCTCGATGACGGGTTGACCAGCGCCACCATCCACGATCGCTACCGCATCCACCCGGAAGCCGGAGAACCGGAGGTCATGTGCCCGCGCCCAGCGCGATGCCAACAGATACAGCCGTTCCAGTTTTCCCGGGGTGATTGCCTCCAACGGATGACCATATGCCTCGGAGGACCTGGTCTTGACCTCAACGACCACCAGAGTGGCGCCGTCGACCGCTACGAGATCGATCTCTCCGAGCGTGCAGCGCCAGTTGCGATCGATGATGCGCAGCCCCGCGTCCTCCAGATAGCGCGCTGCAAGGGCTTCTCCCCGTTTGCCGAGCTCGTCCTTGTTTCTCATGAAAACACCTCCGGTACCAGCGTGGATCAGCTGGCAGGCGGAGGTGTGGGGCTAACGTCCTATGTGGGAAACTACAGGGAATCCGCCCGGTTGTGGAGCGGGAGTCAGGCGCCCAGTGAGCCGTCCTTCGGAAGCGGGATGTCATCGGTTTTCGCCAGTTCCTCGACGTTGACGTCCTTGAACGTGATGACACGCACCGTCTTCACGAACCGAGCCGAACGGTACACGTCCCACACCCAGGCGTCATTCAACGTGAGATCGAAGTAGATTTCACCCTCCGCCGACCGAGCCTGAAGATCAACGTGATTGGCAAGGTAGAACCGGCGCTCCGTTTCTACCACGTAATTGAAGAGGCTGACGACATCGCGGTACTCACGGTAGAGCTGCAGTTCCATGTCAGTTTCATAGTTCTCGAGATCTTCGGCGCTCATGACCCCATCATCTCCCAATTTCGGCGGCAGGCACGCCCGGACCCGCACCCATGCTGCCCAGACGCCACGTCCGTCGATGCTCGACACTGGGCCCGAGACCGTCAATCGCGGCGCGGTGGGCAGCGGTTGCATATCCTTTGTTGATGTCCCAGCCGTACCCCGGGTACTCCTCTGCGAAGTCGATCATCAGCCGGTCCCGTTCGACCTTCGCAAGGACACTGGCTGCAGCGACGCTCACGCACTGCAGATCTGCCTTGATCCGGGTGTGAACAGGGGCGTCGCAGCTGACTTGGAGAGTTTCCGCATCACCGAAGAGCGAGCCCTGCGAAGCGGGCGCCAGCCAATTGTGATTTCCGTCCAGAATGACGGTATCAGGGCGTACGTCCCGTATGACCTGCGACCAGGCGCGGTTTCCTGCGGTGCGCAGCGCCGCCATGAGGCCAACGGCGTCGATCTCCGCCGCTGTTGCATGACCGACGCCGTAGGCTTCCGCCCAGCGTTGAATTCTTGGCACCAACGCTTCGCGGTCGGGGGCGTTCAGGAGCTTGCTGTCGCGCACACCGCGCAGGCCTTTCACCGTCGTCAGGTCGACCACCACGAGACCAACAGTGACCGGCCCGGCCAGTGCCCCACGGCCCACCTCGTCACAGCCGGCGAGGAAGCGGCTCCCCTCAGCCAGAAAGGAACGTTCGTAGCGCAGCGTTGGAGCTTTTCCGTTCACGGCGCTGACTGTTCCCGTCCGGTGCTGCTCTGGGGTGCGTCGGGTATGTCAGCGAACACGTCGGGGTAGTTCCCCAGAAAACCCATGCGGTCCAGGGGCCATGCAATCACGGAAGCCTTACCCTCGATGTCGTCCACATCGATGAAACCACCGCCGGGCTTGTCGGTGTTGGCCCGCGAATCCGCCGAGGCGTTCCGATGATCGCCCATTACCCAGATTTTTCCTTCAGGCACTGTCACGTCGAACGGCATGTCCGACGGGTTGGCTCCCGGAAACAGGTACGGCTCGTCGAGTGCCTCGCCGTTAACAGTGATCCGCCCATCGGCATCGCAGCAGATCACCCGGTCGCCCTCAAGGCCGATGACACGCTTGACGAGATGCTGCTGGGACTCATCCGGCACGAGGCCGACGAAGATGAGCGCATCCTTGAACCAGTTGCTGTCTGTCGTTCCAGCCGCCGGCTCGGGCAGCCAGCCCTGGGTATCGCGGAAGACGACGATGTCACCCCGCTTGAGCTCAAATGGCTCAGGCACCAGCTGGTTCACAAAAATCCGGTCATCAACCTCAAGGGTGTTCTCCATTGACCCTGAGGGGATGAAGAACGCCCGGAAGAGGAATGTTTTAATGAGGAACGAGAGCAGCAGCGCGACTGCGACGATAATAAGTACTTCCTTCGCCCAGCTGCCGAGGCTGCGGGCGGCTGACCCCCCGGACGGGACATCCTCGTCCGGTCCAGCGAAACGAGGCGTATCTGCGGGATCTTCCGCGCCGTCGTTCGGTGTCCCCGAGTGGGCTTTAGCCATTATCTGTAGTTCCTCTGCTGTGCGTTCGGGGTAGAACCGGCCAACGGTAAAGAATCCGCGGGACGCGGTATTGCGGTGAAGCGGTCGAAAGGCCAAAGAACGTGCGTTGCACGGCCAATGACCCGTTCCTGGGAGACAAGGCCGCCGCCCGGTGCGCCCAGCAGCCCGCGCGAGTCGAAGGATTCCGACCGATGATCACCCATGAGCCACAACTTACCGTCTGGAACCACGACCTCGAACTCCGTTTCGCTTGCCGCGTCCATGGGGAAAACGTAGGGCTCCGCAATGGCGTTCCCGTTGACGGAGAGGCGCCCCGCAGAATCGCAGCATGCCACGGTATCTCCGCCCGTGCCGATCACACGCTTGACGTAGGTCGTCTCGGAGACACCGACGCCGAAGAAGTGCGCTGTATCGCCCAGGGTCTGCCGCAGCCCACCCTCGCCGAGGGAAGCGAACGATCCCCTGCCGTCAAAGACGACGACGTCACCTTGCTTGATGTCCCCGAAGAGGTAGTCGATCTTCGAAACCAGGACACGATCATCTTCTTCCAGCAGCGGCTCCATGGAGCCGGACGGGATATAGAAGATGTCCGCCAGCAGCGCTCTGACGGCGACAACGGCTACGCAGACAAAAGCTACGGAATAAAAGGCGAAGCGCCGGCCCGTGATACCGGGCCAGCGCTTCGACTGCTGCCTGGAGGCTTTCCGTCCGGCGGAAGATTCAGGCATAGACAGGAAAAAAGTTACCGCGCGGTCTTCGGATCGCGCTTTTCCTTGATCTTTGCAGCCTTGCCGCGAAGGTTACGCATGTAGTACAGCTTCGCGCGGCGTACGTCACCCTTGCTGACTACCTCGATCTTGTCGATGACCGGGGAGTGCACCGGGAAGGTGCGCTCCACGCCAACGCCGAAGCTGACCTTACGGACCGTGAAAGTTTCACGAACGCCGTCGCCCTGGCGGCCGACAACAAATCCCTGGAAGACCTGAACACGGGTGTTCTTGCCTTCGATGATGTTGACGTGGACTTTGAGCGTGTCACCCGCACGGAAGTCGGGAACGTCTGCACGCAGCGATGCTGCGTCCACATTGTCGAGAATATGCATGTGATTGCTCCTGGTGAACGCCACAGGTCCTTCACGTTGGTCACAACGACCAAGACCTGCAGGCAGGCAATTGCCGTTGAAGATTAGATACCGTCATGCCCTTTGGGGAATTCCGGTGTGCCATCCTGTTGGCTACGCTCCCCCTGTGGCAGGTGCGTACCAGTTGACACAAGCTTCAATTATGCCACAACCGCCGGTTCAGTTGGAATCCGGCGATGAAACAGGCTTACGACGGCGCGGCTGGTTCCACTTTCCCGTCGACGACGGCGAAACCGTGCGTCGAGAGGACGGCACGGTCCGCTGCGTCCAGCGTTGCCGGGTCGAGCTTCCCGAGAAGATCCGATCGCCGGAGCGCCGTCCGGCGCAGCTGCTCGTCGCGCCGGTGCCGGGCGATGCGGGCATGATTTCCGCTGAGCAGAACATCCGGGATGTCCAGGTTCCGCCAGGAGGAGGGCTTTGTATACACCGGGTACTCCAGCAGTCCGTCGGAGTGCGATTCCTCGGCAAGGGACTCCGGGTTACCGATCACTCCGGGCAAGAGCCGGGCCACCGCCTCCACTATCGCGAGCACGGCAACTTCGCCGCCGTTCAGCACGTAATCTCCCAGGCTGAGCGGGAGCACATCGAATGACCCTTCGGCCCAGTCGAGCACCCGCTCGTCGATTCCCTCGTAGCGCCCGCACGCGAACACCAGGTGGTCTCTCTGAGCCAGTGTCGATGCCATCGCCTGGGTGAAAACAGTCCCAGCCGGAGACGGAACGATCAGGACAGGACGCGTATCTCCCCGCACGGTCTCCAGAGCCTGTGCCCACGGCTCTGGCTTCATGACCATACCGGCCCCGCCGCCGTAGGGTGTGTCATCGACCGTCCGGTGACGGTCGGTCGTGAAGTTCCGAAGATTATGAACCGTGAGCGTGAGCAGACCGTCATTCCGTGCCTTACCGATCAACGAAAGATCGAGTGCTTCCAGGTACTCCGGAAAGATGCTGACGACGTCGATACGCACTAGCTGCTCTCAGCCTTTTGTGCGTCACTTTGGCCTTCCGCCGGATCGGACTCTCCCTGGTTGGATCCGGGAAGGTTCAGCTCAAGCAGGCCCTCCGGAGGCGTCAGGACCACAAACCCTCCCTCGACATCGACCTCGGGAACAATTTCCTCGACGAACGGCACGAGAAGCTCTTCACCATCGGACCGTTCGATGATGAGCAGGTCCTGGACTTCCATGGTGCGCAGAGCGCTGACCCGACCGACTACGGTATCCCTTACACGCGCCTCGAGTCCTACCAGTTCATGCTCGTACCAGGCGTCGCCGTCGTCGTCTGAAATGCCGACAGATTCGATGAAGAGCTTGGCTCCCCTCAACAGCTCGGCTGCGTTGCGGTCCACAACCTCATCGAAGCCAAGGATCAGGATGTCCTTGTTCCAGCGGGCGCTGGAACAAGTGAGCGGTCCCTGCGCTGCCGGCTCCACCCGGAAGACGGCTCCGGGCTCGAACCGCTCCTCAGGGGCATCCGTGAAGAGCTGGACGGTTACTTCACCCCGGATACCGTGGGGCTTTCCGATGCGTGCGACCTGCAGATCCATGAGTTCTCCGGTAAGTAGACAGCGTGTCGAAACAGTAAAAAGTCCGGCCCCAGCACCTTACGTGTTGGGACCGGACTTCAGGCATATGTGCTGCTGATCAGCGGCGGCGGTCGGTGTCCACGACATCTACCCGCACGGGCTCGCCATCCGCCAGTGCGGAAATGACGGTGCGCAACGCGCGTGCCGTGCGCCCCTGCCGGCCGATGACACGGCCGAGGTCTTCCTGATGCACACGAACCTCGAGAGTCTCACCGCGACGGTTCGACTTGGAGGAAACCTGCACATCATCAGGGCTGTCCACGATTCCGCGGACGAGGTGCTCCAGCGCTTCAGCAAGCAATTTACTCAGCCTCGGTGGCAACAGCTTCAGGCTCGTCGGCCTTCTTGCTCTTCGGCGTGATTGCCTCGGGAACAATGACCGAACCCTTCTCAGGAGCCGTGAAGGTCTCCTTCGGAGCCTTGGTCTTCAAGGTGCCTTCCTGGCCCTCGATGCCCTTGAACTTCTGCCAGTCACCGGTGATCTTCAGGATCGCGGCGACCTGCTCGGATGGCTGTGCGCCAACGCCGAGCCAGTACTGTGCACGATCCGACTTGACCTCGATGAACGAGGGCTCCTCGGTGGGGTGGTACTTGCCGATTTCCTCAATGGCACGGCCATCGCGCTTGGCGCGGGAGTCCATGACGACAATGCGGTAGTACGGTGCGCGCATCTTGCCGAAGCGCTTCAGGCGAATCTTTACGGCCACTTGTGTGGTCACTCCTTGTTGATCAAAAGGGCGAACTCCTGTTTCTGCACCCGTGGGGCGGGCCATACATTTGGGAGCTCTAGAGGACACAATGCACGCAGAGAGAGGGGCTGCGCAGATTGGGTACAGATCCATTGTGCCAGAAGTTGACGCTTCACGGCCACTTGGCGCACCTTCAGCTGGCTGAGACCCTCAGCTTGTTTCGCCACGGGTCGTCGAACCGCAACTCCTGCCCGGTGTGGTGATGCGCGATGCCGGCACTGTTCAGCCTTTCAGCCAGAGCCCCCACTTCATCCGCATGAGGTACACGGATGAGGACTTCCCCGAGCCCCAGTGTGTCCTTACGTGGACCTGCGCCCCGACTGTTCCAGACATTCATTGCCATGTGGTGGTGATACCCGCCGGCGGAGACGAAAAGCGCCTGCCCGTGCCAGCCGGCGGTGCGCTCGAAGCCGAGCGTGTTCACATAGAACTGCTCCGCCGTCTGGACGTCCCCTACCTGCAGATGGACGTGCCCGACGTCGGCGGCCGCCTGCTGCTGGTTGGTCACCGATGCTTCCGTGAGGTTGCTTTCGAGGTATTGCCTCGGAGGAAGTGGAGCATTGTCCATGACGACGGTCCGTTGTCCTTCGCTGGTGGTCCAGTCCCAGGTTTCCCGCGGCTTGTCGAAGTACAGTTCGATCCCATTGCCTTCGGGATCGGAAAAGTAGAATGCCTCACTCACCAGATGGTCTGCGCTTCCCACATACCGGCCTTCAGCAGATTGCGAAACGTGAGCCGCGGAGGCGACCGTGGCGGCAAGATCGGCGCGGTCGCTGAAAAGCAGTGCCGTATGGAACAGCCCGGCTTCACTGGGATCCGGCAGCTTCAGGCCGGCGGCGGGAGCAAGGTGGATCAGCCGTTCGCCGGCTCGTCCCAGGTATAGTCCGCCGTCGGATTCGGCGATGTCAACCAGGCCGAGTGCGCTCCGGTAGTAGTGAGCCATGCGGTCGAGATCTCCGACCTTCAGCATCACGGTGCCCATCGCAGTCCCTGCGGGAAGCAGGTCTTCAGTAGTCATGGTGTCCTCCAAGCGTGTGGTTCACTCAATTCAACTACTTGAAGGTTAAAGTTATTCCGAGCGGTCTTGATCGGTCACGGGGTCAGCGCCCGGATTCAGAACCTGCTGCGGCGTGGCCTCGAATGAACCCGCGAAGAACGGCGTCCCCCTCGTCGGTGTCCTGAGGGCGATGCCCTCCTCCAACTACGTGATGCACCGCCCCGGTCCCCGCCAGATACTCAGCCACCTCTTCATAGAGCGGCTCCCAACCACCCGTCAGGACGAGGGTGGGAACGCCGGGGACTATAGCGAGCGGAGCCGTCCACGGAGGCGCCTGCAATCTGAGGCGGCGGGCACGGTCACGATCCTCCGCGGTGCTCAAAGGCCGGGGTTCGGAGGCGAAAACGGCCCGGGCAAATTCCCGGTTGAAGTCTTCGTCAGTCAAATCCGCAGCGCGTGCGAAGAGCGGCTCCACCCGCGCCCGGTGCGCCGCAGTTGCCGGCAGTTCCGCGGTGAGGGACAAGCATGCCGGCTCTGCCAGGACCAGCGACCGGACCAGTTCCGGCCTCTCGACGGCGAGCATCATCGCCGACACGGCGCCCTGCGACGCCGCCACGAGATGACCTCCTTGCCCCAGTGCCTCCTCGACGATTCGCTGGTCTGCCGCGAAGTTCGTCGGGAGCGGAGCAGCAACAGGATCGAATCCGTGACGGCGCACAAAGAGACAGTCGAACTCAAGCGCCATTCCGTGCTGCCTGGGCCAGGCAGCCGCACCGTAGGTTCCGGCACCGTGCACAAAGACAACCCGATCGCTTCTCATGACCCCAACCTAGCTGCCGCTTCGGACAACCCATCCGGCTGGCGTAGCACCCGCTGCCGGCGGACTATTTCCCGAGGAACTTTTCGAAACCCTTCGGGAGGTTCAATGATGAGGGATCAAAGTTTTCCTGCTGACCGAAAGCGGCACCCGTTGGAACGGACGTGCGCTGACCATTCCGGCGCGCCTCTGCGGCAGCCGCCTCCTGGGCGGCCTTGGCGGGGTTGCCCGAGCGGGGCTTCTTCTTTCCCTTGGCGTTCGCCTTGCCCTTCCGTGCCCCGCCGTTGAAGCCGCCCGGACCGGGCATTCCGGGCATTCCGGGAATGCCGCCGCCGGCGGCCATCTTGCGCATCATTTTCTGTGCCTGCCCGAACCGCTCAAGCAGCCCGTTCACCTCGGAGACGTGCACGCCGGAGCCGCGCGCAATGCGTGCGCGGCGGGAGCCGTTGATGATCTTGGGGGCAACCCGCTCATGGGGGGTCATTGAGCGGACAATCGCTTCCACCCGGTCGATCTCGCGCTCGTCGAAGTTCTCCAGCTGTTCACGCATGTTGGCCGCGCCCGGCATCATCATGAGCATCTTCTTCATGGAACCCATGTTGCGGATCTGCTGCATCTGCGCGAGGAAGTCATCGAGCGTGAAGTCCTCCTGGTCGGCGAATTTCTTCGCCATCCGGGCGGCCTCGTCCTTGTCCCACGCTTTTTCGGCCTGTTCGATCAGGGTGAGGATGTCTCCCATGTCGAGGATGCGGGAGGCCATCCGGTCCGGATGGAAGACCTCGAAGTCCGTCAGCGCCTCGCCTGTCGAAGCAAACATGACCGGTTTGCCGGTGACCGACGCCACGGAAAGCGCGGCACCACCGCGGGCATCGCCGTCGAGCTTGGTCAGCACCACACCGGTGAAATTGACGCCCTCGTTGAAGGCCTGCGCAGTATTCACCGCATCCTGGCCGATCATCGCGTCAATGACGAAGAGCACTTCATCCGGATTGACGGCGTCGCGGATGTCAGACGCCTGCTGCATCAGCTCGGCATCGATACCGAGACGGCCCGCGGTGTCGACGATGACGACGTCGTGAAGCTTGGTTCGTGCCTCGGCGACGCCCTGACGGGCAACATCCACAGGGTTGCCGGTGGACGCCTCGAACTCGGAACTCACACCCGGATGCGGAGCGAACACCGGAACGCCTGCCCGCTGACCGTTGACTTGCAGCTGCTTGACAGCGTTGGGCCGCTGAAGGTCACAGGCAACCAGCAGCGGACTGTGGCCCTGGCCCTTGAGCCACTTGGCCAGCTTGCCCGCCAGCGTGGTCTTGCCCGCGCCCTGAAGACCGGCAAGCATGATGACCGTGGGCGGGTTCTTGGCGAGTCGGAGGCGGCGTGTCTCACCGCCGAGGATACCCACCAGCTCCTCGTTCACAATCTTGACGATCTGCTGTCCCGGGTTGAGAGCCTGGGAGACTTCGAGGCCGAGGGCTCGTTCCTTGACCTGCGCCGTGAAAGCCCGCACCACCGGCACAGCAACGTCAGCGTCAAGCAGGGCGCGACGGATCTCGCGAACCGTGGCGTCGACGTCGGCCTCCGAAAGCCGGCCCTTTCCGCGCAGGTTCTTGAAGGTCGCTGTCAACCGGTCTGAAAGTGAATTGAACACGGTGCGTGAACTGCTTTCCTCGAACTCAAGTGGATTCAACTATCTAGGGTAGCAACTGGGTTCACTTCTCCCTGCAGCAGACAGCCGCCCCCTTGCAGTGGCAGGGTGGTAAGCGTGACTACTCATGCGATCGACGAACAGGCATCCGGACACCAGTTCCAGGGGCAGGCCATAAAGACGTTGCTGATACTCGGTGCCTCGGGCGACCTCACCGGCCGTCTGCTGCTGCCCGGGCTGGCGCGGCTTGTGAGGCACGGAAAGGCCAAAGGAATAACCCTGGTGGGAGCCGGCTCGGACGCCTGGAGCGCTGAGGACTGGCAGGAGCGCCTCGCCACCTCCTTCGCCGCGGCGACGCCGGATTCCGGCACCCGCAATGACGACGGCGCCCTCGAACAGATCTGCGCAGCCAGTACCTATCACCAGGTTGATGTCACAGCGAAGGGTTCACTGGCAGGACTGATTGCCGGACTCCAGCCGCCGGTCGCGATCTATTTCGCCCTACCGCCGGCCGTCAGTGAGAAGGCCTGCGCCACACTCGAACCTGAGGACCTGCCGGAGGGTTCACGCCTGGTGATGGAGAAGCCGTTCGGCACCGACAGGGAATCGGCAACCCGGTTGAACACGATTCTGGGCCGGCTGGTGCCTGAGGACCACATCCACCGGGTGGATCATTTCCTCGGTAAGGCGACGGTCCTGAATATCCTCGGGCTGCGGTTCGCGAACCGCCTGCTGGAACCGGTGTGGAACAGCCTCCACATCGATTCCGTGGACATCATCTTCGACGAGAAGTTGACGCTCGAGAACCGCGCTCGATATTACGACGGCGCCGGTGCGCTGAAGGATATGATCCAGAGCCATCTGCTGCAGGTGATGGCGGTCATCGCGATGAATGCGCCCTCGACGCTGCACGAGCGGGACCTGAGGGACCATATCGGAACCGTGCTGAGGGCCAGCTCGGTGCATCCGGATTTCCGCTCCAGTACCCGGCGTGCCCGCTATACCGCGGGAACCATCGACGCGCGCGAGGTTCCCAACTATGTGGACGAAAGCGGCGTCGATCCGTCGCGTGGCACCGAGACGCTCGCCGAGATTGTGGTGTCGATCAACAACGAACGGTGGGCGGGGGTTCCCTTCCGGTTGCGGTCGGGAAAGTCGCTCGGGCGCATCCGGAAGGAGGCGGTAATCACTTTCAAGCCGGTGAATCACCTTCCGGACGGCTTCACCGGGGTTGACTCCCCTACCCGGCTGCGCATCGGTTTCGGTCCGGACACGCTAGAGCTGGATCTTGACGTGAACGGTCCCGGCGATGTCTTCTGCCTGGACCGGGCAACCCTGCAGGCGGAACTGAATGCCTCGGAGCTCCTGCCCTACGGTGAAGTTCTCGATGGCGTGCTGTCCGGCGACCCGACGCTGTCTGTCCGAGGCGACACGGCTGAGGACTGCTGGCGTATCGTCGAGCCGGTGCTGGAGGCCTGGAAAGCCAACGATGTGCCGATGGACGAATACTCCGCCGGATCGGCCGGCCCGTCGAACTGGTGATAGAGAAGCGGTAGGCAGTCGCGTGGCCCGATCACCGATGGGTTCGCGGGACTCTCCCGCTTCCCCTGCCGGTGCGATTCTTGCAATGAGGCAACAGGGAGCGGGAAACAACGGAGAAGGACAGGCCACGCGGAACATCCCGTGACCTGTCCTTCGAGGACCGGTGCGTCAGAGCGCCGCTTCCCCGCGCTCGCCCGTACGGACGCGGACGGCATCATCCACCGGGAGGACCCAGACCTTCCCGTCACCAGCCCGGCCCGTGTTTGCCGTGGAAACAAGCACGTCCACGATGTCCGTGACCGAGGCGTCCGACACGAGCACCTCTACGCGGGCTTTCTGGAGGAGATCGACGGTGTATTCCGCTCCACGGTAGACCTCGGTGTGCCCGCGCTGGCGGCCGTAGCCGCTTGCCTGGCTGACCGTGAGACCTTGAACGCCGTAGTTCTCCAGAGCTTCCCTCACGCTGTCCAGCTTGTCGGGACGAACGATGGCTGTAACCAGTTTCATGAATTCACCTTCTGCTGGCCGGGATCGGCGACGGGAACCTGGGACGTTGCGTGGAACGGGTGGAACTGTCCTCCAACGCCGAGCCCTCCGAATTCGTAGGCAGTTTCCGCGTGTTCAGAAAGGTCAACCCCGGATACTTCGTTGTCAGGAGTAACGCGGAACCCGATGGTTTTGTGGATCGCCAGACCGATCAGGGCGGTCATCACCGCGGACAGCGTTACGGCTACGAGGACAGAGACGATTTGGGCGACAAGCTGACCGCTTCCACCGCCGTAGAACAATCCGCCGCCCTCGCCGTCAACAGGCAGAGCGATGAACCCGATCGCGATGGTCCCCAGGGTGCCTGCCACCAGGTGCACTGCCACCACATCGAGTGAGTCATCAAAGCCGAGCCTGTACTTCAGGCCGACAGCCAGCGCACACACGGCACCGGAGACCATGCCCAGTCCGACCGCTCCGATGGGGCTCACGCTTGCACAGGCGGGCGTGATGGCGACGAGGCCGGCAACAATGCCCGAGGCTGCTCCGAGGGAGGTGGGCCGGCCGTCGCGGAAACGCTCGAGGACGAGCCAGCCGACCATCGCCGCTGCGGGCGCTGCCATGGTGTTGACCCAGATCAGCCCTGCTTCTTCCGCGGTACTTGCGGCACCGCCGTTGAAACCGAACCAGCCGAACCACAGCAGGGCGGCGCCAAGCATGACCAGCGGGACATTGTGCGGCCGGTGTGCAGGGTCCTTGCCGAAGCCCTGCCGCTTGCCGAGAATGATGGCGAGTACAAGGGCCGCAACCCCTGCGCTGATGTGGACGACGGTGCCGCCTGCGAAGTCGATGGCCTCACCAACGGCGCTGCCGATGGCGCCTTCGGCGCTGAGCAGTCCACCGCCCCAGACCATGAAGGCCAGCGGGCAGTAGACGGCTGTGACCCAGATGGGCACGAAGAGCGACCAGGCGCCGAACTTGGCGCGGTCTGCGATTGCGCCGCTGATCAGGGCGACGGTGATGATCGCGAAGGTAACACCATAGCCTGCGCCGATCATGTCTTCTGTTCCGATGAGTCCCTCAAGCCCGAACGAGGCAAACGGATTCCCGAAGAGTTGGGCAACGCCGTCACCCCCGGTCATCGAGTAACCCCACAGCACCCAGACGATGCCCACCAGTCCGACGGCGATGAAGCTCATCATCATCATGTTCAGTGCTGCTTTGGCGCGGGTCATGCCGCCATAGAAAAATGCCAGTCCGGGGGTCATGAGCAATACCAGGGCGGCGGAAACCATGACCCAGACGTGACCTGCTGTCAGATCCATCGTTACGTCCTCTCGCGAGTGGCGGGCACTTCCCGCTGCAGAGAAGTCTCGCAAGGACGTGTTTCAGCACCTTGGGAATTGTGTTGCCGGGAGGTTACGCCGGACGCACTGACGTAAAGAGTGCGTATCCCCGGTGTTTCCGCCGTGTTTCACGGCGACCAGCGTCTGGCTTGCCACCTTCCGCAGCTGATTGCGGGTGACGGTTGCTCTGTCCAGTGCAGAAAAGCGGTTAAACTGGATCAGCGCTGGATCTCAGCCGGATATGGAGAAGCATGGCCCACCCGCCCCAAGAATCTAACGACCCGTCACCCCGAGCCGAACAGGAAGCGGTCCCACGCGGTCGCCGGCGCCTCAGTCCCCGAGTTCTCGCAGGCAGTTCCGCGGCACTGGTTTTGCTGGTCGCGGCCGGCTTCGCCGGAGTTTCTGTGCTGGCCAATGATGACCAGGCCAACCAGACCACCGACATTTCAACGCCTCCGCCGGTCGTGGAAGCGACGCCGCCGCCAGCGATCACCAGTGAGCCCTCACCTTCTTCAACTCCAACCGATCCGCTTCCTCCTCCGCCCGCTGTGTTCTACCAGCAAGCGGGGCCACCTCCCGGGTCTCCTCTGGAAGCTGTCGAGCCGATGTCCATCGAAGTCAGTAGCAAGCAGACGGGCACCGTGCTACCTACCGGTCTTGTCGGCATTTCCCTGGAGGCGACTGACCTCGCGAATCCTCAACTATCGGGAGACAATGCCGAAATCGTAGCGAGTCTGACCGGATTGGGTAAACCAATGCTCCGCTTCGGCGGAAACGCGGTGGATCGTCGATTTTTCTGGACCTCGACCGGTGAGCCGACTCCGTCAAATCTGAGCGGCGATAAGGCGCACCCTGTTCGTGCGGTGGGTCCGGCTGATCTCGAACGGGTCAACACCCTTCTTGAGTCCACCGATGCAACCGTAAGCCTAACCGTTGACCTTGCTCATTTTGATCCTGCACGGGCCGCAGATATGGCGAAGCACGCAACCACGATTTTCGGCGATCGGTTGGTCGGTATTACAGCCGGCAATGAACCGAATGGATATCCAAGCACCGGGCTTCGTGCGGACGACTGGGGCGTGGATGAATATATCGGCGAACTGAAGCAGTATGCAGACGCCATGTATGCCGTTGCTCCGGACGTGCCCATTGTTGGTCCGGGCACCTACTCCGAGTCCTGGTGGGAGCCGTTCGCGCAGGCCGACCTGCCGCAGGAGAAAATCCTTTCCTTCCATCATTACCCGCTTTCGCAATGTGACGGGGCGGAGGACCCACTTGGAGAACCGATCATGGAAAACCTGATGGCTGCTCCGATCCACGATCGTGCGCAGGACTACCGGTTACAGGCGATGGCGCCCGCCAATGCAGCCGGCCTGAACACCTGGATTCCTGAGACGGGCATCTCCGCTTGTCCGGGGTCGAACGAGACCACCGAGACCCATGCTTCGGCGTTGTGGACCGTGGACTATGCCCTCAGCGCGGCAAAGCTCGGGATCCCGAGGTTGAGCTTTCATAGCTCACTCATCACCTGCCAGGGAGGACCGCCCATGTCCTCCATCTGCACCGGCGGCGCATACCTGCAGCCTGACGGCACCTTCTACGAACGAGCCAACTGGTACGGCCAATCACTCGTCGCCGAAATGGCCGAGGGCTGGTTCCTTGAATCCTCGCAGAGCGGTGGCGGGCTCGCGTACAGCTACGCCGTTCAACACGACGACGGCAGCGTGAGCGTCATCCTGGTCAACGAGAACAATCCGGAGACCGCCGCTCAATCCGATGTCACCATCAGCCTGCCGGACGGCGCACGCACTGGAGTCATGTCGCAGATGCACGGGCCGTCCTATGGAGCACAGAATGAGACCCTGATCGATGGACGGGCAGCTCCACCGATCCCTGCAGCCGAACGCGCCTCGATTCCCGGCTTTGTCCCGGGGACCACGGAAGTCTCGCTCCCGGTTACGGCGGGAACGGCCACTGTCTTTACGTTCACCTTCTGACGCCGCATCGGCCAGACGGCAAAATCGCGCCGGAGAGGATCTCTCCGGCGCGATTCAGTTCACAATCGGGGTCAGTTCAGGAGCGCGTCGACGAATTCTTCGGCTTCGAACGGCGCAAGGTCGTCAGCGCCCTCGCCGAGACCGATCAGCTTCACCGGTACCCCGAGCGAACGCTGGATGGCCACCACAATGCCGCCCTTGGCGGTACCGTCCAGTTTGGTCAGGACAATTCCCGTGATGTTGACGACCTCCGCGAACACCTTGGCCTGGTTCAACCCGTTCTGGCCGGTGGTCGCGTCAAGGACCAGGAGCACCTCGTCAACCGAGCCCTGCTTCTCGATGACGCGCTTGACTTTGCCGAGTTCATCCATCAAGCCAACCTTGTTCTGCAGGCGGCCGGCGGTATCAATCATGACGACGTCTACCTCACCTTCGATTCCAGCCTTGACGGCCTCAAAGGCGACGGAAGCGGGGTCTGCGCCGTCGACGTCTGATTTCACCGTGGGCACCCCGACCCGCTGTCCCCAGGTTGCCAGCTGTTCAGCAGCGGCTGCGCGGAAGGTGTCTGCTGCACCGAGCAGCACATCCTTGTCCTCCGCCACGAGCACGCGGGCGAGCTTGCCGACCGTGGTGGTCTTGCCCACCCCGTTCACCCCGACCACCATCACGATGGCGGGACGGTCTGCGTGGCGATCGGTGGCAAGCGACCGGTCCATGGTGGGGTCAACAAGCTTGATCAGCTCCTCCCGGAGCATGCCCTTGACCTCTTCCGGACTGCGGCTGCCCGCGATCTTCACCCGTTCGCGAAGCGCATCGACAAGTTCGGTGGTCGGTTCAGTCCCGAGGTCCGCCAGGAGCAGCGTCTCCTCAATCTCATCCCACACGTCCTCATCGATGCGGTCCCTGGACAGCAGCGCCAAGAGCCCCTTGCCGAGCGCGTTGTTGGATTTGGCCAGCCTCGCGCGCAACCTGGCCAGCCGGCCCTGCACAGGGTCCGGGGTCTCGACCGGTATGGTCTCGACGCCGGTCCGGGTGTCTTCGAGATCCCTCAGGTCATCAGGAACGACGACGTCGGGGCCGGTATCGAGGTCAGTTGGCCTCTCCAGGGTGTCGGTTCCGACGCCGCGTGAGGCGATACCGTCGTCGTCGTCCGCGTCCCGCGTGGTGGTGTAGGTGCCGGGAGGCGTGCGGCGCGAACGCACCAGCAGGGCCGCAAGCGAACCCAAAACGGCCAAGGCCACGACTATGTAAATAACTATCGGGAGGATCTCATTCACGCTTCCAAGCTTCTCACACGGCGGCCGGTCAGTCGGGGCGCGCAAAAACTGGGAGAATCATGAATCGTGGTTGCTTTCAGAAACTTTTCCCGGCGCACGAAACCAGGCGCTGCCGCTGAAGAACGCCCTCGCCTGCCGCGCGAAATCAAGGTACTCATTGCCGCGGCCTTCGTCATCGCGATCGGCTTCGGGCTGGTTGCGCCGGTGCTCCCCCAGTTCGCGCAGAGCTTCGGTGTGGGGGCGACAGCCGCTGCCGTGATCGTCAGCGCCTTCGCGTTCACCCGGCTGGTGTTTGCGCCCGCCGGCGGCAAATTGGTCGAACGGCTCGGTGAGCGGCCGGTCTACGTGGCCGGTCTGTTGATTGTCGCGCTGTCGACGGCGGCAACCGCGTTCGCCGCCGACTACGGGCAGCTGCTGATTTTCCGCGGCCTTGGCGGTATCGGCTCGACCATGTTCACGATCTCGGCGATGGGCCTCATTGTCCGGATTGCTCCGGCGGGGATGCGCGGACGGGTGACGGGCGCTTATGCCTCGGCGTTCCTTCTCGGAAGTATCGCCGGCCCATTCCTGGGCGGACTACTGGCCGGGTTCGGCCTTCGGGTCCCGTTCCTGGTCTACGCGGGCGCACTGTTGATTGCGGCCGCCGTCGTCTTCTTCCAGCTCAAGGACTCCACTCTGGGCAGCCGCAAGGCAGCTGCCGCCCAGCCGGTCCTCACCGTTCGGGAAGCTGTCCGGGATTCGGCGTACCGGGCCGCACTGGTATCCGGCTTCGCCAACGGCTGGGCATCATTCGGCGTCAGGATGGCGCTCGTGCCGCTGTTTGCAGCGGCAGTTCTCGGGGCGGGCCCTGAAGTGGCCGGGATTTCGCTGGCCTTCTTCGCCGGGGGTACCGCGCTGGCACTCACCGTCTCCGGCAGGCTTGCCGATTCGCTGGGAAGGAAGCCGCTGGTGCTCACCGGCCTCGCAGTGAACGGTGCGGCGATGGCGTGCCTCGGCCTGACCACTGACGTGGCCACGTTCCTGGCCGTCTCGGTGGTCGCAGGCATCGGGGCCGGCATCCTGAACCCGGCACAGCAGGCAGCTGTTGCCGACGTCATCGGCAATGACAGGAGCGGCGGCAAGGTACTGGCCGCTTTTCAGATGAGCACCGACACCGGGGCCATCTTCGGGCCGATCCTGGCCGGACTGCTCGTGGATGCCTTCTCCTACGGCTGGGCTTTCGGGCTGACCGGCGTGACCGCCCTGGCTGCTTTCCTGATGTGGACGGCGGCACGCGAAACGCTGGTCGACGCGGACCGGTCCGTCAGGCGTCCACCAGCCGCTGGCTGATCACCGTGGACACGCCGTCGCCCCGCATCGTCACGCCGTAAAGCGCGTCCGCCACCTCCATGGTGCGTTTCTGGTGGGTGATCACGATGAGCTGGCTGGACTCCCGCAGCTCCTCGAAGATGGTGATGAGCCGGCCAAGGTTGGTGTCATCGAGTGCCGCCTCCACCTCGTCCATCACGTAGAACGGGGAGGGGCGCGCCTTGAAGATCGCCACCAGGAGCGCGACGGCGGTGAGTGACCGTTCGCCGCCGGAGAGCAGCGAGAGCCGCTTGATTTTTTTGCCTGCCGGCCGCGCCTCGACCTCGATGCCGGTGGTGAGCATGTCGTTCGGGTCGGTCAGTACCAGCCGGCCCTCGCCGCCGGGGAAGAGGCGCCCGAAGACCCGCTCGAACTGCTCCGCCGTATCGCGGTAGGCGGCAGTGAACACCTGCTCCACGCGCTCGTCGACCTCGCGGATGATGTCCAGCAGATCCTTGCGGGTCGCTTTGAGGTCCTCGAGCTGGGTGCTGAGGAACTGGTGGCGCTCCTCGAGCGCCGCGAACTCCTCAAGGGCCAGCGGATTCACCTTGCCGAGCGCCGAGAGGTTTCGCTCGGCCCGCTTGAGGCGCTTCTCCTGCTCCCCGCGGACAAACGGCACGCCTTCGCGGACGGGATTGCCGTCGTCGTCCACGGCCACGTGCAGTTCCGCCCACTTGTCGTCTGGTTGTGCGGCGGACGGAACGGGCTGGTCCGGTCCGAATTCGGCGACCAGGTGGTCTGCGGTGAGCCCCAGCTCGTCAATCGCCCGATTCTGAAGTGCCTCGATCCTCAGCCGCTGCTGGGCGCGCGCCAGTTCATCCCGGTGCACGGAGTCGGTTAATTCGGCCAGCTCTGCCATCAGCGACTCGTTCCGGGTGCGGACCCCGGCGAGCTCGGCTTCCCACGCGGTCCGGACCTCGTCGGCAGCGTCACGGGCGCGGCCGGCACGGTTGACTGAGACATCGAGGAAGGCCAGCGCCTGGTGCACGGCCTTCCCTACGGCAGCTGCCTTGGCGCTCTGGAGCCGGCGGACCCTTGCCCGCTCCGCTGCCTGTTCCCGTGCTGCCCGCTCCGTCTGCGCCGCATGCTCCAGGGACGCTGCCCGGCTTGCGGTTGCCCGCAGTTGCTCCTCCGAGCTCCGCAGCGCGAGCCGTGCCTCCATTTCCGCCTGGCGGGCGTGCGTGGCGGCCAGCGCGAGCATGTCCCGGCTCTGGGTGTCGGGTTCGGCGTCGGCCGGAGCTTCCTGTGCCTGCGCGAGCCGTTGTGTGATCTCCTCAAGGCGGCCCTGTTCCGCGGCAAGGTTCTCCTCGGCCGCTTCCGCCAGGCGCGTCAACCGCTCGGTCTCCCCCGAGGCGGAGCGCAGGGCGGATCCGAGCTGGCCCAGCTTCTCGGCGACTGCAGCGAGCCGGGCATCCGATTCGTGCAGCCTTTCCAGTGCAGCGTCCGCCCTCTCCTGTGCCTCCTGCCGCTGCGCGGTGGCTGCCGAGATCCCGAAGCGGGCGCGCTCGTTCCGTTCGGTGGCGATGCGAAGGGCTTCAATTGCCTCATCGAGAGCTGCCTGGACCTCGAGGGTGCCGGGCGCCGCGGCCGTGCCTCCCCGCACCGACACCGCCGTGTAGACGTCCCCCTCACGGGTCACTGCAGTCAGCGAGGGGTGCCGCTGCACCAGATCCGCGGCGTCCGCAAGTGAATCAACGACGACGACGGCAGCCAGCAGGGCGCGGACGGCACCCTCCACCCCTCCGCGGGCGGTGACGAGCGACGCGGCAGCATGGGCGCCGTCAGGCAGTGCTGCAGGACCTGTCGAGTCACCGGCAGCGACTGCGACAAGCAGCTCTACGCGACCGGCGTCGTCGTCCTTCATGCGTCGGAGGGCAGCGCCGGCGGCAACCAGTGAATCGACTGCGATCCCCTCGGAGAGCGAACCGAGCGCGGCCGCTATCGCGGTCTCATAGCCCGGCTCCACGGTCAGGAGGCCCGCAACCGGCCCGAGGACTCCGTCCAGGCCGGCGTCCAGCAGGGTCTCCGACCCGTCCTTGCGCTCCAGGCCGAGGCGCAGCGCTTCGATTCGTGCCTGCAGCGCGTCGCGTTCCCGTTCGGCAGTCCTTTCCTCCGCCTTGAGGTCCTCCAACTTCTCCAACACGGCGCCCAGGGCGGCGCCGGCATCCTCGTAATCGGCATCGAGGCCCTCTTCACCTTCCTCCGCGCCCGCAACCTGGGATTCGAGGGCGGTGAACTCACCCTGCGCACGACGGCGGCGTTCGGCCACCTCGACAACGGACTCCCGGAGCCTTCCCAGCTCCGCCTCCGCGGCCTCAACCCGGGACCGCGCTGCGCCGACCTGACCGGACAGCTTCGCGAGCCCTTCACGCCGGTCCGCAGCAGCCCGAAGGAGGGACGCGAGACGCTGCTCCTCGGCGGCGGCCGCGTCCTCCGCTTCGGCGCGCTGCTCGAGCGCGTCATCTAGCATGTTGGAACGCTCGGCAATATGCTCGCGCAGCTCAGCCTCTTCAGCACGGACAAGTGCGGCCTGCCGGTCCAGCTCATCGGGATCGCGCCCGCCCTCCCCTGCCGTGTCCACCGATCCCAACAGTCGACGCCGCTCCTCGGCGAGAGCGCCCAGGGACCGAAAGCGTTCGCGGGCGGATGAGAGGCGGTACCAGGCGTCACGCGCCGCATTCAGCCGCGGGGTCGCCTCCGCGGCGAGGCGCTCGAGTTCAGCTTGCCGGGACCGCCCCGCCTCGAGGAGGGCTTCGACCTCGGCCCGCCGCTGCTTCAGTGCGGTTTCGTCAGCGATTTCCTGCTCGAAAGAGGAGGTGAGCTGCACCAGATCGTCGGCCAGCAGCCGTGCACGCGCATCGCGGGCCTCGAACTGCACCTGCTGGGCGCGGCGGGCGATATCGGCCTGCTTGCCGAGCGGAGTCAGCTGCCGTCGGAGCTCGCCGGTGAGGTCATTGAGCCGGGTGAGGTTGGCCTGCATGGCCTCCAGCTTGCGGACCGTCTTTTCCTTGCGCCGGCGGTGCTTCAGGATCCCGGCTGCCTCCTCGATGAACCCCCGCCGGTCTTCAGGGGTTGCGTGCAGGACACGGTCCAGCTGGCCCTGACCGACGATGACGTGCATCTCCCTCCCGAGCCCGGAATCGGAGAGCAACTCCTGGATGTCGAGGAGCCGGCAATTGCTTCCGTTGATCGCGTACTCGGAGCCGCCGGCACGGAAGAGCGTGCGGGAGATTGTCACTTCCGAGTACTCGATCGGAAGCGCCCCGTCGGCATTGTCAATGGTCAACGACACCTGGGCGCGGCCCAGCGGTGGCCGGCCGGAGGTGCCCGCGAAGATGACGTCTTCCATTTTTCCGCCGCGCAGCGTTTTGGCGCCCTGCTCACCCATGACCCAGGCCAGGGCGTCCACGACGTTCGACTTACCGGATCCGTTGGGACCGACGACGGCGGTGACTCCGGGTTCAAAGTCGAAGGTCGTCGCAGAGGCAAAAGACTTGAAGCCTCGAACGGTCAGACTTTTCAGGTGCACGGGTCTCGGGTCTCCAAAAGGGAATCGTTACCCCACAATCTACTGCGTTCACCGCCGCTTCCACGGCATTTCCCCGAGCCGCTCCGCCCGGCGGTCCCCCGTGTCAACGTGCCGTTATCTGCCGGAGGAACTAGGCTTTCCTCAGGAACGTTAGTAACCGAAGTATGCTTATCATTTTCGGATTGGCATCCACTGCCGGCAAAGCGCTATCGGTTCCGGTGCAGCGAACAGCGGACCAGCGGACCACCCGCAAAGGGAATAGACGGACACGAGGCAGGAAATTTGACCGGTAATTTCAACTTCCGACATCACAACACCGCGCTCCTCGGCGTGGAAAGTGTTGAGGCACCGGTCATTGTCACGTCAGCAGAATTCGATCGCATCCTCGCTCCGGCGCTCAAACGGCTTCGGCTCTCCAAAGGCCTCCTGCAGCGCGTTGCCGGTATCACCGAGCGGCGTTGGTGGGCACCCGGAACAGGCTTCGAAGACGGCGCTATTGAAGCGGGCGCCAAAGCCCTCGCATCGACAGGCATCGAGGCCTCCCAGATCGGCCTGCTGATCAACACCTCGGTATCCCGCACCAATCTCGAGCCATCCGTCGCTGTGAAGATTCACAACGGTCTGGGGCTGCCGTCCTCCGCCATGAATTTTGACGTCGCCAACGCGTGCCTGGGTTTCGTCAACGGGATGACCCTGGCGGCGAACATGATCGAGGCCGGCCAGATCCAGTACGCCATGGTGGTCAACGGAGAAGATGCCCAGGCCACCCAGGAGGCCACCCTCCGGCGGTTGAATGAACCAGCGGCCACACGGGAAAGTTTCATGCAGGAGTTCGCAACGCTGACCCTCGGTTCCGGCGCGGCTGCCGCAATCCTGGGCCCGGCGGATCTGCACCCCGGATCCCACCGCGTCCTCGGCGGAGTAGCGCGCGCCGGCACTGAGCATCATGAACTGTGCGTCGGCGGTATCGACGGCATGTACACGGACGCGCAGGGGCTGCTCGACGGCGGCCTGGAGCTTGTGGTCGACGCGTGGACAGAGGCTCAACAGGACTGGAACTGGTCGAATATGGACCGCTACGTGACCCACCAGGTGAGTACCACCCATACCAAGGCGATCATCGAGGCCGTCAATCTCCATCCGGCCAGGGTCCCCCAGACGTTCCCCCTCTGGGGCAACGTCGGGCCGGCGTCGCTGCCCATGACTCTTGCCGCGGAAGCCCAGACGCTGACCACCGGCGACCGCGTGCTGTGCATGGGTGTCGGCTCCGGCCTCAACACCGCGATGCTGGAGATTGAGTGGTAGAACTTCCCGGCGTCGACCCATCGTGGTCGGCCTACCTCGACGTGCCATCGACCGCCGATATTGATCCGGCCGGAACGGTCAACCGGTGGCACTACCTGGACAATCTGCCCTCTCTTACCGGCGATATCCGGGGCACGCTGCTGTGCGTCCACGGCAATCCCACCTGGTCCTATCTGTGGCGCACCCTGCTGGCGGCGGGCGCCGAGCATGGTTGGCGGGTGATCGCCGTTGATCAGCTCGAGATGGGCTATTCCGAGCGGACCGGCCGCAAACGCCGCCTCGCCGACCGGGTACGCGACCTCAAGGATTTCGTCTCCGCGGTAGGACTCACTGGACCGCTCGTGACGGTCGGACACGACTGGGGCGGCGTCGTCAGCCTCGGTTTCGCCGACCGCAACCGCACGAACCTCACCGCTGTGGTCCTGACCAACACGGCGATCCACCAGGACCCGGGCTCCCCCATTCCTGCACCGCTGCGCCTCGCGCTGAGTAGCGCTGTGCACCGGGTGGGAACGTCCACAACAACCGCCTTCCTCGACACAACGCTTGCACTGGCCCGCCCGCGCCTCACCCGCGATGTACGGGCCGCTTACCGCTTGCCCTACCGGACAGCCGCCCGGCGCCGTGGCATCGAGCAGTTCGTCGCTGACATCCCCGTCGGTCCCGGACATCCAAGCCACGCCGAGCTGACCCGGATTGCCGGCTCCATCCGCACTCTCGACGTACCCGTGTTTCTGCTGTGGGGGCCGGCGGATCCGATCTTCTCGGACACCTATCTCGATGACCTCGCTCAACGCCTTCCGCACGCTGACATACACCGCTTCGAGGGCGCAAGCCATCTGGTCGCTGAAGACCGTGACATCGCCTCGCCAATCTTCGATTGGCTTGATCTGCGCACCACGAACGACGACGACGGCGGTGCCGCCCGCATCTCCGCCGTAACCTTCACACCGCTCTGGCAGCAGATCTTGGAACGAAGCAGCGGTCCGGCCGCGGACACGCTGGCGGTGGCAGACATGGGAAGCGACGGCGCCGTGGCCGATTCACTATCCTGGCAGGAACTGGACGACAGGGTCGGTCGCCTCGCCGCCGGCCTCAACCGGATCGGAGTCAGGTCGGGCAGCAGGGTCAGCCTGATGGTTCCACCGGGTATCGAGCTGACCACACTGATCTACGCCTGCCTGAGATTGGGCGCTGTCATTGTGGTCGCCGACGCCGGGCTGGGGGTCAAGGGGCTCAGCCGCGCCGTTCGCGGCACCGTGCCGGACTTCCTCATCGGCATCGAGCGCGCACTCGTCGCCGGCAGGCTGTTCGGGTGGCCGGGTATCCGCATCAGCGCCGGAGCAGCGCCGCGGGCTCGCCTCCTCGGTGTGCGTCACCGCCTCGAGGACCTTGTCGCTGGGCACTCGAGCCACCAGGGCGACGATCCCGCACCCGATTCCGACGCGGCGATCCTCTTCACCTCCGGCTCCACAGGACCGGCGAAGGGCGTCGTGTACACACACCGCCAGCTGTCGGCGATGCGGGACACCCTCTCGACCACCCTCAACCTTGCACCGGGCAGTGCGCTCGTCGCGGGTTTCGCTCCCTTCGCACTCCTCGGCCCCGCCCTGGGCGCGGCCTCGGTCACGCCGGACATGGACGTCACCGCTCCGAAGACGCTGACGACCCGCGCGCTGGCCGATGCAGCCGCAGCCATTGACGCCACCACCGTATTCGCCTCCCCTGCTGCCCTGCGCAACGTCCTGGCGACCACCCCTGGCATCACGTCCCGAGGCAAGGAGGCGTTGCAAAGAATACGGGTCCTGCTTTCGGCAGGAGCTCCCATTCCCGTGAATCTTCTGGAACAGCTGCAGCCCCTGGTACCCAACGCCTCACTGCACACGCCGTACGGGATGACAGAGGCGCTCCCTGTGACGGATACACAGCTTGAGGACATCCGTGGGGCTGTTGGCGGGACGGTAGCGGGAGCCGGAAACGGCGTCTGTGTGGGAAAAGCAGTGCCTGGCGCGGAGATCCGCATCAGCGCGCTCGACACTACAGGCGCGGCCACCGGTGACCCCTCGGACTCAGCGCGCAACACCGGCGAGATACTCGTCCGCGCGCCGCATATCAAGGACCGTTATTTCCGGTTGTGGGCAACGGAACGGGCATCGTCTCGCACTGCGGGCTGGCATCGCACCGGCGACGTCGGGCATCTCGACGCGGACGGACGGCTTTGGGTGGAGGGCCGGCTCGCACACGTCATCACCTCCGCAGAAGGCGTCCTGACACCCGTGGGCCCCGAGCAGGCAATCGAATCCCTGGAGGAGATTCGTCAGGCGGCCGTGGTCGGCGTGGGTCCCACGGGCACGCAGGCAGTTGTCGCCGTCGTCGTCGCTGTTGAGGGTGCCGATCGCGCGGGCCTGGCCCCAGGCCCTTTGTCGGACATGGTTCGGGACGCGGTCCGGCCCAGCGGAGTCCGTCTCGCTGCAGTGCTCACCCTTCCGGCGCTTCCGACCGATATCCGGCATAACGCAAAAATCGACCGCACCGCCGTGGCCGCGTGGGCGGGAGATGTTCTCCAGGGCCGTGGGAGGAAGCGGCCATGAAGGTCCTCGTTACCGGCGCCAGCGGAATGCTCGGCGGTGCGGTAGCCTCCCTGCTTCTTCGCGATGGCTTCGAGGTCAGGACGTTCCAGCGCCGTGCCTCCGGCGTACGGGGCGCCGAGGACCTGGCAGGTGATCTCACCGACCGTTCTGCCCTGGCGCGGGCTGTCGCGGGGGTCGACGCCGTCATCCACCTTGCGGCAAAGGTCTCCGTTTCCGGCAAACCCGATGATTTCCACCGGATCAATGTGCTCGGTACAGCTGACCTGCTGGCTGCGTCCCGGTCAGCAGGAGTTCAGAAATTCGTCTACGTTTCCTCGCCGTCGGTCGCCCACACCGGTCGGTCGCTGGTGGGCGCCAGCGCAGGGCCGGCTGAACCGGAGCATGCCCGGGGGTCCTATGCCCGCACCAAGGCGCAGGCGGAAATCCTTGCTCTGGAGGCGGACGACGAGCAGATGCCGGTCGCGGTCCTCCGACCGCATATCGTCTGGGGCCCTGGCGACACCCAGCTGGTGGAGCGTGTACTCGTCCGTGCCCGTGCCGGCAGGCTGCCGCTGCTCGACGGCGGTACCGCGCTCATCGACACAACCTACGTGGACAATGCGGCGTCGGCTATCGCTGCCGCGCTTGACCGTATGGAGTACATCTCCGGAACACCGCTGGTCATCACGAACGGAGAACCGCGGCCGATCGGTGAGCTTCTCACCCGCATCTGCCTGGCCGGGGGCGCCCAGGCACCGCGGCGATCGCTCCCCGGATGGCTGGGCAGGACGGCCGGCAGCGTCGTCGAAAGAGCGTGGCGTGCTTCCAACGCCGGCGGCGAGCCTCCCATGACCCGATTCCTCGCGGAGCAGTTGTCCACGGCCCACTGGTTCGACCAGCGGCGGACGAGGTCCCTGCTGGGCTGGACGCCGGAGGTAAGCCTGGACGAGGGTTTTGCTCGACTCGCGGCACACTATGGCGGTTCAACGCCACGCGTCAGGCACTGACGCTCGTATAGCTGACGGGTTTGCGGTCGGGCCTTCCGCTCGGCGGCCCTACCACCGGTCGCCTCGGCGCCACCGGTCGCCTCGGCGCCTTAAATGCCGCTGGGAAGGACCCCAAGAGGTCCTCCCCAGCGACGAGAGACTAACGCGAGAGCTAAGCGCGCACGAAGTATGCGCCCGGCAGGTCGCTCAGCGGGTGCTGCATGGTCAGGTTCTGACCGTTCATTCCGCTGCTGATGACCTGACCGTTACCGGCGTAGACGGCTACGTGCCCGCCGGTGATGACGATGTCACCCGGTGCGGGTGAGCTGACCCGCGTGCCGTAGGCAGCGAACTGGCCCGGGCCGAGGTCGCCCGTACCAAGCGCCTTCTCGAGGAGCACGGTGCAGTCCTGGATAGCACCGGCCGCGAGCTGCGCCCGAGCCGAGGCAAGGATGCTTGCGCCGGTGGCGCTGCCCGAGCTGTCAGCAACAGTGAAGCTGGAGGAGGCCGTGGTGATGCCCATGGTGCTGGTCTCAGCCGGTGCCGGAGCAACAGCAGCTGCCTGGACCTGCGGTGCAGGCGCGGCTGCGGGTGCAGCTACCTGGATCTGCTGTACCGGGGCGGGTGCCGGAGCTGCGGCAGGAGCCGGAGCGGCAGCAGCGCTACCGGACAGGCTGATGGCCTGGCCCGGGTAGATGACCGAATCCCAGCCGAGGCCGTTGGCAGCGAAGACAGCGTCCAGGCTGACGCCGTAGTTCGCTGCGATCGAGCCGAGGGTGTCCCCGGACTGCACGGTGTGGGTCGGAGCGTCTACTGCCGGAGCCACCGGAGCCGGAGCAACGGGGGCTGCCGGCGCTACGGGAGCGGCTGCAGCCTGAACGCTGGCCTCAACTGCAGGTGCGGGGGTGTAAGTGGTGGTGCCTGCGCTTGCCGGAAGAGCGGCTCCGAACATGATTCCGGAAGCTGCTACAACAACGGCTGCGGGGCGTCCAACGGTGCCGGCGTGCGAGCTGACTGCCTTGGAAACGACCTGTATGGTGCTGGGCGGAGTTGCACGGTGGCGTGCGATATGACGGTTTTTGGACACGGAAATAGCCTCTCCCAATGCCCACGGAGTTAGCTGTCGGATTCGGATGGGAGCCACCCGGACTACCGGCTATGGGCCGGTACGTCTTCACCCCTAGGACTTCTGAAGAAGCCCGCTATCTGGTTCCCCCGCTCCTGCCGCAGTGTGTAGCGAACGGACCTTCCAGCGGCGGCAGGATTAGGCAATCCACCAGAAGAGAACCGGGCTTTTGAGCCCGGCGTGTCCATAACGTTACATTCTTTCCGCTCGGATGTCACATTTAGATCACGAGAAGTGCCTGTTCACCCCACCGGGATTCAGATCTTGTACTCCTCCGGCGAGCCCTTTGAAGAGTCCTGGTCGCCGTTGCGGTGCATCGCCGACTGCGCCTTCTTCAAGGCCTGCTCAGCCTGCGCCTGAACCTCCGGAGCCTTTGTCTTCACCGTCTCCGACGCCTGGGAAACCTTGTCCTGGACCTTCGGATTATTCCAGAGCTCGTTCGCCTTGACCTTGATCTGCTCATAGCTTGCACGGCCAGCCCGCGCGCCCAGAACGTAACCTGCCGCCATGCCTGCCGTAAAAACCAACTTGTTCTTCATCGCAATACTCCTGAGGTGTCGGGGACTGGGATCCTGAGCTATCGAATCTAGTCAGCGTACTTACTTTTGTCACGTCGGAGACGACTACCAGCGCCCGTTGCGTGGTCGGGGCTGACATCGGGGGCAGGTGAAGGAAGACCGGCTCATGAAGGTGTCGCGTCTGATCAGGGAATCCAGCCCATTCCCCGAACAGCGCCGGCAAGCCTCCCGTTCCCGACCGTAGGCATTGAGTGCCCGTTCAAAGTAGCCGGACGCGCCGTTCACGTTCACGTAGAGGGAATCGAAGCTGGTGCCGCCTGCCTCAAGCGCCCGGGTCATGACCTCCCGACACGACTTGATCAGTCGCGAGGCTTCTGCGCGGCGAAGAGTGTCAGTGGGTCGGGCATAGTGCAGCTTCGCCGCCCACAACGACTCATCGGCATAGATGTTGCCCACACCTGACACCAGCGTCTGGTCGAGCAAGGCACGCTTCAACCCCGTGCGGCGGGCACGCAGTTTTCCATAGAAATCCTCGAACGAGAAAGCCGGGTCAAGCGGGTCCCGTGCGATGTGCGCCGCTTCAACCGGTACCAGCGGAACAGGGTTCTCCCCCAACCCGCCGGGAAGGCCGTCAGCTGTCGCCACCATACTCGTGACAAAAAGCCCGCCGAAGATTCGCTGGTCCACGAAGCGAAGTTCCTCCGGCACCTGATGCGGTCCGGCGGCTGGAGACAGGCGAAGGCGAACCTTCAGATGCTTCTCGTCCGGCTGCGTACGGCCTTCGACCAGCAACTGGCCGCTCATTCCGAGATGCGCCATGAGCGCTACCGGCCGCCTGCCGTCCGCGACATCTTCCGGTGACGGAGACTCCGCCGATGGCGCAAGCCGGGATCCGCCGTCGTGATCGGTGTGTGTGAGTGGCAGCCAGAGGAACTTGCCCCGCCGCACGGCGTCGCTCACACGGGCTCCGATGAGGTTACCGACGAAGTCTTCGGTGCCGAGGACATGGCGGCGGATGGATCGCGGATCAAGGACATCGACCGCCTCAATTCGGCGCCCGCGAACCCAGCGCACGAGGCCCCGGCGGACGACCTCCACCTCGGGAAGCTCAGGCATCAGACTTCGGAAATCACGAGGATTGGCGCAACTGCGCGTCAACCTGCGCGAGAGGCAGGTCGTTCCCTTCGGCCTGAAGGAGCTTCCACGAGGCAGAGGCAGCCTCCTGCTCGGCTTCCTTCTTGGAGCGCCCGGAACCCGAGCCGTAGGTCGCTCCGCCGATCACCAGGACGGCCTCGAACCGGCGGTCATGGTCAGGCCCGAAGCCCGTTATCCTGTAGTCGATTACACCCATGCGCTGCGCCGCGGCGATTTCCTGGATGCTGGTCTTCCAGTCCGTTCCGGCGCCAAGAGCAGCAGCATCCCGGAGCACCGGACCGATGATGCGCATGACGAGGCACCGTGCGGTCTCCATGCCGTTGCTGAGATAGGTAGCGCCGATGATGGCTTCCATGGTGTCAGCGAGGATTGAGGACTTGTCCCAGCCCTTGGTGAGCTTTTCGCCCTGCCCCAGAAGGATGTGCTGTCCAAGGTCGAGACCGCGGGCAACCTTCGCGAGGGCGCGCGTACTCACCACGGCTGAACGCCGCTTTGCCAGTTCGCCCTCTGAAAGATCCGGGTTGTCCCGATAGAGGGCGTCCGTGACCGACAGACCAAGGACGGAGTCGCCAAGGAATTCGAGGCGCTCATTGGTAGGGATGCCGCCCTGTTCATACGCGTATGAGCGATGCGTCAGGGCAAGACGAAGCGTCCCGGCGTCAATAGTGACACCGAGACGCTTCAAAAGGTCTTCTGAACTCTCCACGCGGGCGACGCTTTCGCGATCGAATCCTGAGGCACCGCGAACCGGTGCCTTTGGCATTTAGACGTCAGCTACCTTGCGGCCCTTGTATTCAAGGAACAGTTCGGTGCCGGCGGAATCGGTGACAACCTTGGCCTGGTGGGCAAGGCTATAAGTGACGCGACCGTTCTCCACCGTCTTCACCAGCTTGGGAGCAACAGCCTTCCACTGGGACCGGCGTGCACGCGTATTCGAGCGGGACATTTTCCGCTTGGGAACAGCCACGGCTAACTCTCTTCTCTCTTGTCTGACTCTGTCTTAACTTCTGGTTCCGCTGCCTCAGGGCCGGCGGCCGCACCGGCCAACCCTGTCAGAGCAGCCCAGCGGGGGTCGAGGACCTCGTGCCGGTGTCCGGGGTCATCTTCCAGGCGTGCGCCACATTCAGCGCACAAGCCCTGGCAGTCCTCCCGGCATACCGGCTGGAACGGCAGCGATGTCACTACTGCGTCCCGCAGCACCGGCTCAAGATTGACTGTGTCATTCTCGACCTGACGCTGCACGTCCTCCTCTTCATCCTCCGCCATCTCAGGGGCGTCGTAGTAGAAGAGTTCCTGCACATCGACACTGCTGCCGTAGCTGAGCGGGTCAAGGCATCTACCGCATTCGCCGGATACTTCGACGTCAACGGTTCCCGATACCAGGATCCCCTCGTGTACAGCCTCGAACCTCAGGTCCAACTCCATCTCGGAGCCTTCCTGAACGCCGATGAGCGCCACACCAAAATCTTTCGGTGCGGGCACATGTTCCTCGACTGTCCGCATACTCCCCGGGCTGCGCCCGAGATCCCTGACGCTGAAGACCAGAGGCGAACTGAGATCGCTTTTGATGAAAACTCCTGTAGAACATGTGACCGACGAACCATCCTAGCGCGAAACAAAGCCCGGCCCCAAACCGGGAACAACTCCGCCGGCCAAGCCCAGTACGCTTGAGCACGTGGGAGTTCAGGTATCGGGGAAGAAGGGCGTGCGGCGAGGGTGGATCATCGCAGCGGGAGCCGTCCTTGCCCTGTGGATGTTGTCTTCATACGCTTTGTTTTTCAATCCGCCGCTTGCCGGGCTGGAGCGGGCTGATGCGGTAGTGGTGCTCGGCGGCGCAAGCTCAGAACGCCTGCCGGTGGGTCTCGAACTGGTCTCCGACGGCTGGGCGCCGGTGCTTGTCCTCTCGCATACAGACACGCCAGGAAACGTCGAAGCAGACCGACTATGTCACCGACAGTCCGAACACCTCATGTGCTTCCGACCCGATCCAAGGACCACCCGGGGCGAAGCTCGCGCTATCGCGCGGCTGGCCGATGACAATGGATGGGACACGCTGCTGGTCGTGACCTCGCGCTACCACGCAGTGCGCTCTCATCAACACATCGATCAATGCTCCACCGCGCGTGTCATCATGGCCGCTTCCGATCCCGAGTTGGGAGCGTTTGGGTGGTTATCCCGCTTCGCTGAGGAAAGCGCGGCCCTCCTCGGTGGTGCTGTTCGGCCCGTCTGCGCAAACGAAATCTGACCAGATTCCCGTTGAGTGCTGTCTCTTGTTCCAAGATATGCTCGCCACCGTGACTCAAATACGTGTGAAGGGCGCCACGCGGCTCCCCGCCGTTGAATCCACCGTCGAACGACGTTCCTCCGGTGGTCCCCGGTGAGGGGCAGCCTGCGCCGCATGGTGAGCGCCGTCGTCGTCGTACTTGCCCTCACCTCATGCGGAAGCACGGATCCGGCTGCGGATGGTGTTCTCCACGTCTACGCTGCCGCTTCCCTCCGGGCACCCTTCGAGGAAATCGCCGGCGAATTCGAAGCCGTTCACCCCGGGGTGAGCGTGCAACTGAACCTTGCGGGGTCATCAGATCTGGCAGCGCAGATCATCGCCGGAGCGCCCGCCGAGGTCTTCGCTTCGGCGGATACCGCCACCATGGAGCAGGTTGCTGCCGAGGGGCTGCTGGCCTCGGCCTCCACAACGTTCGCCAGCAATATCCTGACCATCGCGGTGACAGCGGGAAACCCGCTTGGTATCGAATCGCTTGAATCTCTGACAGACCCGGATATCTCGACTGTCCTGTGCGCCCCCCAGGTGCCGTGCGGAGCCGCGGCCGAGACGGTACAGGAAGTCAGCGGCGTCCGGCTTGAGCCGGTGAGCGAGGAGGGCTCAGTCACCGATGTCCTTGGCAAGGTCTCCACCGGACAGGCCGATGCAGGACTTGTCTACGTCACCGATGTGGACGCCGCCGACGGAGCTGTCGACGGCGTCCCGTTCGATGCCGCTGCCCAGGCCGTGAATACCTATCCCATTGCCGGAACCGGAACGGGCGGGGACCCTGCCCCTCTCTCCGAGGACTTCATTGACCTCGTTCTTGGCCCGCTTGGCCAGGACGTACTGTCCGCCCACGGCTTCGGAAAACCCGACCAGTGACCGGGGTCTACTCCGGAATGCCGCGCTGGCTTCTCGCGGTCGCGGCGGCAGGAGCCCTGTTCCTCGTTGTGCCGCTCGCCGCAATCGTCCTTCGTGTCGACTGGCCCCGGTTCACAGAGCTCGTGACCTCCGATTCCTCACGCGCTGCGCTGCTTCTGAGCCTGCAGACGTCAGGAACCAGTACGGCACTGTGCGTCCTTTTCGGGGTTCCCATGGCCTTCGCACTCGCGCGCACCCGGTTCAGGGGCCAGCGCGTCCTCCGGGCGCTTGTGCTCCTGCCGTTGGTGCTGCCGCCGGTGGTCGGCGGTATCGCGCTGCTCTACACGTTTGGAAGGCAGGGCCTGCTTGGCGGGTCCCTGCAGGTGATCGGCGTGGATATCGCCTTCTCGACCGCCGCCGTCGTACTGGCGCAGACTTTCGTTGCGCTACCGTTCCTCGTGCTCAGCCTCGAGGGCGCCCTGCGCACTGCAGGCACACGGTATGAAGCCGTCGCTGCGACGCTGGGAGCAGGTCCCACCACGGTGCTGCGGCGGGTAAGCCTCCCCCTCGTGGGGCCGGGCATAGTCTCCGGTGCCGTGCTGTCCTTCGCCCGCGCCCTCGGTGAATTCGGAGCGACGCTGACCTTCGCCGGCAGTCTGCAGGGCGTCACCCGGACACTGCCGCTCGAAATTTATCTGCAGCGGGAGACGGACCCGGACGCTGCGGTGGCGCTGTCGCTTGTACTCGTCGCGGTTGCCGTGCTGGTAGTCGCCCTGGCACACCGGATCCACGAGGGCAGTACACCGTGAGCCTCGACTGCAGCGCGCGGATCGCAGCGCGGAATTTCGACGTCCGGCTCTCCCTCGCCGCCGGAGAGACGGTAGCGCTCATGGGACCCAACGGCGCCGGGAAGTCCACCCTGCTCGGCGTGTTGGCAGGGCTTCTTCGCCCCGAGCATGGCTCGGCGACACTGGATGGACAAACCCTGTACGACGACGACGGCGGGTGGCTGGCGCCGCATGCCCGCGGTATCGCTTTGCTGGCCCAGGATGCACTGCTTTTTCCGCACCTGTCGGTGCTGGACAACGTTGCCTTCGGGCCCCGGTGCGCCGGCGTTCCGCGCGGCGCCGCCCGGGAGGCAGCCAACCGTTGGCTTCACGAGGTCGATGCCGCGGACCTTGCACATCGCCGGCCGGCGAGCCTTTCCGGCGGACAGGCGCAGCGGGTGGCGGTTGCACGGGCGTTGGCAGCCGAGCCTGCACTTCTGCTGCTGGACGAGCCATTGGCTGCCCTGGACATCTCCGTGGCGCCGATGCTGCGCAGGACACTCCGTCGGGTGCTTGAAGGACGCAGCGCGATCATCGTCACCCATGACATCGTCGATGCTTTGCTGCTCGCCGACCGGGTAGTGATTGTCGACGACGGACGGATCGTTGAGGACGGACCAACCCGGTTGGTCCTCGAGCGGCCGCGAAGCAGCTTCGCGGCAGGGCTCGCCGGTGTGAACCTGATGACCGGAACGACTGTGCCGGATGGCCTCATGGCATCCGGGGGCACGCACCTGGCGGCCTTGCAGGATGGGGATCTCCCGGCGGGTGAACAGGCGGCTGCGATTTTCAGCCCGCGCGCCGTCGCAGTCCACAGAGTCCGGCCCACGGGCAGTCCGCGGAACGTGCTGACCGTGACCATCACCGACCTTGAGCAGCACGGCGGCCGCACCACTGTCCGGGCCGATCATCTGAGTGCGGAGATCACCACGGCGTCAGCGGCGGAGCTCGACCTGCTGCCGGGGGCTGAAGTTTACTTCAGCGTGAAGTCCGCCGAAGTGGAGATCTATCTGCGCTGATTCCTCAGCGGCTATCGGCGTTGCGCTCCACAGAAGTTTCGGCAGAACCAGAATCCTCCGGCGTACCGGCGTCGTTGTTCAAGGACACCGGCCCGGTGTCCCCGGTGAGAACTTCCGACAGGAGGTCCCTGTCATCAAGTTCCTCGTTGATCTCTTCCTGACGGTGTTCAGTCTCCGGATCGGGCGTGCCTTCCTGGACGTATTCGACCTCAACCTGGCGATGAACCTTGCTGTTGAGGACTTCAACCTGATTGTCCTCCAGCTGGTTCAGGTCCTCGGGAAATGGGTCCTCCGGCTTGATCCGACTCTTACCCACTGTGTCCCCTTCGTCCGACGGCAATAGGAGTCCTGATTGTACTGAACCGACCGCCCGTCAGTGAGCATCTTCGTTCAACCGCTTGAGCACGGCCTTGGGAACGAAGGGCGAAATGTCACCACCGAGGCTTGCGACCTCCTTCAGAAGCGTCGATGACAGGTGCGAGTAGCTCGCCTCCGCCGGAATAAACACGGTTTCGACTCCAGCCAGCTGGCGGTTCATCGCGGCCATCGGCAACTCATACTCGAAGTCGGCGCTGGACCGCACACCCTTGACGATCAGGTTTGCACCCTGCTTCCGGCAGAACTCCGCCAGGAGGCCGTCGCCCATGGGCAGCACTGAAACCCCGCGGAGGTAAGTGAGGGTTTCGCCGGCGATTTCCAGCCGGTCTTCGAGCCCAAAGCGGTACTTCTTGGCGTAGTTGGTGGAGACCGCGACGATCACTTCATCGAAGAGGCTGGCGGCACGGGCAATGATCTCGAGATGCCCATTGTGGATGGGGTCAAAAGATCCAGGGCAGACGGCTCGACGCATACAACGAATCTACCGCGTAAGCGGCCGGGCGTGGCGACCTGCCCGCAGCCTCGCGCACGTTCGACATACTGGAGGGCATGGAACCGAATCAGGCCGCTTTCACAGGACAGCTCTCCGGGTGGCAGCGCACCGCCCGGGGTGCAAATCTTCTCTCCCCGGACGGTGGTCTTGGAACCGTCATTTTCGAGGAAATTACGGCACTCGCGGGACAGCACGGCGCGATCAACCTGGGCCAGGGCTACCCGGACGAGGACGGCCCCGAACTCCTCCTGAACGCCGCCCGCGAGAACATTGCCTCCGGCATGAACCAGTACGCCCCCGGGCGCGGACTGCCCGTGCTCCGGGAAGCGATCGCGGCCCACCAGCAGCGCTTCTACGGACTGCCCGTTGATCCCGAGCGGGAAGTCGTCGTGTCCACCGGCGCCACCGAGGCGATAGCTGCGTCAATTCTCGCCTTCGCCGGGCCGGGAGACGAAGTGCTGACGTTTGAGCCGTTCTATGACTCCTACGGCGCCATCATCGGGCTCAGCGGAGCCCGGCACACCACCGTGCCGCTGGTTGGACCCGATTACCAGCCGGATCTGGAAGCCCTTGAAGCCGCGATGAGCGACCGTACCCGGGTGATTGTGGTCAATAACCCGCACAATCCCATGGGCGCCATGTTCACGCGGGAGTCACTTGTTCGCGTCGTCGAACTGGCCGGGCGCTACGGTGCCGTCATCGTCACCGACGAGGTGTACGAGCACCTGACGTTTGCGGCAACACATATCCCGGTAGCCACGCTTCCCGGTGCATGGGAGCGCACCGTTACGATCTCCTCCGCCGGGAAGACATTCTCGGTGACCGGTTGGAAAATCGGGTGGTTGACGGGACCTGCCGGCCTGGTGGATGCGGTCCGCAGCGTGAAGTCCTTCCTCAGCTACAGTTCCGGCACACCGTTTCAGGGCGCTGTGGCGCTGGGGCTGGGCCTGGAGGACTCGTTCTACCGCTCGATTGCCGATTCCCTCCGGTGCAGGCGGGACCTACTCGGAGAAGGCCTTCGTGCCGCCGGTTTTGACGTCTTCACCCCGCAGGCAACCTACTTCACCGTCGTTGACGCAGCTCCCCTCGGCGTCACCGATGCCATCGCCCTGGCCAGGCGCCTGCCGGAACTGATCGGTGTCGCGGCAATTCCCGTTGCAATGTTCTGTCATGAGGAAGGAGCACGGCGCACGCGCTCACTCCTGAGGTTCGCGTTCTGCAAGAAGGAGGGCGTGCTGGCTGACGCGGTGCAACGCCTGTCGTCCCTTCGGGACCGGCTGTGAGCGTTCCGTCCCGCTATCTCCGGGGCGCGGGTGCGCATGCTGAGATCGACTCGGACGCCTTCAACGACGGCGCCTTCATCCTGAGCATCGGCGGTGCGCAGCAGTCTCACGTCGACCTCGCCGATCCGCGCAACGTGTTCTACGAGTACCTCCGCCGGATAGCGAACGTCCTTGACGTTTTCAAGCCGGCCGGAGAGCCGCTACGCATCCTGCACCTCGGAGCAGGCGCACTGACCCTGGCGCGTTACGTACAGGCCACCCGTCCCGGATCCCGGCAGGTCGCCGTCGAACGGGAGCGGGAACTACTTGCCTTCGTGGTGGAGCACCTGCCGCTCCCGCCGGGTACCGACTGCGAACTGCTCGTCGAGGACGCGCACGACACACTCACTGCCTGCACGGAAGGCTCGTTTGACGCCGTCGTTCTCGATGTGTTCTCCGGTGCTGACGGCGCTACTGAGCTGGCCACGCCGGAGGTTTACCGTCTGCTCAGCAGGGCGGCCGCACCGGGCGGCGTGGTGCTTGTGAACGTGGGCGATGACCCTCCGCTGACCTTCGCACGCGAACAGGCGCGCCTGTTGCTGGACACCGGGTACGACGTCGCGGCGCTGGGCGAGACCGGCATGTTCAGCGGGCGCTACGCGGGCAACATCGTGCTGGTGGCGGCCTCCCGGTGGGACCCTGGGTGGACGGCGCCCCTCACTGCCGCCGGACCACACCCGGCCACGATCCTGACCGGTGCCGACTACACAGACTTCGCCGGAACAAGGAGCTGATTTACGCGCAGTTTTCATGCGCTAAAGAACCCGTGCCACGGGCCGGAACCCGCAGTACCGTTGAACTACTGCACGGACAGTTTCCCGATCACCATTGATGGAGGAATCATGACAGCGGAAGTCACTGAAGTATCCGGTTGCACCGTTCACAAGTGCGCTTTCAACCACGACGGCTGCACCGCGTACGCCATCACGGTCAGCGGCAGCCCGGAACACGCTTCCTGTGGCACCTTCATCGACACCTCGGAGACCGGAGGCCTGCCGATGGTCCTTGCACATGTGGGCGCCTGTCAGCGCAGCGAGTGCATACACAACAGCCACCTCATGTGCAACAAACACGACGTGAAAATCGGATCCGGCTCGGATCTGGCTGACTGCCTGTCCTACGAGCCACGGTAGCCCCGCTTCGTCCTGAGTAGTGCCTGCCCCCTGCCTCTGTCGCTGCAGGGAGCAGGCACTTCCACGTTCCCAGGTATCTCCTCCCCCAGCGACCTCCACACATGAGAGCTCTCTCATGGATAGCTCACCAACGTCTCATAGCCGGCTGGCTAAATGAGAAACCTGCGGTTCTTGTTGGCTGCGGGGAAAGTTGGATGCAAGCCATGACGATGAAAAACGGCGGGGTCAACACGGCCGGATCGCCTCAACCCGGGACGCTACGCGTGGTCCTGTACTCGCACGATTCCCAGGGATTGGGTCATACCCGCCGCAACCTGGCCCTTGCGCATGCTCTTACCGGCAGCTTCCGGAGAGCCGGCCGGACGGTGAGCGGAGTACTGGTGACGGGAGTCGCTGCCGCCACGCGCTTCGAGGCGCCCGAGGGGTGGGACTGGGTGGTGGTGCCCGGAATCGTGAAGGGAATGAGCGGCTATGAACCCCGGCACCTGACAATCCGGCAACAGGACGTCATCACACTCCGGTCGTCCTTGATCGCTGCGGTGCTGAACGACTTCCACCCCCACCTTGTGGTGGTGGACCGTCACCCGTTCGGAGTGGAGCATGAGCTGGCAGACGGATTGGAGCAGCTGCGGCGCAAGCGCCCGTCGTGCCGGATAGTGCTCGGCTTGCGCGAAGTCCTCGATCAGCCCTCCGCCGCACGCCGTGAGTGGGACGCGTTGGACCTTGACCAGGTGGAGCGGACGTTCGACGAGTTCTGGGTGTACGGAGATCCGGCGGTCCACGATCCGGTGCACTCCGGCGAAATTCCAGGCAGTCTTGCCCACCTCGTGCGGCACACCGGCTATCTTTCCCTCGGCCGTCCGGTCCGGCGTCGTACGGGCACAACCGGTGTCCCCTTCGTCGTCACGATGGCAGGCGGCGGGTCCGACGGCCTTGGCGTGACGCTGACAGCCGCCCGCGCTGAACTCCCGCCGGGGGTCGAGCACCTCATCGTCACCGGACCCCAGATGCCGAAAAGCGACCGGGCGCAGGTTGAGGCGGCGGCCGGGGCCGGCACATCCGTCGTCGGATCCGTGCGGGATGCCCTTGCAGAGATACAGTCGGCGGCGGCCGTCGTCGCCATGGGCGGGTACAACACCGTCTGCGAAATCATGAGCACCACCACCCCCGCCCTGATAGTGCCGCGGGTCCACCCCCGCCGCGAGCAGCTGATCCGGGCGCGCGGACTGGCCCGGCACCAGTTGCTCGACTTTTGCCACCCTGACGAATTCACCCCGGACACGCTTTCCACCTGGTGGCAGCACGTGGCCGGGCAGGAGGTCCCGCGCGACGGCGTCAACCTCGATGGGCTCGCAACAACCTTTGAATATGCATCAGAGCTCCTGGCCCAGCCGGCCGGTATCCCCCCACAACGCGCCGATTGGACCCGCCATGCAGCTGTCTGACGAAGGGCGCATCGGTTACGTCCTGAAGATCTACCCGCGCTTTTCCGAGACTTTCATTGTCACGGAAATCCTCGCCCGTGAATCAGCCGGCGAGGAACTGGAGATTTTCTCGCTTCGTCCGCCCGTCGACCCCCGCTTCCACCCCGAACTGGCCCGCGTCCAGGCGCCCGTCACCTACGTGACCCGCCCGCAGAAACTGTCCGAAGGCTGGCCCATCATCGCCGCCGCCCACAGCATCATCCCCAACTTCGCGCAGCGTTTCGCGGCTCTCCTGCCCGATCTCGCTGAGTGCGAGGCATCAGAGGTGCACCAGGGCATCGAACTGGCAACCCGGGTGACTGAGCGGGGAATCACCCACCTTCACGCCCATTTCGGATCGATCGCAGCACGCACCGCGCGCATAGCCTCGGCACTCACGGGCGTTCCGTTCTCCTTCACTGCCCACGCCAAGGACATCTACCACGAGCAGGTGGACCAGGCTGAACTCATCCGCCTCATGCAGGCCGCCCACCACACGGTCACCGTGAGCGACTTCAACCACCGGTATCTCTCAACCCTTGCGCCGGCCGCATCGGGTCAGCTCCACCGCGTCTACAACGGGCTGGAACTCAGCCGCTTCCCCTTCCGGGAACCCGCTCCCGTTCACACGCCCTTCCGGGTGGCCGCCGTGGGACGACTCGTGGAGAAGAAGGGCTTCTCACTCCTGGTTGACGCCGTCGCGGCGCTCGTGCGCTCAGGCATCCGGGTCGACGTGCGCATAGCAGGAGGCGGGGAACTGGCGGATAGCCTGGCCGACCGCATCAGGCTGCTTGGCTTGAGTGAGCATGTCCAGCTGCTCGGCCCCCGCACCCAGAGCGAAGTCATCGAACTCCTGCAGTGGGCCGATGTCTTCGCCGCCCCGTGCATCATCGGCACGGACGGCAACGCCGACGGACTCCCGACGGTCCTCCTGGAGGCGATGGCCATGGGCGTGGTCTGCATCGGCTCGGATGTCACCGGGATTCCGGAGGTCCTCGGCGGCATGGACGGCACTGACACCGGTCTGCTTGTCCGCGCCGGTAGCGTCGAGGATCTGATTCTGGCGCTGCAGACGGCGGCGTCCGGCTCATTCGACCGGGTGGCGACCGCCCACGCCGCCCGATCATTGATCGAACGCTGCTTCGATTCCCGGACCCAGTCCACACAGCTGCAGCGGCTGTGCGGAATAGCGGCGGAACCGGTGCAGACTGGCGGCCCGGAGCAGCCGTCACCCGTCCCGTCTTCCTGCGCCTCCCCGGAGCTTGCGGCGGTGGCCCGATGAAGCGCATCGCGTATGTGTGCGTCGACCCGGGTGTACCCGTGTTCGGCACCAAAGGTGCGTCAGTCCACGTCCAGGAAATTGTGCGCGCGTGGCGGAACCGCGGCGCAGAGGTGATTGTCTACTGCACGCGACCTGGCAGCGACGTTCCGGAAGATCTGGCGGACCTCGCCGTCGTCGTCGTACCCGTGACCGGGAAGGGCGCCGGGCGTGAAGTTTCGCAGGCTGCAGCTGCCGCTGAACTCGCCCAGCGCGTTCTTGACGACGGCGCGGACGCCGTCTACGAGCGCTACTCGCTGTTCAGCGACGCGCTAGCGCGCATCACGGGCCGACTGCGCGTTCCGGGCTTCCTTGAGGTCAATGCACCGCTGATCGACGAACAGCGAACCCACCGGAGCCTGCATGATGAAGCCGCGGCGAACGCAGCACTGCAGGAACAGGTCGGCGCAGCGACCCGAACGGTATGTGTCTCCGATCCGGTGGCCGACTGGGTCCGGGGCCGCGTTGACCCGCAGCACCATGAGCGGATCCGCACTGTGGCGAACGGCGTCAATGTCCGCCGCATCCGCCCCTCGTCAGAAGCGCCCGGCACGCCGGTCGTGGCTTTCGTCGGAACCTTGAAGCCCTGGCACGGGGTGGAAACGTTGATCCAGGCGCAGGCTTCCGGGTCACGGGAGTGGACGCTCCGGATCATCGGGGATGGCCCCCAGGGGCAGGAACTGCGCGCCCTGGCCGAAAGGATGGGTGCGGACGTCGACTTCACCGGCGCCGTCGCACCGGAGAAAGTGCCGGAAGTCCTCGCCGGATGCTCGATCGCTGCTGCACCGTACCCGAGTGCAGAGAAGGGCGACCAGTACTTCTCTCCGCTGAAGATCTACGAATACTGCGCAGCCGGGCTGCCGGTTGTTGCCTCCCGGGTGGGGCAGGTGCCGCACATCATTGACGACGGCGTCACCGGGCTTCTGGTGGAACCATCCGACCCGTACGCGCTGGCCGAGGCTATTGACGGGCTCGCATCGGCACCGCTTGCCCGGGCGGCGATGTCCTCCGCCGCCCGGCGCACCGCCACTGAACACCACAGCTGGGACACCGTGCTGAACCGCATCACCGAGGAGGTGCCGGCATGAGCAAGGCGCTCGTTCCACCCGGGAAATCAGCCCTTCGCCGTACGCTGCAGATTCTCACGCCGCATCTGAATGGTCAGGGACTGCTCATGGCCGGCGGTGTCCTGGTGCTCCTGTGCGAGGTCGCGTTCCGGGTCCTCGAGCCGTGGCCGGTGAAGTTTGTCGTGGACGCCGTTACCCGGAGCCTCGGCGCTGACTTCGCAGGCACCGGACCGGAGGCTACTCCCCTGCTGCTGCTGGCCTGCGGCGCCGCCCTGGTCTTCTTCACCGGCATGCGGGCCGTCTGCAACTTCTTCGCCACGATCGCGTTCGCGCTGGTCGGATCCCGGGTTGCAACGAAACTGCGTGCCAAGGTGTTCGATCATGTCCAGTCCCTCTCGGCGCGGTTCCACTCGTCCAACCGGACAGGCGACACGGTACAGCGACTGGTCGGCGACGTCGGCAGGCTCCAGGAAGTCGCCGTCACCGCCGGCATGCCGCTGCTGGCCAACTGCATCACCCTGATTGCGATGGCCGGAGTGATGTTCTGGCTCGACCCGCTGCTGGCGCTCGTGGTCATCGCCGCATGCGCCGGATTCCTGCTCCTTTCGAGAATCAGCACGGACAAAATCACCGTGGCCGCACGCCTGACCCGCAAGGGTGAAGGTTCGCTGGCTAACACCGCGCAGGAAAGCCTGGGCGCCATCCGGGTTGTACAAACGTATGGCCTGGAGCGCGCGCTGGCCGACCGGTTCGGCAGCAGCAACCAGAAAACGCTCAAGGAGGGCGTCAGGTCCCGCCGCCTCGCAGCCGCGCTGGAGCGAAGGACGGACGTGATTGTCGGCGTGGCCACCGCCGTCGTTCTTGCCGGCGGCGGGTGGCGGGTCGTTCAGGGGGCCATGACACCGGGGGATCTGGTGCTCTTCCTGATGTACCTGAAGACCGCTATGAAGCCGTTGCGGGACCTCGCGAAGTACACAGGCAGGATTGCGCGTGCCACAGCCTCCGGCGAGCGCGTGGCCGAACTGCTCGAGGAGGAGGTGGACATCACCGACTCCCCCGCTGCCCTTCCGCTCGGCAGGGTGTGGGGCGAGCTTGAGTTCCGTAACGTATCGGCGTCCTACGAGGGGCGGTGTGTCCTGTCCGACCTCTCCCTGTGCCTGCAGGAAGGCCGTAACACGGCCGTCGTAGGACCGTCCGGATCAGGGAAGTCCACGCTGCTGTCCCTGCTGGTCCGCAGCATGGATCCGGAGCGCGGTTCGGTGCGCCTCGACGGCGTAAACCTTACGGACATCACCCTCGCTTCCCTGCGTTCGAACGTGAGCCTCGTCCTTCAGGAGGCCGTCCTGTTCACCGGGAGCATCCGGGAGAACATCCGCTTCGGGCGTCTCTCAGCGACGGACGAAGAGGTTGAGCAGGCCGCGCAGCTGGCGCAGGCCCACGGTTTTATCACGGGCTTTCCCGAGGGCTACGACACCACCGTCGGCGAGCGCGGCGGGACCCTCTCCGGGGGGCAACGGCAACGGATCGCGATTGCCCGCGCCATCCTGCGGAACGCGCCGGTGGTGCTCCTTGACGAGGTGACCACGGGGCTGGACCATGACGCACGGACTGAAGTGCTCAGCGCCCTTGCGACGCTCAGCACGGGACGGACCACGGTGACGGTGACACACGAGGCTTCCGTTGCGCTGCAGAGCGACCGCATCCTCTGGCTTCAGGGCGGGCGGGTCCTCCTGGACGGATCGCCGGAGGAGCTGCTGCGCTACCCGCTGTTTGCACGCTGGGTCGAGGGGCAGCGCGCGTCCGCGCAGGACCGGGCCGTCACGACGGTCCCGGCAGGGAACATGCCGTGAGCACTGTGCGCACGCCGATTGACTCCAACCTGCGATCCCTCGACCTGTTCTTCGATTCCGATGCGCTGAGCTCGCTGTTCAACCGACCCGTGCGCACCAGTCATCTGCGCTGGAAGCGCGGCACGTCGGCCGTGGCACGCCTCCACGACGACGACGGCGTCCGCTGGCTGGCGATGTACAGTTCCGACACGTCGGTGAAGCTGGAGAAAGTCTCCCGGCGCGCGCTTGCCCGGGATCTGGAGTTGGAGCGCTTCACGCTCGACGACGGGGTACTGGCGAGCGGGCCGATCGCCCTGGATCCGCGATTGCACCCGGCCCTGCGCCCGTTCCGTCGGGCGGGCCTGGAGGTGCCCTCGCCGGCCCTCGAGGTGCTCAAGTACAACCCGTTCCGGCGCCTGGTGTTCAGTATTGCCTCGATGGACGCCGGGCGTCTTGTAGGCAGGGCGAGCGCCGGCGGACACTCGATGACCCGCGGAATGCTCTCCGAACTGGCAGCTGGCGGGGTGCCCGTCGTCGTTCCCCTCGACTCAGCACTGCTGCCACCGGGTCTCCCTGCCTCCAAGCATGTGGAGTACCTTCCGTGGTACGGCTCCGGAGACCTCAGCACAGTCCCGCTTCAGCATGCGGAACCGGCTGCCCGAGCGACCGGCAATGCGCTCGCCCTGCTGCACAGCCAGGCGCCGATTCACAAGACGCACGCGTGGCGGGCACCCGCAGGGCGCCTTCGCTCACTCGTGCGGGAGAACGCCGAGCTGTTACCGGAGAACGCGGGTCGCCTGGAGCGGGTGCAGGTGAATCTTGAGGCTCTGCTGCGCCGGCCGGGCCGGGCCGCGGTGATCCACGGTGATTTCTCGGCCGATCAGGTTCTCGTCGATGGGCGGCAGGTGCGGCTGATTGACTTTCAACGGTGCACTTACGGTGCAGCCGCAGCCGACCTGGGCAGCTTCGCCGCCGTCGAAGCGTTAGGCAGCGCTATGGTTGACCGCCGTGCCGTTCTTGCCTTGCCGCGAACTGCGGCACTGCTCGACGGGTACGGCACCGGGCCGGCCACGGTGAATGACTCCGAAGTGGTGGCCTGGACCGCTTTTTACCTCCTGAACCGGCTTCGCGAACCCTTCCGCGCCTGCTCGCCGGATTGGCGGCAGCAGGTCGATCACCGTCTCCGAATGATCGAAGAGGTGCTGTGGTGATGCAGATTCCCAGCGAGATGCCGGACGACGACGGCACGGCGGTTCGTATCCACCGCGCCTGGCCCCGTGGCGATGGAAGCCTGGTCGTGGAGGGCCGCGAGGCCCGGTCCGGCCGGATCCGTGCCGGCCGGATCGGCGCTGACGGCCGCGCGTCCCTGGTGCCGTTTCGAAATGACCGGGCCCTGCCCGGATTGGATTCCGAGCTTCCTGCCGGAGAACTACTGGTGCACCGCTTGAAGCGGCGCGCCGTTGTGCGGGCCGACGGACAGTACACAAAGTTCCTTGCGCGTGGGAAGGCTGCCGCAGTCAGGGACGCGCATCTGGCGGTGGCCGCCGGGCTGGCTGGATCCGGAGTTGCTGCGCCCGACGTCGTATCTTCCGATGCGCACAGCGTGACGCTATCCGCTGTCCCAGGTACAAGCCTGCACGACCTGGGACGTCGTCTGGACGCCGGCACGCAGTTGGCTGCGGGTCCTGGCGCCGTCCATGACCCCGGCCCAGAGGTTGCGTGGAACCGTGCCTGGGAACACTGGGCAGACCGCTGGCCCGCCTTCGTCGGCGCGCCAATCAGCAACGGATCCTTAGCCGCCGCACGGGTTCATTCTGCGCAGGATGAAGTTCGCACCGTCGATCGGTGGGTTGGATTGGCGGTCGCTTTCGATGCCCTCGATGTGTCGGAGGACCGGCTTCGCCGCGTGGCGGCGTCCATCGCAAGGTCCCTGCTCAATGGTGCGTCGCCCTCCCGGCTGGCCCACCGCGACCTGCACGACAAACAGGTGATTGTGGACCTGGACAGAAAGTCGGTGGGAATCATCGACTGCGACACTCTTGCCCTCGCCGAGCCCGCGCTCGACCTGGCAAACTTGTCGATCCACCTGGATTTCCGGGAGGCCCAGGGACTGCTGGCGGGCGGCGCCGCGGCTGCGGGCCGTCGCTGCGTTCACGAAGTGGCCGAGACCCTGTCGGTACCCCTTCCCCGTTTTGATGCCTATGCTGCCGCGACGGCTCTACGGCTGGCCTGCGTCTACGCGTTTCGGCCGCCCTACCGGAAGGTGGCGTGCACGTGGTTCAACGAGCTCGAAGCGCGTCTTGGCGGACGCGAATCCCTCGCAGGAACCTTTGCCTGACGCTCTTCCGACGTGGACGATTGACGTGATGATTAACGCGGGGTAACAGACCTGTCCCGATTAGCTAACGACACGACGACACTCCCCGGAATGGTCAGCTGGCTGTTCAATACTGGGTTCATGGGAACGCAGCAACTCGAGGAAACCGTCAGGACAAAGACAAGCCGGGTACTGCGCTGGGATTGTGTACCCGCAGTGATCGTGCTGATCGCGGTGGCAGGCTTCTGGATCGGGGGGTCATTGGAGTGGTTTGAGATGCTCAGCGTCCCGGAGAACGCCGTGGGCAGCGTCGTGTGGCTCTACCTTATGCTTGCCGCGGTAGCAGGATCGGTCGTCCTGGGAGGCGGGGCTGTCGTCGATCTGGCGCGGCGGATCAATCGCCGGTCCGAGCGGAACCAGTAGCAATACCTCTCCTCCACACCGCCGTCCGGGAGCTGCCCTTTCCCCACATACCGGGGTTTCACCTTGTTCCAGAAAGGTGCATGTACTGCAATCAATGCATGCAGAACATGCACCCTTCTGAAAGGAACACCTATGCCGAGTATCAGTGTCCGCGACGTCGATCAACACACGCTCGATGAGCTGAAACGGATAGCGGCGTCGAACGGACGCTCGCTGCAGGCCGAGCTCAGAGCACTGCTCGATCAGTTCGCGGCCTTGCCCTGGGAGTCGCGCCTCGCGGACTATCCGTTCTCGATGATGCCTCTACCTCGCTGGTACACCGATCTGGCAGAGGTGCGGACTGATTTTGCCGGCCTCACGATTAGCCAGCTCCCCCGGCGGCGCTCCCCTTTCCGAATGCTCAGGGAGCCGCTTCCCACGCCGCTTCCGGGCTCAGCGGCGGTCACCCAGAGGCGGGTGTCAGCAGCATGATCATTCTGGATTCAGACGTGTTGCTGACCATGGTCGGCACGGACAATACCGAACTCGAGGAATGGGTGAAGCAATTCCCTGGCAAACCGCACACGTCTGCAATTGCCGTCGCCGAGGTTTACGCGGCGATTCGCCGATCACCCAACACCCTCTTCCGGGAAGCACGATACCGCGCCATGCACGAGGCGCTGGAAGGTGTCCTCAACCGCCGGGTACTTCCGTTCGACCATAAGGCTGCCCGTGAGCTTGCCGCGCTTGCCCTTACCCCGCACCCTGACGGCGGGACCTTCCCGCTCGCCACGCTTATTTCTTCAGCCACCGCCCGAGTCCTTGGCATGAAAGTGGCGACAGGACGCCCGGAGGACTTCTTCGGGATCGATGTTGAGCTCGCGATTCTGAACCTGAAGACCTAGTGCACCGCAGCGGTGCGCGCGGGTATGGCGGCGGCTTTTGGACGTCCCAGCGCCCGATAGGTCCACCCGGCGTCGCGCCAGGCATCCGGATCCAGGCAGTTTCGGCCGTCCACAATGGCTGGCTGCGCCACGAGCCTGCCGAGCTCCATCGGGTCAAGCGTGCGGTACTGCTCCCACTCCGTCAGCACCAGCACAGCATCGGCGTTCTGGACTGCCTCTTCAACCGATGTGGTGTACGTCAGGTCAGGAAAGCGGAGTGATGCGTTGGGCACTGCTTGAGGATCGCTGGCCGTGACGGCCGCTCCCTGAAGCTGCAACTGGGCCGCGACACTGAGGGCCGGCGAATCACGGACGTCGTCGGAGTTGGGCTTGAATGCCAGACCGAGCACGGCGATCCGTTGCCCGAGCAGTGACCCGCCGCAGACCTCCCGGGCCAAATCCACCATGCGGGAGCGCCGCCGCATGTTGATGGAGTCCACTTCACGCAGGAAGGTCAGCGCCTGATCGGCGCCGAGCTCCCCGGCTCTGGCCATGAAAGCGCGGATGTCCTTCGGGAGGCAGCCGCCACCGAATCCGAGCCCGGCGTTCAGGAACTTCCGGCCGATCCGTGCGTCGTGACCGATGGCGTCCGCAAGCATGGATACATCAGCTCCGGTGGCTTCGCAGACCTCCGCCATCGCGTTGATGAAGGAGATCTTCGTGGCCAGGAAGGCGTTTGCGGAGACCTTCACCAGCTCAGCCGTCTCATAATCCATCACCAACCGCGGACTCCCAGCGGCGAGCGCCTGCGCATACACCTCATCCAGGATCAGCTGAGCACCACTGGCTGCATCATCCAGCCCGTACACCAGGCGGTCCGGCTCCAGCGTGTCCTGGACGGCGAAGCCCTCCCGCAGAAACTCCGGGTTCCAGGCCAGCGTCACCGATGGGCGCGCCTCGGAGATGCGTGCGGAAAGGGCGCGGGCAGTGCCGACGGGCACGGTGGATTTCCCCACCACAACGTCGCCCGCTCGCAGGTGGGGCAGCAGGGCGTCGACGCTCGCATAGACGTGGCTGAGATCCGCACCGTTCTCGGCGCGCTTCTGAGGTGTTCCAACCGCAATGAAGTGCACAGCTGATCCTGCTGCGTCGGCGATGTCGGTTGAAAAGCGCAATCGGCCGGTTTCAAGCGCCTCAGCGAGCAATTCCGGAAGCCCGGGCTCAAAAAAGGGAGCGTCGCCGGCACTGAGGCTGGCAACCTTTGCACCATCGACGTCGATGCCGACCACCTCGTGCCCCAGCTTGGCCATGCACGCGGCGTGCACTGCTCCGAGATACCCGCATCCGATGACCGATAACCGCATGATGAACGCCCCTAGCTTCTGTTTCCTGTGTTCTGTGTCCTGCAAACACCGTACGGACGCTGCATGGGGCGCAGATGAACCAGAGATGAGAGTTAGATGAGATCAGGCAGTCAGGTCAGTGCCGGGCAACCGGACCGGGCACCCGAGGGGCAGCGCTAGACCGGTTCCAGGTACCAGAGCCGGGTCTCGCCGTACTTCTTGTCAGCGAAGCGCTCAATCCCGTCGGGCCACTCAGGCTCCCCTGAGCGCGATGAGCGTTCGAGCACGACGACGGCTCCTTCCGCCAGATGCGGAACCAGAGAGGACAGGATGGTCACCAGAGGCGCATCCTCGAGCGGATAGGGCGGGTCCATGAGAACCACATCCCACAGTGCCTCTTCCGGGACCCGATTCAGATAGGTCTCAACCTTCGACCTGTGCACGCGAACGCAGGTCCAACCAAGGACCTGGTTCATCGCATCGGCGTTTGCACGGCAGGCGGCAGCAGCCCGGTCCGCGGACTCGACAAGGTCCACTGTTGCTGCTCCCCGGCTCGCCGCTTCCACCCCCAGCGACCCCGATCCGGCGAAGAGATCCAGCACATGCGCGCCCGCCAGAACGTTGTAGGCATCCAGGCGGGAAAACAAGGCTTCCTTGACCCGGTCAGTGGTGGGTCGCGTCGCCTGGCCCGGGACGCTGGTCAGCGTAGTGCCACCTGCGACCCCGGCGATGATTCGACTCATGAAAAAACACTCTAAACCACTAGCAGAAACGATTTCCGCGTGGTCAAATAAGTGCAGCCGAAAAGCAGCCGCATTAGCGAAGTGCGAGCGGCGCGCGCCGCTCAAGGGGGACTTGGGGGCTTTTCACGAAAGACAACACATATGAATACTCGTTCCTGCCTGCTTACCGTCGGTGTCTCAGCACTTATTGCGACAGGCTCGGTGCTTACCGCTGCGCCTGCGTCTGCTGCCCCCGGATCGGCTGAATGTCTCACGGCTCAGACCGCGCTAAGCGCTCAGCTCGGCGTTGCATCGGTCGACCTCAGCATTGCGAACCAGCTGCGCGCTGCCATCACAGAGTTGGAAACTATCGGTACCCAACTCGAAGGTCTGTACCCGCAACTTGACGCCGCTGTCGCGGCTGAGATTGCAGCTTTTGACGCCGCGGATATCGCCGCGATCGGTGCGGACGAAGCCCTTAGGACTGCAAAACTGGATCTCGCCGCAGCTGACATGGACTTCGCGGTCGCGACTGAACGTCTGCGACTGGCGACTGCCGCGCTCGAAGCCGAGCCCGAGGATCCAGAGGCGATTGCCGAGCTTGATGCCGCACGGGCCGGGGTCAATACAGCAGTGCTTGCGCAAGAAACAGCGTCTGGCGACATCGCTACAGCACAAGCCGCGTTGCTCGAAGTGGAGCGGACCGGGATCGCACTTGAGGCCGCTTACGCTGCTGCCTACGTGTCCTTGGGCGTCGAAGCGCTCGAGTTGCGAGCGTTCGCTTTCTCTGCAGACATCGAGGCTTTGTTGACTGCGCTTGGGGCGACTGAAGGAACGGATCCTCAGCAACTCATCGACCTAGCCGACGCCGCCGTTGCCGCATGCTCGGCTCCCGCCGTTGCTCAAGCGCCGATCGCACACACGCCGGTCGCCCAGGCTCCGGTGGTCCGGGCAGCCGCTCCCCAGCAGCGTGGCCTGAACATTCAGACCGCAGCGCACGACGCCGGTGCCACGGATCCCGCGAACCTCGCCCTCCTGGCCGGGCTGGCAGGATTCGGCACGGCAACAGCGGCCGGCGCCGTCGTCGTCGTTCGCCGTCGAAGCGCGGGACGGGCCTAACCCCGTCGATGACTGCCACACAGCGGAATGCTGCTGCCCCCGCTCCCCGGCCGCGAATGCGGCTGTGGGTTGCGGGGGCGGCAGTGTTGGGCGCGCTCATCTCCACCACAGCGCTCAGCGGTGCACTTGCTCCACAAGCAACCCCGGAGGAGACTGCGCCCCCCGCAACCATTTCCGCGAGTGCCACGCCCACTCCCACCACGGAAGCCAGTCCCAGTCCCAGCACTCAGGCAGCAGCGCCGGAACCCCGCGCCGCCGCTCCCGAGCGGCTGATCGTTGAATCTGCGGGCATCGATGTGGCGGTTTTGCCCCTCACACCTTCTTCGGCGGACGAGGCGTCCCAATCCCTCGTTCCACCATTCACCCTGGACGGCTACTGGCTGACCTCATTCGGCATGCCCGGACGCGGATCGAACGACACCACGTACATCACTGGGCACAGCTGGGAAGATCGTGAAGCTCCGTTCAATCGCCTCAGCACCGACGTGGAGGTGGGACACGAAATAGTGCTGCACACCGGCTCGGGTGCACAGCACTATGTTGTCGATTCGATAACCACCCATGACAAGGACACCCTCAAAGACAGCGACATCTGGGAGATCACTCCGAACAGGCTGGTCCTCATCAGCTGTTACACGGAAGACCCCTGGGGCAAGAACGTCGTAGTCACCGCAAATCCGAAGACCTCGCCCTAGAACGAACCGAACGGGCGTCGCCCCGCATTTTGGTGGAGCAAGTAGGGCTCCGGATCACTCGATGCTGCCGGAGAACTTGCCAGCCAGAATGCAAAGCCGGCGGGATTCCGGAATTCCATCTCCTCGAGATACAACCGCCGCTTCTGCGCGAGTTCGTCCAGTTCCGTAGCGGTCTTCGCGCTGATGACGGCCAGAAAACTGATCCGCCACGCGCGGCACAGCTGGGCCGAGTTCAGTTTCGTCACCCGCTCGTGGATATCACTGTCTTCCGGAGAGGGTTGAGCACCCGGAAGCGTATCTTCCGGGCGCCCAACGCCTACCCACCGGAGTGCGCGGCGAAGCCAGCTTTCATTCATTGCCAGACGCCGCCCCGATCAGAGTCCGCGGCGGGAGTCGTCGCCGTCGGTCTCTATCTCTTCCTTGCGGACTTCTTCATTCACTGTCTGCTCGTCAGTGACTGTTTCCTTATCCAGGCGAACCCGCTCAACGGGCACAGCCTCCTTATCGACGACGGGGCGCTCCTCGTGAAGAGTCACCTCGTGCTCTTCTTCGCTGATGGCCGGGCCATCATGAGCGGCGCCGCGGTTCGCGTCGGTGATCGGCTCACGCTCGATCCGTACTTCCTCCCGCTGCACCGGTACGGTCTGTGTGACGTTCTCCGTCGTTACGTACTTGCGGAGCCGGGCACGCCCGGCCTCTCGCTGCTCCGTGCCGACGTGCAACCGTTCCTCGGACCGGGTCATGGCATCATCTGTGGTGGGGCCGGAAGTGTCATGTCCCACTGTCCGGTCACCGCGATCTGCGTCGTACCGATCACGGTCGCCGCGATCGGCATCATCCCGATCCCTGTCACCGACACCTGCGATGCCGGGACTGGAATTCCCGAGATCATCAGATCCGGTTGTGGTACCGGAGTATGTGCCGTGTTCCGCGGCGTCGTAATCTCCATCCGGGCGGCTGAGTGAATCATCTCCACCCGGGCGGCTGAGTGAGTAGTGGCGGTAGAGATCCTCTTCTTCCGCCTCACTCAGATTCTGGTCCGGATCAACCTTGGGTGCATCCTTGACCTGATCCTTGGTATAGGCGATGCGCACATCATCGCCGTCCATAGAGGCGCCCTGCAACGGCGCGAATGATTCAGACGTACCGAAAAGGCCCGTCTTCACTGTGACCCAGCTGGGCTCTCCCGTGTGGTCATCCACGTACACCTGGCCCGCGGATCCAACCTTATTGCCGTCCTGGTCAACAACGTTCCCGTTGCCATCAAGAATGCGGTCGATGTGTTCCTGCGTGATCATTTTATCTCCTTGAGATTGATTGCAGAGGGCTTGTCCGAAGTATCCGGTTGCACAAGGGTAGCCACATCAGCAGCTTAATTGGAAGCATGCTTATTACTTTTTTTGAAAGTCGGTTCAGTACATCGACTGCGGGGCGGTTTTGACGGGCACAGCACCTACAAGCGGCGTGTGAACCGGTCCCGGGGTTGCCACAAGGAACGAGCCGATTAGACTAACAGCAGGTTCAGCAGCGAGCCACAGTAAGACCTACTTGTGGGAGTGCCACCACTATGGACGCTCAGTTGCGCTCATTCATTGAGCCACTTCTTCCATCCTCCGAAGACTCTGCAGTCAATGCCCCGGCCTGGACCGAAACCGACGACGACTTCCCCCTCGATCTCTCTTCAGTTCCGGAAGACAGGCTTGCCCAGCTGTGCGACGCCCTCTTCCTCGAACTGGACTCGGAGACGCCTGATCTGCGAGCGATGGAACGTTATCAGGCGGCCTGTGATGAGCTCATGATCCGTCAGCTCAACTCGGGCGTTGCCTGAAGACGCACACGCTTTGTCAGCCTACTGATTGTCGCTATAGTTGTTTGTACGGTTCAGCAGCGAGCCTCACCAGCCTCTCGACTGTGGGAGTTCACATGGACCTGCGTTACCCAGACCGCTCATCAACAAGCCTGCGGACAGCTGTCCGCGACAACATGAAGCTGAGCCGGTTCGAGCTGTATGTTGACGGCGACAACGTCGGCTACCTGCAATACGAAACCAGGCAGGGCCAGATCTGGCTGCTGCACACCACCATTGATCAGCGTCTCAAGCGATCCCGCCTGGATGGCTACTTCGTGGAGAACGTGCTCGAGAACCTGCACCGGAGGCGGCTGGCTGTGATGCCGTTTTGTCCCACCGTCCGTGGTTATCTGGGCGGTCACCCTGAGTGGGCCTCGCTGATCCCGGCATCCGAGCGGTCGCGGTTCCGCCTCACTCCTGCCTCCAGATCGCGAAAGACGACGTCCCGCGCATCCTGAGCGTGGAGTTCCAGCCCTATCCGCGTTCGAGGAAGGCTTCCTTCTCGGCATTCAGATAGAGATCCAGCGCTTCCTCCAACTCGGGATGCTCGGCCAGATCCGGGTCCGCGTCGATGAGTTCCTGGGCATCTTTCCGGGCTTTCTCAATCACGCCGGCATGCTGGATCACCTTGAGGAAGCGCAGCGCCGATCTGCCTCCCGACTGTGATGCGCCCAGAATGTCGCCCTCCCGTCGCAGCTCCAGGTCCTTCTGGGACAGTTCAAAGCCGTCCGACGTTGACGCGACAGCGTTCAGCCGCTCCCGGCTGGGGTGTTCCGGTTCGAGTTGCGTGACAAGCAGGCAGGTGCCGGGGTGCCCTCCCCTGCCGATCCTCCCCCGTAGCTGATGGAGCTGCGAAATGCCGAAGCGGTCTGCGTCCATGATCACCATGAGCGTGGCGTTCGGAACGTCCACTCCCACCTCGATCACGGTGGTGGAGATCAGGAGGCTGATGCCGCCGTCATTGAATCCGGCCATAGTGGCTGATTTTTCTGTTGGATCAAGACGACCGTGCAGCAGTCCCATCCTCACCCCGGCAAGGGCGGGAACATCCCGCAGGGATTCGAATAGCTCCACGACGGATGTCAGTTCCTGTTTGTTCGTGGGCGGGCCATCGTAAAGTTCCAGCGCGTCGGCGCTGTCCGGCTCCATCTGTGAGTCCCCGATTTTGGGGCAGACAACGTAGACCTGCCGGCCTGCGTCAATCTCCTCCCGCGCCCGGGCCCACGCACGATCCACCCAGCTGGGGTTCTCGGAAAGCCCTACGATGTGGGTTGCGATGGGGGCACGGCCCGCAGGCAGTTCGGTCAGCGTTGACACGTCGAGGTCACCGAAGACGGTCATCGCAACGGTCCTGGGAATGGGGGTAGCCGTCATGACGAGCATGTGCGGTGCCGCGGCAGCCTTCGCCCGCAGCGCGTCGCGCTGCTCAACTCCGAAGCGGTGCTGCTCATCGACAACAATCAGCCCCAGGTCGAAGAACTGAACGTTCTCCGATAACAAGGCGTGTGTTCCTATGACAATGCCGGCGTCTCCGGACGCGGCTGCAAGCAACGCCTCACGCCTTTGCGCCGTCGACATGGAGCCCGTCAGGAGCACAACCCGCGTTCCGTCCACCGCCCCGCCGAGCATTCCTCCCTCAGCCAGCGGGCCGAGGGTGCGAGTGATGGATTGGTGATGCTGCGCGGCAAGCACCTCAGTGGGTGCCAGAAGGGCAGCCTGCCCCCCGGCGTCGATCACCTGCAGCATCGCCCTCAGGGCAACAAGCGTCTTTCCCGACCCGACCTCGCCCTGAAGCAGCCGGTTCATGGGATGAGCGGCGGCGAGATCCTTCGCCAATTCCCCTCCCACCTGCTCTTGCCCGGAAGTCAACGTGAACGGCAGCGAAGCATCAAACTGATCGCGCAATCCGCCCGGGCTCGGCGGACGGGACGTCGCCTCCTCGGTCAGGACTTCCGCACGCCGCCGTGCCAGCGCTGTCTGCAGCACCAACGCCTCCTGGTAGCGGAAGCGGTGCTGGGCACGGTAGGCATCCTCCACCTCCGCGGGTCGGTGGATCACCTCATAGGCCTGGGTGATGTTCATCAGCCGGTCACGGCGGGCGATGTCCGCGGGAACGGGGTCGTTCAGCTGTGAATGGGCGAGGGTATTGAGAAGCTTGTCGATGGACTTCTTGATCTGCTCGCTGCTGACCTGTTCAGAAGCCGGATACACGGGGATGGGCACGAGGTGCTTCTCCATACCGCCGTCATCCTCATCCAGCAGCGAAAAGCGCGGATTGGTGAGCGTCAACTGACCCCGGAAACTGCCGGTCTTGCCGGAGAAAACCGCGCGGGTCCCCACTGTGAGCTGCCGTTCAGCAGAGCGGCCGTTGAAAAAGGTGACATGCATGGTTCCAAGGTGCCCGGCGTCGTCGTCGGTAATGACAACATCCAGCAGTTTGCCCTTGCGCGTCTTCATCCACCGCGAATTCGCCGACTGGACACGGGCGATCAGGGTGATCTCTTCATCGAACGGGACGCCGGACAACCCCGTCAGCGTCCCTGGAGCAAGGTAGGTCCGGGGAAAGTGGTTCAGAAGCTGACCGACGGAGTAGATTCCCAGGCTTTCACCGAGGACCTTCACCACTTTGGTGCCGAGCAGTTTGGGGTCCAGTGGTGCGGAGAGCTCGGGCGGGCGCCTGTTATTCATATACCTTCCTGAAGCCTTCTTCCTGAGCAGCAGGAACCAGCATGACGACACGTCGAGCTTAGCGCCGGGCCCCTGAGGATCCCGCTAACCGTCGAAGTGCGTCGCAGGCGCAGTACCGGAAACCCGTTGGACAATCTCCGCGGCAATCACGCGCAGCTTGACGTTGCGTGTGTTGGACGCCCGCTGCAGGATCTCGAACGCAACAGCTTGCGAACAGCGGTTTTGCGCCATGACGATCCCAACAGCCACGTCGATGTCTGTTCTGGACTCCATGGCGCGGCTGCGGTTGTCCGCTTCCTCGCTGTAGTGCGCCATCCGCAATGCCAGCTGCAACCCTTTCGACGCCTGCCGTGCATATGACTCGGCGAAGGTGACTTCCTCGTTCCTGAAGGAGCCCGGACGATAGGAATACAGGTTCATTGCGGCATGTGCTCCGGCCCCGATGGTGAACGGGGCAGAAAGGATGGAACGCAGACCGTGTCCGGAGACCACCTCTGAATACTCGGGCCACCTGTTTTCGGTAGCGAAATCGTCCACGACGATGGTGCGCTGCTCACTGGCTGCCGTGAGGCACGGGCCCTCCTTGAAGGCGTACTGCAGTTCATCCATGGACTTCGCAGTCTCCGAGTTGTAGGCCACCGTCGCTGCGCGGCGGCGGCGCAACAGGGTGATGCCGCACAGGACGTCCTCCCCGTTCCCGCTGACGCTGCGGGCTGAAAGGACGGCAAGTTCGTTGAGGAACTCCTGCATGTCCGAGGTGGACAGCACCAGATCCTGCAACTTCTCAAGAAGCGAGCGTTCTTCCTGCACAGCCGGCTTCCCGGCCTCCCAGCCGGGTGCGTCGAAGTCCTCATCAGGCTCAAAGGAGACAAGCTCGCCCACGATGCCACCCTTTCGATGGTTCAAGTGTCAACATTCATCGCATAGGATACTTCACTAAGCGCCCTTCGCATTTTCAACGGGTCTCGTACCCCGCAGCGGCTGGCGCCGCCGGTGCCGTCCACCGGGTTCAGTCACAGAGTGCAGCACTTCGCCGGTGCGATATCTCTTTCGGGGTTAGAAGGTTGAGGCATGGACACGTCGTATTGGTCAACAAGCCGCCTGCTGAGCACTGCAGCACGGCTCAATGAAAACCGTGACAATGAGCGGCTGCGCAGCATCGGCGTTACGCATTCCGGTGTGACAATCCTGAAGGTGCTGGCCTCTGCCGGATCGATGAGCCAGGTGAAGCTGGCGCAGATCGTGCGGGTTCAGGCGCAGACAGTCGGCAAAGCTTTGGAACGGCTGGAAGTACGGGCACTGGTCACGCGCCAGAAGAGTGAATCGGACCGCCGGGTAACTTTCGTCGCTCTCACTCCCGCAGGCCGCGCGATCCTTGACCAGGTGCAGCAGGGTGAGGGTGTACCGCTTGGAGGCACGGGCTACGCGGAAGAAGACCTGCGCGCCGCCCTGATCAGCGTGATCGATGCCACCCGTGACAATCTGCTCGCTTCCGGGTCCGTGCCGGAGCCGCAACTGGTCGTTTCTGCGTAGCAACACCTGAGATCCGCGTGCTCACGCGCTGCTGATCACCCGGTCCCGTCCAGTCAGCACGCCCATCAGGGCGAGCACTGCCATGATGCCGGCGGTCACTAGTAGCGGAAGCGTCCAGTCGCCGCTCAGGTCCCGAAGACCGCCGAACATCACCGGACCGGCCGCGCCGAGACCATAGCCCACGGACTGCGCCATGCCGGACAAGGCTGCTGCCTGCGGGTAGTTCACGGTCCGGAGGCTGAACAGTGACAGGGCGATGACAATAAGGTTTCCGCATCCGATCGCCCCGAGCAGCACCCACAGCAGGGTGAGGTCCGGTGCAACCGCGAGCCCGAGAAAAGTCACGAAAGCCAGCGCACCGCTGGCGAAGGACATCAGGCGCTGGTCTGTTCCGCGATGAAGGATCGCGCCGGCAGCAAGGCTGGCAAACACGCTGACCAGGAGGAACACAGACAGGTGAAGCCCCGCCGTCGTCGCCGGAACGCCGCGGCTTTGCTCGATGGTCGGTAACCAGGCCATCAAAACGTAAAAGGCAATCGACTGCAGTCCCATGAACAGGGTCACCTGCCAGCCCAACGCCGAGGACCAGGGCGACCGGTAGGTGGCCTCCGGCGTCGCGGCCCGCGCGCTATCCGACGCGTGACGGCGCAGCCATGGCAGGAGGACTGCCATGGCTATCAGGGCCAGTCCCACCCAGATTCCGAGCGCCAGTCGCCATCCCGCAGGCGATGTCTGTGCCACCGGAACGACGACGGCGGCCCCAATCGCGGCAAAAGCAGCTTGTGTTGCTGTGTAGCTACCGGTGATCTGGCTGACCCTCGTTGGAAAATCACGCTTCACGAGCGAAGGAACGAGGACGTTGAGAAACGCGATGGCGAGCCCGATGAAAGCTGTGCCCACCCAGATCAGGCCCGGCAGCGGTATGGAACGGAGCACAATGCCTGATGCGAGGATCAGCAGGGACAACCAGAGCGCACGGTCGAGCCCAAGCCGGGAAGCAAACGCGGGCGCGACGGGTGAAAACACCGCAAATGCGATGAGCGGTAGGCCGGTCAGGAAACCCGCCCCTGCACTGGACAACTGAAGGTCACTGCTGATATTCCCAAGAACCGGCCCAACGCTGACAAAAGACACCCGAAGGTTGACGGCGATGAGCAGGACGCCGATGAAGGCGAATCCGAAACGGGAAGTTCGTTCCGCCGCTTTTCGGGTGGCAGTGGGCATCGTGCGGTTTCCGTCCTTCGGTGGGAGGAGGAGCGCTGCGGCGCGCTTCCGCTTCCAGCCTAGCGCCGGGAATGAGCTAACTGCGGCGGATTGCCGCGGCCCGATGTCAGGACCCGTACCGTTCCTGCTCCGTCAAGTAGCCCGGGTCCTGCGGGACGACTGCACCAGCGCCAGCCAATTGGGTCACGGCAATGTGACTGGGCTGCCCGGCTTCCTCGATGTACCTGAGTGCCAGGGCGGCTTCGGGAACGTGAACGTGCACGCGCCAGCGATAGCCCTCCTCGACCTCCGTCACAGCGCTCATGATGACGGAATCTCCCACCTCATCGAGGTGAAGCCGTAGGATGGCGGCGTCCAGCGGGCTGAGGTTGATGGTACACATGACCTCGACCCCCTCCGCCGGCATCCCGTTGTGGATGTGGGGGGCCTGAACGTCGTATCCATGCAGACCGTCGAGCAGTTCGTCCTGCAGCTCTTCACCGAGTGAAGCCGCACGTAGCGCATCCATGATGAGCAGGAAGCCCACTCCGCCGGCATCAACCACTTTCGCCTCAGTGAGCGCTCCAAGCTGGCTCTCGGTCTGCACCACTGCCTTGAGCGCGGCTTCCACTGCTCCCTGCAGCGTCATGGCGAGGGCGTGGTTACTGTCATCCCCCTCGTTGGCCTGGTCCACGGTGGCAGCTCCGACCGCTGCCGCCTCGAGCACGGAAAGCATGGTGCCGGGAACCGGGTCGCTAAGCGCCGACCAACTGCGGATCTGGGCACGGTTCAGTGCGGTGGCCAACAACGGACCTGAGAGACGGGACGCGCCGTGGAGCGGCTCGGCGATTGCCGCCAGGAAGACTGCGAAGAGCGTGCCGGAGTTGCCACGGGCATCTTCCATGGCGGCCTGACCGGCAACCTTCAGCAGGTCACCGAGGTCATGGGTTTCAAGATCTGCCACCGCCTGCGCTGCTGCCCGAACGGTCAGGTAGAGGTTGGTGCCGGTGTCACCATCAGCTACAGGAAAGATATTGATGGCATTAAGGCGGTCGCTGTGATTGCCGAGGGAGACTTCAGCCTTGCTCAACCATCGCTTCATCGCCGTCGCGTTTGCGGTGATTTTAGTCTGCAAAGTGATCCCATCCCACGGTGGCTGGAGACTGTGACCCGACGGTCACTTCGGCAGGTCCGGCCTCTACCGAGCCTACCGCAGTGAAGCCTGCCAGCGGCATAACGTTTGGGTTAACGGTGGCCAGCAGCCCATGGTCCTCTCCCCCGCCGAGCACCCATTCCAGCGGGTCCTTTCCCAGCAATTCCGCGGCTCCGCGAAGCGGCTCACCGAGAGACCGCAGTGCTGCAGGATCCAGGTCAATGCGCACCGAGCTGGCGGTAGCGATCCTCCGGGCATCACGCACCAGGCCGTCGGAGACATCCAGCATCGAGGTTGCACCGGCCTCTGCCGCCGCTGGGCCGAACGCCAGCGGCGGACGGGGCCGGCACTGCGCACGAACGAACTCACGCAGTTCCTCTTCCAGCGCAGCGTATCCATGAGCAGATTCCAGCAGTGCCAACCCGGCTGCTGCGCGGCCTACCGTTCCGGCCAGCACGACGGCGTCGCCCGGCTGTGCGCCTGACCGCACCACCGGAGGGCGCCCGTCCAGTGAACCTGTGACCGCGGCAGTGACCGAGAGTTCAGTTCCACGCCCGAGGTCGCCTCCGACTACTGCGCAGGTGGAGGCCCCCAGCTCGTGGATCGCGGCGGTGAGTCCTTCCGCAAGGTCCTCGACCCAGGCGACGTCCGTGCTTGCGGGCAGTGTGAGACTGACAACGAGGGAGGTGGCACGGCCGCCCATCGCGTTGATGTCGCTCAGGTTCTGCGCGGCGGCTTTCCACCCGACGTCGAACCCGGTGGTTCTGTACCCGTTGGCCCACTGCAGCCGAAAATCCATGTCCTGGACCTGGGTGTCGATGGATATAAGCATCCGTCCGTCTGGAGCGGCCACGATGGCGGCGTCATCCCCCGGGCCGAGCAGCACCCCTGTGGGGTTGCCCGGTGTGCCACGGAGACGCGGCACAATACGCTCAAGCAGGGCAGACTCGCTCAGCTGGCTGACGGTGAGTGGCATGGTTCAACCGTACTTTGCGCCGGGGACATCCGACCGTCGCCTGTGGACAAGGGCGGCAGCCGCCACGGGAGGCGAGCGGCGGGACTAGCCGGCCCTGCGCCGTCGTACCCGTCGGAGGATGAGCCAGCCGATAAAGGCGCCGAGAACCACATAGATGACAATGTCAAAGTACTGGGAATACTGGTCAACGAGGTGGTACTGGGTTCCGAGGAAGTAGCCCAGCCCGATGAGCAGCACATTCCACAGCAGACTCCCTGCGACGGTGAAGAGGGTGAACGAGCCAAGCGGCATGTGTTCGGCGCCCGCGGGCAGGGAAATCAGGCTCCTGACACCCGGTATCAGCCGGCCGAAGAAGACCGCCGAGCGGCCGTGGCGGTGAAACCAGCGCGCCGCCCGCTCGAAGTCGTCGCGGTCCACCAGCGGCAGTCGGGAGAGCCCGCGCACCACCCGTTCCTCGCCCAGCTTCGCACCGAGCAGGTACAGGAGCAGAGCGCCGATGAAGCTTCCGAGGGTGGCCAGGGCGAGTACAAGAACGGCGTTCATCTCGCCCTGCTGCGACAGGAAGCCGGCAAGGGGCAGGACAACTTCGCTCGGGATGGGAGGAAAGACCGTTTCAAGGAGAACCAGAACGCCGACACCGATCTCGCCGAGGGCGCTCATGACATCGGTGATGACTCCGCTCAGGCCTGACTGCTCCGGGGTTCCGCCCGTACTAGCCCGCGTTGGTATTGACCACATACTCCCCCAGTGTTCCCTGATCGAGTGCCTCAGCGATGCGCGCTATTGCTTCCTCGTCCTTCACGACAATGGACTGGCCGTCCGGTGAGGTTCCGACTCCCAGATTCGGGAGCGTGAAGAAGACGACGTCGTCGGAGCGTATCTGCCACATGCCGAGGGCGAGGGAGCCCGCAGTCAGGGCTCCGAAATCCGCATCAACACTGAGGTAAGGCGATATCTCAGTGACGACCCTGCTGAGCTTCACGGGATTGGTGAACGTTTCTGCGCTCAACAGCTCCGACATGATGCCCTTGATGAAAAGCTGCTGGTTCTGTACCCGTTGGAAGTCACCGTCGCTGAAGGCCTTGCGTTCACGAACGAATTTCAAAGCCGATTCGCCGTCGAGCGTAACTGCACCCTGTTCGAAGAATTCCCCTTCAGTTCCTTCGGACTGGAACGCGATGGGATTGTCGACGGTCACCCCACCCAGAGCGTCGGTCAGGCCTTTGAAACCTTCGAAGTCAACGATCATTACATGATCGACCGGCGCATCGAACATGGTTTCAACGGTTTGAACCACCAGCGGCACACCGCCCAGCGCGATTGCAGCGTTGATCTTGTTCTCGCCGTACCCGGGGATCTCCGTCCAGGTATCGCGCAGGATCGACATGACGTAAACGTTCTGCCGGTCCTCCGGGAGGTGCACAAGCATCATGGTGTCCGATCGGGCATCGGTGAGTCCGTCCCCGGCCTCATCCCCGGATCCCTCGGCCCTGGCGTCGCTTCCCATCAGCAGGATGTTCATCGCACCTTCCGCGGACGCCGTGCGCTCGGGGCGTGTGGATGAATCCGGAAACGCGGGTTCGATGGTGTTGGTCCTGGTCTCGAACGCGATGGCGAGGCTGATCAGGTAGCCGGCAACAAGTGCCGCAAGGGCAATAAGGACGCCGAGCAGCACCAACACAGCTGTGCGCAGCGGGCGCTTGGTCTTCGCCTGCCGCTGCGGCGCCTCATCACTGTAGTCGTGGGTGGTCAATCCGGATGCTCCCTGGCGATAGTCGGTGAGCCCCATGGTATCGAGCTAGCCGGGGAGGTCTCCGGGGAACATCTCTCCCTTTGTCCTTGAGTTTTCCCAATCGCTGTGGAACTGTTCACGCATGGCTAGCGAATCGGTGAAGGTCAATGATCGGGTCCATACGCCGCTCGGCGCTTCCTACTGGAAGCTGTGGACCTCGTCCGGCCTTTCAAACCTCGCCGACGGCGTGTTCAAGATCGCACTGCCCCTGCTCGCTATCCAGTTCACTCAGTCGCCCACCCTGATTGCCGGGGTGTCTTTCGTCGCTACCCTTCCGTGGCTCCTGTTTGCGCTGACAGCCGGCGCCCTCGCCGACCGTATGGACCGCCGCCGGCTCATGCTCGTCGCCAATCTCACCCGGGCAGCTTTGCCGGCCATGCTCATCGCGGTGATCCTGCTCGATCTTGGCTCGATCTGGGCGCTGTATGTCATCGCACTCCTGGTGGGGGTCGCTGAAACGCTGTATGACACCTCCGCGCAGTCCATCATGCCGCAGCTGGTACACCGCGATCAGCTCTCGCGAGCCAACGGACGGCTCTACGCGGTTGAGCTGACCACCAACCAGTTCGTCGGGCCGCCATTGGGAGGACTGCTGGTAGCCGCCGGAGTGATCGGCGCCTTCGCCGTTCCCGCCGTCCTGTGGCTCGCCGCGGTGGGCGCCCTGTTCCTGGTGCGAGGAAGCTTCCGGATCGAACGGGAACAGAAGACGACGCTGCGCTACGACATCGCCGAAGGCCTGCGGTTCCTTTGGAACCAGAAAATCCTGCGCACGCTCGCTGTCATGACCGGAACCTTCAACTTCGCCTCGAGTGCGGCCTTTGCCCTCTTCGTGCTTTTTGCGGTTGGGCCGTCGTCGGCAATGCAGCTTTCCGAAGTCGGCTTCGGAGTACTTCTCACGACCTCCGCCATCGGCGCGTTCCTCGGCTCATTCATCTCGGAATGGGTGGAGCGGAAGCTGGGACGGTCGAAGTCGCTGGCGCTGACGATCTTCGGCGGATCGTTCTTCGTGGGCGCGCCCGCCCTCACGGACAACCCTTACATCCTTGGCGTCGTGTTCTTCGTGGGCGGCGTGCTGGTCATGCTCTGGAATGTCATCACCGTCTCGCTCCGGCAGCGCATCACGCCGAACCGTCTGCTCGGACGCGTCAACAGCGCCTACCGGCTTCTTGCCTGGGGCAGCATGCCGCTCGGCGCCGCAGCCGGCGGCCTCCTTGCCCAGTGGCTGGGCCTTGAAGCAATGTTCGGGATCATGGGGGTGCTGACACTTGCCCTGCTGGCCCTGATGCCGATCGTCACCGACAAGGCGATAGACGCGGCCGACGTCGAATCCTGACTTTCGCTGGCCTCGGCCAGTGCCGCGGTGCAACAGTAGGGCATGGCCACCGAAGCGGACGTCCGGAGATTGAGTCTGTCTCTGCCGGGCGTCACCGAACGCTCCAGTTGGGGCCAACCCGCGTGGTTCGCCAAAACCCTGATGGCCCGCATGTGGGAACCGGGCGTGCTCACCGTCAAGACGAACGAGCGGGAGGCTCTCGCCGGCACGGAACCGGAAGTCTACTTCTGGATGCCGCATCACGATCGCTCACCGCAACTTGTCCTGATTCGGCTTGCCGGAATCGACACAGGCGAGCTGGGCGAGTTGCTGGAGGACTCGTTCCTGCTCGCCGGCGGCAGATTAGCCCAGCGGTAGGTGCTCCTATCTGCCGGAAGTGTAAGCATGCTTAGCATCTGCTAAGGTAAAGCACCAATTCCACGGTGGAAGCGGGATGAATGCAGCGGTTCGAACTGAAGCACTGGCTCAAAACCAGGATGTGGGTCATCCCCGTCCTGTTCGTACTGGGCGGAGTGGCGTTGTCCTGGCTCTTCGTCGCGATTGACCCTGAGGGCACACTGGTGCCACAGAGCATCAGCGGCGACCCCACCGCTGCGATGCAGATTCTCTACCTGATCTCGTTCGCCATGCTCACGTTGACCGGTCTGGTGCTGTCCCTGCTCGTCCTCGTCGTGCAGCTGGCTATGGGAAGCTTTTCACCCCGCATCGTCCGGCAGATCCTGCAGGACCGGCCGTCACAGTGTGCAATCGGCCTCTTCGCCGGAACCTTCACCTTCTCCCTCCTGACCATGCGGACCATCGTTACGTCGCCCGAGGGCGGCACTGTGCCCGGCCTGGCGGTAGTGGTAAGCATCCTGCTGGTTCTCTCCTGCATCGTGACCCTGGTCTGGTACCTCAACCACATAGGACAGTCACTGCGCGTGGCGGCGCTCGTCGACTGGGTCGCCGCTGACACCATCAGCACCCTTGACAGGGTCTTTCCCGATGCAGGCCCGAAGATGGACATCGACCACCGCTTCATTCGAACGCCGCGCAGCGGTGTTCTTTTCGAGGTTGACCACGACTGCATGATCGATTTGGCGCGCACGGCCGACTGTTCCTTCGAGGTGCTGTGGTCGATCGGCGACTTCGTTCCCACGAACGCGCCCGTAATCCGCATCCACGGCCAGCCCGCAGAAGTTGAAACCGACGCGGTCGTCGGGTGTATCGCCATCGGTCCGGAGCGCACCCTGAATCAGGACGTGGCCTACGGCATCAGGATGCTGGTGGACATAGCAATCGGGGCGGTTTCCTCGGGACCTTTTGATGATCCGACAACGACGGTGCAGGCAATCGACCGGCTCCACGACGTACTCCGCCAGATTGTTCGGCGCCCGCTCCACTCGGGCGAGTACCGGGACGACGACGGCGTGCTGCGCCTTTCCGTTCCCGCCCTGAGTTGGGACGGCTTCGTGGAGCTGGCTTTCGATGAGATCCGTCGGTCCGGCGCCGCGTCGCCGCAGATAACACGCCGGCTCATGTCAGCGCTGAACGATCTCCTGAAGCTCGCGCCGGAGGACCGGCGCCCGGCGCTTGAACGTCAGCGGAAGCTCCTGCAGGAGTCGATGACTGCAGCAGTCGAACACCCGGATGACCGCCTCCGTGCGCTGATTCAGGATCCGAGCGGGATCGGTTCAGCCGGCGGTCTCTCACGCTCTCCCCGCCACCCGGAACCATGAAGGTGCGTGCTTGAAGAATGACCGCAGTGGTTGTCGTCGGCCAAGTGGCCCGGGATCTCGTGCTGACAGTTCCGAACATGCCGGACGAGGGCGGATCGGTTCCCGTACGCAGCCGCCAGGAACTTCTCGGAGGGAAGGGAGCCAATCAGGCAGTGGCGTGCCGCCAGCTGGAGGCAGCGGTGGAACTCATCGGAGTTGTCGGGGATGACCCACCCGGTCGGACGGCGGTGGGCCAGGCCGGAGCCGACGGTATCGGCGTTGACGGTGTCGTTCGCCGGGTAGGAGCGCCAACCGCTCTGCTCGTGGACATCGTCGAATCCGGTGGAGTACGGCGCCTCTTTGAGGATGTGGATGAGCGGGTACTACTCACGGCAGGCGACGTCCGCAGGAGCGAAGACGTGCTGCGAGCCGCAGATTCAGTACTCGTCCAACTGCAGCAGCCCGCCCAGGCAGTCTCGGTGGCGCTCGAAATCGCAGCAGCAGGCGGCGCGCTGGTGGCGACGGACGGCGCCCCGGCGGACAGTCGGACGCGTGAGCTGGTACTGCGCTGCGCCGCCGTCGTCCGCGCTGATTCGAAGGAAACCGAAGCGCTGATCGGATGGAAACCGCGTGATCTGGCTCAAACCATCGAAGCTGCCCAGGCGCTTGTCGAGGCAGGTCCGAGGATCGCCGCCCTCGCTGTACCAACCGGTGGCAACGTGGTTGCCTGGGCGGAAGGGCACATCGTATTGCCGCTGCTCGATGACGACCCCGTCGACCCGACAGGTGCCGGTGACGCCTTCGTTGCCGCCCTGGTCATCGGCCTCCTGCGGAAGGAGGACGCCCAAACAGCCGGCTGGATGGCAGCAGCGGCCGCGGCTCAGGTAGTCCGCACAGCCGGTGGACGGCCCCGGCTCGACCTCAGCGAGCTGTACCTCGCGGCGCGGCGGGGCGAGGCTATCGACGGGTAGAACCGCGGCGCAGGAGATCCATCAGTACGGTTAGCATGATCATGTGCCCGACCTCCCGAACAATTCCCACCCCTGGCAGATCTCGGAGTCCGCTTTCAATGGGGATGGGCTCGGCGTCACCGAAACGGTTTTTGCCTTGTCCAACGGCTACATCGGTACCCGCGGCACTCTCGACGAAGGTCATCCGGACGCGTCACCCGGAACATTCATGGCCGGAGTGTTCGAGTACCACCCGTTGTCCTATCCGGAAGACGGATACGGGCGTCCTGACAGGGGACAAGCAATCATCGGTGTTGCCGAGGGCACTCCGATTCGTCTCGAGGTCGACGGCAGACGGCTGGACATCAGCGAGACACCGCCTCATGTCCACCAACGCACATTGGATCTGCGCGCCGGTACGCTGCTTCGCACGTCGGAATGGACCACTCCCGCCGGAGACCGGGTGCGACTGCAATCCTGCCGTCTGGTATCGCTGTCCCAGCGCTCAGTCACCGCCGTCCACTACGAGGTGGAAGCCCTGGATAACGCGCTGCAGGTAGTGATTCGGTCAGAGCTGGCCGTCAACCGCACAGCGCTGCAGATCGATAATCCTGATCCCCGGGTCGGCGAGGCGCTCGACAAGCCGTTCGTCCCCTGCGCCCACCGCTCATTTGCCACTGGCGGCCTCCTGGTTCACCGCACCCGGAGTAGCGGGATTGGAGTGGCCGCGGCGGTCCGGCACGACGCGCAGATGCCCGACGGAGGTCAGGTATCAACAGCGGCAGGCGAGGACGAGGTGCTGACCACACTCGTTGTGGGCCTGCAGCCCGGTGAGAAGGTAACACTCGTCAAGTACATCTGCCACGCGAGCTCAGCCGACGGCTCAGGAGCAGACCTCGAAACGGAGGCACGTGCCGCACTGGAAAGTGCCCGCGCACGCGGGTGGAACGGGCTCTGCGCCGATCAGCGTTCAGTCCTTGACCGGTTCTGGGAGGATGCCGATGTGGAGATCGATGGCGATGCCGAACTCCAGCAGGGCATACGCTTCAATCTTTTCCAGGTCTTTCAGGCATCGGCCTTTCTTGGCAAGGCGCCCATTGGAGCGAAAGCCCTCACCGGTTCCGGTTACAGCGGACACACCTTCTGGGACATCGAGGGCTTCGTCGTTCCAATGCTGACGCTTCTGCGACCGGACAGCGCCGCGTGCCTGCTTCGATGGCGGGCATCAACCCTGGATGCCGCCCGTCAGCGTGCCGGAGTTCTGGGTCTGAAAGGGGCAGCGTTTGCCTGGCGTACTATTGATGGTCGTGAAGCCTCGGCGTACTGGCCGGCGAGCACCGCGGCCGTCCACCTCAATGCCGCAATTTCACGCGCCTTCATGCTCCACGCGAATGTTGCCGGACTTCAGCTGACCGAAACACAGGGAGTGGACGTGCTGGTTGAGACGGCTCGCATGTGGGCATCAATCGAGCACCAGGACGATGCCGGCCGCGTCCACCTTTTCGGTGTAACCGGGCCGGACGAGTACACCGGCGTCGTCGACGACAACGTGTTCACCAACCTGATGGCACAGAGCAATCTGAGGGCTGCCGCCGATGCGTGCGACACATTCCCGGAGCCTGTCCGACGTCTTTCGGTCACCCGGTCCGAAATTGCCGAGTGGCGGCGGATCGCCGACGCGATGTATGTGCCCTACGACGACGTCCGGCAAGTCCACCCCGCGAACCAGGGCTTCACGACCTACCGCGAGTGGAACTTCGACGACAACGCTGTCTACCCGATTCAGGCGCACGCTCACTACGCGAAGATTTACCGGCGCCAGGTGGTCAAGCAGGCAGACCTCGTCCTGGCATTGTGGTGGTGCGCTGACGCGTTCACCGACGAGCAGACAGCCCGGGATCTGGACTACTACGAGCAACGCACCGTCCGCGACTCATCGCTTTCTGCTGCAGTGCAGTCGGTAGTGAGCGCACGGGTCGGTCACCTGGATCTGGCACTCGCCTACCTTCGGGAATGCGCTCTCGCAGACCTCCGGAATGTCCAGGGCGACAGCCATCAGGGGGTACACCTCGCTGCACTCGCCGGAGCCTGGTTGGCGCTCGTCTGCGGTTTTGGCGGACTGCGGCTGGACGACGAGAAGTTTCGCCTTGCCCCTCGCCTCTCCTCGGGGCTTTCCCGTATAGCGTTTCGGCTGAGCTGGCATGGTTGTCGACTGGCCGTTGAAATTACGCGCTCAGGCACAACGGTTTCAATGATCGACAGTGACAACGAGGACCTTCCGGTCTGGATCGACGACGTCGCTACGACCCTGACGGCGTCCCACCCGGTTTTGGCACCGCTTCTGGTACCCCACCCGACGGCGGCTCCACCCTCCCAGCCGCCGGGCCGCGAACCGCAAACCTGAATGCATGGCGGCCTGACTGATCGTCCCGGGATCGGCGGTTATGGTGGGTACATGCCTCCGAACGTGCGCGCCTTCATGCGTGTCGCCTGCCCGAGCGCGCTCCTGATCGCTTCGCTCAGCGCCTGCTCCCCCATCGTCGACGTTGATGCCGCAGCCGACGCCGTCAATCCGTCCTGCGCGAGCGTCATGATCGCGCTGCCGGATCAGGTGGCCGGCAACGAACTGCGGGACACCAACAGCCAGGCAACTGCAGCATGGGGCGACCCGTCGCAGATCGTCCTGCGGTGCGGCGTCCAGGTCCCGGGACCCACCACCGATGCCTGCGCCTCAGTGAACGACGTCGACTGGATCATCCAGGAATCCACCGAGACGGACATCTGGACGGCCACCACGTATGGCCGCAACCCCGCGGTCGAGGTTCTCTTCGACCCGAACCAGGTCGCTTCCAGCACCGTTCTGGTTGACCTCGGCGGCGCTGTTTCGCAGGTCGAGCAGACCGAGCAGTGCCTGAGCCTGAATGACACGGTCGACCTGCCCACGGAAGGCTAGCGCCGCCGTCGTCGTTTGTGCTGCCGTATTACCGGCGTTATCAAAACGAAACCGCGAGCACCCCCATCCATTCCGGAAGTCACTCCGAAGGGCAAATATGTGGGTTCAAAAGCTGGACCTTGCATTTTCCGATGAGGAGGTAACTCTGATGAAGAAGAAACTAGCTCTGCTAGCCCCCGCCGTAGCCCTCGGGCTCACCACCATGGCCGCAGGGCCCGCGATGGCCGATCACGCGGCCGGCTCCTACTCCACGACGCTGAACCAGGTGAACAACAGTGGAGCATCCGGTACGGCATGGATCGACGTCAACGGAACTGAAGCGACCGTGACAATCGAGACCAGTGGTCTGGCTGAAACGTTCATGGACAACCCCTACCCGCATGTGCAGCACATCCACATCGGTGCGCAGGGAACCTGCCCGACCATGGCCGACGATGCCAACGGTGACGGCATTATCGACACCCCTGAGGGACAGCCTGCCTACGGGATGATCGGCACTACACTCTCGCTTGAGGGCAGCACCGGCCCTGAGGCCGGAACTGACGTGACGGTTGCTCCCTCCGGCAGCACCTACACCTACGAGCGGACGTTCGAGCTGAACCAGGAAACCCAGGACGCCCTTGCTGCCGGCACGGGCGTAGTGGTGGTTCACGGACTGGATCCGGCAAACCAGCCGGCTGCAGCAACCGAGACTATGAGCAGCCTGCCCGGCGCTGAGGAGCTGCCGCTCGCCGCAACCGCACCGGCACTGTGCGGACCGCTTGAGATGCAGCCCGCCGGCGGTGCGGACACGGGCGTGACCGCGGCCGAGCCGGTTGCTTCCGATGCGAACGGAACGGGCGTCGCTCTGCTCGGCGGCGGCCTGCTTGCCGCAGCCGGTGGTGCGTACGCGGTTCGCCGGCGCATGGTCGCCGACCGCTAAGCACTCATGAACAACAGTGCTCAGGAGCGCCGCCTCCGCCTCGCAGCGGGGGCGGCGCTCCTTTTCCTGTCCCTGACATCCTGTGGCACCACGACGGCGGCACCGCCCGAGAGCGCGCCCGTCCCGTCACCGTCGCAGTCATCCGCGGCGCCGGCACAATCATCTCCGTCCGCTGAAGCCCCGCCGTCGTCCGCTGTCGATGCTCCCCCGGACGGGCCGGGAGCAATGGATCCCTCCGCCCCGGTAAGCTTCGCGATCCCAACTCTGGATCGGCAGGCGAAAGTCATCGAGACCGGCCTGCGTGAAGACAACACGCTGGAGGTGCCACCGGAGAATGAAGGCGCCCCAGCCAGCTGGTACAACGGCTCTCCCACGCCCGGAGAGCAGGGACCGGCTGTCCTCCTCGGGCACGTGAATTCCACCGCCGACGAGAGCGGCGTGTTCTACAACCTCGAAGCCCTCAAAGCGGGAGACCGCATCACTGTGAACCGCGAGGACGGCTCAACCGCGGTCTTCGAGGTGTACAAGAGCGAGGTGTATCCCAAGAATGAGTTCCCGACCAGGGCCGTCTACTTCCCGGTAGACCAGGCGGAACTGCGGCTCATCACCTGTGATGGGTTCGCGGCGTCCTCCGGTGAATTCGAGGACAATCTGGTTGTGTACGCGAAACTGGTGGACACGGCCTGACTGCATCCGCGAAATGCGACGTCAGAGAGGCCGCGCCCTAGACTTAGGCTCGATGAAAACCACCGATTCCACTCCCCTGTCCGGTACCCAGTACACCCTGCAGCACGGCCCGTATACGGCGTCGATCGCCAGCGTCGGAGCAACCCTGCGGTACCTCCGCCATGCTGATCGGGACCTCGTGGTTCCCTATGATGCCGAGGAAATCCGTCCCTCCTTCCGCGGAGCGGTGCTGGTGCCCTGGCCCAACAGGGTGGTGGACGGCACGTATTCGTTCAACGGCAAGGCACATCAGCTTGCCCTGACAGAGCCGCAGCGTTCCCACGCCATTCACGGCTTGCTCGGCTGGGTGGACTGGACGCTCGCAGATCAATCGCCGGCTTCGGTGCGCCTGGCAGCGTCTGTCATCCCGCAGAAGGGGTATCCGTTCCGCCTTGAGGTCGAAGTGCTCTACGCCCTCGACGACGACGGCCTCACCACGACGATCACCGCCGTGAATCCCGGCCCGTCGGCAGCGCCCTACGGAGCATCGGCGCACCCTTACCTGGTAGCCGGTCAAGGGTTGGTGGATGACTGGACCCTGCGGGTGCCGGCGTCGTCGGTGCTCCAGGTGACCGAAGACCGGCTGATCCCGACGGAACTGACCGGCGTCGCGTCGTCGCACTTCGACTTCCGTGAACCGCGCCTCATCGGGGACACTTTCGTGGACCACGCCTACACGGGCATCAACTACGACGACGACGGCACCGCCACCGTTTCGGTGCATGCTGCGGACGGCCACGGAGCGGCCATCACCTTCGATCAGACCTGTGCCTGGGTGCAGATCCACACCGCGGACAAGCCGGATCCGGCGGTCTCGCGGCTCGGCTTGGCCGCTGAACCCATGACCTGCCCGCCGGACGCCTTCAACTCCGGGACGGACCTGACTGTTTTGGAGCCCGGCGACACTCATTCGGTCGGCTGGCGCATCCACGCCCTGTAGCCGCCAGCCGGCTATGGATCGAGAGAGCAGCGCCCGGTGGAGTGCCGCACGAGGAACTCCGGGCGGAACGAGACATCGGCGGGCACATCCTCGTTGACAACTGACTCGATTGCGGCGGCCACGATCGCGGTTTCGTCCCAGCCGAAGGTCGTGAGCGCAGGGCTGATAAGGGGAGCCAACTCGCTATCATCGAAGCCCAGAATCGAGACATCTCCGGGGATGTCCAGATCAAGGGATCGGGCGGCCCGGTACGCGCCGAAGGCGAGTGAATCTCCCAGGCACAGCAGCGCCGTCGGACGCGCTTTACGGGCAAGGAGGGCCGTTGCCGCTTCGGCTGCCCCGGCGACTGACGACGCCGACGACGCGACGGCAACGCTCATTCCCCTCTCCTGCCCCAGTTGCTGCACCAGGAGCTGGGCCGGGCGGCCCGGCGTCGAGGGCAAGGAGGGCGTCAGCAGGCCTAAAGACCGGTGCCCCAACTCAGCCAGGTGTCCCAGAGCGGTGCTGATCCCGTACTCATTGTCGAAGAGTACGGTGCGTGCAACCGGGCGGTGCAGAAGCGCATCTCCGATCGACACCAGCCGGATCCGCTCGGGAACGTCAGCCCAGTAGTGCGCGGACGGATCAACCGGAAGCACAATCGCGGCATCGACCCGGCGGGCAGCGAGTGCACGCAGGGCGTTCTGCTCGCGTTCAGGCGATGTGTCGACGTCGGCGATTGCCGAGAACATGCCGTGCTCGTGCAGCGCCTCTGACAGCATCACCGCAAGCCCCTGGCGCCAGAGATCCCCCAGCGACCCGATGATTGCCACGTTCCCGCTGCGCCCTCCAGCAAGGGCGCGGGCCACCGGATCCGCCGTCCAGCCCATTTCCCGCGCGATGGCCTGCACCCGGGCAACGGTCTGCTCAGATCCACGGATCCCACGCAGCGCGTAGGACGTGGCTGCCTTGGAAAGGCCCGCCGCCACGGCGATATCCCGGAGGGTGGGGCGCTTGGGCTCGTCCATGAACCGGTTCCGGCCGCGCCTAGCGCAGGCCTGTCCTGCGTTCGAGCGCCAGCCCAATGAGTTCGTCGATCAGTTCCGTATAGGTCAGCCCCGACTTCGCCCACATCTGCGGGTACATGCTGATCGGTGTGAAGCCCGGCATGGTGTTGATTTCGTTGATGATGAGCTCGCCTGCGGGTGTGTAGAAGAAATCGACGCGGGAAAGCCCTTCGGTGCCGAGGGCGTCGAAGGCGTGGCCGGCAAGCTCCCGGACCCGGTCCATCACATCGGGCGGAAGGTCTGCCGGGCAGCTCAGCTCCGCTGCCGCGCCGTCAACGTATTTTGCCTCGAAGTCATACCACTCGTGCTCGCCGGGCTGAACTGCGATCTCCCCCGGGAGGCTGGTCCGCGGCTCATCCATGCCCCTGCCCTGCAGGACAGCGACCTCGATCTCCCGGCCGACGATCCCGGCCTCGACGATGACCTTCGGGTCGAACTGCCGTGCGGTTTCCACGGCTGCCTCAAGTTCCGCCGGCGAGGCGGCCCGCGAGATGCCCATCGATGAGCCGGCGCGGGCCGGCTTGACGAATACCGGGAATCCAAGCTTTGCGGCACGATCAAGGCATGCCGACGGGTTGCGTGACCATTCCCGGTCGGTGAACACCTCATACGGACCGACCGTAAGTCCCGCGGAGGCGAACACGACCTTCATGTAGTGCTTGTCCATCCCCACAGCGGACGCCAGAACACCCGCACCGACGTAGCGGATGTCCGCCATTTCGAGCATGCCCTGCAGGGTTCCGTCCTCGCCGAAGGGGCCGTGCAGCAGCGGCAGCACGACATCCACTGCGCCGAGACTGCGTGGCATCTGTTCTGTTGCTGTTGCAACGAGTTCCTGCCCTGCGCCGCCGTCGGAGGCTGTAGCCAGCACCACCGACTCCGGTGACACCGGAACCTCGGGAAGCACCGCTGAGCGCAGGGACCACTGGGAGGGATCCGAGGAAACCAAAGACCACTGGCCGTTCTTCGCAATACCCACCGGAACGACGTCATACTTGTTCCGGTCAATCGCATCCAGCACGCCGGCGGCCGTCACGCAGCTCACGGCGTGTTCGCTCGACCGCCCGCCGAAGAGCACAAGGACGCGGGGCTTGGCAGTTGGGGTCACAGTCAGCCTTCGGATTTCAGTTCGCGGGCCAGCAGACGCGGGCCGAGGTCATGGACGGACAGGTTGCCCTGAAGTACGGCAACAACACTATCCGTTATGGGCATATAGACCTCGAGTTGGCGCGCGAGGTCAAGCACCGCCTGCGCGGACTTGATGCCCTCGGCCGTCTGGTTCATGTGCGCTGTTACTTCGTCAAGGGTGAGCCCCTGGCCCAGCAGCCTGCCGGCAGTGTGGTTGCGTGAGAGCGAGGATGAGCATGTGGCGATCAGATCACCCATGCCGGCGAGTCCGGACATTGTCTCCGGCTCCCCTCCCAGTGCAACGGCAAGCCGCGTCGTCTCGGTGAGACCGCGCGTGATGACCGAGGCCTTGGTGTTGTCCCCCATCTGCTTGCCCTCGCAGATGCCGACGGCCAGCGCGATGACGTTTTTCACGATGCCGCCGATTTCCACTCCAACCACATCCGTGTTGGTATACGGGCGGAAGTACGTGGCCGTGCAGGCCGCGGCGATCCACGTGGCCACCTCAGCGTCGGGGCACGCCACCACAGAGGCTGTCGGCTCACAGCGGGCGATCTCCATGGCCAGATTGGGGCCGGAGACCACCGCGATGCGGTCCTCGGGAAGACCGAGTTCCTGGGCGAGGACCTGGCTCATGCGCGCATCAGTGCCGACTTCCAGTCCCTTCATCAGGGAAACCACCACGGCGTCCGGTGAAATCAGCGGCTTCCAGGCCGGAAGCTGCGAGCGGAGGGATTGAGCCGGCACCGCCAGGACAACGAGCTCCACGCCGTCAAGAACGGTGGCGACGTCGGTGGAGCAGCTGATGTTGTCCGGCAGCACCGTGTCCGCAAGGTAGCGGCTGTTCCTGTGGCGGGTGTTGATTTCGTCGGCGATCTCTTCCCGGCGCGCCCACAGGCGCACGCGTGTGTCAGATCGCGCGCCGGCGTCGGCCAGCACCTTCGCGAAGGTGGTCCCCCAACTGCCGGCCCCCAGGACGGCGACGACGGCGGGAGGCCGACGGGTCACTGAGCCTCACCCGCAGGGGACCCGAAGTTTCGACCCGTCTGCTTCTGGTTTTTAGACGTCGGATCCCATCGATCCGCCGGCGGTGTCTCGCCGCGCAGTTCGGCAACGAGTTCTGTCAGCGCATCCATGATCCGGGTGGTCGCTGCATCAAGCGTGGTGCGCGTGATGGGGCCGCCGTGGAACTCGGAGAGGTCCACCGGCTTTCCCACGAGGACACGGGACTTCTTGCGTGGAAACAGGTAGAGCCGCTTTGCGTACCGCGGGAAGACCTCCTGCGCGCCCCAGTGCGCAATGGGTACAACCGGCGCACCCGTCTGGAGGGCGAGGCGCGCAGCGCCGGTGCGGCCCTTCATGGGCCACATGTCCGGGTCCCGCGTCAGCGTCCCTTCCGGGTAAATGATGATTCCGCCGCCGCCGTCGATTGCCTCCCTGGCCACATCGAGCGAGTGGTTGGCTCCCGCCGTCGTCCGTTCTACCGGCACCTGCAGTGTGGCGCGCAATGCGGCACCGAACACCGGGACCTTGAACAGCGATGCTTTCGCGAGGAAGTGTGGCAGCACCTTGTTGTTGTAGAGGAAGTGCCCGATGACGATCGGGTCGATTTCCGTGACGTGGTTGGGGCACACGATGAAGCCGGTATCGCGTGGGAGGTTCTCGGCACCTTTCCATTCCTTGGACATCATGGCATTCATGAGCGGCCGGAGAATGGTGGCGAGGACCGCGAACGTTGCGCGGGACGAAGCAGGTTCGGTCATGCTGCGTGCAGCCGCGCCTAGCGGCCGATTCCCGCGTCTGCCGTTTCGGTGACGTCGAAGTCAGCGCCAAGGCCCTCGAGCTTGTCCTGGAACCGCTCGTAGCCGCGGTTGATGAGCTCGATACCGGTGACGCGGGACGTTCCGTTGGCCGCTAGCGCGGCAATCAGGTGGCTGAAGCCGCCACGGAGATCCGGCACGTCGATATCGGTTCCATGCAGTTGCACAGGGCCGGAGATCACCGCGGAATGGAGGAAGTTCCGCTGACCGAACCGGCAGGGCACGCTGCCGAGGCACTCCCGGTGCACCTGGATGTTTGCTCCCATGCGCACCAGGGCGTCAGTGAAGCCGAAGCGGTTCTCATACACGGTCTCATGCACGATCGATACGCCCTCGGCCTGCGTGAGCGCGACCACCAGGGGCTGCTGCCAGTCGGTCATGAAGCCGGGGTGGACATCGGTCTCCAGCACCAACGGCGACAGCTTGCCGCCCGGGTGGTAGAAGCGGATGCCGTCATCGTTCACATCGAACGCGCCGCCGATCTTGCGGTACGTGTTCAGGAACGCGGTGAGGTCCAGCTGGCGGGCGCCTTCAACGTAGATGTCGCCACGCGTGACCAGGGCGGCGGAGGCCCAGGACGCCGTTTCGTTGCGGTCGGAGATGGCCTTGTGGTTGAAGCCGCCCAGCTCCTTCACGCCCTCAATTCGGATGGTCCGGTCCGTCTGCACGGTGATGATGGCACCCATCTTTTGCAGTACGGCGATGAGGTCCATGATTTCCGGCTCGACTGCGGCACCCTTGAGCTCGGTGATGCCCTCGGCGCGCGTGGCAGTCAGCAGCACCTGCTCGGTGGCACCCACGCTGGGGTACGGCAACTCGAGCTTTGCGCCGTGGAGGCCCTTGGGTGCGGAAATCGAGATTCCGCCGGGCCGCTTGTCGACGACGGCGCCGAAATTCCGCAGCACCTGAAGGTGGTAGTCGATGGGGCGGTCGCCGATTTTGCATCCGCCCAGGTCAGGAATGAAAGCCTCGCCGATGCTGTGCATGAGCGGACCGCAGAAGAGAATGGGAATGCGTGAATCCCCGGCGTGCGCGTCGATGTCCTTCGACGCCGCCAATCTGGCGTTCGCGGGATCCATGGTGAGATCGCCGGTGACCGGATCCTTGCTCACCTCGACGCCGTGAAGCTTCAGAAGGCTGGTGACGACGTCGACGTCCTTGATCTCAGGGACATTCCTCAGCACCGACGGCGAGTTTCCCAGCAGCGCAGCGACCATCGCTTTCGGCACCAGGTTCTTGGCACCGCGGACGGTGACCTTGCCTGCGAGAGGGACACCACCGCGGATTGTCAGAACGCTACCCATGAACACCTAATTCCTTCAACGTGTTAGCCCCAACAGCAGATAAGACCTCCTGCTAAGCATAGGAGCTACTGTTACCAGACTGAAATACCGACGGCTTGTCAGCGGGACCGTGTTGATCCCTTCACGGAGTGCAAACAGCGCGATTCAGCCCGAAATTCCGGTGCGGAACGTGATTTTCCTTGCACCAGCGGGACAGGTCAGGTGGGTGCGGGCAGAGTCGTGGGCTTGAAGCTTGGCCGCACGGCCTCGTAGGCGGTGATGGCCTCTTCGTGGCGCAGGGTGAGGCCGATGTCGTCGAGCCCCTCCAGGAGGCGCCAGCGAGTGTAGTCATCGATCTGGAACCCGGCGATAATCGATCCACAGGTAACCAGACGTGACTCAAGGTCTACCGTGATCTCAGTGCCCGGGTGATTTTCGAGCTCCTTCCAGATCAACTCGATGTCGTCCTGCGCCACTTGGGCGGCGACGAGCCCCTGCTTGCCGGAGTTGCCGCGGAAGATATCGGCAAACCGGGACGCCAGTACCGCCCGGAAACCGAAGTCCTTCAACGCCCAGACCGCGTGCTCGCGGGAAGAACCCGTACCGAAGTCGGGCCCTGCAACCAGCACTGAACCGCGGTTGAACGGCTCCCGGTTCAGGATGAAGTTTTCATCCTTGCGCCATGCCGCGAACAACGCGTCCTCAAAACCGGTTCGCGTGATCCGCTTCAGGTAGACGGCCGGGATGATCTGATCGGTGTCCACATTGCTCTGCCGAAGGGGAACGCCGATCCCGGTGTGTGAAGTGATCTTTTCCATGGTCTTCTCCTCTTGTCCGGTGTCACGCAGCGTGGATGGTGGAGCTGTTTCCGGCCTGCACCGCAGCAGCGGGCGGCACGGGATCCAGATCGGAAGGCGAGCTCAGGGTTCCGCGCACGGCGGTGGCCGCAGCAACGACGGGCGAGACCAGGTGCGTACGGCCGCCCTTGCCCTGCCGGCCTTCGAAGTTGCGGTTCGACGTCGATGCGCACCGCTCCCCCGGCGCCAGCTGGTCCGGATTCATGCCCAGGCACATCGAGCAGCCGGCAAAGCGCCATTCCGCCCCGAATTCCTTGAAGACCTTGTCAAGACCCTCGGCCTCAGCCTCGAGGCGCACACGGGCGGAACCCGGCACAACCATCATGCGGATGTTCGGGTCCTTCTGCCGTCCGCGGATGATGTCCGCTGCCAGCCGCAGATCCTCGACGCGGCTGTTGGTGCACGAACCCAGAAAAACCGTGTCCACCCGGATGTCCTTCATGGGAGTACCGGCTTCGAGGGCCATATACTCCAGCGCCCGGTTACAGGCCGCCTTCTCATTCTCGTCGGCGAAGTCATCCGGCGACGGGACAGCCTGGCTGAGCGAGACGCCCTGCCCGGGGTTGGTTCCCCACGTGACGAATGGTTCGAGTTCATCCGCGTCCAGGAAGACCTCGGCGTCGAACACCGCGTCATCATCAGTGCGCAGCGTGCGCCAGTTCTCGACGGCGGCGTCCCAGTCATCGCCCTGCGGCGCGTGGGGACGACCCGAGAGGTACTCGAAGGTAGTTTCATCCGGTGCAACCATCCCGGCGCGGGCACCGGCCTCGATCGACATGTTGCAGATGGTCATGCGTGCGTCCATGGACAGCGCACGGATGGCCGAGCCGCGGTACTCCAGCACATAGCCCTGACCGCCGCCGGTCCCGATCTTGGCGATGACAGCCAGGATGATGTCCTTCGACGTGACGCCCGGCTTGAGCGTTCCCTCAACGTTGATCGCCATGGTCTTGAACGGGTTCAGCGACAGGGATTGGGTGGCCATGACGTGCTCCACCTCGGACGTGCCGATGCCCATGGCCAGTGCTCCAAAGGCTCCGTGCGTGGAGGTATGGGAGTCTCCGCACACCACGGTGAGCCCGGGCTGGGTGAGGCCGAGCTGCGGGCCGATAATGTGAACGATGCCCTGCTGCGCGTCACCCAGCGAGTGCAGCCGGACACCGAACTCCTTGCAGTTGGCGCGCAGCGTCTCGATCTGCGTGCGGCTCGTCAGGTCCGCGATGGGCTTGTCAATATCGATCGTGGGAGTGTTGTGGTCCTCGGTGGCGATCGTCAGATCCGGCCGGCGCAGCTTCCTACCGGCCAAACGGAGGCCTTCGAAGGCCTGCGGTGAGGTGACCTCGTGGACGAGGTGCAGGTCGATGTACAGCAGGTCCGGCTCGGCCTGGCCGTTGACGACCTCACCCTTGCGCACGATATGCGATTCCCAGACTTTTTCTGCGAGCGTCTTGCCCATGGCCGGTTCCTCCGCGTGCCTTCGATCAGATCTTCCAATTAACTGAAGCAGGCGCGCATCCATACGCGCCACCCCGGACACTTGCGTCTCAGATAATGAGACGGCAATATCAGGTTATGGACAATTCTAGTGGTGTCGGCGTGATTGATAAAGCGGCTCTCGTGCTGGACGCGTTGGAGGCCGGCCCAACCACGCTGGCCCAACTGGTCACATCCACCGGCCTGGCACGTCCCACAGTCCACCGGCTCGCCCTTGCGCTGGTCCACCACCGCCTGGTCAGCAGGGACATCCAGGGCAGGTTCGTGCTGGGCAGTCGCCTTGTGGAGCTCGCCTCCGCCGCGGGCGAGGATCGACTGATTGCTTCTGCCGGCCCCGTCCTTCTCCAATTGCGCGATGCGACCGGCGAGAGCGCGCAGCTCTTCCGCCGCCAGGGCGACGCACGGGTCTGCGTCGCCTCCGCCGAACGACCGATCGGTCTGCGCGACACCATCCCCGTGGGCACCCAGCTGTCGATGAAAGCCGGATCCGCCGCGCAGTGCCTGCTGGCCTGGGAGGACCACGACCGACTGCTTCAGGGCCTCCAGAACGCACGGTTCACACCCACTGTGCTTGCCGGAGTACGACGGCGGGGCTGGGGTCAGAGCCTCGGTGAGCGGGAGGCTGGAGTCGCGTCAGTGTCGGCCCCGGTGCGCGGTCCTTCCGGTCGCGTCATCGCCGCCGTATCAATCTCGGGCCCCATCGAACGACTCACCCGCCAGCCAGGCCGGATCCATGCCGAGGTTGTCGTGAACGCCGCACTTCAGCTGACCAACGCGATCGGCAAGTCTGCGGATTAACGGAGCTTTTGCGCAGCTATGGCGACTTCAGGTGCCGGTCACGTCGCAGCAGCTGCCCGAAACTTTCCGGAACCTGGAGCGTTAGGCTGACCTCGTGACCAGGTACGCGATCTTCCTACGCGGCGTCAATGTCGGCGGCGTCGCCATCAAGTCAGCAGACCTCCGGAGGACCGTCGAGGCACTCCCGGTCTCCGGCGTGAAAACCTTGCTGGCGTCAGGAAATGTCGTCTGCAGCAGCGACCTCACCGCGGATGAGCTGAAATTCCAGAGCGAACAGTCGCTGCGGCAGCGCTTCGGGTATGAAGCCCGGGTGGTTGTGCTGGACGCCGCCACGGTGGAAAGCATCGTTGCGGACTGCCCCTTTCCTGCCGATGACCCTGACATCCACACCTATCTCACCCTTTTCTCCGACCCTGCCGTGCTGACCGAATTGATCAAGTTTGCAGGATCCATCAATGAACCGGTGCAGCCCCTGGGAACCATCGCCGCTGCCTGGCGGGCGCCGAAGGGCGGAACCTTGGACAGCCCACTCAACGCCTTCACGAACCGGGCCGCCTTCAAAAAGGCGACAACCACCCGCAACCTGCGCACGCTTCAGAAGGTGCTCGCCGCACTGCAGGCCTGACTACCGGCGCGAACCCGCTGTAGCCACCGCCCGGACGAAGCCGTTGTAGCGTTCGATCTCGGCCGCTGCCGGCCCAACCGCCACGGTCTCCGTGGTCTCGCTGATCGAGGCGACCAACCGCCGTCGTACGCGTTTTCCCCGCCTCCGGGCTCCAAGGCGCGCCAGCCCAGCGCACAGAATGCCGATAGCGATGCCTGCTGCCACTCCCCCGACGGCCAGTAGGGTCGGAACAGGCATTCCCTCCACCGTCGGCGATTCCGGAACCGGAAACTGCAGGAATCCCAGCGCAGCCAGCAGCGCCAGCCAGCCGATCCCAACCACCATCGCGGCAAGGAAGAGCCATTGCAGCGTGCCGGCCACGGGCCACCACCAGGCACGTGAACCGGATGCGAAGTCGGTTCGGGCAACAGCCTCATCGAGACGCTCCAGAAGCTCCGGCTCAGGGCTCTTCGCCGCGTCGCGGATGGCGCTTCGCCACGGCTCCACCGCTCCGGTCGACAGCTCGTCGCCGAACGTGCGCAACGCCCGGTCAACGGACGCACGCTGCGCCGGGCCGGGTTCCGGAAGGGACGTCCGGCCGACGAAGTTCTGTACCTCGCTGCGCCGGAGGTTGAGGCGCCGCAGCGGATCCGAGCGCAATTTGCCGAGCCGGCGCGTCACCGGCCACCCGGTGACAGCGTGGGCGTCCCGGCGGTAGGAACGGACGACGGCGTCGATCACCGCGTCGGCGCCGGTGGCCCCGGCGAGTCGCTCCGAGAGCGCCGTGCGCGCCGCCTTCGAGGGCGGCGGAAGTTCCGGTCCGGTGAATCTATCCAGCGATTCGACGGCCACGTCGACGTCTGCTGACAACCGCCCGGTCGCGGCCTCCTTCCGGCGCACGATGGCACGGATCTCCTCGGCGAGGCCGCCCAGGCCTGTCCCTGTGACGGCGGAAATCGCGTGGACCACAGCTGAGCCATGGCCTTCAGCGGCGAGGATCTGCTTCAGGGATCCGGTTACCTGTGTGAGGTCGGACTCCGAGAGCCGGTCCGACTGGTTGAGCGCAACCAGGATGACGGACTCGTGGGTTGCCAGCGGCTCCAGGAACTCCCGGTGCAGGGCGGCGTCGGCGTATTTTTGCGGATCGGTGATCCAGAGCAGGACATCCACCTGCCCGGAAAGGCGCTCCACGATCACTCGGTGTCCGAGCGCGGTCGAATCGAAGTCCGGCAGGTCGAGCAGTATCAGCCCGCCTTCAACGTCGCCGGTGCTGCTGACGCGTCGGCGATCACTGGGCCCGGCCAGCAGCGACGCACCGGCGGGCATGACATGGCGGTTGGACACCTCCAGCCAGTCGAGCAGGTCCCCGCTTCCATCCTCGCCCCAGATCACTGCAAGAGGTTCGGCGGTCGTTGGGCGGCGTGCGGCGACCCGCGCCAGGTCAGTGCCCGTGAGCGCGTTCAGCAGCGACGACTTTCCGCTGCCTGTCGGTCCGAAAATGCCCACGACAGTGTGTGCGGAGGACAGTGACCTGCGCGAGCTCGCGCGGTCCAGCACCTCATAGACTGCGCCCAATTGCTTCTCATCAACCCGCCCCTCAGCCAGCTCCCGGGCTGCATTGAGCGACTCGAGGCGACCCTGCAATCGCGAGGATGATCCCTCTCCGCGGTGGCGGCTCACTGCCCGCCCTCCCGCGCGGCGCCGTCGTTCCGCAGATCCTCCGCCACTGAGCGCCGCTGCGTCAGGTTAACGGCCAGAGCACGGAGGTCCTCCGACGACGGTTCGCCGGCCAGCACGTGCAGCGTATCGGTGAAGCGCTCCCGTTCCCCCGCGAGAAGATTTCCGCACCGTTGCTGCAGCTGTGTGCGTGCCGTCCGGGTGAGCCGCCGCACCGCCTCTTCGCCGAAAATGGCCTCCAGCAGCTTTTGCCCGACGACGGCGGAGCCGCCTGCAATGAGGACCTCACCTCCCGTGAGGCCCGCGGTGGATGCAAACACAACGATCATGAGCGCCACCGCAACACCATTGACCCCGAAGGAGAGCATCCGGGCGGCGAAACGCTTGTCGGCACCCTCGGAACGCACAAGGTCCAGCAGGTCCTTCTGCCACGCACGGATTTCCCGGGCGACGGTGTCGGTGAAGTCCGGTGACATAACCGGACTTCCGGGGTCCAGCAGCCCCCGCCCGGCAGGTTCGGCACGCCACTGCCGCTGCGTCCGGTCGGCGGCCTTCGCCGCTTCCTCGACGATGACGGTCTGCAGCCCGCTTTCGATCGCATCCTCGACGGTTACCGCACGCGGCGGTTTGCCCGTGAGGAATCCGCCGATCCTGTCCCGGATACGGCCGACAGTGGATTCGAGCCCGCGCATGAACTCGCCGGTACCGACGAAGTCCTGCCAGCGGGCAAGCACCTCACCGCGAAGGAGGGTTCCGTCTTTGGTCGATTCAAGAACGGCGTCCAGCGCGGCGGCGTAGGACTCACGCGCCGCTTCCTCAAGCCGACCGGCGGTTTCCGCCTGATCGTCGAGCGCATCGGCAATCTTCTCCACGCGGCGCCCGAGTGCCCGCAGCGCACCCTCCAGGGTGCGACGGGCGATTTCCCGCCGCCCTTCGGCGTCGGCCGAGATAGCGCGCAGCCAGCGCTGAAGGGGCTCTACGCTCTCCGACGGGAGCATGCCGAGCGGATCAAGCCGTTCCTCGGGAATCACGAAGATCGGAGCATGCCCCAACTGCTCCGCGGCAAGCAGCGTGTGCAGATCAGCGCGCACCTCTTCCTCCACGCCGTGCGGAACCCGGTCAAGAACGATGGCGAGCAGTATGTCACGCTGGGCCGCCTCCCTCAGCAGCTGCCAGGGAACGGCGTCGGCATAGCGGTTTGCCGTGGTGACGAACAGCCACAGGTCAGCCGCCGCCAGCAGCTGTGAGGAGAGGCGACGGTTCTCATCGGCGATGGAATCAATATCCGGTGCGTCCAGCAGGGCAAGCCCGAGGGGAATCATCGTGTCCGGTTGAAGCAGAAGCTGGGCTGCGCTGCCGGCGTCGTGCAGTGAAGTGATCTGGGAAGCCGGCACGCCTTCCGCTTCCTCATGGACGACGACGGCGCGCTGCCTGGTCAGCGACGGCAGCACACGGTCATCGGCGAACCAGTGTCCTTCTGCCGGGTGGTGCAGCAGGATCGGCTGGCGGGTGGTGGGCCTGATGGGCCCGGAACGGGTTACTGGATGACCTACCAGGGCGTTGACCAGAGTGGATTTGCCCGCCCCGGTAGACCCGCCCACCACAGCAAGGAGCGGCGCGTCCAGGCTCTTGATGCGGGGCAGGATGTAGTCATCGAGCTGCTCGGCGGCGGCACGCGTCTGATGTCGCGCGTCAGCGGCCGCGGGAGAATCCAGGGGAAAGGTGAGATGGCTGAGCGTTTCGCGGACGCTGCCAAGCAGATCGGCAAGCCCCGCAGCGTCAGCGTCAGGCAGCGGAGCATCCATGGTCCCATCATGCCAGTTCTGCCGGTGTTGTCAGGGATATGGGGAGCTGACCGCTTAAACGAGAATTCCGCCCCAACCGAGATGGTTGAGGCGGAACCTTGTGTGACCCCAGCGGGATTCGAACCCGCGTTACCGCCGTGAGAGGGCAGCGTACTAGGCCGCTATACGATGGGGCCAGTACTATGCTGTCAGCCGGTTTCCCAGCAAACGAGCTAGATAATTCTTTCACATCGAATGCTGTGAGACCAAATTGAAGCGGGCTGATGCCGAGGCATATGCCCGCTCGATTTGTGCTGTTTACAGCGCTGGGGTACCAGGACTCGAACCTAGAATGTTGGTACCAGAAACCAGTGTGTTGCCAATTACACCATACCCCAATGGCACTTTCGGGAGATTTTTACCCTGCTTCGCAGCAGGTCAACCCCCTCCGCGCCGAGAAACAACTTTACCGGATTTCCTGCGCGATGCGCAAAACGTCGGTCAGGCTGGTAATTCGGCGGCCCACGAAGCCCTTGTCCTGCCCACCGCGACGGTCCAGCCAGATGCCGATGAGACCCGCCGCATCCGCTCCCTGAGCGTCAACGACAGGATTGTCCCCCACGTAAAGCGTCTGTGCAGGATCGGTTCCGAGCAGCCGGGCTCCCTCGAGATAAATCGCAGGATCGGGCTTGGCAACCCCGAGGGCGTCAATCCCAACCAGCGCAGCGACCCGGTGCAGGCCTGCCTTGTCCAGCTTGGCACGCTGGTAATCGTGCACATTGTTACTAACTGCACCATAGGGGATTCCCTGCCGGTCCAGCTCATCGAGGACAGGAACGACATCGTCATACGGTTCGAAGTGAAGCGGCAGTGTCGCCTCGTACGCACTGTTCCACCGTGCCGCTGCGGCGCCTTCAAGAGGTTCGGTGAGGAATGATGCCTGGGCGTGCCGCGCGCGGTGGATGCGTTGCTCCGTGAAGCTCAGTGTTCCGGCCAGGAACTGGTCGTAGTAGCCGTGCGGATCCCGGGTGTACAACGCCTTGTATTCCACCCACTCCGCCTCGGTGAGATGCGCCAGGGTATCAGCCCCGATGTGATGCAGTGTCCGCCCCATGGCAGTCTCAAGGTCTACCAGGGTGTCATCGATGTCGAAGAGGACGCCCTGAACGGAAGGTGCGGCGAGCTCACTGACCACGCAGTGTCCTCAACCGGGCCCGCGACGACTCTTTGCCGAGAATAACCATGGATTCGAACAACGGCGGTGAGATTTTGCGTCCCGACACAGCAGTCCGCACGGGTCCGAAAGCGACCCGTGGCTTGAGCCCAAGCTCATCGACGAGCGCAGTGCGCAGAGCCGCCTGAATGGAGTCAGCGGTCCAGTCCCCCAAGGGTTCGAGTGCGCCAAGCGCGGCATCAAGAACCTCCTCGTAGTTGGCGGGCAGGCCCTTGCGGGCATCGGCCGCGACCTCCACCTGCGCGTCGGAACGAAACAGGAAGCCGAGCATCTCAGGTGCCTCCCCGAGCAGGGTGATCCTTTCCTGGATGAGCGGCGCCGCCTCAGTGAGGATGGACAGCTCGCGGGGGCTGATCGTCTCGCCGACCAGGCCTACCGACTGCAGGTATGGAACCAGCCGCATCCGGAAGTCCTCCGGGTCCAGCAGTCGCACGTGGGAACCGTTGATGGCTTCGGCCTTTTTGACGTCGAAGCGGGCCGGGTTTGCAAGCACATCATGGATGTCGAACTTCTCGACGAGCTGGTCGACGGTGAAGATGTCCTCGTCAGCGCTGAGGGACCAGCCGAGCAATGAGAGGTAATTGAGGAGACCTTCACGGATGAACCCGCGCTCCCTGTGCAGGAAGAGGTTCGACTCAGGATCGCGTTTGGACAGCTTCTTGTTGCCCTGCCCCATCACGTAGGGCAGGTGGCCGAAGAGCGGCATGTAGCGCGCCACGCCGATATCGATGAGGGCCCGGTACAGCGCGACCTGGCGCGGCGTCGAGGAGAGGAGGTCCTCACCGCGCAGCACATGGGTGATGCCCATCAGGGCGTCATCGACCGGGTTGACGAGCGTATAGAGGGGGGCGCCATTTGCCCGCACCACTGCGAAGTCCGGCACGCTGCCGGCTGCGAAGGTGATGTCTCCGCGCACGAGGTCGGTGAAGGTGATGTCATTTTCCGGCATGCGAAGACGCAGAACGGCCGGACGACCTTCCGCTTCAAAGGATGCCTTCTGCTCCGCTGAGAGACTCCGGTCAAAGTTGTCATACCCGAGCTTCACGTCCCGGCCGGCGGCCCTGTGCCGCTGTTCCACCTCGTCCGGCGTGGAGTAGGACTTGTAGAGGTGTCCGGCAGCAACGAGCCGCGAGATGACGTCCTGGTAGATTCCGCTCCGCTGCGACTGGCGGTAGGGAGCGTGCGGTCCTCCGACCTCCACACCCTCATCCCAGTCGATCCCCAGCCACTTCAGCGCGTCGAGGAGTTGTTCGTAGCTCTCTTCGCTGTCACGGGCGGCGTCTGTGTCCTCGATGCGGAAGATCATCCTGCCGCCGGTATGCCGCGCATATGCCCAGTTGAACAGGGCGGTCCGGATCAGGCCGACATGCGGCACGCCCGTGGGCGATGGGCAGAAGCGAACCCGTACAGGCGTTTCGGGCGTGACAGTGGGGAGATCAGCAGTAGTCATGATGGTGCCCAGTCTACTGTCCGGCCGTCGGCGTGAAGGCAGTCCGCTAGCGGCGCACCGGGTTGGACAGCCTGCCGATCCCCTCGATCTCCACGTCGTACCGCTGCCCCTCGTTGATCAGGCCCACACCGGCAGGCGTACCGGTAAGGATGATGTCGCCGGGCAGAAGGGTGAAGGCCTGGGAGACGTAGGCGACCAGCTCTTTCACACCCCAGATCATCTGGCTGGTGGTGCCGTCCTGCATCAGTTCGCCATCGAGCCACCCGCGCACGGCGAGGTTCTCGGTATCAAGCTCCGTTTCGATCCAGGGCCCGATCGGGCAAGAAGTGTCAAAACCCTTTGCCCGTGCCCACTGGTTGTCCGTTTTTTGGATGTCGCGGGCCGTCAGGTCATTGGCGCAGGTATAACCGAACACGACGTCGTCCACCCGCTCGATCGGTACGTCCTTGCAGATCCGGCCGATGATGACGGCGAGCTCAGACTCGTAGGAGATTTCGTCCGAAAAGGACGGAAGCACAACGGGATCGCCCGGACCGACAACCGATGTGTTGGGCTTGAGGAACATCAGCGGAGCCGGCGGAACCTCGTTGCCCAGCTCCGCGGCATGATCAGCATAGTTTCGGCCGATACCGATGACTTTGCTGCGCGGAATCACCGGAGCCAGCAGCCGGACGTCCTCCAGTTTGTGGCGCACTCCCGTGGGCTGCACGCCTCCGTAGAACGGGTCACCGCTGATGACGGCTACCTCTTCTTTGCCAACAGGCCCCTCGACGAGGCCGAACGCTGGATCATCATTGAGCACAAATCGGGCGATACGCATGAACACAGGCTAGTACAGACCTGGTCCCTGAACGCGAAAAACCGTTCAGAGAACACTTGTCCCCTGAACGGTCTCAGGCTCAAACTTCAGTGGTGGTCAGTGAGGCCAGTCATCAATCAGCGTGCCATAGGTGACAACACCCGTCCTCTGAGTAGGCCCACTGTCCAGTGCTACAGCCGCAGACCCCCCTCCCACTGCCAGGGCCGCCGTAAGCAGGAGAACTGCGGAAAGTCGTTTCATAACGGATTCCTTAAAGGTAGGAGTGCAGCGTCACGGACACCAGATGAATTCAGTATACGAAGCAACTGTGATATGCAACACCCCTTGGGGCCGGATCTCTTCAGCTTTGCCCCGCTCTGTCTCAACCGGTCCTTTCCGCATAAACTCAGAGACAGTCACGTCGAATTCGCCGGGAGCCCCCTGCCTGTCCGACGCAGCCTTTGAACAAGGGGGAAGTGTGGCAGCACAGCATTCCGGTGAACTCGTGATGTACGAACTGCGCGCGCGTGAAGCCTGGAGCCAGCGCGATTATCGAGCGGCACGGCTGCTCGCGGCCGCCGCCATCGAACTCACGGCGCACGCCGAGGACCACCACTCCTGGTGGAACATGACGTTCCTCCAGGCCGAATGCCTGCGCGAGGAGGGCTCATTGGAAGAGTCGCTCCAGTTCGCTGAAACCCTCGGAATCAGCAGTCTCACCTTGGAATCGGAAGCATTGAAGGCTCGTGTCCATACTCTCGTGGCCGTGTGCCAGCAGGGTCTGGGTCATCTCGACGAGGCCGTGGATAGCGCTACTGTCGCAGTGAAAAGCGCATCCACGGTTGCTGACTCTCCCGAGCTTCAGATAGAGGCCCATCACGCGCTGATCGCAGCGCTTGCCGAAAGTGACCGGTTGGACGAAGCCTGGAGCACATGCCTGGATCTCTCGACTCACATCACGCCGGCTATCCACACGCAGACCGCGGGCAAGGCATATTGGGTCATCGGGAACGTAGCGTTCATGCGCCGCCAGGTGGACGACGGCACCCGTTTTCATGGGCTCGCGGCGGAGCAGCTCACTCCTCACAACGATCTTGACCTGTGGGCCCGGTTCAACCGCGCATCCGCTTCACGGCGCCTGGCAGCCGGCGTTGTCGATGCGGAGACGCTTGAGTGCATTGAACGGGCAGAGATCGCCAGTTCCATTGTCGGCGGCACGGAGCGGGACCGGCTCCAGCTTTCCCTCACCCGGGCGCACTGGCTATTTCTGACGGGCCAGCTCAATGCTGCGGTGGAGCGCCTGCGACCAATCTGCGCTGAGGGCTCGGCGCTCTCCCGACAGACAGAGGGAGAGGCAAACCTGCTGCTTGCCCAGGCGCTGTCGGCCCGCGGCGAAGAACTTGAGGCGTTCGCTCACTTCGAAACCAGTGAACAGTGTTTCGACGACGCCGGCGCACCCGACAGGGCCGCGCATGTGCGCGACATCGTGGCTGAAATTCGAAGCTGATGTTGCTGCTGTAGACATGCAAAAGGCCGTGGAGATCAGCCAATCAGCTTGCTCTCCACGGCCCTTATGAGAACCGGGACTACACAGCCTGGTACGTGCTGTCGGGCCAGTTGCCGATCTTCGCGGTGGTTGTGCTGTCCGGCCAATTGCCGATCTTCGTTGTAGTCGTCGTGCCATCGGGCCAGTTGCCGATTTTTGCAGCCTGAGCAGCCGTGCCGCCCCCAACCAGAAGCAACGCAGTCAGCAACAGAGTTGCGGAGACTTTTTTCATACTTTTTCCTTGTCACTTGATGGACGCAGAAGAACGATATGCCTTCTGCGTTGCACAGCATCCCCAGTATATGGATCGAGTTGCGACAATCGAGAGACTTTTGTCTCATGTTTTCCGCAGTTTTCTCCTCCGAATTCGAACACACATGAATTCACCGAGCACACACTGGGAGATTCGGCTGCCGGTTCTGACAGAATGATGCCCGGGGATCCATTCGAGGACAGCGTTGGAACGAGGCCATGAATCAAACCCAGCAGCCCGGCGAGCACGTCTTCCTGGAATTGCGTGCGCGCGATGCCTGGAGCCAGCGGGAATACGAGAGCGCTCAGAGCATCGCTCGTGAAGCGGCCGGGTTAGCAGCGAGCCACGGGGACGAAAACGCTTGGTGGAACATGAGCTTCCTCGAAGCGGAATGTTTCAAGAAGCTGGGCAATATACGTGAGGCAGAAGCTCACGCACGGTCCCTCCAGGAACATCCACTAACGGGTCGATACCCGGATCTCTCTTCACGGGTCGCGACGTTTCTTGCTGTCGCCCTGCAGGGCCAGGGCGACCTCGCGGCCGCGGCCGAAGAAGCAAGGCGGGCTGTTGCAATCGCTGCATCTGCCGCCGACTCGCCGGACCTGCACATCACTGCCCAGCATGCACTCATCGCAGCACTCGCCGAGAGTGACCAACTTGATGACGCCTGGCAGGAATGCCTCAGGCTGGCTGAGCTCATCACTGCTGATGTGAACTCGCAGACTGCAGGCAAGGCCTATTGGGTCATCGGGAACGTGGCCTATCTCCGACGGGATGCCGCTACCGGAACCGATTACCACCGGCGGGCGGCCAGTAATCTCTCGCCCTCAAACGACCTTGACCTGTGGGCCCGGTTCAACCGTGCGTCCGCTGCGCTTCGCCTGGCGGGCGGCGTCGTGGAGCCTGAGACGCTCGAGTGCATCGAGAGGGCGGAACTCGCTGCGTCGATTGTGGGCGGGAGTGAGCGGGACAAGCTTGAACTGTCACTCACCCGCGCGCACTGGCTGTTTCTGACAGCACAGTACGATGCCGCTGTAGATCGGCTGAGGCCCATCTGCGATGCGTCTTCCCTCATCGCCAGCCAGACGGCGGCAGAAGCATACATGCTGCTGGGGCAGGCGCTGGCGCGGTCCGGCGACGCGCTCGAAGGGCTGTTTCAGCTCGAGAAGAGCCAGGAACTTTTCAGGCAGTCAGGAGCTCCCGACCGGGAAGCACAGGTAGGCAAACTGATTGACGAGGTTCACCGACGGGCGCAGGCCTAAACCTCCGGACGTTCTTGCCGGTCAACGTCCGGTCAGGACTCCAGCTCCTCAAGCACTTCCTTGACTTCGTCGTTGGAGAACTTGCGCCACGGCGAAGCATCCGAGGTCTGCAGGGCCGCTTCCGGGCTGTCGCTCCGGTTCCACCACTTCGCTTCGAAGACATGACCGTCGAAGAGGATCCGATCACCCTTCTCGTAGGTCTTCTCCGCGTCCCAGCCGGGATAGGTACCTGCCGGAGCAGTCACAACGGGAACCGGCTTCTCCCCCGGCAACACCGGACCGATCAGGGTCCACGGAGTCTCGGCAGCCTGCAGCACCGGATTGTCCGGCACGTCGCCCGAGGTCCAGTACTTCGCTGAATAGACTTTCCCGCGCCAGACGACGCGGTCATCGAGCACATATGTGGCTTCCTCCGACCAGATCGGGTAAGGACTGGTTTCAGGATCATCGACCACGGACTCGGGCGTGGGCTCATCAGTAGTGGGGGCCGAGTTGAGAGTCGCTGCCCGTCCCTCGAATCCTGCGCCCAAGACGTCAGCGAACAGCGTGCCGTCCTGCTCGATGCCGCTGCAACTGTCTGACACGATCTTCGCGTCGCCGTAGTTGTCGCTGCAGGTGGCGTCTCGGTTGAGCGACCACATGGACATCCGCCCCACGCCCGTTTCCAGGGCGAAGGCATTGAATGCGGCACCTGCCTCAAGATCAAATACCTCTGCGGGGACATCGTTCTGACCAATCATGGGCGTCAGCCCGATCTTCCTCCACAGCGTCTGCGGACCGAGGCTGGTGCCTGCCCGGTCGTAGAGGATTCCTAGTTGGGCGTGGGTGGCCCGGGCAGCCGCGATCGACGCATCCAGCTGGGAAACCCCGGGCTCCCTGCTTCCGCCGTAATCCATGGTCATGACATTCACGCCTGCGAGATCCACGCCGCCGTCAAGCATGGCCGTCACCGCGTTGGTGCCCTGAACGGTCAGACCGGACGGCGCCACAGGCAGGGTCAGCCAGACATTGAGCGTCTTGCCGTCCGCGCGCCGTTCCTCCTGCAAAGCGGCCAGGGCTTCTGCCCTGCGCGCCGCAGCCTCGGAATCGGCCAGGTCCTCGCCCTCGATGTCGAGGTCGATCGTGGTCAGGTTGTACCGCTCAACGACGGAGCGGTAGGCCCCGGTAAGCTGGTGGACGTCCGTACAGGTCCGGGCGAGCTCGTTGTTGATCAGACCGCCGAACGACACTGCAACCTCGCCACCGTCCTGGATCAGACGCGCAATTCGGCGATCGAGATCCAGCTCAGACTGCGCCTCGTCCAGCGAGTAGGCAGCGCCCCACGACGGCCGGCAGTCCTCGGCAGGATCAGCAACGATGAACGAGAGCACGACGCTCTTTCCCTGCTCCGAGGCGGGCTGCTCGAAAGGGTAGAAAGGCGTTGCTGTGGCGTCCACATACCCGGCGAACCACGACCCGCCATTGGCGGCAGCGCGCACATCCTCAAGACGGTTCCAACCCACAACAGTGGACGCTACCAGCGTGCCGATAATAGCGACCAGGACAGTGAGGCGCACAGGCGAAAGCCTGCGGCCTGGAAAACGTGTGGACATGGGTCCCCCAGATACAAGACCGTTCGGACGGGAACGGTGAGCGTATCGTAACGGTGGAAGTCCACCGAATCAAAATGGTGTACTGTTTCGTCCGTCACATCCCGCACGCCGATGCCGCTGGGCCGTCACCTCAGCCGGACCGGGATGAACACTGCTGACCGTCGGGCCCGTCACCTGCCGCAGCGACACTCACTGGGACGCTCCGCATGGGGGGTCCATCAGATTATTTGGGGGGCGGATGAACCAGCAAGTCTCTGTGCCGGATTCGGCTGTCGGAACGTCTTCGTCGTCCGGCGCAGGATCGCGGCGGCGTCAGTGGGGAGCAGAGAAGCGGTCCGAACCGCTTTCGATCGTTCATCCGCGACCTTCGCGGCGAAAAGTCGCGCTCGGCCGATTGGCGATCGTGGTCACAATTCTCGGTTGGGTGGCCTACGTCGTATCGACGATCCTTCGGGAACTCGCGGAGAATCCCTCGGCAAGCTTCCGGTTCCAGCTCGAGGCGATTTTCTACCTCGTGGTGGTCACCTTCCTGACATTCTCCGCACTGATGTACCTGCTGGCCCGGCAGGGAGCGCTGTATCGATTCCGGGACCACCGCCGTGTCCCGCGTGGTGAGCTCGATCGGCACTTCGCCCGCTACGACGAGAGCATCACCGTGCTGGTACCGTCCTATGCTGAAGAGCCCGAAGTGGTCCGCGCCACACTCTGGTCCGCCGCTCTGCAGGAGTTCCCCAACCTGCGGGTCACGCTTCTACTCGATGACCCGCCGCACCCGACAGATCCGAACGTTCTTGGTCGGCTTGAGGCCACACGCGCACTGGCTGCCGAGATCGAAGGCCGATTGCTCGAGCCCTCCATGCGCTTCACCAGCGCGTTGTCCGGGTACCGCGAACGCATGGCTTCCCACACACCGGCCGGCGACGAGCTGCCGCGCCTGATCGCCGAATACGAGGCCGCCGCGGTGTGGCTGGAAACGATGGCTGAGAACGAGACCGTCGAGGATCACGTTGACGAGTTCTTCGTTGACCTGGTGCTGATGGGTTTGGCGCGTGAGTTGCGCCTGACTGTCCTCGCGCTTACCGCCGCCCGGGCCCAGCACACTGCGCCGGATCCGGACCGGATGGTGGAGCTCTACGTGCGCCTGGCCCGTATCTTCACCGCTTCCATGAACACGTTCGAGCGCAAGCTCTACGCCTCCCTCTCCCACGAGGCGAACAAGGCGATGAACCTCAACGCCTATATCTCCCTCATGGGCGGGCGCTGGCACAAGGAGAAGGCAGCCAACGGCGTTGTGCTTCGTCCTGCCACCGAACACCATGTCGATGACCTCGACATTCCAGACTCCACCTACGTGCTCACACTCGACGCCGATTCCCTCCTGCTGCGCGACTACTGCCTCCGCCTGGTCCACCTGCTGGAATCACCGGGCAATGAACGGGTTGCCGTCACGCAGACGCCGTATTCCTCCTTCCGTGGTGCCCCCACGCGCATCGAGCGCGTAGCCGGCGCCACGACCGACATCCAGCACATCCTTCATCAGGGCATGACGTACTACGGCGCCACGTTCTGGGTGGGTGCCAACGCCGTTATCCGCAAGCGTGCCATCGAAGACATCGTCGAGGTGGAGAGCGTCGGCGGATTCGACATCAAGACCTACATCCAGGACCGGACAGTCATCGAAGACACGGAGTCGAGCGTTGACCTTGGGACCCACGGGTGGACGCTGGTGAATTACCCCGAACGGCTGAGCTACAGTGCCACACCGCCGGACTTCGGTTCGCTTGTGGTGCAGCGGCGCCGATGGGCCAACGGCGGTCTGCTCATCGTTCCCAAGCTGTGGAATCAGATGCGGGAGCGCAGACACCGTCGTGAACGCATCCTTGCTCGCGAAGTCCTCCTGCGGGTCAACTACATGGCCTCCATCGCCTGGGCCAGTTTTGGTCTGCTGTTCCTGCTCGGCTACCCCTATGACAGCCGCCTCCTCAGTCCGCTGGTCTTCATCACTGCCCTCCCCTATTTCCTGGCAATGGGCAGCGACCTCCGGGACTGCGGGCACCGCTTCAGCGACATCTTCAGGATCTACGGATTCAACATCGTGCTCCTGCCCGTGAACCTGGCCGGCGTCCTGAAGTCCATTCAACAGGCTTTCACCGGCGAGAAGATCCCCTTCGTCCGCACGCCCAAGGTCAAGGACCGGACGGCTGCGCCGGCACTCTACGTCGTCGTGCCGTTCCTGATCGTCGCCTACTCCCTCTTCACCGTCTGGCGGGACGTCGTCAGCGAGAACTGGGGCAACGCCGCCTTCGCGTTACTCAACGCATTCCTGGCGTTCTACGCCATCCGCGCGTACATCGGCCTGAAGAACTCTGCCGTAGACATGGTGCTGGGCGTGCTGAACTGGCTCCATGTCCCGCCGCGGGAGCCTCGACAGGAGCAGTCACCCGTCATCGACAAGGCACCCGAAGAGGCGGATTGGGAAGCAATTCTCTACCACGGTGACCGACGGTTGAACCGCGACATGCGCCAGGGCAATGACCGCCGTCGTCGTATTTCTGTACGGTAGTTTCAAGAACCGGATGCAGCGCCACACCCCGGCGCTCCAGCAAGGAAAGCGACGCTCGGCATGAATGCACTCTGGCTGGTACCCAGCGAAGGATCGGACACAACGGCACCGGTATCCGTCATCCGTCTGGTCCTGCCGCAAGGCGAGCACATCACGGAGGAGATAGCGGATACTTTTGCGCAGCGTGCCCGTACGGAGGCCAGCGGCGTCCTGACACCGATCCTGCTTGACATCACCGGAGTCGCGTCGATCAGTCGCGAGGCGCGTGCCGTTCTCAGCCGCTCCCGCTCGGCATCGGCCATCGCGGTGGTGGGAGCGAGCGCGGTGGACAGGGTGCTCGCGAATTTCCTCCTTGGAGGCGAGCCACCGCCGTGTCCCACCCGCTACTTCGGTGACGAAGATAGGGCCGTCGCCTGGCTGCTGGAACCTGCAGATGACCGCTGACGGCGGGGATCCCCGCCTGGCGATGCTGGTCGACGGCATCGTGAAGTTGTCCCGGGGAGACCTCAGCAGCAGGATGACGCCCTCACCGGTGCGCGATGATGTCGACGCCGTCATCACCGGCGTCAACCTCCTGGCTGAAGAACTCGAACTGGTGTATAGGCAGTTCGAAAAACGCGTGGAGAACCGCACGGCCATGCTTCACCAGGCTCATCTGGACATGAAGCGGATGGCGATGACCGACGCGCTGACCGGGCTGTCCAACCGAGTGGACCTCGTCGAGAAAATCGAGCAGTCCCTCTCCGGACAACAGGATGGCAATCCTCCGCCGGCGCTGCTGCTTCTCGACCTCGATTCATTCAAGAATGTCAACGACCGCTTCGGGCACGACGCCGGCGACGACGTCCTGCGCGAAGTTGCGGAGCGCCTTCGTGGAGTTGTCAGGGCGACCGACACCGTGGCTCGCCTGGGCGGCGACGAATTCGCTATCCTGGTCACCCAATCAACCATGGAGATCGCCCTCGGTGTAGCCAACCGCGCCTTGGAAGTGCTCGCGAAAAGCATCGACGTGGACGAGTTCAGCGTGCATCCACGCGCCAGCATAGGTTTGCGCCTCGCTACCGCTGACCACACCGCCGAATCCCTGCTGTATGAAGCCGACACGGCAATGTACGCGGCGAAGAACGAGGGTCGCAGCATCATCAAGACCTTCGAACCGGTCATGCTCTACGACCGGCAGCTCCGCACGCTGATGGCCTCGGAACTGCGCGACGCCATCGGGACGGACCAGCTGTGCGTGCACTATCAACCGATCGTGAACCTGCGCGACGGGTCGGTCAACGGGGTGGAAGTTCTGGTGCGCTGGAACCACCCAACCCGCGGTCTGATTCCTCCGGACTCGTTCATTCCGCTTGCGGAAGAGATCGGTGCCATTTCCGAACTCGACCGGTGGGTCATGGCCACGGCCCTTCAGCAGTATGCGATCTGGCGGGCGGCGCTGCTGGTACCCGAGGATTTCCAGGTGCGCGTCAATATCTCGGCGATCGAGCTGCGCCAGCTCGATATGGTGGATTTTGTCCGCGGACTGCTCAAACGCATGTCTGTACCCCCGCCCTCACTTGTCATCGAGATCACCGAATCCGCATTGGTCAGCGGCGGCGAGGTGGAAACATACTCGCTGCTGAGCCTCAAGCAGCTTGGCGTGTGCATTGAGATCGACGATTTCGGCACGGGTTACTCGTCGATCAGCTACCTGCGCAATCTACCGGTCGACATGGTGAAGGTGGACCGCTCCATCCTTCGCGAACCCGCAACGGGATCATGGCAGCCCGAGTTTGTGGCAGCTGTCTTCCAGCTCATCCGGGCGGCCGGCCTCGGAGCAGTGTTCGAGGGCATCGAGACCCACGAACAGGCTGATTTCCTGCGCTCCCTCGGCGAGATCAGCGGGCAGGGCTACTACTTCAGCAGGCCGCTTCCCGAGCCCGGGATCACGGAGCTGCTGCGCTCAGGCAAGGCGCTCCCGCTCGGTCCGGCGATGCAGAGCTGAAAAATGCATGAGGCCCGGCCTTCCTGATCGGAAGCCGGGCCTGATGCTGTTCAGAAGCCGCTACACGAGGCGGGTCATCCAGCCGTGCGGATCCTCGACCTTGCCTGTCTGGATGCCCAGGAGTTGTTCACGGATACTCATGGTGACCTCGCCCGCCGAGGGATTCGGCGCGCTGATGACCTCCTCGCCGTCCTTCAGCTCGCCGATCGGTGTGATGACTGCTGCGGTGCCGCAGGCGAACACCTCCGCGATATCGCCGTTGCCCACGCCGTCGCGCCACTCATCAAGGGTGATGGTGCGCTCCTGCACCTGAAGGCCGCGGTCCTTTGCCAGCTGGATGATCGATGAACGGGTAATACCCTCAAGGATGGTCCCGCTCAATGCCGGCGTGACCAGAGTGCCGTCCTTGAAGACGAAGAAGACGTTCATGCCACCGAGTTCCTCGACGGCATTGTCGTTGAACTGGTCAAGGAAGAGCACCTGCTTGCAGCCGTGCGCCTCTGCCTCCAGCTGCGCTGCGAGCGAGGCCGCGTAGTTGCCTCCACATTTGGCGGCGCCCGTACCGCCACGTCCTGCGCGCGCGTAATTCCGGGAGACCCAGATCGACACCGGGGCCAGTTCCCCACCGAAGTAGTTGGCCGCAGGCGAGGCGATCACCCGGTAGGAAACCTCACGGGCGGGACGCACACCGAGGAACGCTTCGGTGGCGATCATGAACGGGCGCAGGTAGAGGCTCTCACCGTCGCGGGTAGGCACCCACTCCTGGTCAGCGGCAACGAGCTGGCGCAGGGACTCCAGGAATATCTCTTCGGGCAACTGCGGAAGTGCAAGCCGCGCAGCGGAACGATTGAGCCGCGCCGCATTTGCCTCCGGCCGGAAGGTCCAGATGGAACCGTCAGCGTGACGGTACGCCTTCATGCCTTCGAAGATCTCCTGCCCGTAATGCAGCACGGCAGCTGCCGGATCCATGGCGATGGGCCCATACGCTTCCAGGCGCGCGTCCGACCATCCGCCGACACCCTCCGTATCAACAGCGAAATCCACCACCGCAGTGTGGTCGGTGAAGTGGTTGCCGAACCCGGGGTTGGCGAGAATAGCCTCCCGGTCCGCCTCCGACCTCGGGCTGGCCGACGGGTACTGGGCGAATTCCAGCTGCGTAGCTGTCATGGTTCCTCCACGGTTACCTGCCCTCCGTATGCGCTACGAAAGACACAATCGTGCCTGGCGGTGATCCCGAACGGGATACGCACTCACGATCACTTGAGTTAATGGTTCCTAACCAGCTTAGGACACTGCGGCGGCAATCGCATCGCCAATTTCAGCGGTGGTGCGTGGCGCGCCTGACCGGGTGGCGACGTCGTTCTCCACCGCCGCCTCGATCCGCTCCGCCTGCTCACTGAAACCGAGGTGGCGCAGCAGCAGGGCTGCCGAAAGGATCGCTGCAGTCGGGTCAGCCTTCTGCTGTCCCGCGATGTCCGGGGCGGAACCATGCACCGGCTCGAACATCGAAGGCGCCGTGCGGTCCATGTTGATGTTGCCGGAGGCAGCCAGGCCGATACCCCCGGTGACGGCGGCGGCGAGGTCCGTGATGATGTCGCCGAAGAGGTTGTCGGTCACGATGACATCGAAACGCGAGGGATCCGTCACCAGGAAGATCATGGCCGCATCGACGTGCAGGTAGTCGTGGGTAACCTGCGGGAACTCGACTGCCACGGCCTCGACGGTGCGCTTCCACAGATGGCCCGCGTGCACCAGCACGTTGTGCTTGTGTACCAGGGTGAGGTGCTTCCGCGGTCGCTCGCTCGCCCTGCGGAAAGCGTCGCGGACCACGCGTTCAACGCCGTGCGCGGTGTTCACGGAAACCTCAGTGGCTATTTCATGGGGTGTGCCCGTGCGCAGGGCTCCACCGTTGCCCACATACGGTCCTTCGGTTCCCTCCCGCACCACCACGAAGTCGATCTCGCCGGGATCGGCAAGCGGGCTCGGTACGCCGGGGTAGAGGCGTGAGGGACGGAGGTTGACATAGTGGTCAAGGCTGAAACGGAGTTTGAGCAGCATTTCGCGCTCGATGAGCCCCGAAGGGATGCGGGTATCTCCCGGGGCGGCACCGACGGCACCGAAGAGGATGGCGTCGTGGGTGCGCAAACGGTCCAGCACCTCCTCCGAGAGTGTCTCCCCCGTGGTCAGCCAGTGCTCGGCACCGAGCTTGTAATCCGTCAGGGTCAGTTCCGCGTCCGCGGCAGCTGTTGCTGCGCGCAGCACCTTGACCGCCTCGGTAATGACCTCCGGTCCGATGCCGTCACCGGGGATCACTGCCACATTGATGCTGGATGAAGTCATGGGATCAGCCTAGGCAACCATCCCGCATCACGGACAATCGAGTCCCGGATAGTGAGACGGTGATACTGGGCTGTCACCGTACAGCCATTCCGCAGCCCCCGCCGCGGACAATAGGACAATGAACACAGATTCCGGTCCTGCGGGCGATTTCACGTGGGAAGGCTATAACTGGCTCAAGCGTTCGTGGACCGGCGGTCCGCACTACAACGGCAGTTTCGATCCGGCCAATGTCAGTGAGCCGGACGCGAACGGGCGGGTCAGCCTTGCCCTCACCAATCCGTCAGGTAATGCACCCGTAGCGGCGGAGTTCCAGTCCACCCGTCGCGGCTTTGGCTACGGCACATACAGCGCTGGAGTCGAGCGGAACCTGCAGACGTTACAGAAGGAAGTGGTGTGGGGATGCATGTTCACTTATGACCCCGATGCTGCTCCCGGCCACAACGAGATCGATGTCTGCGAAGCGTCCGCGTGGGGCGGGTCGCGTCCGGTCCGGCAGGGGCATGGTTATTGGTTCGACGCGACCAAGCCGGCCGGAATCGGCAGCACTGTTGTCAATTTCGACGTCACGCCGGACCCCGTACTCACTCACCGGCTGGTCTGGGAGCCCGGCAGGCTGACCTATGAGACGTTCGCCGGCGAGGGATACTCCGGCACCCTGCTCAAACGCACCGTCCTGGAGGGTGCCACCGTTCCCGTTCCGGCACGCGAGGCGGTCCACTTCAACCTGTGGGTCACCGGCGGCGGGGGTGGGTACCCGAACCAGGTCCGGCCGGAGCAGGTGACACTCCGCGACTTCTCCTTCACGCCCCGGACAACCGAACCGATGCTGCCGGCTCCTACGACGCGCGTCCGGTAACTCCACCCCTGGGGCGATGTCCGCTGCCGTTGCCCACCCTAGAGTTGGACATTATGGATGCGCACCACCGGTTGGCCCGCTGGCTACGGGAGAACCAAGGGACAGTCGACCGCGTTGTGGCGGGAGCGGCATTCGTCCTGTTGGCGCTGCCATACGTTCTCCTCGATTCACCCGTCGAGTTCGTTGTCTCGACGGCGCTTGTCATCCCCCTGGCCTGGCGGCGCAGCCGGACCGTCGCTGCCGCATCGGCGGTCGCGGCGGTGTCCATCAGCCAGCTCCTCATCAACCAGCCGCCGGTTGCGGCCCAGATCAGTGTCCTCGTCATGGTGTATGCGCTCGCTGCCTACGGCCCACGGTGGGCAAGCCTGGGCGGTGTGGGTGTTGCTGCCTTCGGCATGGTGGCCGGCGTTGCACAGTTTGGGCTGAACCAGTACCAGACCGGAGTCGCAGCGCTGCCCCTGTACGCGTTGTACATCTTCTTCGCCGTTGCAGTGGTGCTGCTGTGCTGGGCGTTCGGTGACCTTGCCCGAAACCGCAGGCTGGCGCTGCAGGCGCTGCAGGACCGCGCCCGCCGGCTTGAGATTGAGCACCAACAGGAACGCGACCTCGCGGCCGCCGATGAACGCAGCCACATTGCCCGTGAGATGCATGACATCGTCGCCCATTCGCTCTCGGTCATGATTGCGCAGGCGGACGGGGCCCGTTACGCCGGCGCTGCAGACCCCGCCGTCGCTACCTCCACCCTCGGCACGATCGCGGAGACCGGCAGGGCGTCGCTGCGCGAGATGCGCCGGCTGCTCGGTGTGTTGAGGAACGACGACGACGCGCCCACCCGCCCGCTTCCATCCCTGGCCGATGTTCCCGATCTGATCGAAACGGTGCGGCAGGCAGGCCTTGACGTGGCGCTGACGCAGCTGGGAACTCCGCGGCGGCAGTTGGCAACGGGCGCCGAACTTACTGTCTACCGGGTGATCCAGGAAGCGCTGACCAATGTCCTCAAGCACGCCGGCCCACGCGCATCGGCGTCCGTTTCGCTGTCCTGGACCGGAAAAGGGCTCGAAGTGGCAGTCGACGACGACGGGCGCGGCGCAGCGTCCGACGGCGGAATCCTCGACGGGAACCACGCTCATCCCGGCCAGGGCATTCGTGGGATGACCGAGCGGCTGAAACTCTACGATGGGACAGTGGAAACCGGTCCGCGCGGCGGCGGCGGTTTCGAAGTCCATGCACTGATCCCCTACACAGAGGCCTGAATGAGCACCCTGCCCTCCACCGCCACCATCCGGGTTGCCCTGGTCGATGACCAGCAACTGGTCCGCAGCGGTTTTTCGATGCTGATCAACTCACAACCGGATCTCGATGTTGTCTGCCAGGCCGGCACCGGCACCGAGGCGGTCTCAGTGCTCGCGTCTACGGTAGCCGACGTCGTACTGATGGATGTTCGCATGCCCGGCATGGACGGGATTGAGGCAACCCGGCGCATCCTCGCGCAGGCACAGGGTTCCGGACCGCGCATCATCGTGCTGACCACGTTCGACCTGGACGAATATGCGCTCGCAGCCATCCAGGCGGGGGCCAGCGGCTTCCTGCTGAAGGATGCGCCACCCGAAGAACTGCTCGAGGCGGTGCGGACGGTTCACCGGGGTGACGCCGTCATCGCTCCGTCAACCACGCGCAGGCTGCTGGAACACGTGGCACCGCTGCTGAGGGCGCCGTCCGGAGCCAACGAACGGGCGAAGTCCCTGGTGGGGAGCCTCACGGCCCGCGAGCGCGAAGTGTTCACGCTGATTGCGCAGGGCAGATCGAACACCGAGATCGCCTCGGATCTGTTCCTCTCGGAAGCCACGGTGAAGACACACGTGGGACACATTCTCGCCAAGTTGGGCGCAAGGGACCGCGTGCAGGCAGTGGTGCTGGCCTATGAGGCCGGCGTCGTACAGCCCTGACACCCTCATCCCGATCCGTTGCCGCTCTCATCCTCCAGTAGGAGGACGGCGCTGCGAAGAACCTCCCACCGTCCGATCCGCGGGCACCCGCGCGTTTCCTAGCGTGAAAGCATGACACCGAATCTTTCGACGGCTGCCGCGCCGTCCTCCGTTTCCGCTGCAGCGGTTGCTGCCGAATCCCTCAACAAGTCCTATGGCCGGGACAACACCACAGTGCACGCTTTGCGCGATGTCTCGGTCAGTTTCCCCAGCGGGCGTTTCACCGCAATCATGGGCCCCTCAGGTTCCGGGAAGTCCACGCTCATGCACTGCCTCGCCGGCCTCGACACTGCCGATTCCGGTCGTATTCTGCTGGGCGGCACGGACATCACCGGCTTGAACGACGGCGAGCTGACGAGGCTGCGCCGCGACCGCGTGGGTTTCGTGTTCCAGTCCTTCAACCTGATCCCCACGCTCACCGCGGAACAAAACATCACTCTTCCTGTCGCGCTGGCCGGCGGGCAGGTGGATCGAGAATGGCTTCAGCAGATCTGCACCATTCTCGGCCTGACCGACCGGCTCAGCCACCGTCCGCACGAGCTGTCCGGTGGGCAGCAGCAGCGCGTGGCGGTGGCCCGTGCCCTGCTCACGCGACCGGACGTCATCTTCGGCGATGAGCCGACCGGCAACCTCGACTCCCGTTCGGGAGCGGAGGTGCTGGCCCTCCTGAGGCGCAGCAGCCAGGAGATGGGACGAACCATCATCATGGTGACCCATGACCCGGTCGCGGCCTCCTACGCCGACCGCGTGATCCTGATGCAGGACGGAGCCCTGGTGGGGGAACTGGAACGAAGCACCCCCGACGCCATCCTCTCCGCCCTCTCGCAGCTGGGAGCCTGACCGTGCTGACTGTTGCCCTGTCCCAGGTTTCGCGGCATGCCCGCCGCTACATCGCCGTCGGGCTGGCTGTCATGCTCGGTGTCGGCTTCCTGGCCGCGACCCTGATGGTCGGCGCCACCACTACTGCCACGCTTCAGAACAGCATCGGTGCGGAATATTCCAAAGCCGACCTCGTCGTGACCTCGGCTGACGGCTCCTCCCTGCTGCCGGCAGCGGCGGACACTGTCAGTTCAGTAGCCGGAGTCGAGGTGGTGCATGCGGAACAGCAGGGGTACTTCGTGCTCCAGGCCGGCACCGCAACGAACATGGCGAATCTTTCCGCGCTGGCACCGCCCGTACTGGAAGGCCTCGTCCTGCAGGAAGGTAACCTGCCCGAATCCGCCGGCGAGGTGGTGATTGACGCTGCGTCGGCTGAACAATTCGGTGTGGAAATCGGCGACACTCTGCAGGGCGCCGCTCTCCGCGAGGGCACCCTCGCAGAGAACCTCGCGGCATCCGGGATGGAGCTGACCGTCACGGGGCTCAGTGAACCGTCCGCCCACCCTTTCCTCTCCGGGGCCATCGCACTCCATGCCGTCCCGTTCCAGGTCGATGAACTCGTACCGGACGGTGCGACGTCGCAATTGCAGGTTATTCTCACAGACGGGGCGGGGGCGGGCCAGGTGGGTACCGCCGTCGACCAGGTCCTGGCCGACGCGGGCACGGAGGCAAGTGTGCTCACCGCAGCCGAACAAACGACCGAGGATGTCGCTGCCCTTTCCGGCGGACAGGACCAGCTGACCATCGTGCTGTTGGCATTCGCCGTCGTCGCAGTGATCGTCACGGCGCTCGTGATCGCCAACACGTTCTCGGTGCTCGTTGCCCAGCGCACGCGGGAACTCGCGCTGCTCCGCTGCATCGGGGCCGGCCGCGGGCAGATCCGCCGCTCGGTTCTCCTGGAAGCTGCGGTTGTCGGCACGGTGTCCTCGGCCCTCGGTGTCCTGCTCGCTGCCGGTGTCATGTGGGCGCTCGTGTCCCTTGCCCGAACGGTTCCGGGCAGTGAATTTGCAACCCTTGCAGTGCCGGCATCGGCCGTCGTGGGCGGCATGGTGGTTGGAATCCTCATGACCATCGCAGCAGCACTCGTGCCGGCAAGGGCAGCCACCGCCGTCGCTCCCCTTGCCGCCCTCCGGCCGGCCGAACATGCAGGCGTCACCACCCGCCGCGGCCGGGTCCGCCTGGGAATCGGTGTGCTGGCGGTCGTGGCAGGCAGCGCGCTGCTCGCGGTCGGCGCCGCTCAGGCCAACCTGCTGCTGGCTTTGCCCGGTGGTGCGCTGTCCTTCCTCGGATTCCTGCTCTGCGCCGGCCTGTTCGTCCCGGCACTCGTCACGGGCGTCGGTCGACTTGCCTCCCCTTTGGGCGTACCCGGAAAGCTCGCAGCGGTGAACGCGGTGCGCAACCCGGCCCGAACGACGGCGACAGCAACAGCCCTGCTTGTCGGCGTCACGCTCGTCAGCATGATGATGACCGGAGCACAGACATCGCGGACAGCTTTCGATGATGCCCTGGCGCAGAATTACCCGGTGGATCTGGCCGTGCAGCTTGACGGCGGAGAAGACCCGGAAGCTGCGGACACCCTGCTGGCGCTGGACGGAGTCGACGCAGTGGTGCAACCCCTGCCGGTGGCCCGCACCACAGAGGACGCCGGCGCACTGACGGTCTACAGCCTCTCGTCCGCCGACGCGGAAGCGGTCCTGCGCTCGGAGACCGCGTACCCGCAGGATGGTGAAGTGGCGATGCCGGACGGCACCCAAGTGACCGAGCTGGAGGTATCCGGTTCCTCCAGTACCCGGGTTCTTCCCGTGAAGGAAGCCGAAAGCCGCACGATTGTTCCCCTCATCACGCCGGCCACTGCCGATCAGCTCGGGCAGCTGGAGGGAACGGACGCAGCCGGAGTCCTCTGGCTGAAGCTGGATGACTCACTGGGTTCCGGAGAAATCATGCAGCTCCGCACGAGTGTGGTGGACGCCCTGGGTGTGTCCGAGTATCTCGTCTCGGGAGCGGCGCTGGAGCGGGCGACCTTCAATCAGATCATCGACGTCCTGCTGCTGGTTGTGACAGCGCTCCTGGCTGTCGCCGTATTGATCGCGCTCATCGGGGTAGCCAATACCCTGTCCCTTTCGGTGCTTGAGCGCACGCGTGAATCGGCGCTCCTACGCGCACTAGGGCTGACCCGGGGCCAGCTGCGCGGCATGCTGGCAGTGGAAGCAGTCCTGATCGCCGGGGTGGCAGCGCTGATCGGGATCGTACTCGGAATGCTCTACGGCTGGCGAGGCGCCCAGTCCGCGTTGGGCCTGGTGGCTGTTGTGACGCCGTCGTTCCCGTGGCTGCAGCTGGCGGGCGTGCTCCTTGTCGCGACTGCTGCGGGACTGGCGGCATCAGTACTGCCTGCCCGTCGCGCAGCGAGGCTCTCCCCCGTCCAGGGATTGGCCGTGGAGGGCTGACCTGCAAGGATTGCTTCACGGCCCGCAGGTGCGGGCCGTGAAGCAATCAGGAGGACCGGTGAAGAACCCCACCCGGGAAGAACGGCAATGGCTGTTTCGCTACCTGGAGGACCATCTCCTCGGAGCGACCGGAGGGGTGCGCCTCTTCCAGGCAGCCGCCCGGACCTGGGCCGGCACCCGGCACGGGCGCACGCTGTCCCGCCTGCACGACGAGATCAACCACGAGCGCAGTGAGCTGCTTACCTCCCTGCGCGCCCAGGGACACCGCCCGAACCCCGCGAAGATGTTTTTCGGCCACGTCAGCGCTGCCGCCGCGCGCCTGAACCCCCTCAACGTGAGCAAGGCGGAGAACGGGCCGGGGGCGCAGCTGGAGCTGGAGGCACTCCAGAGCCTCGTCCGCGGCAAGGAAGCGCTGTGGGAGACCCTCCTGGCGCTGCTGGATGACGGCTGGTCCTTTGCCGGATACGACCGGGGGCACCTTACGCAGCTTGCCGAGCGGGCGCGCGGACAACAGCGGGAGATCGCCGCCATCATGGTGAGCACGGCCGCCGAGCGTTTCCGCGCCTGACCCCCGTTGATTTGTCAGGACACGCCCCGAATGGCGGAGCGATAAGGGCGCGTCCTGACAAATGAATTAATTTTCGGTGGGCTCCTCGTACTTCGGGAAGATCGGTGCGGGCGCCGGAAGGGCAATGCCGGGAACCAACGGAGTGGCGATCGCGCTGAACCGGCGGGCGTCGTCGTCGTTCGCGGTGCCCTGGCCCAGAACCGTGAGCAGCTTCGCGGCGCCGTCCGGCATCACAGGTTGGACCAGGATAGACACGATCCGGAGGACCTCCAGGGTCACGTAGAGGACCGTGTTCATGCGGTCGAGGTCAGTCTTCCGCAGCACCCAGGGCTGCTGCTCGGCGAAGTACGCGTTCGTGTCGCCGAGGACCGTCCAGATCGCCTCGAGCGCGCGGGACAGCTCCTGCTTGTCATACGCCGCCCGACAGGTGTCCAGCAGCGTGTTCGCTGCGGCCAGGATGCGCTGGTCCGCGACAGATAACGACGACGGTGCAGGCACCAGTGAGTCACAGTTCTTCGCCACCATGGACAGCGACCGCTGGGCGAGGTTCCCCAGATTGTTCGCGAGGTCGGAATTCATCCGGGTCACGATGGCCTCATGGCTGTAGGAGCCATCCGCTCCGAAGGGCACCTCACGCAGCAGGAAAAAGCGGATCTGGTCCCGGCCGTACTGCTCCATCCAGTCCTTCGGCGCGATCACGTTGCCCAGGGACTTGGACATTTTCACGCCCTTGTTATGCAGGAAGCCGTGAATCATGACCCGCTTGGGAAGCTCGATGCCGGCGGACATCAGGAAGGCGGGCCAGTAGATCGCGTGGAAGCGGGAGATGTCCTTGCCGATCACGTGCACGTCTGCGGGCCAGTACCTGCGGAACTGCTCCGACTCGGTGTCCGGATAGCCCACCCCGGTCAGATAGTTGGTGAGAGCATCCACCCAGACGTACATGACGTGCTGGGGGTTGCCGGGCACAGGTACACCCCAGTCAAACGTGGTGCGGCTGATCGAGAGATCGTCCAGGCCCCGCTTAACAAAACTGATGACCTCGTTGAAGCGGGACTGCGGTGCACCGAATTCCGGCTGCTCCGCGTACAGTGCCAGGAGCCGGTCCTGGTAGGTGGACAGGCGGAAGAAGTAGCTCTCCTCCTCCGTCCACGTCACCTCGGTGTCGGTGTCCTTCGAGTAGCGGATGCCATCCTCACGCACCTCGGTCTCTTCCTCGGTGTAATAGGCCTCGTCCCGTACCGAGTACCAGCCGGCGTACTTGTCGAGGTAGATATCGCCGGCGGCTTCCATCCGGCGCCAGATATCCTGCGAGGCGGCATAGTGGTCCTCGTCCGTGGTACGGATGAAACGGTCATAGCTGATGGCGAGGTCAGCATGGGCAGCCTGGTAGACCGCTGCGTTGCGGTCCACGAGTTGCTTGGGCGTGATCCCCTCTTTCTCTGCCGTCTGGGCGATCTTCATGCCGTGCTCGTCGGTACCCGTGAGGAACATGACGTCGTAGCCGTCCAGCCGCTTGAAACGCGCAATGGCGTCGGTGGCCACATACTCATACGCGTGCCCGATGTGCGGCACGCCGTTGGGGTAGGTGATGGCTGTAGTGATGTAGAACGGGGATTTCTGCGCAGAACTCACCCTAGAAAGTTACCCTGCCGCCGTTGTTGTTGTCGCTTCGTTGCGCCGGGCGGCTGGCTCCGGCCTCCGTAGCCCGCGGACAGCCCGAAACCCCGGCATCGGGGGCACGATACCGGGGTTTCGGGGTCTTTCCTCAGGTAGGTCTATTCTGTTGTGGGTCTTTCCGGCCCCTGGGTTGGATCAGAGGACGTCGAACCGGTACAGGAAGGCAGCCATCGCATCCCTGTTCACGGACTGCACCGGCTTGAACGTACCGTCGGGGTACCCGGTGGTGATGCCGGTGGAGGCTAGCCAGCTGATCTCGTCGAAGAACTCGTTACCGGTCGTGACATCCGGGAAGGTAGTCGGTTCGAATCCTTCGGTGGGCGAACCCGCCATCCGGAAGAGGAAGGCAGCCATCGCATCCCTGTTCACCGGAGTGGTCGGACGGAAGGTTCCGTCATCCCAGCCCTTGGAGATGCCCTGCTCAGCCAGCCAGGCCATTTCCTTGTAGTGCTCCATGCCGGGCTTGACGTCCTTGAATGGCGACACTGTTGGAGCGCTATAGCTCGGCTCGCCCGCCATCCGGTAGAGGAAGGCCGCCATGGCGTCCCTGTTCACCGGAGTGACTGGACGGAAGGTCCCGTCAGTCCAGCCATTGGTGATCCCGCTATCCGCCAGCCAAGCCATCTCGGTGAAGAACTGGATGCCTTGCGGCACGTCCGAGAACGGTGCAGGCAGGGCCGGCAGTGCCTCCGACAGTGGTGAAAAGGCGCCCTGTCCGATGTCGTTGACCGCTGCTACCTGGAATCGGGTGGCGATATCCGCCCGAAGGCCGGTGATGGTCAGGCTCGTTGCCGTGGCCGGTGCCGTGCGGAGCGCACCCAGCTGAGTGCCTGCCGCATCGGTCACCCGAACTACGAAACCGGTGATCGGTGAACCGCCGTCGTTGGGAGCGGTGAGCTGAACGACAGCCTCGCCGATCCGGGGTGCGGCCGCTGCGTCAACCACGGGTGCCGCTACCGCATCGGGAACAGTGCTGGGAAGCTCTGGCTCAGGCGTACTTGCCAGTCGGCCGACGATCGAGAAGTTCTCGGTCTTGCCGATCAGTTGGGCCTCGGCAAGCTCGGCGCCGGCAGCATCGGTGATGGCTTCGAGCTGGAAGTAGTTGGTATCAAACGGGCTTCCAACAACCGGGGCTTCCGTCGCGCCGTCTCCAAGGTAGCCGGCAGGTGCGTTCGGCTGGCGAAGGAGCGGACCGATGCCGGCCTGGGCCATGAGATCGAAGGAGCAATTCACATCCAGGCAACCGACGTCGTTGGTGTACCGGATGTCGCCCGCAGTATCTGCAGTGAGAACGTCCACGCCGTACGGGTGGGTGATCCGGTACGTCACTCCGGGAGTAAGGCCCCGCATCGAGTACCTGGTACGTCCGAAGGCAATCTCGTCACCGTCGCGCGGCACCTCGTTGGCAAAGGCTGCCTCGAGAGCCAGGACCAGGCGGGCACGCCCTTCGGTACCGACCGGTATCTCGGCATCTGCTGCCCACCAGAAGGATTCACTCGGGAAGTTGTCCGGGTAGGACGCCCGCGTGGTATCAAACGGCACTTCAAGAGCGCAGTTCGGGTCATTGAGGCAGAGCGCGAGCTCTACCGGAGCCAGGACCGTGTTACCTGCTGCGTCCACCGTTCCGTAGTCCTTCACCGTCGTCGGGAACGGGTGGTTCCGGGATCCCGGTGCAGCCGGCTCATTGATGACATCCAGATGCCGCACCGTGTACTTGACGTTGGTGTTCGGACCCGTCACGCCGTCGGTGGTGACCGCGATGGCGTTGACCGTGCCGCTGCGAGTGAACTGGAACGGCCCCGTGTACTCCTGAGTGGATCCGGCGGGTGCACCATCCACCAGGCGCGGCCGGGTTCCATCGGTGGTGTAGTAAATTGTCGAAACCGCATCCGCATTCGCGCCAACAGCCGCCGTCAAGGTGATCATCTGTGATCCCTTGAGCACGATCGGACTCACGTCTGGTGCCGAAGCCGCAGCACCGGAAGGTGTTGCCGTGACGACGGGCAGGCTGGTGTCCACCCTGTATTCGTGCGTCTGTGGTTCGGTTGTCTGACCTGAGCCAACCGCTACGTAGCGCAGAACCGTATCTGCGATGGTTCCTTGCTCGGGCGTCGGACCCGGGATGGTGACAAGTGCCTCGGAGGCGACGCGAATGCCGTCCGGTCCTAGTGGATCACTTCCATCGAGTGTGTAGAGAATGTCAGACTCACCCGGAAATGACGATTGAATCCGCACTTGCGTGGCTGCGCCGAACAGATCGCCCGGCTTATCGATGGTGGTCTTCAGCTGGGCGACCTTGCCGGTGACGGAGAAGAGGTCGGTTTCCATGGACCAGGGAGCGCTGCTACCGTCCGGATTCGGACCTTCAACTCGGAAGACGTTCTCGTCGCCGGTACCGCCTTCGACCGTGTGGGGAGTCGCGGGGTCACCGATGTACTGGCCGGTCTCCCTCACCAGTTGTGGGTCAGTCTCCCAGTCGGTCCACCGCAGGAACGGACCAATGTGACCCGTCATGGCATGTTCGAACCCGCAGGGCGGACTCATGCAGCCGATGTCCTGGGTGTCGTTGATTTCACCTTCGACGTCCGTGACAAATTCCTCTGTCCCGTAGGGCGTGGTGACGGTGTACGTGGCGTTGGGAAGGAGCGCATCCAAACGAACGCGTTGGCGGGTGAAGGCTACTTGCTTGTCCACCGCGACGGCGCCGGCGTCACCGAATGCCGCTTCCTGGGCGTACACCAGCAACGCCCGGTCACCGGGTGCATTCTCAATCTCGGCCTCCGCTGCCCACCAGAACCCCTCGTCCGGATAGTTCTCCGGGAACTTGATGTCCTCTGCGGGAACCGGAATTTCCGCACCGCACATATCAATCTCGAGGCACAGCTCCAGGCGGAGCGGTGCAACATCGTTTGTTGTGTCGGCGTCGCCGAGACCGATGCCCTTGTCCTGATACCAGAATGGGTACCCATTTGCATTGTCGATTGGACCGACCGCGGCCAGTCCTTCGCCGCCCGGAGTTGTTACGGCCGTCGCAACCGATGGCGCGACGAGAAGCGGCAGACACACCGCGCCCGCCGCAGTAATGGCGGCAATCCGCTTCCCTGCGGATGTACTGCTGCTTTCCCGGTTCACCCGGGGGCGTCGATAACTAAGCATTACAAGACCTGCCCCTCATTGCGTGTGATTGTGAGCAACCGCTGTTGTGCGGCTGTCCTCACTGAGCATCCCGGGTGCAACTTGTAAAAAACCTTGGATGCTTCCTTCGGTCACTGCTCAAAGGTTTTCGTATGGTGCGGCACCCACCATGGCGACCATGGCATCTTCAGACACCCGCGCCCCGTCTTTCGCACTGACAGATAGCGCCGACGGCTCCGGTTCCTTGGACACCTCCGCCGCTGATACGCGCCCCACTATGCGCCGCCGCCTTCGGTTGCTGATCCCTCTCCTGCTAGTTGCAGCTCTTACCGGAGGGCTGCTGTTTGTCTTCACAGTGGACAAGGATGAGCCAGCAACCATGCTGGGGGCGGCCGGCGCCGTCGATGGCGGGCTGGCACGCATCAATGGGATTATCCCCCTTGAGACAGACGGCTGGTCAGCGCCGGTTTCAGTATCCGAGTTGGAGCGCCCGGTCACCGAAGGCGGTCATCGGGTGCGGGTACTACTTGAGCTGACGGCTCTCGAAGGTCAGGGAGTTGAGTTCGCGGCCGAAGACTACGTGCTTGACGGTCTCGGAACCGGGACCCCGGGAGTTCTATGGTCCTCCCCCTCAAGCGAAAACGTGGCCCAGGGCGGAACGATCAACGCAACACTGGTTTTCGAAATCCCCAACCGGGCACTCGCTCTCGTCCTTGAGGGGCCGGATGGGTTGCGGTTGTCCCTGGGCACGGAACACCACACTTCCTGAAAATGGGTGGGCTGAGAGCCCACTACTCAGTACTCAGCAAGTACTACTTACGCACTACCCGAAACGGTACTCAGCTACCAGGTGAGTACCGTTTCTGCGTGATCGGCCTGTGATCCGGGAAATATTCGGGTAGTTCCTACTCAAGCCGGAGCCGCTACCCAATCCCTACCTTGGAGGCATCAACACCCGCTCAGAAGTATGAGGTCTCCATCATGTTGAAGTCAGATTCCTACCCCACCCCGGCATCCAGCGCCACGGTCCCCGTCCGGACCCCGGCAAACGTACTGTCCGTGAAAGTCATCGGGAGCTTGCAGATCGTCCGTGATGGGGTGACTCTCAGCGCGAAGGATTTTGGCGGCCCGAAGCCCCGGCAGATCCTCGAAATCCTGCTCATCAATCTCGGTAATCCAGTATCAAAAGACAAGCTCATCAGCCTCCTGTGGAACGGTAACCCTCCGGCTGAGGCGCTTCCGACACTCGAAAGCTACGTAAGTGTCCTGCGCCGCAACCTGCAGCCCGGCGCCGGCAAGAACGGAGTACTGCGCACCACTACCGGCGGCTACGTCATCGACCGCACGCTGGTTGATGTGGATCTCGCCCGGTTCGAGCGTTCGGTGCGCCTCGCGCATCAGTGCGAGCCGATTGAAGGCTTGAAGCTGATGCAGGAAGCACTTGCATTTGCGGATGCGCCACTCCTCGGTGACGAGCTGCTCCCCGCCTGGGCCGAGGAAGAGCGCGATTTGCATGCGGCCAGGGTCACCGAGGCCAAGCTGTTCGCCGCTGAGACCGCCACAGCTGTCGGCGCATACGATCTGGCCATCACCTGGGCCAACCAGATCACAGCGCAGGATGCACTCAATGAACGGGCGTGGACCTCGCTGATCCTGGCGCTGGAGGCTTCCGGCCGTCACACGGAGGGTCTTCAAAGTTATGAACGTTGCCGCCGGATCATGCATCGCGAGCTCGGATGCTCCCCCGGCCCTGCACTGAAAGCGGCGCATGCAAGGTTGCTGCAGGCTACGGCCGATAGCGAAGGGGAACTGTCCGACGTGCTTTCGGCTCTCCTCCTCCTTCACAACCAGATTTCCCGGACGGGCGTGGAAGTTCCGGCTGCAACGCCCGCTGCTGGTAAGTCCCTCCGCGAGGCCGGCAACGTATTGAACTCATTCCTTCGGCGAGCGCTCGCAGCGGCGTAGTCCCAGCCCGCAGCTTCCCGGAGTACAGGGTTTCCACAATTCCAACGGTGGACCCTGAGATAGCAAAAGCAGGAGAAAAAGGAGAAAACCATGTCAGTTTCGCGACGCCAAGTGCTGCTGTTCAGCGGCCTGGGTGTATTGGGGGCCGGAGCATTGGCGACACCGCTTCGATCGATCGAAGCCAAGTCGGCGAGCGCCCTACCCGAAGAACAGATGCCGGTCCCGTACCGGACGCGGTTCACGCAGGCGCCATTCTTAGTACCCTACGCTGTTGGCACGGACCCCAGCGACGGCGAGACCATCAAGTACTTTTCGGTTGACGAAACGGCTGCCATGGCTTCGATGCTGCCGAATCGGAATATGCTCACGCCGATCCTGGGTTACAACGGCATCTTTCCTGGTCCCACGATCAGTCTTGAGCAGGGAGAAAAGGCTTTTCTGCGGGTGTGCAACCACCTTCCCGCCATACACCCCTCTGCGGGATATACGCTCGCCACCTCCACTCATCTGCACGGGTCCGCTTCGCTGCCCCAATTTGACGGCTATGCGAGTGACGTCACGAACACGGGATTCGTGAAGGACTACCAATACGCTAACGCCCAGCCGGCGCGCACTCTCTGGTATCACGATCATGGAGTCCACCAGACTGCACAAAACGCATATTCCGGTCTCGCCGCGCAGTACCACCTGCACGATCCGTTGGAACGTGCGCTCCTTCCCCAAGGTGAGTTCGATGTCGCGCTCACTATCAGTGATGCGATGTTCGCCGCGAACGGCCAACTGGCGTACGACGACAACTCGCACTCCGGTCTGTGGGGTGACGTCATCTTTGTCAACGGACAACCGTGGCCGGTCATGCAGGTTCAACGGCGTATCTACCGTTTCCGCGTGCTCAACTGCAGTATCTCCCGGTCCTTCCGGTTCCGGCTGAGCACGGGGGAACCCGTAACGATGGTGGCCACCGACGGAGGCCTGATGCCCTATGCGCAGCAGGTTGGTGAATGGCGTCACGCGGGTGCTGAACGCTATGAGATTCTCATCGACTTCCGCAACTACCAGCCCGGCCAAAGAGTCGAACTGCTGAACAGCTCCAACAGGAACAATGTGGACTACGACTTCACCAACAAGATCATGGCCTTCGATGTTGTGGACGCTCCAGTGGACACCAGTGACGGCACCTGGAACACGCTGCCCTACGAACTGGACCCGCACAATGAAGTCATGGCGCTCCAGCCACAGGACGCCATAAAGAGGCGCCACTTCCGGGTGAAGAAAACTGACAGTATCTGGACCATTGACGACCGCGGCTGGGCTGACGTCATCGCCAGCAACTATCAGGACGTCATCGCCAATCCGGATCTCGGTGACACGGAGATCTGGTCCTTCGAGAACAGTTCCGGAGGCTGGTTCCACCCGATCCATGTCCACTTGGTGGACTTCAAGATCATCGGTGGAGAGGACCGGTCAACCTACGCCTACGAACAGGGTCCCAAGGACGTCGTCTACGTCGGGGAAGGTGAGACGGTGCAATTGCTGATGAAGTTCGGTCCACACCGGGGCCGCTACATGGTGCACTGCCACAACCTTCCGCATGAGGATCACGACATGATGGTTCAGTTCCGGGTGGGCGCGGCCGAACTGGAGCCGCCGAACCACGATCCCATCCTCGCCGCTCCGGGGTACTGGGATGACGGTTCGGTTCCGCCGACCTATCCGCTGGCTCCCGAGTTCAGGGACGTCCCGCCAGGCACCCAGTTCCGCAAGGAGATAGGCTGGCTGGCCGTCAACGGCATTACCACCGGCTGGCCGGACCAGACCTTCCGCCCGCTGGCGCCGGTCTCCCGCGAAGCTATGGCAGCGTTCCTATACCGACTTTGCGGCAAGCCTGAACACGAGGTCGAGAACACTTTCAGGGACGTGCCAGCGAGCAACCCCTTCCGCCTGGAAATCAGTTGGCTTGCCGAAGAGGGAATCACCACCGGGTACGACGACGGCACCTTCCGGCCGCTGGGATCAGTGTCCCGTGAGGCGATGGCGGCGTTCCTATACCGGATCGCCGGTGAACCCGATGTTGAATCGGCAGGCGTATTCCTGGATGTACTGCCCGGTCACCAGTTCTACCGGGAGATCAGCTGGCTCGCATCGACAGGCATCACCACCGGTTACCCGGACGGCACTTTCCGCCCCGGCGCGGCAGTCGCACGCGACGCGATCGCTGCCTTCCTCTACCGGTACGCGCAGAAGTTCGGACGTCCCAACCGCGAGGATCTCGACTAGGCTCCAGCGCCTATCCGGCGAGACGAACCGACGACGACGGCGGCACGCAAGTGCCGCCGTCGTTCTGTGCTGTGCTGGTTCTCATCGCGCAATGCTTCGACAAGCGCCCACAATAAGACCCCGGAACGCATTGTTCCGGGGTCTTATTGTGTGGCCTACCCTGCGGCGCTGCCCTACGGCGTCGTGAAGTTGCTGAAGCGGTACATGAACGCGGCCATAGCGTCCCGGTTGACGGCTTGCACGGGGCGGAACTTCCCGTCGTCGTAACCCGTAGTGATCTTGGTGGAGGCCAGCCAGGTGATCTCCTTGAAGAACTGCCCGCCAACTGCCACGTCAGGGAAGGGCGAATCCTTCGGAGCGGTAAACCCAGGCTCACCGGCGAAGCGGTACATGAACGCCGCCATCGCATCGCGATTCACCGGCTGAAGCGGCCGGAACGTCTTATCGTCGTAGCCCGTCGAGATCCCTTCCGAGGCAAGCCAGGTGATCTCCTTGTAGAACTTGGTCGTCGGGGTGACGTCCTTGAAGGGCGAGACCGCTGGCGGCACAAAGTCAGGTTCACCGGCGAAGCGGTACATGAACGCCGCCATCGCATCGCGATTCACCGGCTGAAGCGGCCGGAACGTCTCATCGTCGTAGCCGGTGGAAATTCCTTCCGCCGCAAGCCACGTGATCTCCGTGAAGAACCGGTTGTTCTGAGGAACATCAATGAAAGGGGAAGGCGTTGGCGCCAGTGGAGTTGACGCTGACGAGTACGCCCCGGTGCCGACCGCATTCACCGCGGCTACCTGGAAGCGCAACAGGATATTCGCCGGCAGGCCCTTCAGCGTCAGGGTGAGCTGGTCGCCAGGAACCTCCCGGATTGCCCCGACCTGCGCTCCAGTCATGTCGACAACCTTGACCTTATACGCGGTGATCGGCGAGCCGCCGGTCGACCCAGGGGCCCAGCTCACGGTCGCTGAGCCGGCCTTCCCGGTGGGATCACCCACGGTCGGCTGCCCCGGTACGACCGCCTTCGGGGTCACAGCTGCGGACGCGTCCGAGAACGCGCTGTCTCCCGCACGGTTGAAGGCCTGCACCTGGAACCGGTAGCTGCTGCCGTTGGTCAGGCCCTCGATGGTGAGGGACGTGGTCCGCGCGTCGGTCGCGCGCAGTACGCCGACCTGTGCGTTGGCTGAATCGAGTACCTTCACCCGGTATCCGCTCACTGCCGAATTGGCCGGTGCGGTCCAGGTGATCGTTGCTGTGCCGTTGCTCGCGGTAGCGGCCGGGGCAGCGGGCTTCGCAGGCGCCTGCGAGTCGGCGAAGAGCAGCTGCTCGACGTTGCGCAGGGTGTCCACGCCGTCACCCTGGGCAGGTCCGTCCTCTTCGCCTGCGGCCGGATCGTCGTCCGGTTCCGGCCGCGCCAGGTGTTCAACCGTGGTGACGCTGCTCGGTGAGCCGACTGTGGCGCCGAATGGAACCGTAGTGACTTTGTAGTTGATTTCGAAGTCCGTGAAGACGGCCACGTCGATGTCGCTTCCCGATCCGCCATGAATAATTTTGCGTTCGATGACGATGTTCGACGGATTCACGTCGCCCGCGAAGACCGCTGCCTGCAGCGTCCTTGCACTTCCATCGAGGTACGGCTTCTCCATACTGGTGGCACTGCCGATCTCGGTGGCGGGATCTGAGGGATCCGTGCGTACGCTCAGGCGAACTTCGAGGTGCTTGTCGCCGTCGAGGATGTCGTCACCTCCCCGGCCTTCCAGGGTGTCGCTACCGCCGCCGCCGAGGAGAATGTTTCCTTCTCCCCAGACTTTGCCGGCGTCCGTTGCTCCGGCCGGGAGCAGATCCTTGAGCCCCGCGATCCGAGCGACGCCCTCGGCGTCCAGCCAGTTCTTGCCTGAGAACCCTTCCCCTTCAACGAGCCGCGGAAGAACGTCGTCACCGCGCAGGACATCGTCCTGGTGTGCACCCGATAGCGCCTCGACTTCGGCGTACCTGTCACGCAGCACAGCGGCGGGCAGTGGCACCCCCAACAGGTTCAGTGTGAGATCTGCATCCGCAGCCAGTGGGTCGAGCTGATGGCTGGACCAGTCGAAGCCGGCTGCACCCGCGTTTCGTTCGATCCCGGCGTCCGCAAGCAGTACGTCGTCACCGCCCTCTGCGTCGTAGTCGTCGTCACCGTTGCCGCCGAGGAGAACGTCGTGTCCCGGGGTATTGGGATCATCGAAGAACGGCGCCCCGCTGTCTCCCATCAACAGGTCCGCTCCCTCGCCGCCCTGCAGCCAATCGTCCCCGCCGTCGCCACGCGCCATATCATTGCCGTCGCCGGCAATCAGGAAGTCATCGCCCTCCCCGCCGAACACTTCATTGGTGTTTGCGCCGCCGTTGACGAAGTCCTTGCCGTCGCCCCCAAGGATCAGGTCCAGGCCATGACCGCCGTCGAGGGCATCATGGCCAGGTCCGCCCTTGAGAACGTCATCGCCTGCTGAGTCCGTGATGATGTCATCGCCTTCCCCACCCAAAGCCGTGTCGGCGCCGTCGTTGCCTTCGATGACGTCATCGCCCTCGTTGCCAAGGAAAGTGTCATTGTCTACTCCACCCCAAACCCGGTCCCCCTCGGCGGTGCCGTTGTAGACGCTCTGGCCGTTGATGCCCGCGGGGTCCACGGAGTTTGCGGTGCGGTAGCGGATGGTGCCATCCGGCATGCGGATCAGCAGTGCCTCCTCGTCGCATTCAGACAACGGGTCATCGAGGACGGTGGTACCGCTGAACTGCAGCCTGCCGAGTTCGAACTTGCAGTCCGACGTCGCGAACGCATCGGCCTTCAGCGCCCGCGCAGTGGTGTTGCGCATGATCATCTCGGCGAAGGAGTTCCCTTCGAGCTGCGACAGCAAATTCATGCCGGGGGTCCGCGCCAGGTAATAGAACCGGTCACCGTTCTGCAGATCCGTCATCTGCTGCTCGAAAACGAAGTTGAAGGTGGAGCCGAGGAGCCCGCCGAAAAGGTTGGTGCGTTCGGCCAGGCCGCCGACCCACAAATCCACGGTATCCAGGCCGGTAGTGGATACACCCTCTTTAGTGGCCCATGCTCCGGTCGATCCCATGAAGGCCTGTGCGTCTGCAGGAATAGCACCTTCGGGAACGTCAATGGGCGGGTCCACCAACAGCTTTGCCGCGGCGCGCTTCTCCGCCATCGTCGTGGCGGCGGTAAGGGAGGGGTGCTTGCCATAGGCAGCAACGAAGTTCACCAGGGATTCCGGATGCTTGAGGCTCAGCCCGAAATCGATCCAGTTGGTGTACGGCTTGAGTTGCCCGTCATTCGTTTCCGCGTACAGTTGCTTGCGCAAATTGTTCAGCGACGGGATGCCAGTTTCCCTTGCCCGCGCCATGTTGATTGCCGCAAGGTCCAACGGCAGCCCCAACAGATTGTTCCGAAGGGTGTCAGTGGTGAACTCGTCGAGCTCGTTACCGACCTGCTCGGACATACCCATGGCGATTGCGCCGGCCGCCTCGCGGGAATCGAGCGTGCCTGCGGAGCCGCCGTTGAAGTATTCGGGTGGGTTCAGGAACGCCTCGAACAGTGGCACGTCATTGGTGGACCCATCGGCGTTCGTCCTGGACACCGTGTCAGTGAGCATCGAGTGACCGAACCGATAGACCGCATGCGCAAACTCGGCGGTGATAGCCGGGTTCACGTCGTCGTGATAGGTGGAGAAGGGCTCGATGAGCGGCTGCACCTTTCGCGCGAACTCTTCGAAGGCCAGGTGCTGGTACTCCATCTCGGCGACGAAACGGGCAGCCTGGAAGATCCGCTCACCGTTCCAGCCACCGGCACCCGAGGCGCTCTTCCACTCGGCAAGAGCGGTGGCCCCGCGTGCGGATGTGTCGGCTGACAGGGTCTGCTTGATGTCGTCCACGAGCCGGTTGTGCTCGGAATGGAAGACCTGATGAATCATGGTCAGGCCAACGTTCTCATTCACCCGTCCGTCGCCGGCGACGAAGTGGGCATTCAACATCTCGTCGTCGTAAGTGGTACCGGGTGCACCGGGAGGAGTGATGATCGTGTCCGCGTCGGCGGTGAGTCCTGGCTTCGGGACGGCGTTATGTGCAATGTCGTCGAGGAAGGATTCATTGACCCGCAACGCATCAGCCGGCACGGCCACCGGATCGGCAACATTTCCTTCGACGAGGCCGTCAGCTGTGACGTACTGCGGGAGGCCGCGGGCGGGGCCCGGAACAAACTTGCCATATGGGTCGACGGCGAGCATCGGCACACTCAGAACGTCTGAATCGGCGAGCTTCAGCCCCATCCTCGTCGCCGCCTGCTGCTTCAACATTGCCCAGGTTGCCATGCCGCCGTCGGCTGACTCCAGCAACATTCCCGTGGACACGGGCTTGCCGGCGCTGTTGTTCGAGTACTCGCGAAGGAATACCTGATGGGACGGGTCGGAACTATAGGTCTGTGACTGGTCGACATACGGGTTCGTCCGGTTGGAGGCCTCGCGCACGTCGTCGGCGGTGCCGAGCTTACCGTCTTCGCCCGGCTGGTTGGTTGCCCTCGTCAGCACCATGAACCGCATGCGCGGCGGCAGGTCGTCAGCGGTGCCTGGCTCGCCATCCGCGCCCGCAATCAGCGGGTCGTCCGGCTGCAGCGGGATGAAGACCGAGCTGCCCGACTTGTTGATCAGGTCGAGCCCGTGATCGAAGAACTGCCCGAAAAGCGTGAAGAGAGAGTTATACGGCGGTGACAGCCCGACGTCGGTGGTCACGTTGGGTATGAAGAGTGTCTCCCCCGCCGGTACGCACCCTTCAGGGAGGCCGGTTTCATCGCAGGGCGTTACTCCCTCATTCCCCTGGGTGCGTACCGGATACTTCGCCGCGGAAACCGCAGCGGGGTTGGCTGAGGTCTGGTCAACGATAAGGTTGCTGATCAAGCGGGGCTGGGAGTCGACGACGTTGCCAATGCTGTCGTACGTTGTCTGCCCAGGCTCCCGGATTATGGCACCGTCTTCCGCCGCATGGAATTCCGGCGGGGCCAGTCGAGGGAATAGCTGGTTGGACGCACCGAAATCCTCCCGGTCCTGCTGCAGGTTGTTGCAGGATCCGTCGACAGTCCGCAGCCCGTAGGACACCAGCGGACCCGGAACCTGGTTCGGCCCGGGTCCAAGCAGCGCACCGCAAGGGCCGGTGTCCGACGTGGTATTGGCGACATGTGCCTCGGCGATTTTGATCTGTTTCAGGATGAACGCCAGATCTGCCGTAGTCACTCTGAATCCCTGCCCCACGGGTGCCGCATGCGCAGGGGCAGCCAGCGGCAAAAGTATGCCCGCCAGTACTGCCATCACAGTCAGACCTGATACCGTCCGGCGCAGCCTCAGGGGTCTGTCCGAACCGGCCCCGCCTGCATGTGTACCCCGAAATATTTCCAGCAGTCGCCCGCTCATGAGTCCTCCCAAGACACTGCCGGCGTGCCCCCGCCGGCTTCACCCAAGGATTCGTTACGTGCGCTATGAATACCTTGGAGCAGTCAGGGTTTCTCCAAGCACGACGGCGCATCCTCAGAAGGAGAGCATCGAGGAGGAGGTCCGGTGGCTCACAGCACCATCGAGAAACACGGGGCCATACCGTTGCGTGTGGCAGTCGTACTGGTCTGCTGCCTGGCGGCCCTGCTGGCACTGCGCATCTGGGTACTCGAACCGTTGATCGTGGCTTCGGACAGCATGGAGCCGACGGTCCCCGAGGGCAGCACCGTCCTGCTGCTGAAGTCACCCAGCTTTGAGGCCGGCTCCCTGGTGTCTTTCCGCAGTCCCATCGACGACGCCTTGACCCTCAAGCGGGTCGTTGCCGTCGCGGGTCAAACGGTGGCTTTCGAAGATGCATTGCTGGTGATTGACGGTCGGGAGATACCTGAGCCGTTCGTGGACCACAGCCGCATAGACGGTACTTACTTCGGGCCGGTGACGGTTCCGGCCGGGCATGTTTTTGTGCTGGGAGACAACCGTGGACGGTCAATCGATTCACGGGACTTCGGCGCTATCCCCGTCCACAGCATCGAAGCGACAGTGCTGTGGCCTTCACCTTAGCGACGAATAACGCCTCCGACGCCAGGAACGAGGCGCCCGGCAGGCATTAGTCCTGCAGGTCCACCTCACGCGCTACCGAGGCACCAATGGCTTCCTTCAGGCTCTCCAGCACATCCTGCGGGACGGAGCTGTCCACGGTGAGCAGCGACAGCGCCTGGCCGCCCTCCTTGCTACGGGCCACCTGCATGCCGGCGATGTTGATGCCGCGCTCCCCCAGCACCCGGCCTAAAGTTCCGATCACGCCGGGCCGGTCCTGGTACAGGATGACGAGCAGGTGCTCGCTGATGGGAATCTCGAGGTCGTAGCCGTTGACCCCTACCAACTTCTGAATCTGCTTGGGCCCGGTGAGCGTGCCGGCGACCGAGATCTGCGAGCCGTCCGACAGCGCACCGCGGATGGTCAGCACGTTGCGGTACTCCTCGGAGGAGTCAGTTGTCACCAGGCGCGTGTTGATGCCGCGCTGCTCAGCGAGAACCGGTGCATTGACGTAGGAGACCTGCTCGGAGACGACGTCGGTGAAGACCCCCTTCAGGGCTGCCAGTTCCAGGGCTTTCACATCGAGCGAGGCGATCTCACCCGCTACCTCGACCTCGATCTGTGTGAGTGAATCGTGGGTAAGGGCGGTGAAGATACGGCCCAGCTTCTCAATCAGTGGAATACCGGGACGCACCTCCGGTGCGATGACGCCTCCTGCGACGTTGACGGCGTCGGGCACGAGTTCACCTGCGAGTGCGAGTCTGACCGATCTGGCAACGGAGATACCCGCCTTCTCCTGGGCCTCGGCAGTTGAAGCGCCGAGGTGCGGAGTGACCACAACATTGTCCAGTTCAAAGAACGGGAGATCGGTGCTGGGTTCCTTGACGAACACGTCAACGCCGGCGCCGCCGATCTGTCCTTCCTTGAGCGCGGTGTAGAGCGCTTCCTCGTCAACCAGGCCCCCGCGGGCGACGTTCACCACGTAGGCGCTGCTCTTCATCTTCTGGAAGGCTGCAGCACCGAGCATGCCGACGGTCTCGGGCGTCTTGGGCATGTGAATGGTGACGAAGTCCGACTCCGCGAGCAGCTCATCCAGCGTCACAAGCTGGACTCCGAGCTGCGCGGCCCGCGCCGAGGTGACGTAGGGATCATAGGCGAGAATGTCAGTGCCGAAACCCTGCAGCCGGGCTGCGACGAGCGCGCCGATGCGGCCAAGGCCGATGATGCCGACCTTCTTCTCGTAGAGTTCGATCCCCGAGTACCTGGACCGCTTCCACTCGCCGCCCTTCAACGCGCCGCTGGCCTGCGGAATGTGCCTGGCGAGGCTCAGGATATGGCCGACGGTGAGTTCAGCGGCGGAGATAATGTTGGAGGTCGGTGCGTTGACCACCATCACGCCCGCCTGCGTGGCTGCCTTGATATCAACGTTGTCCAGGCCGACGCCGGCACGTGCGATGACCTTCAGTTTGCGTGCGGCGGCGATCGCCTCTGCATCCACCTGGGTTGCTGAACGCACAAGGATCGCGTCCACATCGGCGATGGCGGAAAGCAACTTGGAACGGTCAGCCCCGTCAGTCTGGCGGATCTCGAAATCCGGTCCGAGCGCGTCCACGGTTGCCGGCGAGAGTTCTTCAGCAAGGAGAACTACTGGTTTTTCCACGGGAGATCCTTCGCAGTGCGTTGGGCAGAAGTGTTCGACATGTGTCTTCAGGAGTTTCGGTTAAGTGTAGTTTGCTGCATCCGCGGCCCAACTTTGTTACCCGTTATGGAGAGCAGATGAGAGAAGTGCCACACACAAGGCGACGGCCGGACCGGCAAAGTATTCGCCGGGCCGGCCGTCGCCGTGAGGGTGTCCGCTACGAATGATCAGCGGGCGACTGAACCTTCGGTGTAGTCGTCATTGGTCTTGATCCACGAGAACAGCTTGCGCAGTTCGCGGCCCGTGGCCTCGATCGGATGATCCTCGCCCTGCTTGCGCAGCTTCTCGAACTCGGGCGCGCCGGCGTCCTGGTCGTCGATGAAGCGCTTGGCGAAGGCACCGTTCTGGATGTCCGCGAGGACTTCCTTCATGTTCTCCTTCACCGACGGGTCGATGACGCGAGGGCCGGAGACGTAGTCGCCGTACTCTGCTGTGTCGGAGACGCTCCAGCGCTGCTTGGCGATGCCACCCTCCACCATCAGGTCGACGATCAGCTTGAGTTCGTGCAGCACCTCGAAATACGCGACCTCCGGCTTGTAACCGGCCTCGGTGAGTGTTTCGAAACCGTACTGAATGAGTTGGGACGCGCCGCCGCACAACACAGCCTGCTCGCCGAACAGATCGGTTTCGGTTTCTTCGGTGAAGGTGGTCTCGATGACGCCGGCGCGGGTGCCGCCGATTGCCTTCGCATAGGACAGCGCCAGTTCGCGGGCCTTGCCGGACGGGTTCTGCTCCACGGCGATCAGGTCTGGAACCCCGCGTCCCGCTTCGAACTCGCGGCGAACGATGTGACCCGGGCCCTTCGGGGCAACGAGGGCCACGTCCACGTCAGCCGGGGGCTTGATGTAGCCATAGCGGATGTTGAACCCGTGACCGAAGAACAGGGCGTCGCCTGCCTGCAGGTTGGGCGCGATGTCCTCGGCATAGACGTGGCGCTGGACCTGGTCCGGAGTCAGCACCATGATGAGGTCGGCTTCGGCAACGGCGTCGGCGACGTTGAGGACGCGGAGGCCCTCGCCCTCTGCCTTGGCGCGGGACTTTGAGCCCTCCTTGAGGCCCACACGGACGTCAACGCCCGAGTCGCGGAGGCTCAGCGCGTGGGCGTGGCCCTGGCTGCCGTACCCGATAACAGCCACGGTGCGGCCCTGGATGATCGAAAGGTCTGCATCGTCGTCGTAAAACAACTCGGTCACTTGTGTATCTCCTGTGATGTGATTCTGCCGTCCACCTAGTGTGGACCAGCATGGTTTCGGGTACTGGGAGTGGAGTTCGCGCTACTGGTTATGCGCTTCAGGTTTTATGCGCTCCTGGTTATGCACTTCGCAGCGCGCGGTCACTCATTGATTTGGCGCCGCGGCTGATTGCCAGCGTTCCGGACTGCACTATTTCGCGGATGCCGAACGGCTCCAGCACTGACAGGAGTGCGGAGAGCTTTTCGGCAGTGCCGGTGGCTTCGATGATCAGCGAGTCGGTGGACACGTCGATCACTGAAGCGCGGAACAAATCTGCTGCCTGGGTTACCTGCAGCCGTGTTGCGGCATCCGCGCGGACCTTGACCAGGATGTGGTCCCGCTGCACGGAAGATTCGGGGACAAGCTCGACGATCTTGATGACGTTGATGAGCTTGTTCAGTTGTTTGGTGACCTGCTCGAGCAGGTCACCTTCGGCCTCCACCACCACAGTTATCCGGGACATTCCGGTCACTTCGGTAGGGCCGACGGCCAGTGAGTTGATGTTGAAGGCGCGCCGCGCGAACAGGCTTGCGACGCGTGTCAGAACGCCCGGGACGTCCTCGACCAGAACGGAAAGGGTATGACGGGCCATTGTTAGTCCTCCTGCTCCCAGTCCGGGGTCATGTTGCGGGCAATCTGGATGAGGTCGTTGCTGACGCCGGTCGGCACCATGGGCCAGACCATCGAGTCGCGGCTGACCACGAAGTCGACGACGACGGGTCGGTCGTTGATCTCGAGTGCCTGCCGGATGGTGGCATCGATATCTTCGTCCCGCTCGCAACGCAGCCCGGCGCAGCCGTAAGCATCGGCCAGCTTCACGAAGTCCGGGACCCGGGCGGTGTTGTGCCCCGTGTTGAGGTCAGTGTTCGAGTAGCGGCCCTCGTAGAACAGGGTCTGCCACTGCCGGACCATGCCCAGCGACGAATTGTTGATGACGGCGACCTTGATGGGGATGTTGTTGATCACGCACGTAGCGAGCTCCTGATTGGTCATCTGGAAGCAGCCGTCACCGTCGATTGCCCACACCACGCGGTCCGGATTGCCGACCTTGGCACCCATGGCCGCCGGAACCGCGTAACCCATGGTGCCCAGGCCTCCGGAGTTCAGCCAGGCATGCGGCCGCTCATAGTTGATGAACTGGGCCGCCCACATCTGGTGCTGGCCGACGCCGGCCGCGTACACGCCTTCCGGTCCGGTGAGTTCACCGATGCGCTGGATGACGTGCTGCGGTGCCGAGAGGCCGTCCTCGGGTTGGGTGAAGCCGATAGGGTAACTCTCGCGAAGCCGGTTCAACACCATCCACCAGGCGCTGTAGTCAGGGGCACCGGAAGCGGCGAACTGTTCGCGCAGTGCGCTGGTGAACTCCGGAATGATCTCCTTGACTGAGCCGACAATCGGCACGTCGGCCGTCCGGTTCTTCGAGATCTCCGCAGGATCGATATCTGCATGGATGACCTTCGCTCCTGGCGCGAAGCTCGTCAGCACACCGGTTACGCGGTCGTCGAACCGGGCACCGAGCGTGATCAGCAGATCCGACTGCTGGAGGGCAGTCACTGCGGACACCGAGCCGTGCATGCCCGGCATGCCGACGTGCTGCGGGTGGGAGTCGGGGAAAACGCCGCGGGCCATGAGCGTGGTGACAACCGGTGCGCCGACCAGCTCCGCCAGCTCGAGCAATTCTGCGGAGGCATGGGCCTTGACCACCCCGCCGCCCACGTAGAACACCGGACGCTCCGAAGCCATGATGAGCCGGGCAGCCTCGCGCACCTGCTTGGCATGGCCCCGCACCACCGTGCGGTACCCGGGCAGGTCGATTTTCGGTGGCCAGGAGAAGGACATCGGGCCCACCTGGGCGTCCTTCGCGATATCCACCAGCACCGGCCCCGGCCGACCAGTCGAGGCGATGTGGAACGCTTCAGCCATGACCCTCGGGATGTCCTGGGACTTTGTCACCAGGTAGGAATGCTTGGTGATCGGCATGGTGATGCCGACGATGTCCGCTTCCTGGAACGCATCGGATCCGATCACGGCGCTGGAGACCTGGCCGGTGATGGCCACCATCGGTACAGAGTCCATATGCGCGTCAGCAATGGCGGTGACCAGGTTCGTGGCGCCGGGGCCGGACGTCACGATACAGACACCCGGACGCCCCGTCACCATGGCGTAGCCCTGCGCTGCGTGCCCGGCACCCTGCTCGTGACGGACGAGGATGTGCCGGAGTTTGGTGGAGGCCATCAGTGGATCGTAGGTCGGAAGGATTGCGCCTCCGGGAAGGCCGAAGATGTCGTCCACGCCCAGTTCCTCAAGGGCGCGGACAATCGCCTGGGACCCGGTCATCTGGGTTGGCGGCACCACGCGGTTCGGTCCGAGAACGGGGCCGGCGTGCGCGGAAGCAGCCGTGTTGTCCCTGCCCGGCTGCTGGACCGGTGCCGCCGGAGCGGGTTGTTTGGTTGCCATCAGCGCCGGGCTGATGGGCGATCCCTTGGACATCCTTGAACTTCCTTTGTATCCAGCACAGCTTGATCGCTGCGCAAATGTACTGCGCTAATCTGTTCGGTGGGAACAAAAAAACCCCTCAGCCTGGTGGGCTCTGCGAGGGGTTTGCGCGTGACGTAGACGTACCAGCCGGGCTTTTAGGCCACGCGCTTGGTAACTAGGACTACGGATACGAGCTGCATACCTGTAGTTTTCACTCCCCCGCCAACAGTGTCAACAGCACCCGACGCTGTCTCACTATGTGGACAACCATTCCAGTTACTGGACACTAACTGAAGACGACGACGCCGACGGGCAGTCGCCGTCGTCGTCTTCAGTCCCGGTCCCCGGCCGGCGCAGACTAACCGGTGTAGGCGCCCTCGGAGGCCGAGTGCACGAGCTTCGCGTACTTTGCCAGTACTCCCCTGGTGTACCTTGCGGGAAGCGGCTCCCAGCCGACCCTGCGGCGCTCCAGCTCCTCGGGATCAACCAGCAGGTCGAAGGTCTTGTTCGGTATATCGGCGCGGATACGGTCCCCGTCCTTGACGAACGCAATGGGACCGCCGTCCACTGCCTCAGGTGCCACATGGCCGATACACAGACCGGTGGTGCCACCCGAGAACCTGCCGTCCGTCAGCAGGAGTACGTCCTTGCCGAGGCCTGCCCCCTTGATGGCTCCGGTGATCGCCAGCATCTCCCGCATGCCCGGGCCGCCCTTGGGACCCTCATACCGGATGACGACGACGTCGCCCGCCTTTACCTCGCCTGCGGCCAGCGCCTGGAGCGCTCCCTGTTCGCGCTCGAAGACGCGGGCGGTTCCTTCGAACACCTCAGCATCGAAGCCGGCTGTCTTCACGACCGCGCCTTCGGGTGCGAGGGAACCGCGCAGGACGGTCAGCCCGCCCGTCTTGTGGATCGGGTTATCCAGGGCGCGCAGGATTTTGCCGTCGAGATCCGGCGGGTCAATAGATTCCAGGTTCTCCGCCAGGGTCTTGCCCGTCACGGTCAGTACATCTCCGTGCAGGAGCCCGGCGTCCAGAAGCGCGCGCATGATGACAGGCACGCCGCCGATCTTGTCCACATCGGTCATCACGTAACGGCCGAACGGTTTCAGGTCTCCGAGGTGGGGAACCTTGTCCCCAATGCGGTTGAAGTCATCCAGCTTGAGATCGACTTCTGCTTCGCGTGCAATGGCGAGCAGGTGCAGGACTGCGTTGGTGGATCCACCGAATGCCATGGTGACGGCAATGGCGTTTTCGAACGCCTTCTTGGTCATGATGTCCCGCGCCGTGATGCCCAGCCTCAACAGGTTGACGACGGCTTGGCCCGATTTGCGGGCAAACTCATCCCGACGGCGGTCGGCCGAGGGCGGCGCAGCCGAACCGGGCAGTGACATACCGAGCGCTTCACCGATGCAGGCCATGGTGTTGGCGGTGTACATGCCTCCGCAGGCTCCCTCACCAGGGCAGATTGCGCGTTCGATCCGGTCGACGTCACCCCTCGACATCTTCCCTGCTGCGCATGCTCCGACGGCTTCGAAGGCGTCGATCAGGGTGACTTCCTTCTCGGTGCCGTCTTCCAGCTTCACCCAGCCCGGCATGATGGAGCCAGCATACAGAAAGACGCTCGAGAGATTCAGGCGGGCAGCAGCCATGAGCATGCCCGGCAGTGACTTGTCGCAGCCCGCCAGCAGCACCGACCCGTCGATGCGCTCGGCCTCCATTACTGTCTCCACGGAGTCGGCGATCACCTCGCGGGAAACGAGCGAGAAGTGCATTCCCTCATGGCCCATGGAGATGCCGTCGGAGACGGAAATTGTTCCGAACTGCATGGGGAACCCGCCGGCCGCGTGAACGCCTTCCTTGGCGCCCTGGGCCAGCCGGTTCAGGGAGAGATTGCAGGGAGTGATTTCATTCCAGGAGCTCGCGACGCCGACCTGCGGCTTGGCGAAGTCGTCATCACCCATTCCCACCGCTCGCAGCATGCCGCGGGCAGGCGCCCGCTCCATGCCGTCGGTGACCGCACGGCTTCTTGGCTTGATATCCGGTGTTGCCTTGGCTTCGCTATCCACGCTCATAGGTAAAAGTCTAGGCCCGCAAGCGGCTGCGCCCTGCGCGTGTGACCGACCTGTTAAGAAGGTCCGAGGGGTGTCCTGCGTCACAGCCTGCGACCATCCACAGCCCACGCCGGACGGATGGACCGTGCTTTTTCGGGTAGGGTGGTCGGCGCGGACCACGTGCGGCCGGCCATCGGCGGCCGCATCCCGACCAGCCGTCCCGCGGGCACTTTCCTACCCAGGCCGAAAATGATTCCCCAGTTGCCGCACGCTGCACACGACGAGCCCGGAAGCGACGACCTGAAAAACATCCTCCGCGGAATCTTCGACTCCCAGATTCTGAACTACGGCGACTACAACCTCATCTTCGCCGTGAACGCCCGCCGCGAAGGCAGGGATGCCGACGGGGCCCGCATCAGCAAACCGCGGTGCTACGTGATCGGATACCGTTGGCAACCCACGGAAATCATGGTGGCGCCCGTCAACGGGCAAACGCTCACAGGTGGCGGCGTTCCGGTCGAGTTGAACATGACCAACCTCGCCCACGCCGTTCAGTTGGCGGACGGGGATTACGAAGTGGCAACGAATACGGGCAGGACGTTCCGCTTCGGAGTCAAGCCGGACACCATTTTCCAGCCTGCACCACAGAAGGAACTCCACCTCGAACAGGCGGACGACTACGTTGACTTCGAACTGTTCATGCAAACGTTCATCGCGCTCGCCTAGCCGTCACCCGTCGGCACGGCCTGCTTCCCATGGACCCGGCACCACCAGGTTGACCGGCTCCCGACCGGCGGCGAATGCTTCAAGCTGGCGCCGCAGCAACCGCACGATACGTGGCAGGAAGGCACCGGTGTTTCCGCCGTTGTGCGGCGTGATGATCGCGTTTTCCGCGCTCCAGAGTGAGTGATCGGCGGGCAGGGGTTCGGGATCAAAGACATCGATCGCGGCATGCAGGCGGCCGCTGACCACCTCCGCAGTGAGTGCGTCCGAGTCCACCACGGGGCCGCGTGCGACATTGACCACCAAGGCGCCGTCAGGCAACGCTGCAAGCACGTCCCTGCCCACCAGTCCCCGGGTAGATTCCGACAGCGGGGTGATGATGATCAGGACGTCGTGGCCGGCAGCCAGCTCAAGAAGTTCGTCACTGCCGTGCACCTGCCCGCGTTGATCGGTACGCGCGGTGCGTCCAACCCTCGTGAGCTCGACTTCGAACGCGTCAAGACGCTTGGCTATTTCTTCTCCGATACCGCCGATTCCAAGCAGCAACACTTTCCGGTCGGCGAGGCCGGGGAAGCGTTCCGGCTTCCACACCCGCTTGCGCTGGTTCAGTACCGCCACGTCGATGCCGCGAAGGGAGGCGATGGCGAGTCCAACTGCCATCTCCGCTGTTGCCGCTGCGTGGACGCCGGCGGCGCTGCAGACAGCCACGCCGTCTCCCGCCATGGCCGGCACGCCCTCGTACCCCGTTGATTGGGTCTGCACGAGCTTGAGCGCGGGAGCGGACTGCAGTTGCTTGCTGAAATTTCCCCTCGCCATATACGGCAGCACGGCGACATCGACATCTTCCAGGTCCGCCCCGGAAGGTTCACTTGTGAAGTCCCAGACGGCGAGGGTGATTCCGGCGGGCGCGGGACTGAGTTCTTCCAGAAGGTAGTGGTCGGGCACTGTCACGGTACGGATGGTGGGAGCGGTCATTTGATCAGCGTATCCGGACAGACGCGCGGTCCGATGGACAGCCGTTTTCCGGCGTCGTAACGTTTCTGTCATGCGGGCCGCGCGGCAGGGACAGCGGGATGGTGCGATGATCCCGGCCCTCCGGGCAATCGCTGCAGCACTCTGTCTGCTCGCCGGGTTGACCGCGTGCAATGCCGGACCCGAGCCCGCTCCCATCGTCCAAGAGAATCCTCCACAGACTTCCCCGGATGCGACCGGCGGTGAACCGGCCACTCCGGTGGCTGATCCAACCGTCACAGGCGATGTCGCAACCGGATTGGATGTTCCGTGGGCAATGGCCCTCTTGCCGGATGGAAGCCTCGTCGTCACTGAGCGCGAGACTGCGGAGGTGAAACGGATCGTCGATGGCACGGTTGACGTTATCGGTGTGGTGGAGGACGCCATCGACGCCGACGGCGAGGGCGGACTCCTCGGAGTTGCCGTGCCTCCGGACTTCACGAATGAGCCCCGTCTGTACCTCTACTACACAAGCCCTGAGGATAACCGCGTCGTCACTATGGCCTACGGCGACGGCGGCCTTGAAGCTCCAGAGGAAGTGCTGACGGGAATTCCGAAGGCGAACATCCACAACGGAGGCCGTATCAAATTCGGTCCGGACGGGTATCTCTACATCGGCACCGGCGATGCTTCCAACGCAGAAAGCGCTCAGGACCGGACGAGCCTGGGAGGGAAGATCCTTCGGGTAACAGCTGACGGCGAACCAGCGCCGGATAATCCGTTCGGTTCAGCCGTTTATTCGCTGGGGCACCGAAATGTGCAGGGTCTCGCCTGGGACTCCGGGGACCGGCTCTGGGCAAGCGAATTCGGCCCCGAGCGCGATGATGAGCTCAACCTCATAGAGGCCGGCGGCAATTATGGATGGCCCGCAGTCACCGGGGCCCCGGGTGAGCGCGGCTTCCTTGACGCGCAGGTAGTGTGGCCGTCCACCGCAACCTCTTCTCCCAGCGGGATGGCCATCGTGGACGACGTTGCCTACATCGGCGGCCTCCGGGGTGAACGGCTCTGGCGCGTGCCGGTGTCCGGCGGTTCCGCCGGCGATCCGGCCAGCTTCCTCGACGGCGCTCACGGACGGCTGAGGGACACCCTTGCGGGGGTTGACGGCGGCCTGCTCATTGCGACCAACGAAGGCAGTGGATCCCGGATCCTGCGGGTGGAGATGCAATAGCTCACGCGGCACGTTCCGATTTCAACTTTCCGTCGGAGTGCTGGTAGAGTTTAGTGCTGTTGCGGAACGCGGTCGGACCGGATTTCGCAGGCACCTCTAGCTCAATTGGCAGAGCAATTGACTCTTAATCAATGGGTTCCGGGTTCAAGTCCCGGGGGGTGCACAGAGAAAGAAATCCTCCCGCTGGGCATCTGCCCGGCGGGAGGATTTTTACGTTTTTCCCGAGTGCCCGCCAGGCGTCGTTCAGCGCCCGTCAGTCGTCGATGAGCGCGGGCTCCGGAAGGCCGGCCCGCCGTGAGGCAGAAGGCGCACCATCAGGTTCCCAGCTCCAGCGGGGGGCGCCGAGGTCCTGGATGACGGACTGGAGGTGTGATCTCAGTTCATTGGAGACAAGCCCCTCGCCGGCGATGAGCGTACGCTCAACATCCTTCGCTTCACTAAGCGCCCGGCTGCCGGCGGATGTGATCGAGACGGCATGGCTGCGGCGGTCGATATCGCTGCGCGTCCTCGAGATGTGTCCGCGCACTTCGAGGCGGGAAAGGGTCTTGCCCATGGTCTGCGCCTGAACGCGCACCATCTGGGCAAGATTGGCCTGGGTCATGGCGCCCTGGGCTTCCAGCACACCGAGCGCTATCACGCCGGCATGGGTGACGCCGATGGAGACCAGCCGTTCATTCCATGCATGCTCAACCAGCCGAGCCGCCGTCGTCAGTAGTCGACCGGTAGGCCATTGCTCGAGATCCGGCATCAGCAAAACTCCCTTTCGCCCCGCGTAGCTCGTGTAGCTTCACTTGGGGACCTTGAAATCCACCCACATAGGATAGCTACTGCTCGGGCCGCAATCCGGGAGAGTTGCACCGCTGATGCACAATTGAGACCGAAAAGAGAGGCTTCCATGTCAGAACGACTCCAGGCCGGGGACCGCGCACCCGATTTCAGGCTTACGTCCGCGGATGGTTCGGCCGTTTCCCTCAGCGATTTCGCCGGGGAGAATGTCGTCGTCTATTTCTATCCCGCGGCAGCGACACCGGGCTGCACAACCGAAGCCTGCGACTTCCGGGACAACCTCGCCTCGCTTGCCGCTGCCGGGTACAGGGTCGTCGGTGTTTCCCCCGACCTGGAGGCCAAGCTCCGCTCGTTCATCGAAAAGGAGTCGCTGACCTTCCCGCTGCTCTCCGATCCGGATCACGCCGTGGCAGAGGCGTATGGAGCATGGGGCGAGAAAAAGAACTATGGGAAGACCTATGAAGGTCTCATCCGGTCCACGGTGGTGATTGATGGATCAGGGCTGGTTTCCGTGGCCCAGTACAACGTGAGGGCCACCGGTCACGTCGCCAAGCTGCGCCGCGACCTGGGGATCAGCTGAGTCGAAAGCGGCCAGGCCGGTAACCACCAGCCGAAGTCTCCGATGGAACCAGTACAATGGACCGTGCGTCGGACGGCTTCGGCCGGCCGGCACGACCAAGCGCGAGTGGCGAAATTGGCAGACGCGCTGGATTTAGGTTCCAGTGTCTTCGGACGTGGGGGTTCGAGTCCCCCCTTGCGCACCACCAGGGTGAAGAGACGCATCGCGTCGTGAACATCCGGGCCCCCAGGCTTCCTGCCTGGGGGCCCGGTTCGTTAATCCCGGGATGCGAAATCACGGCGCACGGCCGCTGTCAACAACTTTTTTTCACACTCACCCATCCGCCCTGTTCGCTCAGCCGAATGACCCATGAGACATCGACACGATGTGTTCGTCCGGAAATTAGGCCATCGCGTTTTGCCGTGGGGGTCGGAATGAATGAAGGAGAAATGAAAATGGAAATTCTCAAGCGCAGGAACCTCTCCGTATTCGGTGTCGCAGCTGTAGCCATGTTCGGCCTGGCAGCATGTGGCGGTGGGGACGAAGCAGCCACCAGCGATACGGAAACCACCGAATCGACCATGACGGAGTCCGCTGCACCCGAGATGACCGAGGAAATGACGGACGAGGCCATGGACCCCGCCGCTAACCTCGTTGGACCGGGCTGCGAGGGTTACGCTGCCGAGGTGCCCGATGGCGACGGCTCAGTGGCCGGCATGGCTCAGGATCCCGTTGCGACGGCCGCGTCGAACAACCCGCTGCTCACCCAGCTGACCGCGGCAGTCTCCGCCGAACTGAACCCGGATGTCGACCTGGTTGACACCCTCAACGGAGCAGAAGCCCTGACAGTCTTCGCGCCGGTTGACGACGCGTTCGCCGCACTGGATGCCGAGACCGTCGAGGCACTGCAGACTGACGCGGACCTCCTTTCCGGCATCCTGACCTACCACGTTGTCGAGGGCCAGCTGGCTCCCGATGAGGTTGCCGGCACCCACACCACGCTCAACGGTGCTGAGCTGATGGTCGAGGGCGAGGGTGACTCCATCACCGTCGGTGAAGAAGGCGCAGCCGTTATCTGTGGTGGCGTTCAGACCGCCAACGCAACGGTGTACCTGATCGACTCCATCCTGATGCCCCCGAGCGAGTAATTCCCCCTGGGAAACAGGCACGGCAGTCAGGCGAGGAATCGCCCGATAAAGACTCCTTGATTCGACTCCTCTAATCTGGATCAGGGACACGGTGGGTATCTGCATCTCGGTGCGGATACCCACCGTTTTTCGTGTGTCATGTGTGTCCTCCGGTCGGCCGCGATCAGTGTCCATCCAGCCTCGTGACCTAGACTGGAAGCTCCGTTCGCAGTGGTTGCCTACTGCACGCGTGCCCCGAGGAGACCATGCCAACCAGCCCAACGCACCGCCGTCGTACGCTGTCGGCGCCGTTCCTGCGTGCTCTGGCGGGAGCAGCAGTGCTTGGCCTGACCGCGTGCACCGCCGCCACGCCCGTACCGACGACGACGGCGCCCGCCACCTCCACTGAGCCTGCGGCTCCGATCGGTGACACCACCACCGCAACGTTCGCGTTCGGCACTGCGGCGTCGCCCACGGGTCTTGACCCGGCGCTTGTTGCCGACACTGAGTCCTACCGGATCACGCGGCAGATGCTGGAGGGGCTTGTCGGAATCGATCCCCTCACGTCCGAGCCGGCGCCGCTCCTGGCCACGTCATGGGAGGAACGGGACGAGGGCCGGGCCTACGCCTTCGAACTGCGCGAGGACGTTGTCTTTCACGACGGCGAACCGTTCAACGCGGCGGCCGTCTGCGCGAACTTCGAGCGCTGGTACACGATGCCTCCCGAAACCCGCGCGTTGGACGCCACGATCGCCTTCAAGGCAGTGTTCAAGGCCTTCTCCGATGAGCCTGAGGAGTCGGTCTACGATTCATGCCAGCCGCTCGGAGAACACACGGTGCTCATCCGGCTCACCGGCCGACTCACGTCATTCATTCCCGCCCTCGCGCTGCCGGCCTTCGGAATGGCGTCGCCGAAAGCACTCGAGGAGCTCGGCGCAAACCAGCTGACTGTGGAACGGAATGGCAGGAAACTGTCGGAATTCGCGCTGAGCCCGGTGGGAACCGGTCCGTTCACCTTCACGCAGTGGACTGAGGATGAAGTGACCTTGAGCGCTTTCGAGGGGTACTGGGGCACTGCGGGTGAGATCCAGACAGTGATTTTCCGCACTATTCCGCACACGGCTGCGCGGTTGCGTGCGCTCCTGAGCGAGGAAATCGACGGATACGACCTCGTGACCGTGGACAACGCTGCCGAGCTGGCCCGGGAGGGCCAGCAGATTCTGCAACGCGATCCCTATTCAATCCTGTACCTCGGGATGAACCAGGATTTCCCCGGCGTCGATGACGTGCTGTTCAGGCAGGCGGTGGCGCACGCGATCGATAAGGATGCGCTCATCGAGGGCCGCTTCCTGGCCGGCACCAGCCCGGCAAATCAGTTCATTCCGCCGAAGCTGGGGGTCACCAGCGAAGAGATCACCGATTACGAGTACAACCCCGAGCGCGCACGCGAATTGCTGGAGGAGGCCGGGTACAACGGTGAGCCGCTCCCCTTCCATTACCCCCGCAATGTCTCCCGTCCCTACCTTTCCTCTCCGGAGAAGGTGTACGCCGAGCTTAGCCGTCAGCTCACCGCTGCCGGGTTCACCATCCAGCCCGTCCCGACCGAGTGGGCCGACGGCTACATCGAGACCGTCCAGAATGACGACAACCGGGCCTTCCACCTGCTCGGATGGAGTGGAAGCTATCAGGATCCGGACAATTTCGTAGGCGCCCTGTTCGGCAGCTACAGCGAAGAGTTTGCCTTCCGGGACAACCAGCTCTTCAGCAAGATCGCCAGGGCAGTCACCCTGCCGGGCGGCGAGGAGCGTGTGGCAGCCTACCGGGAGATCAGTGAAAGCATCGCCGTGGACCTCCCGGCCGTCCCACTCGCGTTCCCTATCTCTGCAGCGGTGGTATCTCCGCGCGTTCTGAGCTACCCCGTGAGTCCGGTGATGCATGAGGTGTTCAACAACATCGACCTCGCTGATGTTGAGCAGCCAGCTCCCTCGACAGGGAACTGACCGGGCACCTCGCCGAAGGAAATGGACCGGCGGCGTACTGGGATGAGGATCACGCCGCAGCGGCTCATTCCGATTTAGGGAACCCTCCCGCCAGAGGCTACGCTTCTAGGGCTAGCGCCCTTGCTATTGGAGACCCATCGTGACTGCTGACAGCCAGGCGGGAAAACCCGCGAACCACACTGACGTCGTTCTTATTGGCGGCGGAATCATGAGCGCCACCCTGGGTGCGTTCCTCAAGCAACTGCAGCCGGACTGGAGTATCACCCTGTTCGAGCGGCTTGACCGCGCGGGGCTCGAAAGCTCGGACCCCTGGAACAACGCCGGCACCGGCCACGCTGCCCTCTGCGAGCTCAATTACTCGCCGGCAGGCAAGGACGGCTCTGTAGACCCCTCAAAAGCCATCGCCATCAATGAACAGTTCCAGGTCTCCAGGCAGTTCTGGGCGCATATGGTCTCGAACGGCCACCTCGGCGATCCGGGCGGTTTCATCAATGCTGTTCCGCACATGAGCTTCGTTTGGGGCGAACCGAATGTGGAGTATCTCCGTCGCCGCTATGAGTCACTCCGCACGCAACCGCTCTTCAAGTCCATCGAGTTCGCCACCGACCACTCCGCCATTGCAGAGTGGACTCCGCTCATCATGGAGGGCCGCAGCGCCGGGCAGCCCGTCGCCGCATCGAGGGTAGCCGGCGGAACGGACGTCGATTTCGGCTCACTCACCCGAGGCTTGACGAGCTATCTCGGCGAGAATGACGTCGACCTGCGCTACGGCCATGACGTCACCAACCTTTCGAAGACGTCGCAGAACCGCTGGGATGTCACTGTCCGCAACCGTGCAACCGGTCAGGAGCACACGGTGAACACGCGCTTCGTCTTCATCGGAGCCGGTGGCGGTGCGCTGCATCTGCTGCAGAAGAGCGGTATCCCCGAAGGCCGGGGCTTTGCCGGGTTCCCGGTCTCCGGGCAGTTCCTGCGCTGCACCAACCCGAAGACCGTGAGCCGGCATGACGCCAAGGTGTACGGGCAGGCGTCGGTGGGCGCACCGCCCATGTCGGTGCCGCACCTCGACACCCGCTACGTCAACGGCGAGCGCTCGCTGTTGTTCGGTCCCTACGCCGGTTTCTCCACCAAGTTCCTGAAGCGCGGGTCCCTCCTTGACCTGCCCACGTCGATCCGTCCATCCAATCTCCTGCCCATGCTCGCGGTGGGCAAGGACAATATTCCGCTCACCAGGTACCTCATCAGCGAGGTGCTCAAGAAGCGTGAAGCGAAGAACGAGTACCTCAATGAGTTCCTGCCGGCAGCGGACGGCAACCGGTGGGAACTGATCAGCGCCGGTCAGCGTGTACAGGTCATCAAGAAGGCACCCGGAAAGGGCGGCGTTCTGCAGTTCGGCACGGAGATCATCACTTCGGCTGACGGCACTGTCGGCGCGCTCCTGGGAGCATCTCCAGGGGCGTCGACTGCGGCGCCGATCATGCTCGAACTCATGCGGCGATGCTTCCCCGGCCAGTTGGCTGACTGGGAGCCCAAACTGAAGGAAATGATTCCCGGCTACGGCACGAGGCTCAACGAGAATGAGTCGCTTGCGGACGACATCCAGTCAATGACTGACAGGGTCCTGGGACTCAACTAGACCGCGGTGCCGCCAGGACTGGATGCCCGCAGAAGGCAGAACCGATGTTCCGTTTGGCGCAGCTCTCCCTGGGTAACCGCGCACTGATCGCCCTCATCACCGTCTGCGCGGCGGTGTTCGGCGTGATCGCCATGGGATCCTTGAAGCAGGAGCTCATTCCCTCGCTGGAGTTTCCGCAGATCACTGTGGTTTCCTCGCTGCCCGGGGCCGGCCCAGAGTACCTGGATAAGCAGGTCAGTGAACCGCTGGAAAGCGCCCTCAGCGGTGTCGAAGGCCTTGAATCATCCTCGGCCACCTCGCGGAGCGGCGTTTCTACAGTCAGCCTGATGTTCGCGTACGGCACGGACCTGGACCGCGCCCGCGGGCAGGTTGACCGTGCCATCTCGACGGTACGCCCTGTTCTGCCCGAGGACGTTGAGCCGCAGTCGCTGGCCGGAAGCATCAACGACCTCCCCGTTGTCTTCATGGCCGTGTCTTCAGACCGCACCCTCAGTGAGTTGGGCGAGGAACTGACCCGGCTCACGGTGCCGCAGCTTCAGAAGGTGGAGGGTGTCCGCAGCGCCGAGATCACCGGCGGCGCTGAACAGCACATCTCCATCCTGCCCCGGGAGGAAGATCTTGCGGCGCAGGGGCTTGCCGTGGGCGACATCATCGACGTCCTCGAAAACAACGGGGAGCTTTTCCCCATCGGTACCCTTGAAGAGGGCGAACGGTCGCTGACCATTCAGGCTGGCAGTCCCGTCCAGTCACTGGACGACATCCGCGCCCTTCCCATCCTGCCGCCGGAGACGTCCCCGGGTCCCGGCACACCCGGACCGGCAACGATTGGCCAGGTTGCCGAGGTCTCAATAGCCGACGACGACGCCACTTCCATCACGCGCACCAACGGCATCGAAACACTGGCGCTCACCGTGACGAAGGTCCCGTCCGCAGATACAGTGACCCTTTCCAACGCCGTGACGGCACTGATCCCCGAGCTTGAGGCTGAACTGGGCGACGGCGCCGACATCACCGTGATTTTCGACCAGGCGCCCTTCATCGAGCGTTCCATTGCAGACCTCACAACCGAGGGTTTGCTGGGACTGGGCTTCGCCGTCGTCGTTATTCTGGTCTTCCTCCTCTCAGCGCGTTCCACGCTGGTGACCGCGGTGTCCATTCCGTTGTCGCTGCTGATCACTTTCATCGGCTTGTGGGCCACCGGCTACTCCCTCAACATCCTGACGCTCGGTGCTCTGACGATTGCGATCGGCCGGGTCGTCGATGACTCGATCGTGGTGATTGAGAACATCAAGCGACACCTCGGTTACGGCGAGGACAAACGCTCCGCGATCCTGACCGCCATCCGCGAAGTTGCCGGAGCCATCACCGCTTCCACCCTGACCACGGTGGCGGTCTTTGCCCCGATCGCCTTTGTGGGCGATCTGGCAGGTGAGCTGTTCCGGCCGTTTGCGCTGACCGTCACGATTGCGCTGCTGGCGTCCCTGGCTGTATCGCTGACGATCGTCCCGGTGCTGGCCTACTGGTTCCTGCCGCGGACGCCGGTCGCAACCGATCAGGCAGATCCGGCGGCGGCCGCGGCGGAGCAACGGCACCGGGCTGAGGAAAAGGAGCAGCGGTCCTGGCTCCAACGGGGATACCTTCCTGTACTCCGGGTAACCCAGCACCATCCGGTGTGGACCGTCGTGGCCGGAGCGCTCGTGCTTGCAGGAACCGTGGCGCTGGTGCCGTTCATGCAGACCAACCTCCTCGGCAATACCGGACAGAACAATTTCAGCATCACCCAGCGCCAGCAGCCGGGATCCAGTCTCGAAAACACTGTTGCCGAAGCGGGCCGCGTGGAGGAAGCCCTTGCCGGTTTCGAGGAGATCCGTGATGTGCAGGTCACGGTCGGAAACGCAGCAGGGGCAGTGGGCGCCCGCTTTTCGGCCGGTGCTTCCACCGCACAGTTCACGGTGACCACCGAGGAAGACGCTGACCAGCAGCAGCTGCAGAACGAGGTCCGTTCCGCGCTCAACGAGCTCGAGGGAGCGGGCGAGATCTCGCTTTCCAGCCAGCAGGGCGGATTGGGGACGTCGAGCACGGTGGACATCAATATCACTGCCCCGGAACCCGACCTGCTCGCTGAGGCAAGCGACGCCGTCGTCGCCGCCATGCAGGGGGTACCGGGAGCACGCGATGTGACGTCCAACCTGGCTGCCGCCCAGCCGCAGATCCAGGTGAGCGTGGACCGGACGGCGGCGGTGAGCGCCGGATTGACTGAGGGCCAGATCGGCGCGCTGCTGGGCGGCAATATCAGCGCCGTTCCGGGAGGCACCGTCCGGCTTGAAGCCACCGACTACCCCATCCTCATCGGTGAGGGAACCGAGATCACCAGCCTGGAGCAACTCCGCGACCTTTCGTTGCCGACCCCGGCCGGGCCGATTCCGCTGACGGATGTCGCCACGGTTGAAGAGGTGCAGGTTCCGCTGACGATCACCAGTTCAAACGGCGAACGGACAGCGCAGGTGTCCATCACGCCGTCCCAGGACAATCTGGGCGCCCTGACGGCGTCCGTCACCGAGCGCCTGGACGCCGTGACGCTGCCTGCCGGGGCGACCGCCACACTGGGCGGCGCGTCCGAACAGCAGGCGGATTCCTTCGGCCAGCTCTTCCTAGCGCTCTGGGCGGCGGTGGCCATCGTGTACGTCATCATGGTGGCAACGTTCAAGAGCCTGATCCAGCCGCTCATCCTCCTCGTCTCGGTTCCCTTCGCGGCTACCGGTGCGATTGCCCTGCTCGTTCTCACGGGCATCCCGCTGGGGCTGCCCTCACTGATTGGCATGCTGATGCTGGTCGGCATCGTTGTCACGAATGCGATCGTCCTCATCGACCTGATCAACCAGTACCGGCGGCCGCAGAACGGTTCTCCCGGGCTCAGCGTTGCCGACGCAGTGACCCGCGGTGCCAGGCAACGTCTTCGTCCCATCCTCATGACAGCTCTGGCGACGGTCTTCGCCCTGACCCCGATGGCCCTCGGCCTGACCGGAGAAGGCGGGTTCATCTCCCAACCGCTTGCCGTCGTCGTCGTTGGTGGTCTTGTCTCCTCGACCCTGCTGACCCTGGTGCTGGTTCCGGTGCTCTACCGGCTGGTCGAAGGCCGGCGGGAGCGGCGGAACGTGATGACCGAAACCCGCGAGTCGGAGCTGGCCCTGCAGCGCTAGAGTCGAAGCATGAATCCCCCGTCCGGTGCCAGCCTTGTGCTGCGGTTTGCCGTGCTCGCCCTTGCATGGGGCTGCAGTTTCCTCTTTATCAAGGTGGCGCTCGAAGGGCTCTCGCCCAGCCAGGTGGTGCTCGGCAGGGTACTGATCGGCGCTATCACGCTGGGGCTGGTGGTGTCGGCGGGCCGGGTACCGCTGCCGCGGGGTGCAAGGGTCTGGGGTCATCTCCTCGTGGTCGGCCTGTTCCTGTGCGTCGTCCCGTTCACGCTGTTTGCGGCGGCGGAGACCTCGATCCCGTCCGGCCTTGCCAGCATTTACAACGCGACGACGCCGCTGCTCACCGCGCTGGTGGCAATCCTCGCGCTGCCTGGCGAACGGCTTTCGCGCAGGGCCGGAGCCGGGCTGGCGGTTGGCTTCCTTGGAGTGCTGGTGGTGGTCGGATTACCGGTGGGAGCGCAGACGGGGAACGACGAATCACTTGCCGGGCAGCTCATGTGCCTTGGCGCCACTGCCTGTTATGGCATCGGATTCGTCTGGATTCGCCGGTTCATCAGCCCGCTCGGCCTGCCGGCTGCGTCAGTGGCGTTCGTGCAGGTCGGATTGGGCGCAGTCGTCGCGCTTGTGCTTGCTCCCTTCACTGCGCTGCAGCCGATGACCCTAACTCCACCGGTGGTGCTGTCGGTGATAGCGCTGGGAGCATTGAGTACGGGCCTCGCCTACATCTGGAATACGGAGATCGTGGCGGGGTGGGGTGCCACCAGCGCCGCGTCAGTCACTTATCTCACTCCGGTGGTCGGCGTGATTGCCGGCGTGTTGGTGCTGGATGAAAGCTTCAGCTGGAATCAGCCGGCCGGAGGAGTCCTCGTAGTCCTTGGGGTGGTGATGACGAAGATGCCGCTGCGGCGCATCAGACGTGCGCCGCGACCAAACCCGGACAGGGAACAAATGCGCGGCAGGAGTGGTTACGGAGTACAGTAGATGCAAATGCATGTACTTCTAGGAGGAGGAATCCCATGCAGATCGGTATCTTCAGCGTCGGCGACGTAACGGTTGATCCCACCACCGGCAAAGCACCGAGCGAACACGAGCGCATCAAGGCCATGGTGACCATCGCCAAGCATGCCGAAGACGTTGGCATGGATGTTTTCGCGACCGGCGAGCACCACAACCGCCCGTTTGTTCCCAGCTCCCCCACCACCATGCTCGGCTACGTGGCGGCGCAGACCTCGCGGATCATCCTCTCGACCTCAACCACATTGATCACCACCAATGACCCGGTCAAGATCGCCGAAGACTACGCCATGCTGCAGCACCTCGCCGACGGCCGGGTGGACCTCATCCTGGGTCGGGGAAACACGGCTCCCGTCTACCCCTGGTTCGGCAAGAGTCCGCAGGACAGCGTCGACCTCACCGTTGAGAACTACCACCTGCTGCGCCGGCTGTGGGACGAGGACGTGGTCACCTGGGAGGGCAAGCACCGCACCCCGCTGCATAACTTCACTTCCACGCCACGGCCGCTCGACGGCGTTGCGCCGTTCGTCTGGCACGGCACCATCCGCACGCCGCAGGTGGCCGAGATCGCCGCTTACTACGGCGACGGCTACTTCGCCAACAACATCTTCTGGCCGAAGGAGCACTACCAGCAGCTCATCTCGCTCTACCGCGAGCGGTACGCACATTACGGCCACGGCACACCCGAGCAGGCGATTGTCGGGCTCGGCGGACAGTTCTTCATCCGCCCCAAGTCCCAGGACGCCGTCAACGATTTCCGCCCCTACTTCGACAACGCGCCGGTCTACGGGCACGGACCATCACTGGAGGACTTCACCTCGCAGACACCCCTGACCGTCGGTAGTCCGCAGGAGCTGATCGACAAGACACTTTCCTTCCGGGAGTTCTTCGGGGACTACCAGCGCCAACTCTTCCTCGTGGACCACGCGGGGCTTCCACTGAAGACGGTCCTGGAGCAGCTCGACCTGTTCGGCTCCGATGTGCTGCCCACACTGCGCAAGGAATTCGCGAAGCGCACGCCCGCCTCGATACCCGCTCCCCCGACGTTCGAGAACCGGCTGGCTGCGGTGTCTGCCCATGCCTGAGTCTCCAGCAACACCGCTGCGCCTCACTGCCGACGCCTGGGAGTCCCTCTTCCGGGCGCAGGTCGCGGTGATGCGCAGGCTCCGGCGGGATCCGTCCTTCCAGACGCTCGCCATCGGAGAGTACGACGTCCTCTTCAACCTCAGCCGCTGTCCCACCGGCTGGACACGGCTCAACGAGCTGAACAGTCATCTTTTGATCAGCCAGCCGAGCCTGAGCCGGATGGCTGAGCGCCTTGAGCATAAGGGCCTCGTCCAGCGCAGGCAGGCGCCGGATGATCAGCGCGGTGTGCTGCTGTCACTCACAGACGAAGGCCGCCGCCTGCAGCGCGAGATCGGCTCGGCGCACGTGCGCGGCATCCACGCCCTGCTCGGTCCCCTCCTGGACGAGGAAGAGATGGAACAGCTGTTGACTCTGACCACGAAACTTCGGGCGGGCCTGGAGCACGACGACGGCGCTCACCGGCCGGACTGACGGCCGCTTTTCGTCTCGCTTTTCCGCTTCGCCGGCTTCCGTTCCGCTTCGCCGGCTTCCGTTCCACTTCGCTGGCTTCCGTCCGGCTGGTTTGGCTGGCTAGCTACGCTAGCCGAGCTGGACCGGTGAGGTGCCGTCGTCGTCGTGCAGGGTGTCTGCCACAGCGGTGACCTGCAGCGTGTCCAGGGTGAGGCTCCCTCCGACCGTGGAGAGAAACGCGGTGTCCGAGGCGTCCCGCCCGGTTGCGATGCGCAGCAGGTTGGTCCGCGGAGCGAGCCCGGTTGCGTCGACGACATGCCACGCTCCGTCCACCCACGCCTCAACCACTGCGTGGAAGTCCATCGGAGTCAGACCCGGCGCGTAAACCGACACCAGCCGTGCGGGGACGTCCTTGGCACGCAGCAGTGCGATCACCAGATGGGCGTAGTCGCGGCAGACTCCCCGGCGGTCAAGCAGCGTCTCCGTGGCGCCGTCGGTGGGCCTGGATGATCCGGAGACGTAGCTGATGTTGCCGCTCACCCAAGCGCGCACTGCGGACAGCAGCTCACCGCCCTGCAGGCTTCCGAACAGAGCGTACGACGTCGGTAACAACCGGTCCGATTCACAGTAACGGCTGGGACGGACATACCGGATGAGGTCGGCGTCGTCCTTCTCGGGTGCGGTTGCGGAGCCCCGTACCTCGGCCCTGTAGAACAGTTCCAGCACTGACGGCTGCTCGAGGGTGAGTGTGTGGAGGATTCCGCCATGGCTGTCATGAACGGGGATTGGCGCTACCGGTTTGTCGTTGGCCGTGAGCTGAAGGACCTCATCCACAGCCGAGTACCCGGAGTTCCGCGCCACCGCAACGGAAAAGGCCATCGAGGTATTGGCCCGGGTATGGGCGGTGAGGCGAGCCGTGACTGATCGATTCATTCCGAGAGCTCCTGGCGGATGTCGATGAGCGATGATCGGTGCCGGTCTGAAACACTGGCTGTAACACGGTACGACGAGAAAGGCGCCCCTGGTGAATCGCTCTACCACTGACACCTCCGCAAACGATCGCCTGGACGGCCTGACCGCCGTCGTGACCGGCGCCAACAGCGGGCTGGGTCTGCAGACCGTTATCGGCCTGGCCAGACGCGGGGCGTCGGTCGTTTTGGCCTGCCGCAGCGAGGAACGCGGTGCAGCGGCCCTGGAGCGGGCACGCGATGCGTCCGGCAGCACGTCGCTGACGCTGCGGCAGCTCGATCTGGGAAGCCTGGAGTCGGTACGCTCCTTCAGCCGCGACTGGACCGGTCCGCTGGATCTTTTGGTCAACAATGCCGGCGTGATGGCCACCCCGTTGAAACGTACGGTTGACGGTTTTGAGCAGCAGTTCGGCATCAACCACCTGGGGCACTTCGCGCTGACAGGCCTGCTGCTGGAGGCGCTACGGCAGTCCCCGTCCGCGCGGGTGGTGACGGTGTCCTCCTTGGCCCACAAGCGCGGACGTATCGATTTTGCCGACCTGAATGCCGATGCCCGGTACCGCCCCTGGAAGGCGTACAACCAGAGCAAGCTCGCGAACCTTATGTTCACCGTGGAGCTCGATCGTCGGGTACGGGCAGCCGGTTGGCCGCTGATTGCCGCTGCCGCCCATCCGGGACTGTCGATGACCAACCTGACGGCCGGGATGCGCGGAGCGGCCGTGCTGGATCTGATGGGCGGATTCTTCCGGATCATGGGCCAATCGGATGTGGACGGTGCGAAGCCCATCCTTCTGGCTGCAACCGGCCCGCAGGTGCATGGTGGCGACTACTACGGCCCGGATGGGCGAGGCGAGACCCGAGGAAATCCCGCACTGGTAGCTCCCGCTCCGTCGGTCCTCGACGAGGATGTTGCTGCGAAACTCTGGGCGGCCAGTGAGGAACTGACTGGCGTAACCTATGCGGGGCTTCCTGCCGCCTGATTCTGGATTCCCGAGCAGACACTTCAGAGAATGTCGGTGGCGGATGATGAGCTTGAGTTATGAGTTCGGAGGAGCAGTTTCCACACAGTGCCGGCAGGCGGGGTGATGGCGCACGGCTTTCGCTGACATCGGTGTGGGAAGGGTCGGCAGAGCCGGCTCCGGCGGGTCCCTATGGGCATGTCCATCTTCCGCCGACCGGCGGGTTTGACCTTCCCACTGCGGTGGACGCCCTGGTGCTGGTAAACGAGCTGCAATGCTGGGCGGAGGCGCAGAAGGCCAAGCTGGTGGACCGGATTCGCGAGCACTATCTGGTGGAAGCCCACCTCGAGCAAGATACCGACGACGACGGCATCACCGTTGCGGAACAGTCCTCCTCGTGGGCTGCTGAGGAGGTTGGTACGGCTCTGCGCTTGCCTTCCAGCACGTCGAGGACCCTGGTGGAGCAGAGCCAACTACTCCTGGAGGAGTATTCGCGCACGTTCATCGGGCTTGAATCCGGCAAGCTGTCGTGGCGGCATGCCGCCACTATCGTGGAGGAATGCGTCGGTGTCCCAGCTGATTCGGTGGTCCGGTTTGAGCAGGACCTTGTCGAGGTGGCTGAGCAGTCCACAGTCGCGAAGCTGACCCGGCGAGCCCGCGGACTGCGGGAGATCCTGCACCCGGAAGCTGCTCCGGTCCGCAAAACCCGTGCCGCTGCCGAACGCCGGGTCATCGTCGAGCCGGGTACTGACGGGATGGCCTGGCTGAGCGCCTACTTGCCGGCGGAACAGGCGTGCGGGATTTACAACCGGATCGACGCCGGAGCCCGCGGACTCCAGGCACCAGAGGAGGGGCGCACTCTCGGCCAACTCCGTGCCGATGTCTTCACCGACCTGCTCACCCACACCTGTACCGGAGACATCAGCACGGGAACCGGGTTCCGTGGAATCGGAGCAACCGTCCACATCACCGTGCCCGCCCTCACCCTGCTGGACCAAATGCCAGGCGGCGGTGGTGAACGAGGAGCAGGCGGACGAGGAGCGGATCGGGGATCGACCGGCTTCATGGCTGGCGCCCGAGCCGGGAATGCTGAAAAAGGCCGCGTTGCGGGCGATGGCTGGAACCCAATGCACGGCGAAGACGCAGACGAACATGGCATCACAGACGGGTACGGTCCCGCCGACGGTGACAGCAACGCTGATTCCGGAGCAAGGCTAGGCCGACCCGGCTACGCGGTGCTGGAGGGATACGGCCCGATCGACCCGGAGACCGCAGCACGTCTGGCCGGTCACGCACCCTCATTCACCCGGATTCTGACACACCCCGAAACCGGTGCGGCGCTCTCCATCGGCCGGGCCTCCTACCGGCCACCGAAACACCTCCAGGACTGGGTCCGAGCCCGGGACAAAACCTGCAGACATCCCGGCTGCAACCGGACGGCAAAAGCAACGGAAATCGACCACACCATCCCCTGGCACAAAGGCGGACGCACCGACCACCACAACCTTTCCTGCCTATGCGCCAAGCACCACATGCTCAAAACAAACGAGCACTGGGACTACAAGCAGCCCGAACCCGGCACCATCATCGCCATCTCACCAGCCGGCAAGACCTACACCACCAGACCGCCGCCCTTCTAGACACCCGCACGGGAGGTGCGGGAAATCAGGCATTTGCGCTACTTCTCCCTCACGGGGAGTACCGTCGTCGTGCGTTCGCCGTGTTTCGTCCTGTCCGGACAGCGGACGTCCTTTGCCCTTGAACCGAACGCGATAGTAAGCATACTGTTGATTCTGGTTCTACCGACTGCAGCGAACGAAAGGGAATACCATGGCAGATTCACCCAGCCCCATCGACATCCAAAAAGCCCTCGGCGGCGTCAGCTACCCTGCCCGGAAAGACGATCTCGTCAACAACGCTGAGACTTCCGGTGCAGACGGGGCTGTCCTCGACGCGCTCCGGGGCATCCCCGATCAGGAGTACGAATCTCCCGCTGATGTGAGCAAGGCCGTCTCGGAGTAGGTCGGGATCCGGAACTTCAGGTTCACCGATATCACGCGCACAGACACAGCCATCCTGGACCGCGGCGCTGGACCCTAGCTCGCGACCTGCAGCGACATGATCATCCGTCGGATCTGGTCGAAGTCCTCCTGGTCAAACCGCTTCTGTGCCTCAGCGATGGTTGCAAAGGATTCCGTCCGCGAACCAACCTGAGTCGGATCCAGTGCCCGAAGCTGGATGGAGTCACCGAAGGAATAGAGGCCGATGTGCTCCGGGCCCTGAACCGTGTTGTTCAGGACGCACGCCGCTCCATCAGCTCCGCCCACCATGTCGGTCACCCCGTATGAGCTGAAGAACCGGTAACCCTGGATGAGTCGCACCACAAAGCGAGGCTCGATGGAGCCTTCTGCCTCTGCTGTCGATGGGAGATCAACCGGCTCACTGGTGAGAACAATGTAGGGGCTTGCTGCATCCGCACCGCATTCCTCCGACGGGGAGACTATTCGGGTGTGCAGCTCTGCCATGCTGACGCCCTCAGCGTTGGACACGTCGAAGTGCAGGCCCCCCTCGCTGAACCCCTCACCCGGATCTTCGATGGGCTCCACTGTCCAGTTCTCGGGCACCTCGAAACTGACTTGCCTCTGTTCGTCGGTGAAAGCCGTCCATCCATCCCCCGGCGCCGGCCTTTCCGGAAGCATGGGGATCGCAACGGGTGTAGGGGCGGCACTCGCCGAAGCGGAACCCTCAGGCGTTGCGCTCGCAGCGGGACTGGCGGGCGGACGATCGCCAACAACGAAGTCGTCACAGCCCGTGACGGCGACCGAAACGGCGAGAACCAGAACAGCACCCACCAGGCGGGGTCCAACCGTTCGTGTCATATTCAATCCTTTCGAATGACCCGTGATGCCCACTCTATGCAGTGAAGCACGTCACTGAGGAGACATCCGCGGCCGGAGCGGCGCAGAATCACTTCCATGAAGCGTTTTATCGACACGTCCCTGGGATCAGTCGCGGTGCGCATACGCCCGGCTAGTTCCAGCACTCGAATTCCACCGGATAGCCCGCCGTGGGTCCTCCTGCATGGCGCTTCGGGTTCCTGGCGTACTTTCCGCGAACTGGCACGCAACGGAGCCCTGCCGGACACGGGTGATCTGGTCATCATCGACCTGCCGGGCTGGGGCAACTCCCCCGGCAGCCGTCTGCCCTTCACGGTTGAGCAGCAGAGCAGCGCCGTCGTCGAAGTACTGAGGGCCCTCGGCTACCGGTCCTGGTACCTCTTCGGGCATTCGATGGGAGCAGTTCTCGCGCTGGACATTGCGGCGTCGCATCCGGAAGAAACTCACGCCGTCGTTGCTCTCTCCCCCACCGCACTGACAGCCGTCGCGGCGCTGAACCACCCGCTCCGCCATCCAGCCATGGCACCGCTTCTCGGGATGTGCGGGCTCATGTTCATTCTGCGGGCGCTCGGACGATCCGCTCCAGCTCTGTTGCGCACCGTGGAGCGCGCGGGACTGCTCCGGCTCGTCCTTCGCCCTTTCTTCGCTCATCCTTCCGTCCTGCCGCGCCAGGTGTTCGCCGACCTGGCGCTCGATGCACGGCCGGCATCCTTCCTGGCTGCAGCACATGCCCTGAGAAAGTACGACGCCGGCACCTGGCACTCGATCAGCGCCCCCACAGTTCTGGTTAGAGGCAACAAGGACATCTTCACACCGCCGGACGAACTGCGTGCCCTTGCTGCCCTCATCCCACATGCTCACCGTGTGGTGCTGGACGACACCGGACACTTCGCGCATATCGAAGATGCAACCGGAACGGCCGGGTTGATGACGGCGCTACGTGCGGCTTCCCAAACCCTGGATGCTCTTGACTGAAGAGACAACCGCACGGGCGGCGAGCGCAATCTCGGCATCACTCGTTGCGGCCGTCCACGATAGCCGCAGTGCTGTCTGCGCGACATCGGGTTCCAGGCCCAGTGCAAGCAAAACCGCCGAGGGTTCACTGGCACCCGCCGCACAGGCCGAACCACTTGAGGACACGACGCCGGCGCGCTCGAGTTCAAGCAGGATCGCCTCACCGTTGGCACCTGGAAAACAAAACGAGGCGACATTCGGCAGCCGTTGCTCCCGATGACCGGTCAGGAGGGCACTCTCGACGCCATTGAGCACTGCGCTGATCAGATGATCACGCCGGGCCACCGACCCCGCGGTATTTTCCGTACGCTCCTGCTGAGCGAGCTGCAACGCAGTCGCCATGGCCACCGCGCCCGCCACGTTCTCGGTACCTGACCGCTTCCCCCGCTCCTGCCCGCCTCCATGAACGAGGGGCTCCAGCGGAAGACGGGAGCGAACAAAAAGGACGCCACAGCCCTTCGGCGCACCGAGCTTATGACCTGAAATGCTCAGGGCGTCCACACCGAGCTCCGCGGTGTTCAGCGACAGCCATCCCGCAGCCTGCACTGCATCGGTGTGAAAGGAAACCCCCTGCTCCCGGCAGATCGACGCCAACGCAGGAATTGACTGCACTGTGCCCACCTCGTTGTTCGCGTACATGATCGTGCACAGCGTGGTCTCTTCCGTGAGCGAAGCGCGGAGAGTCCCTTCCTCCACCAGGCCCTCCGCCGTCACGGGAAGAAGGGTGATCCGGAAGCCGTGGAACCGCTGCAGATAGTCCAGCGTTTCGAGAACGGCGGGATGTTCGATCGCCGACGCAACAATATGTTTGGCCTTGGGACGGGCCAGGGAAATGCCCTTGATCGCCAGATTGTCCGCTTCGGTACCGCCCGAGGTGAAGACGACGTCGTTCGGTTTGCAGTTGAGTTCCCTGGCCACCAGCCGGCGTGCGTAGTCGAGAGCGCGCGCGGCCGATTCACCGACCGTATGGGAACTCGAAGGATTGCCATAGTCGGTGGTGAGCAGCGGCCACATCGCTTCAAGCACCTCCCGGCGAACCGGTGTGGTGGCCGCAGCATCGAGGTAAATCACCGCACGCCGCCCAACATGCTTTGGCTGGAGCCGGAACCCTGCGCAGGCACAGGCGTACCGATACGGATGTCCAGCCCGAGATCCAACGCCTGAACGCTGTGGGTCAGCGCTCCGGACGAGATGATATCGACGCCGGTGTGCGCAATAGCGCCGATCGTCTCCAGCCGGACGTTGCCGCTGGCCTCCACCAGGGCGCGCCCCGCGACCTGCTTCACGCCGCTTGCCAGGTCCTCAAGGCTGAAGTTATCCAGCATGATCGTGTCGACGCCCGCGGCCAGCACCGGCTCGATCTGATCGAGCCGGTCAACCTCCACCTCGAAATGGACGGTATGCGGCAAACGGCCCCGCGCGGCCCGGAGTGCCTCCGTCAGGCCGATTGCACCGCCCTGGGTCAGTACCGCAAGGTGGTTGTCCTTGGCCATCACTGCATCGGACAGGCTGAAGCGATGATTGGTCCCTCCGCCGCAGCGCACCGCCAGGCGTTCCAGGATGCGAAGTCCGGGAGTGGTCTTGCGGGTATCGACGACGCGCGCACCTGTCCCTGCAACCTCCGCAACATAGCGTCCGGTGAGCGTAGCGATACCGCTCAGCCGCTGCGCCAGATTCAGTGCCACCCGCTCAGCCGTGAGGACGGACCGGGCGGGACCGGACACTGCGGCCAGCGCAGCGCCGGCGACGAACGCGTCACCGTCCCGCACACTGAAGGTGACCCGGATCCGAGGGTCGGTCAGACGCATGGCGGCCTCGATGACCTGCTCTCCGCAGAAGACGCCGGGTTCGCGCGCCATGACGACCGCTTCAGCCTGTGCCTCTTCCGGAATGAGTGCCTGGGAGGTTATGTCTCCCCATGGCGCGTCTTCGGCGAGCGCGGCAGCAACAATGCGGTCGACGTCGGCCGCGGATGGTTTGACCAGGGCAAAGTTCACAGGGCTCTCCTCAGGATGATGGGGCTGCCCTTCCGGGCGGACGTGCCGGGAAAATCGGCTCGGTAGTGCGCTCCACGTGACTCTGTGCGTGCCAGCGCTGACGCTGCGAGGAGCCTGGAACCGAGCAGCAGGTTCGCGGTCTCCCGCTCGGCGACGGAGGATCCGTTCGAATGCCACTCGGCGAGTTGCTTCGAGGCGATGCGGAGCCCCGCATCCTCACGCAGGATGGAGACGTGGTCGGACATCACCCGCTGCATGTCGGCACGGGCGGCGCGCACCGGACCAGGCGCCAGGCTCAGCGTGTCGGCGTCGACAGTCGGCCACGGTGCGCGTTCTGCAACGATCGCTTCCGCAGCCCGCGCGCCGAATACCAGCCCCTCCAGCAGGGAGTTGGACGCCAACCGGTTGGCCCCGTGTACCCCGGTTCGGGCAACCTCCCCGACGCCGTACAGTCCGGGCACGGACGTCCGTCCGGCGGTATCCGTCCACACGCCGCCCATCCAGTAGTGGGCAGCAGGGACAACCGGCAGGGGATTCCGTGCCCAGTCGAACCCTGCCTGCGCAGTCACAGCGTTCAACGTGGGAAACCGCCGTATGAGGAAGTCCGCACCAAGCTTCGTCGCATCGAGGAATACTTCTTCCCCTCCCGTCCGCGCGAGATGCAGTGCAATGCTGCGGGAAACGACATCCCGCGGCGCCAGCTCACCGGCAGGATGATAATCAGCCATGAACCGGCGCCCGGAGGCGTCCCTCAGCACCGCGCCTTCCCCACGCACCGCCTCGGAAATGAGCGGATGCCCGGCGACGTTCAGCGCTGTCGGGTGGAACTGGAAAAACTCGAGGTCGGCCACCGCCGCACCCGCCCGCCAGGCTGCAGCGACGCCGTCACCGGTGGCCACGGACGGATTGGTGCTGTGCGCGAAAAGCCCTCCCGCACCACCTGTCGCAAGCACAACGGAGTCAGCCGAAACCACCCGCTGGTGACCGTCACGTACGACGACGGCGCCGCTCACCTTCCCGTTTTCCCTCACGAGGTCGGCGGCGAAAGCGTGTTCCCACACGCTGATGCCGGGATCCGCCTGAGCGGCACGGATGAGCGGAGCAGCGATTCCCGCGCCCGTGGCATCACCGCCGATATGCAGAATCCGCGCGGCCGTGTGCGCGGCTTCCCGGCCGACTGCAAAGCCTCCATCCGGAGCCCGGTCGAAGAGCGTTCCGAGGTCGACCAGCCTTCCTATCTGAGCGGATGCCTCGGAACAGAGAATGCGCGCGGCCCGTCCGTCGGAGTGCCCGGCACCCGCAGCAAGGGTGTCAGTCACATGCGACTCGATGCTGTCGGGATCCGGACCCGGGGGGAGTTGACCCACCTGGTCCCGCCCGGGAAGTACTGCCGCAATGCCGCCCTGTGCGTACCAGGTGTTGCTCTGGGCAAGCGCACCCTTGGCCAGAACCGTGACCTGGATGTCCGACCGCCGGCGCAATTCAAGCGCCGTATACAGCCCCGCGATGCCGCTGCCGATCACCAGGGCGGTAGTCACGGTTTGGCCGCCAGCATTCTTTCGAGCGCTACCCGTGCAACCTCCGCCACCTCGGAGTCAACCACGATCTGGTTGTGGACAACTCCTGCCACCAGCCCCTCAAGCACCCAGGCCAGGTAGCCCGGATGAATCCGGTACATGGTCGAGCACGGGCAGATGACCGGGTCCAAGCAGAAGATGGTGTGCTCGGGATGCTCAGCGGCAAGCCTGTTCACCATGTTGATCTCCGTACCCACCGCGAACACCGTGCCCGGATCTGCCGCAGCGATTGCCTTCCGGATGTAGTCCGTTGATCCGGCTTCGTCCGCCGCGTCCACGACGGGCATGGGGCATTCCGGGTGCACGATGACCCTGACCCCGGGGTAGTCAGCCCGCGCCTTCTCGATCTGGTCGACGGTGAAACGCTTGTGGACGGAGCAGAAGCCGTGCCAGAGGATGACTCGTGAATCGAGCAGTTCCTGCTCGGTGTTGCCGCCCAGCACCTTGCGCGGATTCCACATGGGCATCTGGTCGAGCGGCACGCCCATAGCCTTGGCTGTGTTGCGGCCCAGGTGCTGATCCGGGAAGAAAAGCACACGCTGGCCCCGCTCGAACGCCCACTCAAGCACTGTCGCAGCGTTCGATGAGGTGCAGACGATGCCGCCGTAGCGGCCGCAGAATGCTTTGAGCGCTGCCGAGGAATTCATGTAGGTGACCGGGATGACCGGCTGGCGACCGGCGTCGTCGGGCTCTGTTCCGAAGAGCTCCTCGAGCTGTTCCCAGCAATCCGTCACCGAGTCGGCGTCCGCCATGTCCGCCATCGAACAGCCGGCCGCAAGGTTCGGCAGGATGACGCTCTGGTCGGGACGGGACAGAATGTCAGCAGTTTCCGCCATGAAATGCACGCCGCAGAACACAATAGCTTCGGCGTCCGGCCTGGTCAGCGCCGCATTGGCAAGCTGGAAGGAATCACCCACGAAGTCGGCGTGCCTGACGACCTCGTCCCGCTGGTAGAAATGGCCGAGGATGACAAGGCGCTCGCCCATCGCTTCCTTGGCTGCAAGGATCCGAGCTTCGAGCTCCGCCTCACCGGCGAGCTGATATTCCTCGGGAAGTACCCCTTGCCGGGGCGTCGAGACCGGCGCCGTGTCTTTCATCGAAGCGCCGGGGCCATAGTCCGGGCCCTGACCGGGACCGGCGGGAACGTCGAATTCCCACGGTCCCCTCGCGAGGTCCGGACTGCAGCTACTCCCCTGGGCAACAGACCGCTCGGCGTCCTGGCGGGACATGAGCTGAATGGCGGTATTAATGCTCGTCATGGGATTCTCCCTGATAGAAACGGGCTCCGGTGAGCCGGTGGTGGTTCGGTGGGGTGTTTGGTGGGTAGGGGCGTGGCTTCACGGTGATTGCGCTGGCAGGGGCTGCCGGACGCTGCCGTCCGGGACCGGCCCGGCATAGCGATAGAGCCGCGGCGGCCGGTGCCGTGTGCCCGTGAGGTACTCATCGGTGGCCTCGATATGGGGAGTTGCGCGAAGCTGCCGACGGAAGTTGGCGGGGTCCAGTTCCTTGTCGAGTACCGCCTCGTACACCTCGCGGACCTGCGCAAGTGTGAAGCGTTCCCCCAGGAGGTGGTAGGCAATCGAGCCGTATCCCATCTTGTTGCGCAGCCGCCAGAGCGAGTAGTCGACGATGTCGTTATGGTCGAACGCGAGGAACTCCAACCGGTCTGCGCGGAACCACTGCACGTTCTCGGATTCGCGCGTCAACGCTGCCTCGTCCGGCTGAACCAGGGCCCAGTACACGATCGACACCAAACGTTGCCCCACAGAACGGTCCAGGCCGCCAAAGGCGTACAGCTGCTCCAGATAGCGGGGCGCAAGTCCGGTGGTCTCGAGGAGGTTGCGCGACGCCGCGTCCTGAAGAGATTCCGAGTGCGCCAATGGCCCGCCCGGCAGCGCCCACTGGCCCAGGTATGGCTGGCGAATCCGTCTCACGAGCGGTAGCCACAGGGTGGGCCGGCCCGAGGACTCACTCGGGCGCAGTGCAAAGATGACCGTGGAGATCGCCAGTGACGGCGGCTGCACGTGTCTCTCGGATACGTTCGCTGACAGTGCATTCATATGGCCCTCCTCCCGGCCCGTTACTTATAGTCACTATGACTATAAGTAATACTAGACCGCCGCTCCAGCTCACGACGAATCTCCGCGGTCTATGACGCGCCATACCGGATAATTCTGGGGATTTCATGGGAAATTACCGGCCGATTTGCATCCGAACAGAAGCGGTGACTAAAGTCACACGGGTTGGCCACTGCTGGCCGGGCGGCGGAGATCTGTTCAATGAAGCACAGTTCTCTGCCGCATTTTCTTTTCGCACGAGAGTCCTGCTTCGGGGCGCTAGAGTGCAAGTAAGACCGCAGCAAGAGCACCCGGAGGAACTCATGGGACGTCACAGCGATCATCTGGTCGAGGGAACAAACCCGGGGTTGAACGTCGCCATCCACGATCCTGCCGGTCCGTCGGCACTACGCCCTGTCCTACTCCTCCACGGATTCGCCTCCTCGGCCAGGCTCAACTGGGAAGATTCCGGATGGGTTCGCGCACTCACGGCCGCCGGCCGCAAAGTCATCGTCCTGGACCTTCCTGGCCACGGAGCAAGCTCAGCTCCCGAAGAAATGGACTCCTACTCCCCCAGCCGCATCCGCGCGGACCTCCTCCAGGTTCTGCTGGATGCGCACGTCCACCCCCTCACGGAAGACCAGCCGGGCAGTGGCGTTGACATCATCGGGTACTCGCTCGGTTCCCGCCTTGCCTGGGAATTCGGTGCCACGCAGCCGGAACTGGTCCACCGCATGGTGCTGGGCGGACCCGGAACCGGTGACCCACTGGCGGCCTTCGACCTCGACGCCGCGCAACGCTTCCTGACCGACGGAACTCCCATTCCGGACGAGTCGACCAATAGTCTGCTTCGGATGGCCCGACTCATTCCGACAAACGACGTTTTTGCCCTGCTCACCATGGTTGAGGCAATCAAGCGCGAACCTTTCGTGCCGGGTGACGCGGTGCCTCACATGCCCCTGCTCCTGGTGGCTGGAGACGGGGACGAGCGGGCGCGCACCCTCCCGGAACTGGCGGAACTGAGCAGCCAGGCAGAGATACTTTGGCTTCCTGGACGCACCCATACCAACGCAGTAACTTCCCGGACGTTCAAGAGCGCAGCCATCAACTTCCTCGCTGCGTAACAATCATCGAACGTGTCGGCGCTCCGGCGCGGTGGCGGTCTCCCGCACCGCCCCGAGCAGGGTAGAATGGTCGAGGTGATCAGCATGCTTATCACCCGCTGTTCACCCCATAACTTTTCTTTCTTCCCCGGAGGTCTCACGTGGATGAACTCCTGGCCGAGCGTTACCAACCCATTGAGTTGATTGGTACCGGCGGCGCAGCATCGGTGTTTCGGGCACTGGACCGAAACCTCGGCCGGGACGTGGCAGTCAAGGTTTTCAACCCCACCACCTCCGATGACGACGATTACCGGCGTCAGCATACGGAGACACTGCTGCTGTCCACGCTGAACCACCCCGGGCTGGTGACACTTCATGATGCCGGACTGCAGGATGACGGCAGCGGCAAGACCACCAGCTTTCTCGTCATGGAACTGGTGGACGGACTGGACCTGCGCAAGCTTTTGAAGAGCGGTCCGCTGTCTTCCGAGCACGTGGCCCAACTGGGTGCGGATCTCGCAGATGCGCTGGCCTACATTCACTCCCAGGGTGTCATTCACCGTGACGTGAAGCCGGCAAACATTCTGATGTATCACTCCGGGGAACAGGACACACGGCTCTACCCCAAGCTGACCGACTTCGGGATTGCCCGCATGGTGGATGCAACCCACTCCACCGCACATGGTGCCACCATCGGCACGGCCAACTACCTCAGCCCGGAGCAGGCCGAGGGCACGCAGGTGGAACCCAGCAGCGACATTTACTCGCTTGGTCTCGTGCTTCTGGAATGCCTGACCGGGGAGAAGGCGTTTCCTGGCCCCGTCGTCGAGGCTGCCGTGGCCCGCCTCCTACGGGACCCGGACGTTCCTGAATCCCTCGGCACTGAGTGGGTCAACCTCCTCACCCGCATGACCGCCAGGGATCCGCGGTCGCGCCCCGACGCGCATGAGGTCGCGCTTGCGCTCCGTGTGGGAAGCGACACCGACAACGACGGCGGCATGGTACTCAAGCGGCCGGCGCCCAGCGACACTCAGGCAGATACACCCGACGTGATTACTGGCGGCGTCACCACCGGCAACGTTCACATCCCCGAACCGCCGTCCCACGCCCCTTCACTGGGTTAGCACCTTCAGCGCTTCACCCTGCGTCCTCGTCCGGGTCTTCCTCCGGTTCGAAGCTGCTGGGCTCCTCAGTGGTTGTGGCGCCAACACCGTCGTCGTTGTTGGGTATGGTTCCTTCCGGCTCCGTGCTGGTGGAATCCTCGCCCTGGCCGTCTTGCTCTCGGTCGCGTGAATCATTCGTCATGGTGACCTCCGTAGTTGGAACCGGATCGTTACACCTTCGATCCTAGGGTCATCGGTGTCGCCGGCGAAAGGTGCCGCCACAGATCACGGGAACACCAGCGGCCGAAAGACGGCACCCGCCAGGGTCGCCCAGCGAGTCATTTGAGGAACCTGGACGTCCGCCGATCCGCAAGCGGCTTACCTCCTGTCTGGCAGGTCGGGCAGTATTGGAGCGCGGAATTGGCGAATGAGACCTCGCGGACGGTGTCGCCGCATACGGGGCAGAGCTCGCCGGTCCGGCCATGAACCTTCATCTCCCGCCGCTTGGAATCCTTCAACTCCTTCGCCGGTTTGCCTGCAGCCGCGGTGATGGCTGCTTCCAGGACCGAATGCATCGCGTGGTGAAGCACCCCCAGTTGCTCATCGCCCAGCTTCGACGCGAGTGCGAACGGAGACAGTCGCGCGGCGTGCAGAATCTCATCACTGTAGGCATTGCCGATTCCCGCAATGAAGGACTGGTCCCGCAGCGCACCCTTCACCTGGCTGCGGTGCCCATGGAGCATGGCCACGAACTGCTCCTGACCGACGTCGAGCGCTTCCGGCCCCAACCTGCTCAGACCCGGAACCTCTGCGACCTCCCGGACGAGGTAGACCGCCGCCGACTTCTTTGTGCCGGCTTCGGTGAGATCAAATCCGTCTCCTGCAGGCTCCGAGCATCTCAGCCTCAACGCAATCGGACCCTTGCCCGGCCGCAGGGCGGTGTCCGGGAGGGTGTCAGACCAACGCAGCCACCCTGCCCGCGCCAGATGCATCACCAGATACACGCCTTCAAGGCTGAGGATGAGGAACTTGCCCCTCCTGTCGACGCCGGTGAACGCCTTCGCAGACACCGCAGCAAGCGGGACCCCGGCAGTCTTCAGCACTGCAAAAGAGCCAAGCTCAATGCTTCCGACACGGGCGGGTGCACCGCCCTGGGGCACCAATTTACTGGCCAGGAACTGGGCGAGTCCCTGTACCTCAGGCATCTCCGGCATGGCACTACGGTACAGCGGGAGGTCTCCCCTGCGAGCGCGGCGCCACGAGAACAGTTTGCGGCAACAGGGCAACAGGTCTTCCACTACCGTGGAGGAAGGAGCAGGTGAACGGTGTCGGCTCCGTCCGGGAAGGAATCAGGAACACAAACGATGGTCAGCGCAACCGGTGCATCCCGCCGCTCAGCAGGCAGGCCGCTGAACAGGGTCCTCTCCCAGGAAGCAATTACCCGTGCGGCTCTTACACTCATCGAAACCCGCGGGTATGAGGGTTTGACCATGTCTTCCCTTGCCCGCGCACTTAAAGTGGCGCCGTCGTCGTTATATAACCACGTGGAATCCAAGGGCGACGTGCTCATCCTTGTGCAGGACCACGTCATGACCCAGGTGGACGTGTCAGGTTTCGAGTCCGAACCGTGGGAGCAGGCCATCCGCCGGTTCGCCTGGTCCTATCGCGATGTCTTCACCCGGCACACCCCGCTCATTCCGGTGATCGCCGTGCTGCCCGTGAGCGGTGCACCGCAGACTTTGGCCGTCTATGAGGCGGTCACCGGCGGCTTTGAGCGGGCCGGCTGGCCGGAACCGTTAATTGTGCCGGCGATCATCGCCCTGGAGTCGTTCATCTTCGGGTCCGCGTTCGACGCGACGGCACCGGAAACGATTTTCGAATCAGGATCACTGGCCGGAGCCTACCCGCGGTTCACTGCTGCCGTCGCCGCGCGCAAGGATCATGCGGCCCAGCGGCAGGCGGACGCCGCCTTCGGCCTCGGGCTTGATGCGATGATCGCCGGGCTCAGGGCAGCGGTGGCAGGAAACCCACGATGACGGGGGCCCTCGCGTAATTTGCACCACTGGGCGACGTCAGCCACGGAACGACGCCAGCGGCGGCCGGGCATGCGAAAGGCCGGCTCGGTGGGCTGGGGGAACCCGTGGCGAGCCGGCCTTTCTTGTACCGGACCCGTCAGTCCGGCGGCGGGCCCCTCGTACAAGGCCCGTCTTGATTCTCAGTGTATGAAGTGCCGGTAACGGACGCCATGGGGAGAACTACCCATGGCGGTATCCAGCCGCCCCGGCGTTCCTGCTACTTGGCCTGCTTGTGAGCAGCGCCGGCGTGCAGCGGCAGCCCGCGTGTCTCCTTCACCATGGTCACAGCCACGAAGGAGATGACGCAGAGCACCATGATGTAGACGCCGATCGAGATCGAAGAACCGGTGCCCGTCAGCAACGCCTCGGCAATCAGCGGAGCGAAGGCACCACCGAGAATCGCGCCCAGTGCATAGCCGATGCCGATGCCGGAGTACCGCACGTTCGCTGGAAACATCTCGGCGTACATTGCGGACATCGGCCCGTAGGACAACCCGAGACCGATCGTGAGGACGAACAATGCGACACCGTAAGCGAGAATACTGCGCGTGTCGATCATCAGGAACAGTGGGATCATCCAGACGAAGACGATCGCATAGCCGATCTGGAAGGTACGCACCCGGCCGATCCGGTCCGAGAGGATGCCTCCGTACATGGTGAAGATCAGCCAACCGAACGACGCGAGGAGGGTCGCGAACAGCACGGGTCCACCGGGCATGCCCAGCGTGCGCTGCGCGTACGCCGAGAAGAAGGCGATGAGTAGGTACCCCGCCGCGTTGTTCGCGATGAAGATTGCTGCAGTCAGGACAACCTGCTTGGTGTTGTGGCGGAACAGCTCCTTCAGCGGAACGGAAGACTCCTGCTTCCGCTCGGTCATTTCCTTGAAGACCGGGCTCTCAGCGACCGCCTTGCGGATGAAGTAGCCAACCACGATCAGGACCACGGAGAGCAGGAATGGAACCCGCCAGCCCCAGGCAAGGAAGTCTTCCTGCGACATGGAGGAGCGCAGCAGGAACAGCACCAGCGTTGCGATGATCATTCCAACGGGAACACCGATCTGAGGGTATGCGCCCCAGAAGCCGCGCTTGTGAACCGGAGCGTGCTCGACCGCCATCAGGGCCGCACCGCCCCATTCGCCGCCGGCCGAGAATCCCTGCAGGATGCGCAGCAGCATCAACAGGATCGGCGCCGCCACGCCGATCTGCGCGTACGTCGGCAGAAGCCCGATCAGAGCAGTGGCCGAGCCCATCATGACCAGGGTGAAGACGAGCATGGCCTTGCGGCCGATGCGATCTCCCAGGTGACCGGCGACTACCGCTCCGAGCGGCCGGAAGAAGAAGCTGATGCCGATGGTGGCCCAGGAGACCAGCTGCGCCAGGCCCGGGCTGTCCTCGTTCAGCGGCGCAAAGTACAACTGGGCGAAGACGAGCCCCGCGGCCTGCGCGAAAATGAAGAAGTCGTACCATTCGATGGTGGTACCAACCATGGTTCCGGCAACGACCTTGCGGTCCTCCCGAGACATGCGCTGCCGGGGGGCAGCCGTTGAAGACGTCATTGTTACTCCAAGTGGACGGACTGAATTACCGACAGAACGTTCGGTAACTGTGGTTCAGATCATACTCGCAATGGACACCGCGCCGCAGTAATTACCGGCAGCCGACACATACATAGCGAGTCACCGGCGTTCAACCGTCGAAGAGTTCGATAGTTGAACATATCGTTCCGATATAGAATAATAGCGAAGTGTGAGCCCTGACACAACAGCCCAGCACTCGCAGACCCTTTCCCGCGGTCTGCGTTCCCTCGAGATTCTGGCGGATGCCCCGCGGGGGTTATCAATCGCCGAGCTGTCCGCAGCACTGGGGGTTCACCGCTCCATTGCCTACCGGATCGTCCGCACGCTGGAGGACCATTCCCTCATCGTCAGGGATGATGCCGGCAAGATCACGTCCGGACCTGGTCTGGCCGCCCTCGCGCGCGGGGTATCCCGTGACCTGCAGACTGCAGCGCTGCCTGAACTGACAGTTCTGGCGAACGAACTCGGCATGACTGCGTTCGTCGCCGTCTGGGACCGCCACGATTGCGTGACTTTGGTGACGGTCGAGCCACGTCACTCCAGCGCTGCCGTCGCCCAGCGGCCGGGAACACGGCATGCCTTCAGCGCGGGCGCTCCGGGCATCGCAATCCAGTCCGCGGTGAGCCAGGAGGATTGGGAGCGGCTGGCGCCAGGCCAGCTGTACCGGGAAGAAGCTGCTGCAGCGCGCTTGCAGGGCTTCGCCACCAGTCATGATGAGGTGATCGCCGGTTTGTCATCCGTGGCCGCTCCCATCCGGGTCTCCGGCGGACTGCCTGCGGCAGTGGCCGTCGTCTATATCCGCTCCGCCCATCCGGAGGCTGAACTCGGCCTGCGGATTGCGGGCAGCGCCCGCACCATCGAGGAACAGCTCAGCTGACTTCCGCCGGATCAGGCCTGCGTCGCAACACCACAGTCGACACCAGGCCCAAAAGCAGGAGTACGACGGCGGCCGCCACCGGAACAGCGAAAGCACCACGGACACTCGCCTCCGCCAGCGCTCCCGCTATGGATGCTCCGAGCGCAGTGCCGGCGACAATGCCGCTTGCCAACAGGGTCATCACCGTGCCGACCAGGTGTTTCGGCGCGACCAGTGAGCCGACGCTGAAGATGGTGACCATAGTGGGACCGACGGGGATTCCGAGAATCAGTAGTGCTGCGAGCATGAACGGAATGTCCAGCGCAAAAAGGGGCAGGAGAGCAGCCGCACTCATCAACGCCGCTGACGCCACCCACCGCAGCGGATGGCGGAATCGCTGCGGCCAGTACGCTACGGACAGTGCGGTGAGCGCGGAGCTCACGCCCATGACGGCATACAGCAGACCGGCCGCCGTCTCCGCTCCAAAACCGCCGGCGAAAGCGATCAATGCGGTCTGGGTAGAGCCGAAGAAGGTTCCCATCATCACCATCCCGAGAACCGGCAACACCACGAGGAAGCCGGTATGCGCTCTTCCCTGGGACTTCGCTCGTTCCGTAGCTTGCGTGCGGGGGCGTCGCCGCAGTGGAATTACCGCCCGCTCCGTCGGGTGCACGGCGAAGGCGGAGACAAAGGCCAGAGTCAGTGCAGCTGCGAGAGCGAGCGGCAGCCAGGGCGCAATCAGGCTGGCCAATAACCCCACCAACGCAGGACCCAGCACGAACGTCAACTCATCGGCCGTGCTTTCATAAGAGAGGGCCGTATCGAGATCTGTTGGTCGCTTGTCCTGGGTCAGCGCCATCCAGCGAACCCTGGCCAGCGGACCGATTTGAGGGCAGGTTGCGCCCATGAGGAAGGCTGCAATGAGCGTGGGCAGCAGCCCTGTCCCAGCGCCGGATGCGCCGCTGACGGTGATCAGACCACCGATTGCAAGGGTATTGAGGACGGCTGACAGCAGCAGGACCGGACGCTGGCCGTGACGGTCCGCCAGGAAGCCGAGGACCGGCGCGCCCAGCGCAGAACCGATGCCGACAGCGCCGGCTGCAAAGCCGCCGGAAGCGTAGGAATCCGTGCCGGCTGTCACCAGGGTGAGCGCTCCGACTGTGAGCATCGCCAGCGGCAGGCGGGCAATCAAACCGAGTGGAATAAAGCCTGCACCGGCGATCTCGGGCAGGCGGCCGAAACGTCCGCGGTGGGAGGTTTCTAATTCGGAGGTTGGTGTAGCCATGTGCTTTCCGGGTGCTGTGGAGCGCGCATCGTCCCTCCTCCCGATGCGCCCAACCCGGTAACACTCACAATTTTACACTCGCTGCAACTGATTGACGAAGCGCACAGTCGACCCTGTCCGGCTCTTGAAAACCTGCAGCTGCGCGGGGATCCGCTGCAACAGGTCAGCAACATGGCTCACCAGTCCAACCACCCGTCCGCCGTCACGCAGGCTTTCGAGTGCGTCCATCACCTGCTCGAGGGAGTGCTCGTCGAGGCTCCCGAACCCCTCGTCGACGAACAGCGTTTCAATGTCCAGACCACCCGACTCCTGTTGCACGACGTCTGCAAGCCCCAGTGCGAGCGCCAACGATGCCATGAAGGACTCGCCGCCCGACAGCGTTGCCGTATCCCGGTGCATCCCGGTCCAGCTGTCAATGACGTTCAACCCGAGCCCCGATTTACGATTCCCTGATTTCGAGTCGCTATGGATAAGCGAATACCGGCCGTCGGACATCCGCTGCAGGCGCTCGGTTGCAGCATCTGCAACCTGTTCCAGGCGTGCCGCAAGCACATAGGTAGCCAGACTCATCCTGTACAGATTTTCACCGTTACCCCGGGCCGTGTCAGCAATGGATCTGGCGAGCTGATGAGCTTGCTGCAGAGGCACGAGGCGTTTCTCAAGTGCTGCGGACCGGTCCGCATAGGATCCCATCTGCACTACGGACTGCTCCAGCAACCCCACCTCCAGTACAGCCCGGTCGAGACGCTTCGACGCGTCCGCCTCCTCGGTCGCGGCCGATGCAATGTCAGCTTCATCCGGCAGGGGGCCACCGTCCTTTTCAAGGACGGCAGCGGCAAGGTTCTCCGGTCGCTGGAGGTCCCGTTCGATCCGATGAGCTGAATTCTCGGCGTCCCGGATTGTCCGCTCCGCGGTGTCGGCCTCCGTGCTGCTCAGCAGCGCGTCGCGGACAGCTTCCGCTGACGCGAAGTCTGTTGCTGCCAGGTAAGTCTGCAGCGCAGCTTCGGCTTTCTCCAGACTCTCCTCTGCCTGTTCACAGCGACTCAGGGCAGCGCATACCGCTCCGAGACGCCGCTCTGTTGCTTCGAGCGCTGTTGTTTTCTCCTTCACCGAGTTGTACGAGTCACGCACGTCGGACAGTCTTGCAACCAATGCCGACTGCTGCTCCGCAAGCGTGGCTAGCCGTGATGATTCTTCTGCCTGGCTGCGCCCGAGCTCTGCCTCTTGCTCCTGCAGCCCGGCAAGCGATGTTTCCGCGGCGGTTTTTCGCGTGCTGAGATCGGTGGCCAGGCGCACCGCCCGTTCCGCTTCCGCATGCTGCTGTTCAAGGGACACCAGGGCAGCGCGAAGCTCCTCAGCCGGAGCGTCGCCGCTCCTGGCGCGTAGCCCTGCGGCTTTCAACGCCGCCTCATCGCGAGTAGCTGCGGTCTCCCGTAACTGTTGCTCGGCCGCGTCCTGTTTTTCACGGGCAAGGGCTTCATCCTCGCGGGTCACGAGGGACTGTGCATCCGCCGCTGCGGGCGCCGGATGGTCCTCACTGCCGCAGACGGGACAGGGCTCCCCTGCGTCCAACCGTTCGGCGAGCTCCGCAGCAGTCTGTTCCAGACGAACCTGGAGTCTCCGGAGCCAACCTTCCTTCGCCGTGAGGAAGAGTGTTTGATGCTCCTGGTGTTTCTCGTTCAACTCACGCAGGGATCGCTCCGCCAGTTCCGCCTGCGCCAGCAACTCCAACCGTGTTCTTGCTTCGGCACATTCCGTGGCCAGTTGTCCTGCACGGGCAGCCGTACCCTGCGTATCTTCCAGCCGTGCTGTCAGCTCCACGTACTCCTGCCGCAACGCCGTATGGGCCTCACTGCACCGCGCGGCCTCTGCCTTCTGGCCATCGAGAGCGCTCTCACCCTGACGGATCCTTTCGGACAGCTGGGTCAGGTCCTTCTCCAGCGGCAAGGCTGCGCGCGCCGCCGCCAACGATTCGCGGACAGCCCCGTGTGCCCGTTCAGATGTGGCCAGCGACCGCGCGGAGTCCGGATGGAGGACCTCAGGAGCCTCGTGCAGGACTGCGGGATCGGCCTGCAACGGGCGTACAGCGGAGTGCAGATCCGCCCGCTGACGACGCACCTCATCAGCCGCCTCATCCCGCGATTGGAGGGCACCCTGGAGGATCTGGGCGCGCCGGTGATCTGCCAGCTGTGTCTTCAGGGTTACCGCCTCATCCAGGGCGACCTGATTGCCCTGTGCCTCGGCCACCAGCTCGCGGAACGTCAGGCGGTCCCTGCGTTCAGCCTCAAACCGGGAGCGCCTCTCCGCGGCGGCATCGCGTAGCGCCGTGAGCTCCCGGGCCCTTCTCCGGCCGTCAGCCACGGCGGCCGTCAGCAGCTCCTGAAGAACCAAGGGATCCGGCTTCCAGTCAGCGGTAACACTGCCCTCCTGGCCGGAACCGTCCGGTTCACTTTCCGGAAAGGACGCAGGGTTGAGTGACTGCTGGGGCGACAGGCCGTGGCGCTGCACTTCCTCTGCAGCCCGGCTGAGGAGGTCCTCCAACTCACTTTCGACCTCCTGGAGGCGCGACGACGTCCGCACGGCGTGCTCTGACAGCAGCTGTTCCACGGTCGAGAACCGGTCGGTCGCGAATAACCGTTGCAGGAGTTCACCGCGGGACGCGGCGTCGGAACGGAGGAATGCCGCAAACTCACCTTGAGGCAGCATGACCACCCGGGTGAATTGCTCCCTGTTCATCCCCAGGAGGTCCAGGAGTTCCGCTCCTGCTTCATCATTGCGGGTGGAACGGGTGACCCACTCCCCCGCAACGCGCTCACGCAGCAGGGTTTTTGCCTGCTCGGTGGTTGTTCCGGCACCCCGTTTGGACGGCCGGTTCCAGGACGGATTGCGGGTGACTTCCAGTCTCCGGGACCCGGCAGAGAATTCACACAGCACTTCCGGTGCGAGACCGTCTGAAGCGTGATCGCTGCGCAACCGCCTGGCGTTCTGGCGTGCTCCGGGAACCGAACCGTACAACGCATAGCAAATTGCGTCGAGGACGCTCGACTTACCCGCGCCGGTAGGTCCGTTCAGGAGGAACAAGCCCTGTTCGGTGAGGGCGTCGAAATCGATATGCTGGCGCTCAGCAAAGGGCCCGAACGCCTGGATCTCGAGCCGGTGGATCCTCATGCGCCGCTCTCCGCCGCCCGGAGGGCACTGATGATTTCTGCGAACAGGGCGGCCTCCTCGCTGTTGGCCTTGCGCTCGCGCACATGTTCGAGGAATCCGCAGCAGATTTCAGCATCATCAACGGCCTGCGCGATGCGTTCGCTGTAGGTCCGTTCCCCACCCTCAGTTCGCGACGCGGGTTCGAACGCAAGCACCAGGGTTCCGGGGAAACGCGCCCGCAGCCGTTCCATGGCCTGCTGCGGCCGCTCGGTGTCGGTCAGTGTCACCTGGCACCATGCGTTCTCTGCACCGGCGTGCTCCGGTGAGGTAATGAGTTCATCCAGGGTGCCCCGCAGGATGGCGAGGTGCCGTTGAGGCGCCCACGTCACCGCACGAATCTCGCCGACGCCATCCACTCCGACATCGATCAGCCACGCGCCCTTTGACTGACGTGCCTCGGAGAACGAGTAGGCAAGAGGGGATCCGGAATACCGTACCCGCGCGTGCAGCTGCTGCTGCCCGTGCAGGTGGCCGAGCGCCACGTAGTCGAAATCCTCGAAGAGACCCAGGGGAACAACGCCGAGGCCGCCCATGCTGAGCTCGCGTTCGCTGTCCGATCCGACCCCGCCGCTGGCGAAAGTATGCGCCATGACCACCGAATGCACAGTCCCCTGCCCGCGGCGGCGCTGCAGGTCAGCCCTGACGCGGTCCAGGGCCGCAGAGGTCACCGCCGTGTGGGTTGCGCTCTCGCAGCCGAGCGGATCCGCGACCATCCGCGGTTCCAGGTAAGGCAGCCCGTAGATGGCAACCTCAACCCCGGTGTCCACGCGGAACACCGCAGGCCGGCCGATGTCATTCAACCGGGTACGGAGGTGGACTCCTCCACGCTCGATGAGCTTCCCGCCGAACCCCAGCCTGACCGCAGAGTCATGGTTGCCGCTGCTGACCACAACCTGCGCGCCCGCCACGGTGATTCGTTCCAGTGCCTCATCAAAGAGTTCGACGACATCCACGCCAGGGAGGGCGCGATCGTAGACATCCCCGGCAATCAGGACTACGTCCACGTTCTCCTCGCGGACCGTCTTCTCCAGCTGGTCGACGAAAAGCTGCTGCGCCTCGAGCATTCCAACCCCATGGAAGGAGCGGCCCAGGTGCCAGTCAGACGTGTGCAATAACCTCATGATTCCAAGCTACCGGCCGCCTCCGACAGTTTCGGACGGCAACGCCGGAGCACAGCAGGGAACGGGATGCCAATGGTCAGAAGACGCTACCGGGTGCCGTCGTCGTCGGCGGTGTCACGGCGGGCGGCCAGCGTTGCAGCAGCCGCCGCGGAACCCGCCGCGGTGTCCGTGGTGTCAGGGGTGCCCGGATCATTCGCCGGAGTGGACTCAGCGTGGCCGCTGCGGGTCGCCAACTCGAAGCTCCGGTACAGCAGGCCTGCAATCAGCGCGCCGAGCAGGGGTGCAAGCCAGAAGAGCCACAGCTGCTGTGCTGCCCAGGGCTCGGCGAACAGCGCCGTCGCCGTGGAACGGGCAGGATTGATCGCGCCGTTATCTATGGGAGCAAGCATGGTTAGCAGGACGGCGTATCCCAGGCCGATAGCGAAGGGAGCCGCCGCACGGGAGAGCGAGCGGCCGGTCGATCCAAGCACTACGGCGGTCAGCAGAGCAGCGGCAGCGACCTCGATCAGCAGCACACTCGCGATCGGGAACTGGGTTGAGGAGTGCTCCGCGTACCCGTTCGCCGCTGCAGAGAACAGGCCGGTGGTCTGGATGTCCTGCGGATGTGCGCTGAAGATCACCCAGAACAAGCCGGACGCCGCAAGCCCGCCAAGAACCTGCGCCATGACGAAGGGCAGCACCGGCCTCCACGCCAGGCGCCCGGCCATCGCCAGTCCGAGGGTGACGGCCGGGTTGAAATAACCGCCGGACAACCGGCCGAATGCCGCGATGGCTGCGGCCAGGGCCAGCCCGAACGCAACACCCGGAGCAATGCCTGCCTGCGGATTGAGCATGGTCACCCCCAGACCGCCCAGGACCAGCAGAAACGACCCGAGCGCCTCAAGCAGTGAACCCGTAAGGAGGCCCGGGCCGTTGTCGTCGTACCCAGTATCCGTGGAGGGCGCTTCCTGGCTGATCGGGTGCATGGTGACTGATTCCTTTGACGGTGGGGTGTGGTGGGCACGAGGCAAACCCATTCAGCGTTCCATCCGTTTCTGGGCGTTTCCTGACAAAGGCGGCGCACGGATCATCCGCGGCACTGCCTAGACTGACGGGGTGACATCTTCTGAACGTTCCGGCCTGACGTTGAGCAGCAGGATCACCGGCTCGCTCCTGGCGTGCGCACTCGGTGAGGCCGCTGCAGGAACACCCGATGCATCGGTCTTCGGCGACGCCACGGCGCTCACGCTCTACACGGTGGACGGCATGACCGAGGCGCTGGAATGGGCCAATGACGGCGTCGCTGCCGATGAAACCGCCTGCCTCTGGCTCGCATACCTCCGCTGGCTCGGCACCCAGGGTGAGGCGCCGCCGTCGTCGGCTCCCGCCCCTCCTGCCCGCTGGATCGACCGGCAGGACGTCCTGCACAGTCGACGCCAGCCGGACGCCACCACTATCCGTGCGCTCAGGAGCGGCGAAATGGGCAGCCGTCAGCGCCCGCTCGAAGGGGACGACGACGGCCCCGGCGCCCTGCAGCGGTCTGCACCTTTCGGACTTATCGCCAACGTTCCGCCCGCGATGGTGGAGAAGCTCACACTCGATGCCGCAGCAATCACGCACGGCAACCCGGCTGCCCAGATTCCCGCCGCAGTCTTCGCCGGCCTGATCCACGGAATCGCCCACCGGGAACGCCCGCTTCCGGACGCAGTCAAGGACGCTGCGGAACACGCGGCAACATTGGGGGCAGCAGACCTCTCAGTTCAGCTCGCGCACTCAGGTGCCGGCTCGCTTTCCGCTGCTTCAGCTACTGCCGGGAACATCCTGTGCGCGGCGATCCGGCTGGTGCTGGACACCGCAACCAACGACGACGCAGCTCACGTGAGCGCTCTGCTCACCGCTGCTGCGGAGCAGGATGCGCCGGCAGCACCGGTCATCGGGGCTGTCGCCGGTGCACTCATCGGGGCACTGTACGGACGCGATGCCTTGCCTGCCGCCGCCATGGATCAACTCAAGGGGGCCGCGGCGGTCGAAGAACTGGCCGGACGCTTCTCCGCTCAAATGGGCGCCTAGGAAAAGCGCTACTGGCTCGTGACGGGCCACCGTCCCTCGGTCATCTGCAGGAACTCCGCTTCGGAGAGCACTTCGATGTTCTGGCCCCGGCCATGGAGTTCCATGACGCGCCGCGCCTTGCCCGTCACTCGACCGCTGCGTAGGTCCGCGGCAACGAAGCCGCTGCCCACGACCAGCACCGTGGTCTTGCGGGTCACGGCGCTTGCCGGTTGCGCTCCGAGCACGGCAGCCCGCTGCTTTGCCTGGGGCCGCGGAATCCCGAGGTCGCCGGTGAAAACTACTGTCTGCCCATACAACGGGTGAGTCGGATCCGCAGCCGGGTTCGGGTCCGGGTTCAGTCCCTCATCCGGCCAGCCTGCCCATCCGGCGGCGGGCCCGCGCTCCAGGGCCGTCCGCGTAGCCTTCGAGAGCTCGGAGATTCCCGGCTCATAGGCCTCCAGGCGCGACAGTTTCAGGCGGTGCCCGGACACGAGCTCCTCGATGGTGGCCGCTTCCGCACGACGTGCGATGTCCACCATGATTCCTGCGCAGGCGCGGGCGTCCTCGACGGCGTCGTGGTGGTTCACCAACGGCACACCGGCAGCTTCCGCCACGTAAGGCAGCGAGTAGGAGACAAGGAAGTAACTGCGGCGCGAGAGCAGTACGGTGCAGGCGTAGTCATACGCAGGACCCGCCAGGGACGACACTTCAAGCGCCGAGCGGATCACCCCGAGGTCGAAGGACGCGTTGTGCGCAACGAGAATGTCGTCTCCGATGAAAGCGCCGATCTCCGGAAATAGCTCACCGAAAGTCGGCTGGTGCGCCACCATGTCCGCGGTGATCCCGTGGATGGCGACGTTGCGGGAGTCAAAGTGGTCGTGGCCTGCCGGCGGGCGCATCAGCCACTGCGCTTCCTCAATTATTCGGCCATTGCGGACCTTTGTGAGCCCCACTGCGCAGGGTGATCCGCGAAACCCGTTGGCAGTCTCGAAGTCGATCGCCGTGAACTCAATTCCCACCCGCCCACGGTATCGGCTGGTCTGCCCTCAACCCGGTAACCCGCGCCGCGTGCCGCTCTGCTGCTGCGCAGACCGGCAGGGCGAACCCGGCTAGGGCTCGGCCCGGCGCAGGGTGAGAAATGATCCTCCCGCAAGTGCAAGTGCCAGAACCGCGAGCCAGCCCGCAACGTTCAGCTGCGACTGGGAGCCGAGAAAAGCGCCCACCTCACCCCAGGCATTGCGTGAACCGATGAGGTACAGCGTTCCCACCAGCAGGAGTGCGACGCTGATCCCTGCCACGAGCAGCCCGCTGGTCTGCCAGCGCTTGTAGATTGTCGCCGCCCAGAAACCCACCAGGAAAAGCGCCATCATCACGGCGAAGTAGAACACGATGGGGTGGTACCAGGGTCCGTTCGCGATCCAGTCCAGGGCGAAGAAGCGTCCGTCGACACCCCAACCGCCCGTCGCCTGCTCCACGATGCCCAAAAGGTAATACGTGACCGATGTGATGAGGGCGATCACCGAGAAGAGTGCAAGCGTGCCGAGGAAGAACGTCCGCCGGGTGATGCTCAGCCCCTGTGAGAAGGGGAACGTCAGGGTCAGGGACTGGATGCCCAGGGCGAAAAAGTACCACATCACTGCCTGCGAACCTCCTGACAGCCGGCCGCCGCCGTCGGGCAGGAAGGACCAGATGATGAGGGTGACCAGGAAGGAGGCAGCCAGAATGATCAGTGGTATCCCGATGAAGATCCACCGGTTGATCAGCTGCATGCGCATGACATTGATGACGCGGTTCATCGTGCTGCCTCCGAGTAGGAAAGGTCCGCGCTGCCCGATGCTGACGGTGAGGCGGACATGGTTTTGCGGACAATGAGTTGCTGGAGGGACACGGGAGCGAGCTCAAGGCCCTGTTCAGCCGCAGCCTGGATCTCGCTGTCCGTCAGCGCTCCCAGTGCGGTGACCGAGGCAAGCGAAGCAAAGCTGTCAGTGTGAAGAACCTGGCGGTGGCCAAGGAACGCCCGAACTTTCTCGGCAGATCCCACCACGGTGAAGGCCGAGCCCCTGATGGCATCGGCGTCGTCATCCATGATGATGCGGCCCTGGTCGATCACAATCACATGCTCGAGCAGATTGGCCACCTCATCGATCAGGTGCGAAGACAGAACGACGGTGCGCGGATGCCTGGAGTAGTCTTCGACCAGCCGGTCATAGAAGAGCTGACGGGCAACAGCATCCAGGCCAAGGTACGGTTCGTCGAAGAAAGTCAGCTCCGCCCTCGACGCCAGGCCGATAATCACGCCGACGGCTGAGAGCTGACCGCGTGAAAGCTTCTTGATGTTGCGGCGGAGCGGCAGCTGGAAGTCCTGGGCCAACCGGTCGGCCAGCTCCTGACTCCAGTTGGCGAAAAAGAGCGCCGCGGATCTGAAAGCATGCTCGGCAGTGAAGGAGTCCGGGTACTTCTGCGACTCACGAATGAAGCAGATCCGGTTCAGAACGCGCTCATTCTCATACGGGTGCTCACCGAATATCCGCACCTGCCCGGACGTCGCGAAACCCTGCGCGGTGAGGATGGACATCAACGTTGTCTTTCCTGCACCGTTACGGCCAAGGAGGCCATAAATGCGGTCCGGCTGCAGCGTAAGAGTCACCCCTCGCAACGCTTCGGATTTCCTGTACGTCTTGGTGACGTCGGTGACTTCAATGACCGTGCTCACTGTGTTCCCCCTTGAATGGCGTGCTCGCCCTGCCTGATCATGTCTGCAAGTTCGTCCGGCTCGATGCCGAGCTTGCGTGCTTCGCGGGCAAGCGGCTGGACGTACTGGTCAAAAAACTCCTCGCGCCGGCGCTGCATGAGCACCGTCCGCGCTCCCGTTGAAACGAACATGCCGATTCCTCGCTGCTTGTACAGGATTTTGTCGTCGACCAACCGGTTGACACCCTTGGCCGCCGTTGCCGGGTTGATGCGGTAGAAGGCCGCAAACTCGTTGGTGGACGGCACCTGGGATTCCTCCGCCAGGGTGCCGTCGATGATGTCGCTCTCGATACGTTCAGCGATCTGGAGAAAGATCGGCCGTCCGTTGTCGATCAGCATGGCGCTCCAGGACCAGGGGCTGCGCGATCGACGCGCTTAGCTGGTTCATTACTCATGTAACTAACCATATAACCAAAAACGGTGCTGTCAATGGCTAAGGTGCTGCGGGCGCGGCTAACCTGCGGCGAGAAGGGGCAGGACCGGCTCGATCCCATCCACGCGGAGGGTCCACTCCGGTCGGACCAACGCGGCTGCCTCCAGCCGAAGATGCTCCTGCCGCGTCACCTCACCGGGCCGGGAAACAATCTCCGACACACCGTTCGCTCTATAGCCGAGGCTGCGCGAAACTCCGAGCGAGGAGTTGTTCCACTCGGCTGCCTCCGAAAGTGCAGCGACGGCACCGAGGTGATCGAACGCGAACAGGAGGATTGCGGCTCGCATCTCCTTGCCGAGACCCCGCCCCTGCACGGACTGCGTGAGCCAGGACCCACTGTGAACGGTGCGCAAAAGCGGGAAGTCACGGGCAGAGACGTCCTGCATTCCCACCACCCGGCCCCCGAAGCTCACGGCGAAATTGATCGTCCAGGACCCAGGCTCGACCGAACAGCGCTGGCGCCACTGGTGCTTGACCGTCTCGCGGATGAGCACGTCCCGCGGCGCGTCCGTCCACGGCAGACCGAACGGCATCTTCACCGGGTCATGAATTCCGTCCTGCACTGCGTCGATCAGCTCCGGCAACTGCTCGTCCCGGACAGGTGCCAGCGACAGCCGCGGCGTCCGGAGTTCCAGGCCGAAAAGCGGCCACACATCGGCGAGGCGCGTCATGAGGCCTCGCGTTTGCGACGCACCTTCCGAACCTTGCTTACGATGAAGAAGACCACCACCAGCACGACGGCGGCAATCACCATTTTCTGGAAGATGCCCGCATACTGCTCCACCAGATGCCAGTTCTCACCCAGGTAGTAGCCGGACAACACGAAGATGGTGTTCCAGATCAGGCTGCCGGCGAGGGTGAGGCCGAGGAACTTCCATACCGGCATGCGTTCAATGCCGGCAGGAATGGAGACCAGGCTGCGGAAGATCGGCACCATCCGCCCGAAAAACACGGCTTTGTAGCCGTGGCGGTTGAACCACGCCTCAACGCTGTCAACATCCTCGAGATCGACCAGGGGAACTTTGGACACTAGGTGCCTCATCCGGTCGCGGCCAAGCAGGACTCCCAGCAGGTAGAGCAGGTAGGCACCCAAGACCGACCCGGCGGTGGTCCAGAACAGAGCTTCGAACAGGGTGAAGTCGCCCCTGCTGGCCGTGAACCCTGCAAGCGGGAGAATGACCTCGCTCGGAAGCGGGGGAAAAAGATTCTCGAGGGCGATCGCCAGGCCCGCACCGGGCGCGCCGATCGTCTCCATCATGGTTACCGCCCAGTCAGCGACACCTCCGAGTGTGGATTCATTCCCGGTCTGCAGGGGCAGGTAACTCATGACTGTTCTCATAACCCGGTTAAGTCTGCCCTATCAGGCCGCCCACACCGAAAGCGGGAGCCGGGCCTCTGTCTGGCGAACCGCCAGTCACCCCAGGAGTTCGACGATCGACGGCAACAGTGCCTCGAACGCCTGCCCCCGGTGGCTGATGGCATTCTTTTCTTCCGGCGCCAGCTCGGCGCAGCTGCGGTCCATTCCTCGGGGCTGGAGCACGGGGTCGTACCCGAAGCCGCCCTCGCCCCGCGGCTCATGCAGAAGCGTTCCCTCCAGTTCACCACGCCTCACGACGTCCGTCCCGCCCGGTAGCGCCAGTGCCGCAACGCAGACAAAACGGGCCTGCCGCCGGTCCTGCGGAATGTCGGCGAGCTGGCTGAGCAGGAGATGCAGGTTCGCGGAGTCATCGCCGTGGCGGCCGGCCCACCGTGCCGAAAAGATGCCGGGAGCACCTCCGAGCACGTCGACAGCCAGCCCGGAGTCATCAGCGATCGACAGGATGCCGGTCGCCTCTGCAACCGCACGTGCTTTGAGAAGGGCGTTCTCCTCGAAGGTCGTGCCGCTTTCCACGACGTCGGGTGCGCCGGCCGTGACGGCGTCGATCAACTGGGTATCGACGTCGAGCCCTGGCACTTTGCCGCGCAGCAACGAGCGCAGCTCACGCAGTTTCCCCGCGTTGCGCGTAGCGAGGACCAGGCGTGCCGGCGCAGCCGCAGGAGGTTCAGACACCGGCGGACTCCCCTAGTGTCTCGCGCTGGATCTGGGCCAGCTGGGAGGTGCCCAACAGCGCGAGGTCAAGCAGTGCATCCAGTTCCGCCCGGTCGAAGGGAGCACCCTCGGCTGTTCCCTGAACCTCGACGAAGCTTCCGCTTCCGGTGACGACGACATTCATGTCGGTCTCCGCGCGGACGTCCTCGACGTACGGCAGGTCGAGCATAGGCACCCCGTCGATGATGCCGACGCTCACCGCGGCGACCGTGTCCGTCAGGGGCCGGGAGGACTGCGGGATCATCTTGTGTTCTTTGGCATAGCGGATTGCCTCGGCGAGCGCCACGTAGGCTCCGGTGATAGCGGCTGTGCGGGTGCCGCCATCCGCCTGCAGCACGTCGCAGTCAAGGACGATGGTGTTTTCCCCGAGTGCCCGCGTATCAATGATCGAGCGGAGGGAGCGTCCGATCAGGCGTGAGATCTCGTGGGTCCGGCCGCCGATCCGGCCCTTCACTGATTCGCGGTCGGAGCGGGTGTTGGTCGCTCGGGGAAGCATTGCGTATTCAGCTGTGACCCAGCCCTTGCCCTCCCCCTTGAGCCACCGCGGAACTCCGGTGGTCAACGATGCAGTACACAGCACCCGGGTGTTACCGAATTCGATCAGCGCGGACCCTTCCGCCTGGTTGGACCAGCCCCGGGTGATGCTGATGGGCCTCAGCTGGTCAGGTGTCCGTCCGTCCGCACGGACCACGTTGCTTTCGGAAGTCGATACAGGCGCAAAGTCAGGTGCAGAAGAGGAGGGGGAAGTCATGGCTCCAGTCTGCCAGAGCCGGTTCAGTACGGGCTATTCAGGCGCGTTTCGGCCGGCACACGCCGAGGTCAGACCAGGTACGAAACCCCGGCAACCGCCACGGCTACATCCCCCGCATAGCTGCTGCGCGCCTCTTCCATGGTGAGCACGGCGTCGTTCCAGACAGGCAGGTGCGTCAGCAGCAGCCGCCGCGAGGCGGCAGCGGATGCAACTTCGCCGGCCCGCTTCCCCGTGAGGTGGACGCCGCGGATGGCATCGTCCCTGCCCTCATGGAAGGCGGCTTCGCAGAGAAAAATTCCAGAGTCGACTGCAGCCTCAATGAGCCCGTCACACGCGTCTGTATCGCCTGAGTAGGTGAGGACCCGCTTGCCGCCCGGAGCATGCGGATCCGCAACCTCGACGCGAAGGGCGTAGGCCTCATCCACGGGGTGAAGGACGGGGTAGGGAGTAATGGTGAACGGACCGACCTGCACGGGAGTGCGCGGCGACCAGGCATGGAAGTCGAAGTCATCATGCATGCCCGGATCGAGGTCCAACCCGTAGGCGGTGGCCATCCGGTCCGCGGTTCCGGCGGGACCCCACACGGGGATACGCGGCTGGTTCCAGCCCGCCGGATCCCAGTGCACCGCCACATGCAAACCGCACAGGTCCATGCAGTGATCGGGATGGAGATGGGTCAGCAGGACGGCGTCAATATCCCGCAGGTCCATGTAGCGCTGCAATGCGCCGATGGATCCGTTGCCGAGGTCGAGCAGGATGCGCCAGGTCTTGCCCTCCTCCTGCACCGTCACGAGGTAGCAGGAGGCAGGCGAGTGAGGTCCGGGGAACGATCCGCTGCACCCGACGATGGTGAGCTTCATGGACGGCGGTTCCCGGCAGCGCCGGCGTCCGCCCGGGCTGTGGAGATCATGTCCGGCGTGATCCGAGCCATGCTTCCTGTTGGATACTGCGCGGACACATGGTCGACATGTTCCACGCTCAAGACTTCCGGTCCGAGGAAGCGCCGCGCCAGTTCCTCGAAGCGGGCTGCGTTGCCCGTCGCTACGAAGTGGTGCCGGGGCTGGCCGGTTCCGGTGCGCAGCAGATCATGGGACACAAGTGCGCGGTAGACGTCCTTGGCTGTTTCCTCCGCGCTGGAGACGAGGGTCACCGAGTCACCCATGACGTAGGAAATCACGCCCGTCAGAAGCGGATAGTGGGTGCACCCGAGAACCAGCGTGTCGACCTCAGCGTCCTGCAGCGGACGAAGGTAGCGGGCGGCGGTCTCCAGAACCTCGGAGCCTGCCGTAACGCCCGCTTCCACATAGTCAACGAACGCGGGGCACGCGGCGGAGAAGATATCGAGGTGGGGAGCCGCGGCGAAAGTGTCCTCGTAGGCACGGGAGCCAACCGTTGCACTGGTTCCGATGACGCCGATCCGGCCGGTCCTCGTGGAGGCGACTGCCCTGCGGACTGCCGGCTGGATCACCTCGATGACAGGAATTCCGTACCTCGCGGTGTAGCGCTCGCGCGCGTCGCGCAGAACGGCGGCGGACGCCGAGTTACAGGCGATGACGAGCAGCTTCACCCCCGAATCCACCAGTTCGTCCATGACACCGAGCGCATAGGCCCGCACCTGCGCAATGGGCAACGGACCGTAGGGTGCGTGCGCTGTGTCGCCCACATAGAGCACCGATTCGTGGGGCAGCTGATCGATGACGGCCCGGGCCACAGTGAGGCCTCCGACGCCTGAGTCGAAGATGCCGATGGGTGCTTCGGTGGACCTCAGAGCGGCCAGTTCGGCAGCCTCGGAGTCGGCGGGGACAGAACTCATGATCCTCTGAGGATAGGACGCACCGCCGGAGTTGGCTAAGCAGGCAGGCGTGTCCTTAATCACAACGCTGCTCCGGTGTCCGGTCTGAAGCGCTCGCCCGAACGGTCAATCGGAGGGCCCTGCCGATGAGAGTAGAGCCTGCATCAGGCCCTCCTGCACCCACGTGACGAAGTTGTAGACCAGCGCAAGGTAGGACTCGAGATCCTCGGCATCCTCAAGGTCCGCGATCCCATGCAGCCGGGCCGCGTCCTCGTCGGTCCTGATCTCCAGGCGGTCCGCCAGGACCAGCCTGACATCGTTGAGCGCACGGGCCAGCACCTGCGCCTGATCGGGGTTCAAAACCATCTGCGTGTTTTCGAGCAGCAGCGCCGCCCCGCGCAGGGCACTGACCTTTTCCTCCCGCAGCGACCGTTCGGTGAGGCGGCGGAATTCCAGCGCGCCGTCGTCGTCGTTCCTTACAGCGTCCGGCAGCAGGCGGATCACCGCGCTGTCCTCGGGCTTCACTGCCTCGAGATCGAGACCGACCAGTGCCGCCAGCGGATCCTCGTCTTCCCGTTTCTCAGTCTCCAGCAGCTGCACGACGTCCGCGAACAACCGCCGGAGCAGCCGCAGCTCCCCCTGCTCGAACTCGCCGGCGATACCGCGCCGCGTTTTGCGAAATGCCCTGGCCACTGCCGCTCCCTATGCGTCCGCTGTCTGGAAAGTAGCCCACAGGCCGTACGAATGCATTGCCACCGTGTCACGCTCGGCCTGTTCGCGCGAACCGGTGGAGACCACGGATCTGCCCTGCTCGTGGACCTCCAGCATGAGGGTTCTCGCTTTCGCCTCGCTGTAACCGAAGTAGGTTTGGAAGACATACGTCACGTAGCTCATCAGGTTCACCGGGTCATTCCACACGATGACCACCCACGGAACGGCGGTGCCGGCTGCCAGATCTTCTTCCGTCTCCTCGAGCTGGTGGGTTTCGGGAATTACGCCAACACTCATGGTCCCCATTGTAGGTTGGCGCATGGTTCTGCCTGCGCTGCGCTCTTCGCGGCACCCGGACGGCGAACGGGGCTAGAGTTTTCCTGTGAGCCCACATCGAACCTGGCAGCACCCCAATTCCGCGCTTTACACGGACCACTACGAGCTGACCATGCTGCAGGCCTCCCTCCATTCAGGGGCCGCGCACCGCAGATCGGTCTTCGAGGTCTTCACCCGGCGCCTGCCCGAGGGCCGCCGCTACGGCATCGTCGCAGGAACCGGTCGTCTGTTGGAGGGCCTGGCGCATTTCCGCTTCGGGCAGGCACAGCTGGACGCGCTCTCCGCCGCCGGAGTCGTCGACGACACCACGTTGGCCTGGCTCGCCGATTTCCGCTTCACCGGGAACATCTGGGGGTATGCCGAGGGCGAGGCGTATTTCCCCTCCTCCCCCATCCTCATCGTTGAGGGCACCTTCGCTGAGGCCTGCATCCTTGAGACCTACCTCCTCTCGGTGCTCAACCATGACAGCGCCATCGCCTCCGCCGCATCCCGCATGACCGGAGCGGCCGGGTCCCGCCCGTGCATCGAGATGGGCTCCCGGCGCACGCAGGAGGAGTCCGCGGTGGCCGCGGCCCGCGCAGCCATCATCGGGGGATTCGCCACCACCTCCAACCTCGAGGCGGGACGCCGCTACGGCCTGCGCACCGTTGGTACGGCAGCGCACTCGTTCACCCTCCTGCATGACTCCGAGCCTGAGGCCTTCGCTGCCCAGGTTGCAGCGCTGGGGAAGGGTACCTCGCTTCTCGTCGACACCTACGACGTCGAACAGGGCGTCCGTAACGCCGTCGCCGCCGGCGGGCCGGACCTGGGGGCAGTGCGCCTGGATTCCGGCGACCTCGTGGAGCAGGCGCGCTGGGTGCGGCAGCTGCTCGACGATTTGGGGAACCACCAGACGCGCATTGTGGTGACTTCCGACCTTGATGAGTACGCCATCGGTCTGCTCGCCTCCGCGCCCGTGGACAGCTACGGCGTCGGGACTTCCCTCGTCACCGGCTCAGGCGCACCCACCGCCGGCATGGTGTACAAGCTGGTCAGCCGGACCGACGACGACGGCGCTTTTGTTTCCGTGGCGAAGGCGGCCAAGAACAAGACCTCAGTGGGCGGCCGCAAATATGCGTTGCGACGCCTCAACGAGTCCGGCAGGGCAGTAGCCGAAGTTCTGGGGATTGGCAGCCATCCGTACGACGACGGCAATGACCGCACGCTGCTGCACCAGTTCGTCGCGGACGGCGAGGTGCTACCCGGGTGGACCGGGCCGGAGGCCGTGCAGCGCGCCGTCGAACGCCACCGCGAGTCGATGGCCGAGCTGCCCGGATCCGTGATGCGGCTGCAGCGCGGCGAGCCGGCCATCCCGACCGAATACGAGGAGTCCGCATGACACGAGCACTGATTATCGTCGACGTACAGAACGACTTCTGCGAGGGCGGCTCACTCGCCGTCGAAGGAGGTGCGGGCGTGGCACAGGCACTCAGCGACTACATCGACGCGCAGGGGCACCACTACGACTACATCGTGGCCACCCAGGACTGGCATATCGATCCCGGTTCACACTTCTCCGATCAGCCTGATTTCGAAGATTCGTGGCCGGTGCACTGCGTTGCGGACCAGTCCGGTGCACAGTTCCACGCCGACCTGGACCTCGAGAGCCTAGACGCCGTCTTCCGGAAGGGACAGTACGAGGCGGCGTATTCGGGATTCGAGGGCGTCCTTGCGCCCGAGGACCAGGTGCCCACCGGTGACCAGAAGATGAACACCGCCGATCCGGTCGCAGCAGATGAGGCCGTCTCGCTCGATGACTGGCTGCGTGAGAACGAGGTGGACGAGGTGGCAATCGCCGGTCTCGCCGCCGACTACTGTGTACGGGCCACAGCGCTCGATGCTGTAGTGGCGGGTTACACCACCCGCCTCCTGGTGGACTACACCCGACCTGTCCACGCCGAACGCCTCACCGAGGTTCTTGCGGAGCTCGAAGATGCCGGGGTCGAGCTCCTCGACTGACTTCACGGTCAGTCAGTACTGCCGGTCTGTGCGGGTCACGTCCGGCCGATGAACCAGTCCTGCAGCTTCTTGAGCCGTCGCTGAAGCTGTTCCTCGTTTGCCTGCGCCACAGCAGGGCCTCCGCACGCTTTGCGGAGTTCCGAGTGCACGACACCGTGGGGCATTCCGGAGCGGGCAGACCAGGCCGAGACATTCTTGGCGAGCTGCCCGCGCAGCTCGGTGAGCTGGCGGTGGTCCACCACCTCGGCGGCTACGGGCTCGTGTGCGGCAACCGGACGCCGTCGTCGTGATTGCTGCTCCTGCTGGCGCTGCCGCAGCAGGACACCCACCTGGTCCGCGTCAAGCAGGCCCGGGATGCCGAGGAAGTCGAGTTCCTCCTCACTGCCCATCTCACCGCCCGCACCGAATTCGCCGCCGTCGAACAGTACGCGGTCGAACGAAGCCTGGGACTCGAGCGCCTCGAACTTCTGCTTTGTCAGCTCATCGGAGGCCTTCTCCTCCCGGTTCGCGGCCTCCATGAGCGCTTCCTCCGGCGCAAAACCGTCCTCGTTGTTCTCCGGCCGGTCCAGTGCGTGGTCCCGCTCCAGTTCGAGCTGGTTTGCCAGCGCCATGAGGTTCGGCACTGACGGCAGGAAGACCGACGCGGTCTCCCCCCGCCGTCGTGCACGGACAAACCGTCCCACCGCCTGGGCGAAGAACAGCGGCGTCGCAGTGGAGGTGGCATACACGCCGACCGCCAGGCGCGGAACGTCCACGCCCTCGGATACCATCCGGACAGCAACCATCCAGCGCGTCTCGCCCGCGGAAAAGGCCTCGATCTTCCCGGACGCCTTGGCATCATCGGACAGGATGACCGTAGGGGACTCGCCCGTGATCTTCTTCAGCTGCCCCGCGTAGGCGCGTGCATCGTCGTGATCTGTGGCGATCACCAGACCGCCCGCGTCAGGCACGGCGCGGCGCACCTCCGTCAGCCGCCGGTCGGCCGCAGCCAGCACCGCGGGAATCCATTCACCGTTGGGATTCAGGGCCGTCCGCCAGGCCTGCGCCGTGATGTCCTTGGTGACGGCGGCCTCCCCCAGGGAGGCCGCCATTTCTTCTCCCGCGCTGGTCCGCCAGCGCATCTGTCCGGAGTACGCCATGAAGATGACCGGACGGACCACGTGGTCGCGAAGCGCGTCGCCGTACCCATACGTGTAGTCCGACTGCGAACGGCGGATGCCGTCGGCGTCCTGGGCATACTCGACGAACGGAATGGCGGCCGTGTCCGAACGGAACGGCGTTCCCGTGAGGGCAAGCCGGCGCGTTGCCGGCTCGAACGCCTCGCGGATACCGTCACCCCAGGACAGCGCGTCGCCACCGTGGTGGATCTCGTCGAGGATGACCAGCGTCTTGGCCGCTTCAGTTTTGGCCCGGTGCAGCATCGGCTTGCTGGCGACCTGGGCGTAGGTCACGGCCACGCCGATGAAGCCATTACCGTGCCGGCCGTCCGCGTTGCGGAAGTTCGGGTCGATCGACAGACCAACCTTTGCGGCGGCGTCGGACCACTGCCGCTTGAGGTGGTCGGTGGGAGCAACAACCACGATGCGGTTCACGATCCGCCGTTCCACCAACTCGGTGGCAACGCGGAGCGCGAACGTGGTTTTACCGGCTCCGGGCGTCGCCACAGCCAGGAAATCCTGCGGTGTGTTGGCGAAATACTTCGCAAGCGCCTCTTCCTGCCACTGCCGCAACTTGGGTGCAGTGCCCCAGGCGGCGCGTTCCGGGTACGCGGGCGGAAGTGCCGGACCAGCGCCGAACAGTGCGTTGTTGCTCACTCTTGGGACGGCACCTTTCGTGTGTGGTTTGGTGCTTCAACGGGCTCCGATTCGCCTCGCGCAGACCTCAACCCGGCCACTATACCGACTACAGCGAACAGGCACAGAGCCAGCCAGATTGCAACAAACACGTGTAGTTCGCCCGGCGCGGCCGGGTCCCTCAGGAGGGCGAACAGGCCTCCGGCGCCGGCGGTTCCGATGACTCCGCCCAGCTGGTCCGAGAGCTGCAGAGCCGCCGAGTTCCTGCCCTGCTCGTGCGGCGCCGACAGCTTCAGGACGAGCACCGATGTGCTGGACAACGTAAGTCCCATGGCAAAGCCTGCAGCACTCCACACGAAGACAAGAACCCAGAAGGGCACCTCGGCAGCTACGGCCAGCGCAAGCCCACCGATACACACGGACAGCAGGGAGGCGCCGATCACGAGCAGCCACTGCCGGCGGAAGCTGACCCTGGCCTGCACGAAGGAGCCCGCGCTCCACCCGATCGCTGCAGCGCTCAGAGCGAGGCCCGCCGTGGAGGCGCTGAGGCCGCGTGCAGAGACCAGCATCAGCGGGACAAATGCCTCTGCGCCGAAGAAGGCGACGGTCATCAGCCCACGGGTGGCAATAACGCTTGGAAGTCCCGGCGCCAGCCGAACCGTGCCGGCGGGCAGTAACCGGGGAAAGGAAACAGCCGCGGCCGCCAGGCCGGCGCCACCCAGCACCACCAGCAGCCAGGCGGCAACGGGATCGTCGAATCCGTCAGCCGCGATTTTGGTCAGTGCGAACTGCGCTGCAAAAACGCCGCCGGCAAGCAGCACCCCGGTTCCTGCGTTTCTGCGTGCTGCCTGGTCCAGCGGCTCCGGTGGCCCTGCCACTTTAAGCCGTTCCGTGCGCGGCCAGACCAGGAGGAACGCTGCGACGATGACGGGCGCCACGCCAAGGAAGACCCAACGCCAGCTCGCCTGCTCTGCGAGGACGCCGGCAACGTAGGGCCCGATCAGTGAAGGAATTACCCATGCCGCCGCAAGCCAGCCGAAGACCACCGGCTGCATCCGCTGCGGATAAGCCTTGGCAATAATCACGTAGACGGCAACAATCATGAAGCCGCCGCCGAGTCCCGACACTGCGCGCCCAACAGTCATGATCCAGAAGGCCGGCGCGCTCCCGGACACCACCAGACCTGCAATCATGAGGCCCATACCAGCGGCAAGTGCCGGGCGGGGTCCACGCCTGTCGCACCAGATCCCACCAAGGACGCTGCCGAGCAGGGAGGCGGTCAGATACATGGAGAACGCGAGTCCGTAGCTGGATACGCCGTCGAGTTCCGCTGCGACGGAGGGCATCGCCGTCACCACCGCCATGGCCTCGAAGGCCGCGCAGGTGATGATGGCGATGACCCCTATTGTCAGGGGTCGCAGCGATGCGGACATCGCCCCGCCGCGCAGCGCCTCAGGGTGTGACATGGCTTCCTCACGGGCATGCGAACGTCCGCCGGGACGTGCCCGGCGGACGTATGAAGAGTGTGGCTAGGACTTGTCCCCTGGCCGCATCGAATTATAGATTTCCTTGCATTCCGGGCACACCGGAAACTTCTCGGGATCCCTGCCCGGGGTCCAGACTTTGCCGCACAGCGCGATCACGGGTTCTCCGGAGAATGCGGATTCCATGATCTTCTCTTTGCGCACGTAGTGGGCAAATCTTTCCCGGTCGCCGGGCTCAACTTCTTCGCGCAGTTCCTCGCGCTCGATCGTGGCTGTGGACGTGCCGGAGTCACCCGGCGCTCCATGCGGGCTGTCGTCAAACGGGTCTGCAGGCATACTCATTCCTCTATCCTACTGCGCGGCACAGGCCCCGACCCGGCTTACTTGTTCACGCTGACTGCCTGCAGCAATTCGGATCCACGCTTGTCATACCAGGCTCCCCCAAGCCGGATCCCCCCGATCAGCACGGCCGTCCCAAGCACCACCCCGGCAAGGAGCGTCAGCCATCCGAACACTGCATTTCCAGTCAGAAGATAGGCAATCGCCAGGGCGATCTCCGGCAGCAGGAGCACCATCAGGACCATCCAGCCAAGGCCTTGGACGGCCAGCATCGAGAATCCCGTTCCCGGCGGTGTCTTGAACGGGCTCTCTCCCGGGAGCGGAACATTGTAGGTATAGCGTGCAGAGAGAACGCTTGAAAAGCCGGCTCCGGACAGTAACGCCCCCAGGCTCAGCCCGAGCATCATGGGAAGGTCCGCCAGCGATCCGCTCAACCAGAGCGGGGCGACGGTGAAGACCAGCACCACCGGCGCTGCGAAGACCAGCAGTGCGAGCGTCCTGCCCGCGCGGTCGGCCCTGCCGCTGACTCCCGCGGAAAGGTGCAGCCAGAACGCCGTGTTGTCATAGGAAATGTCAGCCGAAATGGACCAGGCAAGCAGGAATGCTGTGATGGGACCCAGATAGTTGAGCAGAAACAGGTCACCGGAGTCTCGGCTGATGAACCAGAGCAGGACCGGCAGCAGAGGAACCACGATGACGGATGCCGCATACCGAGGGTCGCGCATCCAGTAGGTGAGCGCACGTGCTGCGACCGCACCGGTCGGCGTTCCGGGAAAACGCGCGAGCAGGCCGAGGTTACCCGCCCCTTTGCGGGTGACGGCGTTGTACGGAGGCGTGACGAGTGCATGGCTCAGACTCTTGTGCCACAGGTAGGCTAACCCGCCGATGGTGCCGATACCGATCGCAAAACGAGCCAGGGCGACAAGCGCGTCCCCGGCAGCGAGATCGGCGGGGATGGCGACGAATACGCCGAGCGGCGTCCACGCGAGGATGTTCGCCAGTTCCCCTGCAAATTCCGGCGAGTTCTGGAACCCGGCAGTGATCCCTGCGAAGATCGGGCCGAGAAGGATGAGCGGAATGATCGCGACCGTCGAACTGAGATCCTTGAACCGCCGCGAGGAGGAAAGCGCCGTGCCCGCCGTCGTTATCAGGCGCGAGCCCACGATGCACAGAAGGACGGCACAAACCGCGCAGACTACCGCTGCAACAGCTGATGCCGGGTAACGTATCCAGGTCAGCGTCAGGGTGAGGAACGCAATGAGGGTCACAATTCCCGGGATGCCGATCACTCCGCCCAGTGCTAGGCCGGTCATGAGTTGGCGCATCGGTACTGCAAAAGTGACGAACCGGGCCGGGTCCAGCGTCATGTCCACCCCGGAGGCGATGAGAGGGATGACCAGCCAGCCGAGTACAGCTGCGGACCCGCCCAGCACGACGACGGTCCGTATCAGGTCCAGGTCGAGTGCACCGAGGCTGATCAGCCCCGCGACGATCAGTCCTAGCAGGCCAAGACCGTACAGACCACCGAGAATCACTCCGACCAGTTGCCAAGTACTGCGGCGAAGGGAGTTGCGCAGGAGCAGGAGCTTGAGTTTCAGGAGGTGCGCAACCACGACAACCCCTCCGCAGTGTTCCTTCCTCCGACAAGCTCCACGAACCGGTCTTCCAGGCTCGCGTCGCCGCGCACCGCGTCGACCGTCCCCGCCGCCAACACGGTACCGGCCGCGATGACTGCCACGTGGTCACACATCCGCTGGACGAGGTCCATGACGTGGCTCGACACGATGACGGTGCCACCCGTTGCCACGTAGGTTGCAAGGATGTCGCGGATATTGGCAGCCGAAACCGGATCGACGGACTCGAATGGTTCATCGAGCACGAGAAGCCCGGGCGCGTGGACAAGTGCCGAGGCCAGCGCGATCTTCTTCGTCATGCCGGCCGAGTAGTCCACGACAAGCGTCCCTGCGTCATTCGCGAGGTCGAGCGCCCGCAGCAGGTCCGCCACTCGCACAGCGACCTCGTCCCGGTCCATTCCGCGAAGCAGGCCCGCATAGGTAACGAGCTGTTCACCGGTCAGCCGGTCGAAGAGCCGGACGCCGTCCGGCAGAATGCCCATCAACCGCTTGGCATCCAGCGGGCTTCCCCACACATCGACGCCATGCACCCAGGCCTGACCATAGTCAGGGCGCAACAGCCCCGTGGCCATCGACAGCGTTGTGGTTTTGCCGGCACCGTTGGGTCCCACGAGCCCATAGAAAGACCCGGCCGGAACATCGAGGTCAATGCCGTTGACCGCAATCTTCTCGCCGAAACGCTTCGCAAGACCACGCAGCACCAGTGCGGGCCGGGCCACCGGTGCGGAGTCACCGACCGATGCCTCGCGCTGATCCGGGGCAGGCTGTGGTGCAGAAAAAGGTTGGGACGTCATGCGTCAACGCTAACAACGGCGTTGGCGCCAGTTCGTCATCCGAAAGGACTAAAAACCGGAACCCCCGGCGCTGATGGGAGCTGGGATCAGAACAATGCCCTCGCCAGTGCACTCCGCGCCTTGTTCACCCGCGGGTCGGCAGGACCCACGATGTCGAACAGCTCGAGGAGGCGAACCCGAGCGGACTCCCGGTCCTCACCGGCGCTCCGGGCAATGAAGTTAGTCAGTCGCGCGAACGCATCTTCCACGTGCCCGCCCGACAGGTCGAGGTCCGCAACAGCGAGCTGCGCCTCGAGGGAATCGGGGGCCTCCGCCGCTCCTGCGCGGACAGCGGCGGCATCCGCGTCCTGAAGCCGCTGCATGAGCTGCACCTGTGCGAGCCCTGACTTTGCATCGGCGTCGGCCGGCTGTTCGGCAAGCGCCTTGCGGTACGCTGCGGCGGCCGCTGTGTAGTCGCCTGCTTCGATGGCGTCGAACGCCTCCTGATGCAGCGGTGGCAGCGGTTCCTCGGCCGGTTCCCCGCTAGCCGCCGGATCGCCGCCCGGCGCGTCGTTCAGCGAACCGCTCACGCCGTTGGCCTGTGCGACCTTGAGCAGTTCCTCCACGTAGGTGCGGATCTGCGGTTCCGCGAGCGGCCCCTCGAACAGGGGTACGGGCTGCCCTTTGAGGACACCAACGACAGTGGGGACGCCCTGCGCCTGAAAGGCCTGCGCAATCCCCGGCTGCGCATCGAAATCCACGCGGGCAACCAGGATTCGGCCCGCCTGTTCCACTGCAAGAGCCTCAAGGACGGTGAGGACCTGCGCCGACTGCTCACTCCAGGACGCGCCGATCGCAACAATCACCGGCACCTGCGCGGACAGCTGAACCAGTTGCGGGAAAACCTGCTCGGTGACATCGACAATGTACGGGCTGCCGCCTGCCGGCACACCGCCGGCATCCGGGCCTTCGGGGGCCGGACCGCCCTGGCTTCCGGCCGCTCCGCCCGCCGCCTGCGATCGGGCTTTCAACGCGGAGAGATCGACGGCGCCGCGCAAGTTCATGGACGACGGCGCAGGGCCGCCCGGGATATTCGGAATGGTCATGTTTTCACCTTATTACTGGGTCAACATCCACGGGCAACTCACGCCCGACGGAATGGAAAGGTCATCAGCGCAGTTCAGCGGACAGCAGCTGCTGGGCGGCGCCGATCACCGTAATCTTCTGATCACTGCCCACAGCCGGGACGTACATCATCACGGCCTCGCCGTAGCGGACATCGATGCCGTCCTCCGTGGTTTCCTCGCCGGTGAGTGTCTCGTAGACAGTTCCGTCCAAAGCGATCGAGTCGCCTGGCCCTTCCGGCACGCTGCTGTAGGTGTGTTCAAGGTATCCGAAGACCATCGCTCCCCCGTCACCGGCGGAAATCGCCCTGGTGTGCTCGGCAACCGGCTCATGGGTGAAGGTGATCTCTGCCGAATCATTATCGGCATCGGCAACAACATCGGTCTGGAAAGAGGTGATCGCATCCGCGAAGGAGTTCGGTTCGAATGTGGCCTCGTTGCCGCCGTCCGGGCTGGTCAGGTAATCGGCGATTGCAGCAACCGCGTCCTGCGGAGAGGCAACGAGGTCCTCTCCGCCGTCGACAGGTATCTCCTGAAGTCCCTCCGGCGATCCGGCCGTGGGGAAAGTAGTGCCCGGAAGCATCTGGATGGAGGAGGTGAGCCTGTAGTTGGATCGGGGATCCTCCTGAACCAGCACGAGTGCCTGCGGCACCGGATTGGACTCGCCCTGCGTCAGCGCGACGACGGTGCGCGGCCAGTCGTTGCCGGTGGGAATCATACTCGCGAGAACCGGGTCCGCGGCCACAGGGGTGGGAGCCGGCACGTCGTCCGCCTGGGAACGGACGGAGTAGTTTGCGGTTCTCAGGGCTGCGGCAGCACCTGCAACACGCTGTTCAAGAAGCGTTGCGTCAGCAGCGGCGTCGGCCTCTGACACCGAGGTGGCCACTGCGGCAAGGATACGGTCCAATTGGCTCTCGAGGAGAACCGGGTACTGCGTATCCTCCGCTTCAGCGGGCGGCTCTGATTCTTCCGGCGACGCTGACCCGCCCGGCGTTGCGGTTTCGGATTCCGAAGCAGTACCCGCCGCCGTTCCGGTCAAGCCGAGCGCGGCGGCCAGGCCCAGTGCAGCCAACGGACGCACCGGGTGCGCCGCGAAAGCGTTCCCTGGGTTCCGCCCGCGGTTCTGTTGCCGTGCGTAGGCCCGGGATCCGACAGGTGCAGGTGCACGCCGGGTCTTGCGCGGCTTGATGAAGGCGAGCGCGATCCCGAGCACCAGCAGCAGCGCACCGAGAATGATCAGCGGAACCGCCCATGGGGTCGCGGTGTCGTTGGGGCTGGTGATTGACACAGCAGTCGGCGCAGCATTCTCTCCGTCGGCGGCGATCAGGATGGACCACTCGCCCTCCCCCGGGTCCAGCCAGCGGTGGGTCAACGTACCGTCAGCGGTCTCCTCGCTCGTCCACAGATCGGCGCCGGAAGGGTTGGGAACCGTCTCCTCGCCCTCCGTGAACTCGGTGAGCAACCGGTCCTCTTCCACGCCGGTGACCGTCAGGTGCGCCGCATCCGCCACCCAGGCATCGACGTCGGACGCCCTGCCGACCGCAAGGGTGAATGTGCCCTCCGACTGGACCGTGATGTCCATCTCTGAAGCGTCCGCCGCCTTGGCTCCGGCATCGATCACCGTGACAGGTCCGCTGCGTACATCTGCAGGAACGCTGACCGTGGCTGTCTCCGACGGTGCCCACCAGGTGAGCTGGCCGACACCCAGCACCACGAGGAGCGCACCGATCACCATGATGGGAGCAGCAAGAGGAAAGCGCACGCGAGAAACCTAACGTTGGATTGAGTCAAGCCTGGGGCTACCTCAGGAATCGGACTAGATCCCATGGTAACGAAGATGCCCCGTCCGGACCCGCCGGCCGCCGGCACACCTTGAAGGACCCTCTTGACAACGGGCGGAACCGCCCGGGAGTTTCCCGCGGAGGGCCCGCCGCTCCTGTTACTGTTTCGCTAGTCATGCATCCGGCGCTGCCCGCGCCACCACGCAAATGAAAGCGGACACACGTGAGTGAACCCGAGGACGTGCCGATCAGCGAGCCGCTGCCTCGCCCGGCGTCATCAGTGAACTCCGCGCCGGAGGCTCCCCGCGTGGACGAACCTGCACCGCGCGTCGAGGTGCGCCGGCGGGGACTGGGTTTCGCCATGGCACGCCTGCGGCATATGGTGCCGATGGCGCAGCCCCGGCCCAGGTTCGAGTTCCCGCCCGAACGCGGCGAGGATGTCCCGGTGGACGAGTCCGTCGCCATCAGCGACGACCGCCTCAAGTTCGGTGGCCCACCACCGCGATCGATGCGCCAGCATCCAATCCACTTCGGCTTCATGGCCAGTGTGGGCGCGGGGCTTGCGCTGCTGGCCTACTTCATGATCACCAATGTCGGTCAGCTTCTTGTCTGGATCGGCGCAGCGCTCTTCATCGCGCTCGGGCTGGACCCCATCGTTCGTTGGCTCGAAAACCGGAACGTACCCCGCCCCGCCGGCATTACGCTGGCCCTGGTGATGCTTGTCGGCATCATCGTCGGTTTCTTCGCCGTCCTGATCCCGACGATCGTTTCGCAGACCACCCAGCTGGTGGAGCGTGCGCCCGGTTACGCGCGGGAGTTCCTTGCGTCGGACTTCTTCCAGACGATTGACCAGCAGTTCGAGGTACGCGAACGCGTGACCGAGGAGATCAACAGGTTCTTCGCCAACTCCGAGGCAGTCGGCGGCATCTTCGGCGGCGTTCTGGGCGTGGGCACGGTCATCATCAACAGCCTGTTCGGCGTTCTCGTGATTCTGGTGCTCACGCTGTATTTCCTCGCTTCGCTGCCGGCGATGAAGAAATGGGCCTACCGGCTCGCTCCCCGCTCGCGCCGGCCCCGCGTCGAGCGGCTCGCCGAGGAGATCACACGCAGTGTGGGTAACTACGTCATCGGCCAGGCCTGCGTGGCCCTCCTGAACGCGACCTTCGCCTTCATTTTCATGACCATTGCTGATGTTCCATTCTCGGTCCTGCTCGCATTCGTGGTGGCAATGCTGGCATTCATACCGTTGGTCGGCGCGGTGATTGCCGCCGCCGTCGTCAGTCTGGTGGCACTCACCGTCGGGTGGCAGACCGCTGCGCTGTTCGCAGTGCTGTATGTGGCCTATCTTCAGGTGGAGGCCTACTTCATCTCTCCGCGCATCATGCAGAAGGCGGTGGCGGTACCCGGCGCGATCGCCGTCATCGCGGTGATCGCGGGCGGGAGCCTGCTCGGAGTGCTCGGCGCGCTCATCGCCATTCCGCTCGCGGCCGGTGTGATGCTGCTTCTGAAGGAAGTTTTCATCGCCCGCCAGGACAATCAGTAGCAGCAATTGCGGTAGCGGTAGCGGGGCACGCTAGTCGGCACGCGCCGTGAAGCCGTTCCATTCGGTTGCCAGGGCAACAGGCTTACCCAGCACGACGGCGGCAACCTCCTCCAGCACGCGGCTCACGTACTTTTCCCCCACCCACAGGTGCTTGGCGCCGTCCACGCCGGTCACCCGCGCCTGCGGCACCCGGGCGAAGCGCTCAGCCGCTTCCGGCGGCTGGAGGTAGTCATCGTGCTCGGGTACCAGTACGTGCAGGGGAAGCTCCGCTTCCGCCCAGGAGTCGAGATCCGCATCCGTGGCGCGATGCAGCGGCGGGGAGAGCAGGACGGCGCCCTCGATGTACTCGGCAACCGGCTCCCTCGCCCCGTATTTCAGGCACAGCTCGGTGCCGAAGCTCCAGCCCACCAGCCAGACGTTGGTCAACCCCTCGTTGACGACCCACTGCACCGCCGCCTGGAGATCATGCTGCTCCAGTCCGCCGCCGTCGAATTCTCCGTCGCTGCAACCGCGCGGTGAGCAGGTGCCGCGGGTGTTGAACCGGAGGACCGCGATGTCCGCCAGCGCCGGGAGCCGGAATGAGGCTTTGCGGTAGACATGTGAGTCCATGAAACCGCCCGCAGTCGGAAGGGGATGCAGCGTCACCAGCGTCGCTGCCGGAGCTCTGCCCTCGGGTGCGGCGAACTCGCCCACCAGGGTCTTGCCGTCCGCCGTCGTCAGTTCAATGTCGCGGCGGATGGCAGGCAGGACCGTGCCCGCCCTGATTTCAGCGGGTTCGGAGCTTTCGGAGAACTGGTACGCGGGTTCTGAGCTGGTCATCTGGTTCAGTCTACTTACCCCGACCGGCGGGTACGCCAGCACGCCAGGTGCCAGTGCCGCCGGTCGGCCAGCGCAGTTTCCGAACCGAGCAATGAGTCTTCCTGCCAGGCAACGAGATGGGCGACGCCGGGCGGAATGTCCCGGTGGCACCCGGGGCACAGATAGTGCTTGGCGGCATTCTGCTCGGTGATCCGCCGGACCGACCAGACACCGTCACGACCCGATTCCCTAGTGGGAATGCCCGCCCGTGCGCGCTCCAGATCCAGTTCAGGGGCCTCGGACCATTTGCGGCGCGGCTGGGCGCGCGACTTCCTCGGCTGGTTGGAACGGGGCATGGATCAAGTCTGCACCGGGGGCGCAGTGAACGGGAAACCGTCGCGGGGCAGGTATTGTGCCAAGGGTGCGTTTAGTCATTGCCCGCTGCTCCGTCGATTACATCGGACGCCTCCGCGCCCACCTTCCCCTCGCCACCAGGCTGCTCATGGTCAAGGCGGACGGCTCGGTTCTGGTCCATTCCGACGGCGGCTCCTATAAGCCGCTCAACTGGATGAGCCCGCCGGCCACCCTCAGGATCGTCGAGCCGGCGGCCGACGACGCCGAACTGGGGGTCACCGAAACCTGGAACGTCCAGCATGCCAAGAGCGACGACCGCCTGGTCATCAGCATCCATGAGCTGCTGCACGAAAGTTCGCATGATCTCGGCGTTGACCCCGGTTTGATCAAGGACGGTGTGGAAGCCGACCTGCAGCGGCTGCTCGCGGAGCAGATCAGTCTGCTGGGCGAGGGCTACTCACTCATCCGCCGCGAGTACATGACCGCGATCGGTCCGGTGGACATTCTGGCCCGGGACGGTCAAGGCCGCACGGTGGCCATTGAACTGAAACGCCGCGGCGACATTGACGGCGTCGAACAACTTACCCGGTACCTTGAGCTGCTGAACCGCAACCCGCTGATGGCTCCGGTCAAAGGTGTTTTCGCAGCACAGCAAATCAAGCCCCAGGCGCGGGTGCTGGCGCAGGACCGCGGAATCGATTGCCTGACACTTGACTACGATGCAATGCGCGGTGTCGACGACGCGGATTCACGTCTGTTCTGACCGCAGCCCGCATCTGTTGGCCTGCTGTGACGGTTTGGACCGGTTACCGCAATCCTGAACTTCCGGATATTCGAATTCCCGCTTAACAATCGGTTTAATCGTCGGAATGTCCGTTGACCTGCACATACGGCTATGTGATGCTTATTTCAGTCTTTGTGTACGTGGTTTTCATGCTCGCAAGACAGGTTGCGAGCGTGAAGCTTGTCGTAGGTGCAGGGTCTTTCTTGTCCTCGGTGGAATTCACGCGAAGTAACTCGCGGTCGGCATACAGTGTGTCGATTCAGAAATATGTTCCATTAAGAGGAGAAATATAAATGGCACAGGGAACCGTCAAGTGGTTCAACGCTGAAAAGGGCTTCGGCTTCATCACGCCGGACGACTCCGAGGGCGACGTCTTTGTTCACTACTCCGAGATCCAGACCGGCGGATTCCGGAGCCTTGATGAGAATCAGCGCGTGCAGTTCGAGATCGGCCAGGGAGCCAAGGGCCCCCAGGCTACAGGCGTCACCGCACTGTAACTCAAGCTCACGCACATAGTTTGGGCCCCCACTTGTGCGGGGGCCCAAACTATTTAAGCACTGCCCGCCGCCGGAGTGCCTGCGTCAGCGCCAGGTGCCGATGCCTATCACAGGACCGGCTTCCAACCAGGAGGACAATCCGGCGTAGACATCGAACTTCATCGCCAAGAGAACATCTGTCCCCTCGTAACTCAGCGTTACCACTATCGCTCCCGGTTGAATACGTGCCTTTTCCACCTCAGTGGGCTGACGCCAGCCTTTCAGTTCGAGGGAGCTGCGCACGTACCGGTGCCTCGGCCGTGGGCTCAGCGAGACCAGCCGTAACCACTCCAGGTGCTTATCCGTATAACGACAAACCCCCATCCGCCAGCCCTTACTCGGGAGGCGAATGGAGGCGTCGAACGTTCCCAGCGCTGTGCGCAGCTGAAAGCGGCGCAGACAGAAGGCGCCGATCATAAGAACTACCAGGGCAAAGAGCACCGCGAGCGTGATGAACGTGATACCGATGCCGTCCATCAGCCCAACTGCTACTTTGCGTCTGCGGTCACTGAGCCGCCGATCCTGGCATTGTCGGCAACAATCACCACGCGGTTGCTATCCACGGAGAAGAATCCGCCATCGACACCCACAGTGAGGCGTTCGCCGGATACCGGCTGAATGGCAAGCTCGCCTTCTGCGAGGATTGCGAGAACTGGCGAGTGTCCGGGAAGGATCCCGATTTCGCCGTCGGCCGTGCGGGCTTTAACCATGGTCGCCGCGCCGGACCACACAAAGTGGTCCGCCGCGACAATCTCAACTTCAAGTTCAGCCATGGCGGCTTACTTTCCGCTCTGCTCTTGGATCCGTGCCCACTGGCGCTCGACGTCGTCCAGACCGCCGATGTTGAAGAACGCCTGCTCAGCAATGTGGTCGAGATCGCCGTTGGCGATGGCGTTGAAGCCCTCGATCGTGTCCTTGATGCTCACGGTTGAGCCCTCGACACCGGTGAACTGCTTTGCGGTGTAGGTGTTCTGCGAGAGGAACTGCTGGATGCGGCGTGCACGCGACACAACGATCTTGTCTTCTTCCGACAGCTCATCGACACCGAGGATGGCGATGATGTCCTGGAGTTCCTTGTTCTTCTGCAGAATCTGCTTGACGCGCACAGCGGTGTTGTAGTGATCGTGACCGATGTACTGCGGATCGAGGATCCGCGAAGTGGAGGTCAGCGGGTCGATCGCGGGGTACAGACCGCGCGAGGCAATTTCACGCGACAGCTCCGTGGTTGCATCGAGGTGCGCGAAGGTGGTGGCCGGCGCGGGGTCTGTGTAGTCATCCGCCGGGACGTAGATGGCCTGCATCGAGGTGATGGAGTGGCCCTTGGTGGACGTGATGCGCTCCTGGAGGAGGCCCATCTCGTCTGCCAGGTTCGGCTGGTAACCCACTGCCGAAGGCATGCGTCCCAGCAGGGTCGACACCTCGGAGCCTGCCTGGGTGAAACGGAAGATGTTGTCGATGAAGAGCAGCACGTCCTGCTTCTGGACATCGCGGAAGTACTCCGCCATGGTGAGTGCCGACAGTGCGACCCTCAGGCGCGTGCCCGGCGGCTCATCCATCTGTCCGAAGACAAGCGCCGTGTCCTTGAGGACTCCGGCCTCTTCCATCTCGACCCAGAGGTCGTTTCCTTCACGGGTACGCTCACCGACGCCGGCGAAGACCGAAGTACCACCGAAGTTGCGGGCCACACGGGTGATCATCTCCTGGATGAGCACCGTCTTACCCACGCCGGCACCGCCGAAGAGTCCGATCTTTCCACCCTTGATGTACGGGGTGAGGAGGTCGATGCTCTTGATACCGGTTTCCAGCATCTCGGTGGAACCCTCAAGGGAGGCGAAGGAGGGAGCCTTGCGGTGAATCGGCCAGCGCTCGGTGATCTCCAGCTGGGATTCCTCAACGTCGAGCGGCTTGCCCAGTACGTTGAAGATATGGCCCTTCACGACGTCCCCGACGGGAACCGAAATGGCAGAGCCGGTGTCCTGAACGGTGGTGCCGCGGACGAGGCCGTCGGTTGCCTGCAGGGAGATCGCACGCACGAGATTGTCGCCCAGGTGCTGCGAGGTCTCGAAGGTGATGGTGCGCGTCTCGCCGTTGAGGGTCACCTCGGTGGTCAGCGCATTGTAGATGGCGGGAATGGCGTCAGCCGGGAACTCAACGTCGACAACCGGGCCGATGACACGGGCTATGCGGCCGGTCGCGCCGGGGGCAACTGAGTCCGTACTGTTCTCAACAGTCTGGGCAGTCATCTCTCTCACTTCATTCAGTAGATGGCGTGGTGCTAATGGTAGTGCGGTTGGGAACCCCGGGAGGGGTCCGCGGAGGCCGAGGGTCAGGACGCGCTTAGTGCGTCCGCACCCGCCACGATCTCCGAAAGCTCCTGCGTGATTTCCGCCTGGCGGGCGGTGTTGCGGAGGCGCGTGTACTTCTTGATCAGATCGGTGGCGTTGTCGCCGGCCGACTTCATGGCACGCTGGCGTGCCGCGAGTTCGCTCGCAGCCGCCTGGAGCAGCGCTGCAAAGATCCGGGACTCGATGTACCGCGGAAGCAGCGCATCAAGAACCCTTTCCGGTTCGGGCTCGTACTCGTACAGCGGAAGGATGTCCGACTCGCTCGCTGCTTCCTCTTCCACTACCTCAAGCGGCAGAAGACGAATGACCGTCGGTTCCTGGGTGACCATCGAACGGAAGCGCGTGTAGACGACATGGATCTCGTCGACACCACCGTCCTCAAAGTCGGTTCCGAACTGCTCCAGAAGCACCCCGCCAACCTCACGTGCGGTTTCAAACTCAGGCGCATCCGTGCCGCCGGTCCAGACCTGCTCGTAGGGACGGCCGCGGAAGTCAAAGTACGCCTGGGCTTTCCTGCCGATCAGATAGGTCTTGACTTCCTTACCCTCCTCGCGGAGAAGCTCAAGGAGAGCTTCCGCCTGCTTCAGCACAGTGGCCGAGTAGGAGCCCGCCAAGCCTCTGTCCGAGGTCATGATGAGCACTGCCGCCCGCCGGATCTGCTCCGGTTCGGTGGTCAGTGGGTGATCAATCTCGGACTGCGACGCCACAGCGGAAACCGCACGGGTGATGGCATTGGCATAGGGCAGTGACGACGACACGCGGGCACGTGCCTTGCCAATGCGAGAGGTGGCGATCAGTTCCATCGCCTTGAAGATCTTCCGCATCGACGTCGTCGACACGATCTTCTGGCGGTAGACCCGGATCTGGGCTCCCATACTTGTCCTTTCCTTCGTAGTCCCCACGAAAGGAACCACGGTTCAGGCATCGGGCGTTCACGCGCGGTGCGCGCGAACGCCCGCGCCGTTAGCGCTTCTGCTTGACGATCTTTTCCTGGTCCACGGCGCCCTCATCGAGGGGACTGTGTTCCTCGTGGCCTGCGACAAGACCATCATGACCTTCGCCGAAGAACCCCTGTTTGAAGTCCGTGATGTGGGACTTGAGCTCATCCACGGTGGAGTCTTCGAGCTGATTGGTCTGCGCCAGCGTTGTCAGCACTGAGGACTTGTGGCGCAGGTGCTCCAGGAACTGCGCCTCGAACTTGCGGATGTCTTCAACCGGAACATCGTCAAGGTACCCATTGGTGCCGGCCCAGATCGAGACGACCTGTTCCTCAATGGGGAACGGAGCATACTGGCCCTGCTTCAGCAACTCCATGAGGCGTGCCCCGCGGGTCAGCTGCTGACGCGAGGCAGCGTCCAGGTCGGAAGCAAACATGGCGAACGCCTGCATGTCGCGGTACTGGGCGAGATCGAGTTTCAACGTACCCGAAACCTTCTTCATCGCCTTCACCTGAGCGGCACCGCCAACGCGGGACACGGACACACCAACATCGACGGCGGGCCGCTGGTTGGCGTTGAACAGGTCTGACTGGAGGAAGATCTGACCGTCAGTGATGGAGATGACGTTGGTCGGAATGTAGGCCGACACGTCGTTCGCCTTGGTTTCGACCAGCGGAAGACCTGTCATCGAGCCCGCGCCCAACTCGTCCGAGAGCTTTGCACAACGCTCCAGCAGGCGGGAGTGCAGGTAGAAAACGTCGCCCGGGTAGGCTTCGCGTCCCGGCGGACGGCGCAGCAGCAGGGACACCGCGCGGTAGGCCTCTGCCTGCTTGGAGAGATCATCAAAGATGATCAGAACGTGCTTGCCGCCGTACATCCAGTGCTGGCCGATGGCCGAACCTGCGTAGGGAGCAAGGTATTTGAAGCCGGCGGGGTCCGAGGCAGGGGACGCCACGATGGTTGTGTACTCCAGCGCGCCCTTGTCTTCCAGCGTCTGGCGCACGGCCGCAATCGTCGAAGCCTTCTGGCCGATGGCGACGTAGATGCAGCGGACCTGCTTCTGCACGTCTCCGGATGCCCAGTTGGCCTTCTGGTTGATGATGGTGTCCACCGCGATGGCCGTCTTGCCGGTCTGGCGGTCACCGATGATGAGCTGGCGCTGTCCGCGGCCGATCGGGATCATGGCGTCGATGGCCTTGAGGCCGGTCTGCATCGGCTCGTGCACCGACTTGCGCTCCGTTACGCCCGGTGCCTGGAGCTCGAGTGCACGACGCGCCTCCGACTTGATCTCACCGAGGTCGTCGATCGGCTGCCCGAGGGGGTCAACCACGCGGCCAAGGAAGGCGTCGCCAACGGGAACGGAGAGAATCTCTCCGGTCCGGTGTACTTCCTGACCTTCTTCGATACCGGTGTAGTCACCGAGGACAACGACACCGATTTCACGGGTGTCGAGGTTCTGGGCGAGGCCCAGCGTGCCGTCTTCGAAGCGCAGCAGCTCGTTTGCCATGACAGAGGGAAGTCCCTCTACCCTGGCGATGCCGTCACTTGCGGATGTTACGCGGCCAACTTCGACCCGCTCCGCGTTTCCGGGTTCGTAGGACGCCGCGAACTCGTTCAACGCATTACGGACGTCGTCGGCGTTGATGGTCAATTCGGCCATCTGCAGTCCCTGCTCTCCTGTGTTGTGATCACCGCCGGTAAGCGGTGACCGTGTTGTTTTCGTCTGTAGTCGAAGCCCGCGAGCTTCAGCGTTGCCCTGTCCGCAGCTAAACGGCCATCTTTCGACGGAGTTCGGACAGACGGGTTAGTGCCGTGGCGTCAACCACTTCGTCTCCCACCTTCACGCGAACGCCGCCCACGAGGGACGGGTCCACGCTGACATTGACCTTGAGGTCTCGCCCGTAGAGCGCGTTCAGCCCTGCCTGGAGCCGGGCCAGCTGCTCATCCGACAGCGGACGGGTAACGCTGACGGTAGCAATCCAGCGCTCCTGGCGCAGGGCAACAAGCTCAATGAAGCGTTCAGCCAACGCCGAGGGCCTCAGGCCACGCGGCGACAGAACCGCCTGACGGATCAAAAGCCTGGCTTCATCTCCGGCCGAGGGAACGAGCTTCAGCGCAAGGGCCACTTTCGCGGATCCTTCTGCCTGGGGTTCAGACAGAGCACGCTGCAGATCATGGTTCGATTCAACGACGCTCAGGAATGAGAAAAGATCATTCTCAAGTCCCTCAAGACCGTGAATTCCCTGTCCCCTGTTCTCGGCGACGGCGATAGCCACGGTTGCGGCGAGCGCTTCCAGGGCATCACCGATGTCGCGGGGCTTGGCCCAGCGGCGGGCGACGAGGTCGCGAATGACTTCTGACGCCTCCGGCGAGATACGTCCAGCGAACAGCCGCGTGGAGAGAGCAACTTTCTGCTCTCCGTCGCGGTTGGGGTCAGTGACGGCGCGGCGGAGCCCGGCGTTCGAATCGAGTGTGTCCAGCACGCCGAACAGTTCCTCAGCCAGCGTCAGCGATGCTGTGCCGAGCCGAGGCTCGAGTTCCTGCCGTGCCGCCGTGAGGGACTGGCTTGATACGCCTGCCATTATTTGGCTGCACCTGCGCTCTGGGTAGCGGACTGCGCCTCCAGGTCAGCGAGGAAACGATCGACGACACGTGCAGAACGCGCGTCATCGGCCAGGGACTCGCCGACGATCCGGCTGGCCAGGTCAGTGGCAAGGGTCCCGACGTCAGCCCGCAGCGAGACAGCAGCTGCCTGGCGGTCGGCCTCGATCTGTGCCTCAGCCTGTGCGGAGATGCGGTTCGCCTCGGCGACAGCCTTCTCCTTGAGCTCTGCCAGGATTTGTGCGCCCTCAGCACGTGCTTCCTCGCGGATGCGATTCGCCTCGGTGCGAGCGTCGACCAACTGCTGCTTGTACTCCTCGCGTGCAGCATTAGCCTCGGCCTGAGCGGCCTCCGCCTTCGCGATGCCACCCTCGATGGCTTCAGTCCGCTCTGCAAACGTCTTCTCAAACGCCGGCATGACGAACTTGATAACGATGTACATCAGTACAGCGAACCCTGCGACCGTAACCAATAATTCCCATAGGTTCGGTGCGAGGGGACTCTCAGCTGCAAGTATGACTGCGCTATCCATGTTGTTTCACCCGTCTTTCTACCACTAGTCCGTTTGGTCAGCCAGCGACTCTTCTAGAGAACGAAGGCGAAGACCAGACCGAGGATTGCGAGGGCTTCGGTCAGTGCCAGGCCAAGGAATGCGATTGGCTGCAGCACACGCTGCGCTTCGGGCTGACGAGCAACACCGTTGATGTACGCGGCGAACACGAGGCCCACACCGATACCACCGCCGATTGCGGAGAGACCGTAGCCTACGAGGTTGATGTTGCCGTTGATAATGCCTTCCATTTTCTTCCTTTCAAGATGCCGGCTATGCGGCAGGTTGGTTGGGATCATCCCCAGCGGGGAAGACTTTGTTACGTGTTAGTGAGCGTCCGCGTGGAGCGCGCCCTCAATGTAGATCGCGGCCAGCAGGGTGAAAACGTAGGCCTGCAGAACCATGATCAAAGCTTCGAGCATGTACATGGCAACCGCGCCGCCAAGAACCAGAACGCCGGTTCCCTGAAGGAGTATGTTGCCGGACAGGGTCATGAATTCGATCGCGCTGCCTGCCAGCATCACGATGAGGTGACCTGCCAGCATGGTTGCGAACAAACGGAGGGAGTGGGTGACCGGACGAACCAGGAAGTTCGAAATGATCTCGATCGGAACTACCAGCGGCATGATGTACCACGGCACCCCGGAGGGAACCACGGCGAGCTTGAAGTAGCGCAGGCCATGCTTCTTGATGCCGACGGCAATCCAAAGGATGTAGAAGATGGCCGCGATCGCGTACGCACTGCCGGGGTGGGAGAAAGTAGGGATCTGAAGCAGCGGAACCGCACCGAAGATGTTGTTCACCAGGATGAAGAAGAACGCGGTGAACAGCCAGGGGACGTACTTCATGTACTCGCGTCCGCCGATGATGTCCTTGCCGATGGAGTTGCGAACGAAGCCGTACGCTGCTTCACCAAGGAACTGCAGTTTGCCAGGAACAAGTTGACTGCGGCGGGAGGCAATATAGAAAAATGCGCCGATGAGGATAACCGACAGGATGACCAGCAGCATCTGCTTGCCGAAGCCTGGCGCGAACCAAACGCCATACTCACTATTCCAGGGAAGAATGTTCGGCGGATGCGCTTCTTCGATCGTGGGTGGGACAAAGCCCTCTTCAGTGGTGGTTTGAGCGGGGAGCGCAAGCGCGATCAACGCGTTTCCTCTCTGCAGTGTCCATCGTTGGGCGTGGTTGGATCGGGCACAGCGTTACTGCTCCGACGCATGAAGTTATGGGACATCACTCAGGGGAACCTTCCTCCGGACCGCGCCTGCGCTCCGGCATTGAATCAGGACCGGAGGAGTTGGAACGGGTGAGGTTGTGCTTGTGGGAGAGGTAGAAACCGCCCACTGCACCCAAGAGGCCTCCTGCGAGCACGATCCAACGCGTCCCCAGGAGATTGTCCAGCCCCCAGCCTATCAAACTCCAGACTATGATCCCGCCAATGATGTAGCTGAAAACAGCTATTCCATCGTTGTACCCGGCTTCGCCGTAGCGACCGCGCGCGTCAGCCTCTGGGCGCTCATCGCCCGAGCCCGAGCCGGCGTTGGATGCGCCTTTACGCATGCCCATCAGCTGCCTGCGCTCCGGACGACCCGGTCGAGTCATAGTCGTTGTACAGCTGATGGCGAGCCCTGGAAAAGACGGTGACCTCCACTACCTGCCAGAGAACCACTGCTCCCACGGCTGCGCCGAAGAACCAGTTGCGTTCCAGCCAGGCCGGGACGCCGATGAAAAACAGGACAGCGGCAAAGCCGACGACCTTGATGGCATAGGTGACCATGAAGATACCGAGGGCACCGCTTGGATTCGACCGGCCGACGAAATGACCGATGAGCAGGCTCAGCGCGAAGAAGAGCGCTACCACGGCGTAGCCGAACAGCACGCTCGCCGCCCCGCTTCCCCCGTCCACCGCGAACGCGGTGGCCGTAGTGATGACCAGCGCCGCCCCCGTGACAGCGAGGCAACGCAGCAGGATCCGCAGCCACAGGGACTCAGTGGGACCAGACGCGGAGGCACGGGACACACTGGCGCGCGATGCGTCGGGTGTGCTCATGGGGTTCCGTCCATCGAGGGGCTGGGTAGGGCCGGCGTCTCCGCCCGACCGGTCCCTGAAATTCTACAGCAGATAGAAATCGATCCCGCTTTTAGTTGCCTTTCTCAACCGTCAGCCGGAATCAACCGTCGTCGTGCGAGAATTCTCGGCGAGTAGATATACAGGGCGACGACGGCGGCAGCAAACACCGAGCAGGCAATGGCCAGTGGCGCGGGTGCTGTGGCAAGGACAAATCCGGCCGCGCCGACCAGTGCAGAACACATGGTCACCACGAGCGCCGACTGCACGTGGGTGAGCCCGACGTCAGTCAATCGCTGGTAGACATGCTCGCGGTGCGAGGCGTACCAGCGGTCCCCTGCCCTGATCCGCCGCAGGAAGGTGATGAAGGTGTCCGCCAGGTAGATCAGTACCGGGGACAGCAGGTACTCAAGGTAAACGCCGGCCAGCAAGCCTGCGACCGCCATGCCGGCAATGGAGGCGCCGAGCAGGTAACTGCCGACGTCGCCAAGGAAAACAAAGCCCCGCCCAAGGTTCCAGGGCAGGAATCCCGCGAAGGCTCCCGCGACAACCAGTCCGGCAACAGTCAGCCAGAACTGGCCCACCAGCATGCCGGCCACCGAATAGAACACTCCCACAAGGACGCCATGGAGGCCGGAGATGCCATTGATGCCGTCCATGAAATTGGCCGCATTCACATAGGCGGCCACGGCGAGTGCTCCAATGGGCACCCACCAGTAGGATTGTCCGATCGTCCACGCTAGCGCAGCGGTCCCCACCGCTCCGATCATCAACTGGATCAGCGCACGCAGCCGGATCGACAGACCCCGGTAGTCTTCGATCCAGCCGAGGACGGCCGCGGCCGAGAGCATGGCCAGGACGATGAGCACCACTGAACGGTCAACCGGGACCAGGCCCGTCAGCAGGGACAGAACAAGCCCGACGGCGATACCCACCGCGACGGTGATGCCCACTCCACGGATAACCACCGAGGTGTGGGAGGAGCGTTCATTGGGGATGTCGAGCACACCAAGCTTCTGCAGGATCGGCTTGAGTCCAAACGGGAGGACCAGGCTGAGCAGCAGCGACGAACCGACAACAACCCAGAGCAACATGATCAGGCCCCTTTTTCGGCCGGAGGTTGCATGCCCTCCGAATAGGCCTCGATGCCGCCCTTGACCTTCCAGTCACCCAGGTCGAGCATGCCCGGATCAAGCGCCGCTACCCGGGTATGCGAAATCTTGGGATGAAGGGGCCGGGCGTCGTCCTCGTCGATGCCCACGAGATCCTCATGCAGTTTCTCGCCTTTGCGCAGGCCGGTGAAGACTATCTCGATGTCTTTCCCCGACATGGCAATCATCCGCTGGGCCACGTCCAGGATCTTGACCGGCTCCCCCATGTCGAGGATGAGGACTTCGCCTCCGCTGCCGATTGCTCCCGCCTGGATGACCAGCTGGCAGGCTTCAGGGATGGTCATGAAGAAGCGGGTCACCTCCCGGTCTGTGACGGTGATCGGTCCGCCCACCCGGATCTGCTCAGTGAAGAGCGGCAGCATCGATCCGCGGCTGCCGATGACGTTGCCGAAGCGGACAGACACGTACCTCGCACCCGCCGCGCCGGCTGTCCAGGCCGTCAGTTTCTCAGCGACGCGCTTCGAGTGGCCGAGAACGCTGGTGGGATTCGCAGCCTTGTCGGTAGAGATGTTCACGAAGTTGCTGACACCGGCCGCTTCAGCTGCCCGCAGCACGTTGAGCGTGCCGAGGACGTTGGTCTTCCACGCCTCTTCGGGATACTGCTCAAGCAAGGACACGTGCTTGAGCGCCGCCGCGTGGAAGACCACTTCAGGCTTGCGGTCCACGAAGATCGCGCGCAGCGTGTCCGCTTCCCGGATGTCGGCAAGGACAGTGTCCCTGCCCGTCAGCAGTCCCCTGCCTGTCAGGGAGATCTGGGTGGTCTGCAGTCCCGTCTCGTCCCGATCCAGCATGATGAGTTCCGCCGGACCGAATTCTGCGAGCTGGCGGCACAGCTCCGAGCCGATGGAGCCGCCTGCACCGGTCACCAGAACCCGCCTGCCGGCGATGTAGCCGGCCACCTCGTCGGCATGAATGTCCACCGGACGCCGACCGATCAGGTCCTCGACCGCCACTTCACGGAAATCGGTGAGTCCCTTCTCTCCACCTCCGGCGAGCATCTCCCGCAGCGGAGGCAGCACCAACACCCGCATGTTGAGCCCCGCTACGAGGTCCGAGACGCGCCGCACCTGGGCCGCTTCAACATCGGAGAACGCAATGACGAGGGCGGTTGCACGCGTGCGACGCGCCATCTCCGGCAGATCTTCGAGGCGGCCCAGTACCGGAACCGTGGCGAGCCGCAGGTGTTTCTTGGCGGGATCATCATCGATCAGGCCGACAGGAAAGTAGGGGGACTCCCGGTCCTGCATCATTCGGGTCACCAGTGACTTGCCAAGGAAGCCCGCTCCGTAGATCAGGGTCCGCTGAGCATCGTCGCCGGGTTTGGCCTTACTCTCCACATACATGCGCTTCAGGTAGCGGGTCGATGCCATGAAGATGCAGGCGAACGGGAATGCGATGATGGCCACGCTGCGCGGGATCTGGATAACGCTGATGAAAGCGATGCTTACCAGCAGCAGGATCACCGAGACAATCACCGTCACGATGACCAGCAGGCGCGCTTCGTGGAAACTGCCGAACGCATAGCGTCCCCGGTAAAGGGCAAAACTCATGCCGACGACCAACTGGGAGATCACTGCAACGGCGCAGAAGACAACTGCACCGGGAACGTTGATCTGGGTGACCAGCAGCTCCAGGCGAAGGATCACGGCCAGGAAGACAGCAACAATCCACGCGAACGAATCGAAGGCGTATTGGGACCACAGCCACAGCGCCGGCTTGTCGGTCCTGCCGGCGGAGTCGTCCCGATTCACGCGAGCCGCGGAATTCTGGTTATCCGTCTGTGTCATGATTCCTTTGGATGGGCGGTTGGCGTAGCGTCACGCCCCCTTCGATCCGGCGCAAAAAGGCCGTCCGGGCCGTGTAATAGACTTTCCCTACCCGAGAATACTAGCCCGACTGATGTGCGCTCCCTGTGACCTGTCGCAGTGAGCTGAGCGTTGCGGAGGCTGGCCGAAAGGACCGTTTTGCAGGAAACCGTGGCTGTAGCGGCAGTGACTTTCGACAGGCCGGATGATGTACAGACACTCCTTGAAGCGCTCGCACGGCAGGATCATCCGATCACCTCTGTGGCACTGGTCGACTCGGGCACGCAGGACGTCGCTGCCCTGGCTGAACGTTCCAGCGCGCGCGTCAACTACATCCGGTCCTCCACCAATCTGGGCGGCGCCGGCGGATTCTCCCTTGCCATTCTTTCCGCAATGGCCAGCGGCGCCGAATGGATCTGGATCATGGACGACGACGCCCACCCGGAGGACACCACAGTCCTGCGCAGCCTGCTGGAAGCGGCCCGCTCGAGGAAACTGGACGTCGTTGTACCGCTGATTGTCGCGCCGACCGATTCCACCCGCCTCTCCTTCCCCTTCCGCATTCAGGGGCGCACCACCCACGACCGTGACCAGGTGGAAAACCTCGGCTTCATCCCGGACATTGCGCAGTTCTTCAACGGCGCGCTGATCCGCACCGATGTCTTCTTCCGGGTCGGACTGCCGGATCTACGCCTCTTCATCCGCGGCGACGAAACTGACTTCATGCTTCGGCTTCGCCGCGCCGGCATACCGTTCGGCACGGTCACCACCGTCGCGCTCAGCCACCCGCCGGGATGGGCGGAAGTCCAGCACGTGATCGGCGACCGGCTCCACGTGCTGGTTCCGGAAACACCCTTCAAGCGCTTCTACTTCTTCCGGAACCGGGGACATCTGACGCGTCGGTACATCCGCGTGCGGTCCTTCGTCGCGGACGTGGTGGGCTACCCGGTCTACTATCTCCGCCGCGGTGATATCCGCGGCTTCGCCTCCTGGGCCCGTGCCTACGCTGCCGGAATGCGTGGGCGAAGCTTCGGCCCTCCTTCGGATTTCGGATTCTGACTGATGAGTGCCCAGCCGTCCGTCACCGTGGTGGTGACCACGTTCAACCGCGCCGGCTATCTGAGCCGACTGCTGGATTCGCTGGGGCGGCTCGATCCGGCGCCTGCCGCCGTCGTCGTCGTTGATAACGCCAGTACCGACTCCACCGGTGAGGTGCTGGAAGCGGCGACTGCCTCGTTTCCGGTCCCGCTGACCGTGCATCGACTGGCAGTCAATGCCGGCGGATCCGGCGGATTTTCCGCCGGCGTGAAGCGGGCCGTCGCTGACGGCGCAACCTGGCTGTGGCTGATGGATGACGACGTCGAAGCCCTGCCCGGCGCGCTGGCGGCCTTCTCCCCGTGGCTCGACAAGTACAGGTGCCTGCATGGCCGGCGCCTGGACCATACCGGGGAGCCTTTCTTCTGGCAGCACCGCTTCAACGCATTCCTCGGCGTGCATTTCCCGGTTCCCGGCAATGTCTTCGCCTCTTCTCCGGTTTTCCGCACCAATGTGGCGTGCTTCGAGGGTGTTCTTCTGCATGCGGACGTCGTCCGGGCCGTGGGGCTCCCTGATCCGCGGTTCTTCATCAACGGCGATGACACCACGTACGGCTGGCTCATCTCCCAGCGGGAACCCGTTGTCTACATCGACGAGTTCGTGCTGCGGAAGGCCCGCCCACAGAAGCAGATCGACCTCGGCGTGCGCCACCTGAATGATTCGAGCAACCTGGGACGCTACTGCGGAATGCGTAACCGCGGGCATCTCGCGAGGTACCTGATGGAATACGGACAGTTCAACCGCGTCGGATTTGCCCTCGGCACAGCCCTCACAGCAGCGAAGGAACTGGTACGGCTGATCGCTGTCGAGCGCACGCTCTCGGGGATCGGTCCCCTGTGGCACGGGTGGCGCGAATCGCGCTTCGTTCTAAGGGATCCAGACTGGCTGCCGATGCCGGCGCTGAATTCCCAGGCGACGGGCGCTGCCTCATGATCTGGTCCGTCGTCGGAGGCAGCGGCTTCGTCGGGAGCGCAGTCCTCAAGGCGCTCACCGACGCGGGCGAGGAAGCACGGCCGGTCCGGGCACCGCGCGTTACCGCATCAGCGGACACACCGGCGGAAGTGTTCGCCGAGGCTGACCGCCAGGCCGCCGTCGTCGATCGCCTGGCCAAGGAACTTTCCGGTTGCACCGTGGTGGTCAATGCGGCGGGAGCTGCCGCACCGCGCAGCCCCGGCTCCCGGGAGCTGACCGGCGCCAACGCCCTGCTTCCTGTGCTGCTTGCCCGCGCGTGCGCCGCGGCGGGAGTACGTCGGCTGGTGCACCTCAGCAGTGCGGCCGTGCAGGGGCACCGTCCGGTCCTCGACGAATCACCGGACACCGCACCCTTCTCCCCCTATTCACGGAGCAAAGCGCTCGGGGAGCAGGCACTCGGACTTGGCCGCTTCGGCACGCTGGAGATTGTCTCGGTGCGCGCCACATCCGTCCAGGGCCCTGAACGGCCGACGACGACGGCACTGGCCCGGCTCGCCGCCTCACCGCTGGCATCGGTCGCCTCACCCGGCACGGCACCCAGCCCGGTCTCCTCTGTCGATGCCCTCGCCGAGCTGGTCCGGACGATCGGTCTGCATCAAGGCCCGGTACCGTCAGTCGTGCTGCAGCCGTGGGAAGGGATGACCGTGCGGTCGGTGCTTGAGGCTACCGGCGGCACTCCCCTGGTTCTTCCTTCATTTCTCTGCCGACTCATCCTGCGCACGGGATACGGGGTATCCGCGCTATTGAAGGAACGTCTTCACGGATCGATCCGGCGGGTTGAGCTGATGTGGTTCGGCCAGGATCAGGTTGCCGGCTGGGTTGCCGGGCAAGGCATCGCCCTTCCTGCCCGCGTCAGTTCGATTCTTGAGGAGGCCGGGGCTCGTCGCCGGAGTCCCCGTTAGGGGGCGGGCTTCCAGCGGGTGTCGCGTCGGGCGGCCCCGCAGCTTCTTCCGTGACCCTGTCTTCTTCCGCGCTCCTATCTCCGTCCGTGCTTTCGTCGCCTGCACCGGCGTCGACGTCGTCGCTCGTTCCACGCACGACCCCGGGAACCACAGCACGCAGTTCCTCGAATGAGATCACGCCTTCGCGGACCACTACGGGCAGGTCCCCCGTGGTATCCACGATCGTGGACGCACCGGCGTCGGCGGAACGTGCGCCGTCCTCAAGGTAGACCTCAACCGCGTCTCCCAATTGTGCGTAGGCATCAGCCGCGGTTGCAGCTGCCGGTTGTCCCGTGCGGTTTGCCGAGGAGACGGCAAGCGGGCCCGTCAGGATCAGGAGGTCCAGGGCAACGCGGTCATTCGGCATGCGAAGCGCCACTGTTCCGAATGTATCGCCGAGATCCCAGGTGAGCGACGGCTGGGCATGGCAGATGAGGGTCAGGCCGCCGGGCCAGAACTCCTCTGCGAGCCGACGCGCCTCGAGGCTGATGTCCGTTGCGAGCCCATCCATCGTCTGAACGCGTGGAATGAGGACCGGCGGCGGCATGCTGCGTCCGCGCCCCTTGGCCGCGAGCAGCGTGGCAACGGCTTGCGGCGTGAAGGCATCCGCGGCGATTCCGTACACGGTGTCAGTGGGAATCACCACGCACTGCTTTGCGGCGAGCGCGCGTTGGGCGCGCGCTATTCCCTCACTGCGGTCGGTCGGGTCGGAGCAATCGAAGGTGGCACTCACGCCAGCCATCCTTTCATTTACTGCACGTTGGTTCGAATTGCCGAGGTTGCACGGTCCCGCTCCGAAAGGTCCTGGTGGGTGCAGACAGTTGTCCACGACGGGTCCGCACCCAGGATCCGCATCAGCGCTTCGGCTTGCACCTCGGCATGTTCCATCACGAAATAGCCGTCCGGCTTCAGGAGTCGCGCTGCAGCAGCCGCGGCGGCGAGGGGCAGGCGTAGCCCGTCGGCGCTTCCTCCGTACAGCGCAATCTCCGGATCGTGCTCAGCAACTTCGGGGTCGCGGGGAACCGCATCGGTAGGAATGTAGGGAGGATTAGAGACGACGACGTCGAACGTTCCGTTCTGCCCTGAAAGCGCGCTGGCATAGTCGCCCCTGATCAGGGTGACACCGAGCGGGGCGAGATTGCGCTCCGCCCACGCCAACGCCAGGTCGCTCAGTTCAACCGCATGGACGTCCGCGTCGGGCACCTCCTGGGCAATTGAGCCTGCGATGGCGCCGGATCCTGTGCCGAGGTCGGCCACGCGCGCACCCGGGACACCTTGCGCCGCTGTGATGGCAAGCTGGGCAACCGTCTCCGTCTCCGGGCGGGGGATGAAGACGCCGGGTCCCACCGCAAGCTCCAGACCGCGGAAGTACGCAACGCCCGTGATGTGCTGGAGCGGCACCCGCTGCGACCGCTCAGCAACGAGCTCGCTGTACCCGTCCGGCGCCGCAGCCCCGATCAGGGCGAGGGCACGCACCCGGCCGACACTCTCAGCCATCAGGTGCGCTGCAAGAAGTTCCGCGTCGACCTTCGGACTCGGCACACCTGCCTCAGCCAGCGTCGACGCAGCATCACGCAGGGCATCCGCCAGCGACTTCATGCTGTGGCCGACGCTGCTAGGCGTCGTCGCCGATGGCATCGAGCCGGGTCTGCTCGTCCAGCTCAATGGCGGACTGCACGACCGCTTCGAGTTCACCGTTCATGACGGCGTCAAGGTTGTACGCCTTGTAGCCCGTGCGGTGGTCAGCGATGCGGTTTTCGGGGAAGTTGTAGGTGCGGATGCGCTCCGACCGGTCCATGGTGCGTACCTGGGATTTGCGGATGTCCGAGTTGGCGGCGTCGATCTCTTCCTGCTTGGCGGCCAGGATGCGGGAACGCAGCACGCGCATGGCAGCCTCGCGGTTCTGCAGCTGGGACTTCTCATTCTGCATGGCAACGACGATGCCGGTGGGAAGGTGGGTGATGCGCACGGCAGAGTCTGTGGTGTTCACTGACTGGCCACCGGGTCCGGACGACCGGTAGACGTCAATCTTGAGATCGTTCTGGCTGATCTCGACCTCTTCGGGCTCATCCACCTCGGGCAGCACCAGCACTCCGGCTGCCGACGTGTGAATACGTCCCTGGGACTCCGTGACCGGAACGCGCTGCACACGGTGAACGCCGCCCTCGAACTTCAACCGTGCGTACACGCCTTCGGCCGGATCATTCGATGAACCCTTGATGGCCATCTGGACGTCCTTGTATCCACCGAGATCGGATTCATTGGCGGAAATGAGCTCGGTCTTCCAGCCGCGCGATTCTGCGTACCGGGTGTACATCCGGAGGAGATCGCCGGCGAACAGCGCGGCTTCGTCGCCTCCTTCACCGCCCTTGACCTCGATGATGACGTTGCGGGAGTCGTTGGGATCACGCGGGATCAGCAGCCGTCGCAGCCGTTCCTGCGCAGCGGCCAACTGCTGCTCAAGCTCAGGGATCTCGGCAGCGAATTCAGGGTCCTCGGCCATCTCACGAGCCGCCTCCAGATCATCCTCGAGGGCCTGCCACCGTGTGTGCGCTTCCACGATGCCGCTGAGTTCGGCATAGCGTCGGCCAAGTTTGCGAGCCAGGGATTGATCTGTATGCACGGCTGGATCAGACAGCCGCACCTGCAGCTCGGCGTGCTCATCGAGCAGGCCCTGAATGGACTCAAACATGGCAGACACAACCTTCAGTATCGGAATCGAGCGGGCATGGGTGGCTTAACGCGCAAAGCCGTTCGGGACATGCCTGGCCGGCATGTCCCGAACGGCTACTTAGCTAATCGTTGTCGCTTTTTGATCCAAGCGTGGTCTTTTGGACCTGCATGAGGAACTCGACGTTCGACTGCGTCTCCCGGATCTTGTTGGTAAGCAGCTCGAGTGCTTGCTGCTGCTCCAGCCCGGAAAGGACCCGGCGGAGCTTCCACATGATCTTGACCTCGTCGGGCGAGAGCAGGTTCTCCTCGCGGCGGGTGCCCGATGCGTTCACATCGACCGCGGGGAAGATTCGCTTGTCCGCAAGGTTGCGGGACAGGCGCAGTTCCATATTGCCGGTGCCCTTGAACTCTTCGAAGATCACTTCGTCCATCTTCGAACCGGTCTCAACCAGCGCCGTGGCAAGAATGGTCAGCGAGCCGCCGTTCTCGATGTTGCGGGCTGCACCGAAGAAGCGCTTCGGCGGGTACAGGGCCGCCGAGTCGACGCCACCGGAGAGGATACGGCCCGAGGCAGGTGCTGCCAGGTTGTAGGCGCGTCCCAGGCGGGTCATCGAGTCAAGGAGTACGACGACGTCCATTCCCATTTCGACGAGGCGCTTGGCCCGCTCGATCGAGAGTTCGGCAACAGTCGTGTGGTCATCAGCCGGGCGATCGAAGGTGGAGGCGATGACCTCACCCTTGACGGTGCGCTGCATGTCGGTGACTTCCTCGGGACGTTCGTCCACGAGGACCATCATGAGGTGCACCTCCGGGTTGTTCACCGTGATGGCATTGGCAATAGCCTGCAGGATCAAGGTCTTGCCGGCCTTCGGAGGCGACACGATGAGTCCACGCTGGCCCTTGCCGATCGGCGCTACCAGGTCGATGACGCGGGGGCCGATCTTCTTGGGCTCGGTCTCGAGGCGCAGGCGCTCGGAGGGGTAGAGCGGAACGAGCTTCGCGAAGTCCACGCGGTCCTTCAGCTCTTCCGGGTTCTTCCCGTTGATGGAGGTCAAACGGACCAGCGCGTTGAACTTCTGGCGGGTGCTGCTCTGGTTCTCACCCTCGCGCGGCGCACGGATGGCGCCGACTACGGCGTCGCCCTTGCGCAGCCCGTATTTCTTGACCTGTGCCAGCGAAACGTAAACGTCGTTGACGCCGGGCAGGTACCCGGAGGTGCGGACGAACGCGTAGTTCTCGAGGACGTCCAGGATGCCCGCAACAGGCAGCAGGACATCGTCATCGGTGACCTCGACGTCGTCGACGTCCGGGTTCTGGTTGCGTCCACGACGGCGCTCGTTGCGGTCGCGGAACCGGTTGTTGCGGTCGTCCTCGCGGTTGTTGCGGTTGCGGTTGCGCCGGTTGCGGCTGTTGCCGTCGTCGCGGTCTCCGCGGTCATTCCGGTTGTCGCGGTCGCCGCGATTGTCGCGGTTGTCACGGTCCCCACGGTTGTCGCGGTCATTCCGGTTGTCACGGTCCCCACGGTCATTGCGGTTATCGCGTTCGTTTTGGTTATCGCGGGTGTCGTCGTTTGAACGGCGCTCGTCATTGGAGCGTCGCTCATTGCGGTCCCGGTTACGGTCGCGGCGATCATTGCGCCGCTCGCCTTGGGTATCCGCACCGTCCGTGCTCTCACTATTCTGCTGGGCACCCTGCTCGGCACCCTCGGCCTCAGGGGCTTGCGCACTGCCCTGGGCATCGGACTCGGCGCGGCGTCCGCGGCGCCCGTCACGGCTGCGGCGGCCGCGATCCGGGGTTTCCGCTTCAGCACCGGAAGTTTCCTGGGCCGGTCCGCCTTCGGACTCAGCCGCGGCGCCCGCAGCCTGGCCGCCCTGCGCACTGTCAGCGGCGGTCTGGTCGGTCTTTACGACGCCGTCGCTCCCGGCTCGCCTATTACGGTTGCGGGTGCGCGAGGGCCGCTCGGCAGGCTCAGCTGCCTGTTCCTGCTCCGGAGCACCGGCGCCGTTCTGCGCAGAAGCGCTGCCGGACGAAGCGTTGGAACGTGCGTTTTCCTGGGCCGGAGCCTGTGCAGACGTCGCCTTGGGGCGGTCTGCCACTGCCGAGCCGCGCTGGTGGTCGGAGATTGCGGCCACGAGGTCGCCCTTGCGCATCCGCGAACCTACGGTGATGCCAAGCTGACCGGCAAGAGCCTGCAGTTGGGCGAGCTTCAGTCCGGCAAGCCCGGAACTCTTGGAAGCTGGTGCGCCGTTTGTTTCGGCGGCTTGGGTATCCACGCCTGTCGGCAGGTCAGTGGTTTGAGTCACGAAGGATTCCTTCCCCCTCGTCGGGCGATCCATCTCTGATGTGAATCGCGGTTTTGGTTTGCCCGCCGCCAAGTCGAGAGAGTTGGAAGCTAAGGTTCGGTGCTGGCCGGATGCTCTCCGGCGTGGCCGAGCGTGCTGGAGACCTCAAGGCCCAGTGCGTAGCAGTCACGATGTGACGTACTGCCGCATCAGGTTCTGGGAGGTACACCTGAGATTGAGCCACTGCTGACACACAGGCAGTTTCACGACGGTCACAGAAGATGACGGCCAGATCAACAGAAGCACATCTGAATTCGGAATTGTCTTCGTAAGATCGGTGAGTGATGAACGTCAACGATTCAAGCAGGCAATTACCGTTGGTGCACCTTCACTTTAGCACCTTCTGTGTCCACGTTCAGCCTAAGAACACGCCAGTCACTACCCTCATTCGTGCCGGCGACGATGCGCTGCACCGCCGCGATGACCGTTGCGGCCTGGTCCTCCCCGACGGCGAGTGTCATTACTGTGGGCCCGGCGCCGGAGATTACTGAGGCGAAGCCCTCGGATCGCAGTGAGCGCATCAACGTGGCGCTGTGCAGCATGGCCTGGGCGCGGTAGTCCTGGTGCAGCAGGTCCCGGGTGCCGTCGAAGAGGAACTCAGGTGACGTTGTCATGGCATGCACCAATAGGGCCGCGCGCCCGGCGTTCGACGACGCACTGTTGTGCGGCACGGAAGCTGGCAGAAGGGCGCGCGCTGCCTCTGTTGACAGTTCGCTGGCAGGGATAGCAACAACAGGCACCACGTCAGGGTGCACCGCGAGGATGGTGCTCTGGTAGGCACGGCCGGTTTCCCAGGACACTGCGAGCGAACCCAGCAGCGCCGGTGCCACATTGTCCGGGTGCCCTTCGAGCGTGGAACACAGTTGCAGGACGGCGCGGGCATCCATGCGGGCGGACTCGGGAAGGAGCGCGTTGGCGGCGAGCACGGAGGAGACGATTGCCGCCGCCGAAGACCCGAGCCCCCTGCCGTGGGGAATCACGTTCCGCGTCTCGATCTCCAGGCCGGGGCTGGCGAACCCTGCGCGCTCCAGTGTGCCGAGGATGGTTGCTGCAACAAGGTGCGTCCCGTCCCGCGGCAGGGACTCTTCCCCCTCGCCGGTGACCGTCACCGTTGTCGTGCCTGTACCGGTGGTCCGGACCTGGATGGAGTCGTAGAGCGTCACGGCCAGGCCAAGGCTGTCAAAACCGGGGCCGAGGTTGGCGCTGGTTGCCGGAACTTCAACCGACACCTCCTGCCCGGACGCCACCACGGCCGCTGCAGTCATGGCCGGCGCTCCGCTAGGCATTTGCCGGCTGGCTTGCATGAGAGTCCGCCAGGCCCAGCGCACCTGCAACGCTGACGACGTCGAACTCCACCTTGGTGGGCTCGACATCGGACCCGTCGGCCGCCTTGAGCGCCCACTGCGGGTCCTTGAGACCATGCCCCGTGACCGTGATGACGATGGTCTTGCCTTCGGGAACGTCTCCGGCTGCGTGCTTCTTGATCAGACCCGCAACGCCCGCGGCCGACGCCGGTTCCACGAAGACTCCCTCGCGGGACGAGAGCCAGCGGTGCGCTTCGAGGATCTCCTCGTCCGTCACCGCCTCGATGAGCCCGCCCGATTCATCCCGCGCGGCGATAGCCTGATCCCAGGACGCCGGATTGCCGATGCGGATGGCGGTGGCGATCGTGTCCGGCTCAGTCACGGGGTAGCCCTTCACCAGCGGCGATGCGCCCTCGGCCTGGAAGCCCCACATGACCGGGGTTCGAGTCGATACCGCAGGCAATTCACCGGCGCTGAGCGAGGTATAGGGCTGTGAGTACTCCTTGTAGCCCTTCCAGTAAGCCGTGATGTTTCCTGCATTGCCCACCGGAAGCAAGTGATAGTCGGGGGCGTCGCCCAGGGAATCAACAACCTCGAAGGCGGCCGTCTTCTGGCCCTCGATGCGGGCCGGGTTCACTGAATTGACGAGGAATACCGGGTAGGACTCCGCCAGCTTCCGGGCCACCTCAAGGCAGTTGTCGAAGTTGCCGTGCACCTGCAGCAGCTCCGCACCGTGGGCTATGGCCTGGCTGAGCTTGCCCATGGCGATTTTGCCGTCCGGCACCAGTACCGCGCAGGTCAGGCCCGCCTGGGTTGCATAAGCTGCGGCGGACGCCGAGGTGTTGCCCGTGGAGGCACACACGACGGCCTTCGCCCCGGCCTCGACAGCCGCGGTGATGGCCATGGTCATGCCGCGGTCCTTGAAGGAGCCGGTGGGGTTCATCCCCTCGACCTTCAGGTACACGCTGCAACCGGTCAGTTCGGACAGCGCCGGTGCAGGCACCAAGGGTGTTCCGCCCTCGCCGAGCGTGATCACGCGCGTGGACCCCGTCACCGGCAACCGGTCAGCGTACTCGCGGATAACCCCGCGCCATTGGTGAGCCATCAGAGTCCCTCTACTCGGAGAACTGACGTCACCGCATTGATGACGTCCAGATCCTGGATATGTTTCACAGTTGTTGCGAGCGCCGATTCGGCTGCCCGGTGGGTGACGATACGCAGCTCAGCGCTGGCCACACCGCCATCTTCTGCCGGGTGGATGGTCTGCCGCATGGTCTCGATCGAGACTCCATGCTCGGCGAAGAGCTGTGCGATCCGAGCGAGCACGCCGGGCTGGTCCGCCACGTCGAGCCCGATGTAATAGCTCGTGTTCACCATGTCGATGCTCAGGGCAGGGACATGGCCCGTCGTTGTTTCGGTGCGCCCCGGACCGCCGAGCACCATGCGCCGGGCAGCGCTCACCACATCTCCGAGGACGGCGGAGGCGGTCGGTGTTCCGCCGGCTCCCTGTCCGTAGAACATGAGCTCCCCGGCGCTCTCTGCTTCGACGAAGACCGCGTTGAACGCTCCGCGAACAGCGGCGAGCGGATGCTCACGCGGCAGGAGGGTGGGGTGCACGCGGACGCTGACGCCGTCGTCGCCCGCTTCATCCTTCAGCAGCTCCGCGATGGCAAGCAGCTTGATGACGTAGCCGGCGTCCTTGGCCGCGGAGATGTCCTCCGCCGAGACCGAGGTGATGCCCTGGCAGTGCACGTTCTCCAGCGCGAAGCGCGTGTGGAAGGACAGGGAGGCGAGGATGGCCGCCTTGGCTGCAGCGTCATGTCCCTCGATGTCCGCCGTGGGATCGGCTTCCGCGTAGCCGAGGCGCTGCGCGTCTGCCAGCGCGTCGGCGAACTGCGCACCGGTGGAGTCCATCTGGTCGAGGATGTAGTTCGTGGTCCCGTTGACGATACCGAGGACGCGCGTGATCCGGTCTCCCGACAGGCTGTCGCGGATGGGGCGGAGAATGGGAATGGCCCCGGCGACGGCGGCCTCGTAGGACAGCTGGACGTGCGCGGCATCCGCGCGCTCGTAGAGGGTGGGCCCATCCTGGGCGAGCAGGGCCTTGTTGCCGCTGACCACGGTGGCTCCATGGTCGATCGCACGCAGGATCAGGCTGCGGGCCGGCTCGATCCCGCCCATGAGCTCAATGACGATGTCCGCACGCTCCACCAGGGATTCCGCATCGGTGGTGAACAGCTCCCGGGGAAGCTCCGCCTCACGGGGTGCGTCGATGGTTCGAACCGCAATACCGGTGAGCTCCAGGCGCGCACCGGTACGGGCAGCCAGGTTGTCCGCGTCCTCAAGGAGGATCCGCGCAACCTGCGAACCGACGTTTCCGCAGCCCAACAGGGCCACACGCAGCGTGCCGTCGGAAACGGTGGTTTGGGGGGCATTCATCAAATCGATCAGGCTCCTGCTTCCAGAGTTGCTCGGTCGTTTTCCGTCCCGCGTAAGACGTCGCGCGAGAGGAGGTCTTCTTCGGTTTCGCCGCGCACAATGATGCGTGCTTCGCCGTCCTTCACCGCAACCACGGGCGGGCGGGTGAGGTAGTTGTAGTTGCTGGCCAGCGACCAGCAGTAGGCGCCCGTTCCCGGCACAGCAAGGAGGTCGCCATGCGTGGTGTCCCCGGGCAGGTAGACGCTGCGCACCACGATGTCACCGCTCTCGCAGTGTTTCCCGACCACCCGCGAGAGCACTGGTTCCGCCGCAGAGGTGCGCGACGCAACTACAGCCGAGTAGTCGGCGTCGTACAGCACAGGGCGCGCGTTGTCGCTCATTCCGCCGTCAACGGAGACGTAGCGGCGGGGATGGGAGGCGCCGTCGGCATCCACCTGGACTGTCTTGGTGGTGCCTGCGGTATACAGCGTGAAAGTGCTTGGTCCGGCAATGGCACGGCCGGGCTCGATCGAGATCCGGGGTGCCCGCAGACCGTGCGCAGCGCACGCCTCACCGACGACGGCGGCCATCGCTTGGGCGATCACGGCGGGCGAGCGCGGGGTGTCCTCTTCGGTGTAGGCGATGCCGTAGCCGCCTCCAAGGTCGAGTTCCTTCAGCTCGACGCCGTGGCGGTCCCGGACCTCGGCGAGGAAGCCCAGGAGGCGGCGCGCAGCCAACTCGAACCCGGCGGACTCGAAAATCTGTGACCCGATATGGCTGTGCACCCCGACCAGGCGGATGCAGGGGTGATCCAACGCCGCGGCCACGGCCTGCGCCGCTGGTGATTCCTTGCCCGACGACGACGGCGCCAACGACAGTCCGAACTTCTGGTCTTCGTGCGCGGTGGCGATGAATTCATGCGTGTGTGCGTGCACGCCGGGAGTCAGCCGGAGCATGACGTTGGCGGTCGCGCCCCGGGCCTGGGCGAGCGCGCCCACCCGCTGCAGCTCATCGAGGCTGTCCACCACGATGCGGCCGACCTCGAGATCGAGCGCACGGTTCAGCTCAACGTCGGACTTGTTGTTGCCGTGGAGCGCAAGTTGGCGGCCCTTGAGGCCCGCGCGTACTGCGACCGCCAGTTCTCCGCCGGACGCGGTGTCCAGGCGCAGCCCTTCCTCCGATACCCAGTGGGCCACCTCCGAGCAGAGGAACGACTTGCCCGCGTAGTAGACGTCCACTCCCCCGCACAGGTCGCGGAACGCAGCGTTGAACGCGTCCCGGAAGTTCCGTGCGCGGGTGCGGAAATCTGTCTCCGATACCACGTACACAGGCGTCCCGAACTTCTCAGCGAGTTCGGTCACCGGGACACCGTCCACCGACAGGACGCCGCTTCGCGTTCTCGTGACCGTTGATGCCCACAGTGCGGGGTTGAGCTCGTTGGCGTCCCCCGGGTAGGAGAGCCAGTCGGGAGCCAGGGGTGAGGCAGGCACGCTACATCCGTTCCGGCGCGGAGACGCCCAGCAGATCGAGGCCGTTGGCGAGCACCTGGGTCACGGCGTCGTTCAGCCAGAGCCTGGTGCGGTTGGTGTCGGTGACCGGCTCATCGCCCAAAGGCGTCACGCGGCAGGCGTCATACCAGCGGTGGTACGCACCGGCGATGACTTCAAGGTGCCGTGCAACCCGGTGCGGCTCACGGAACTTGGCGGCCTGTGCGACAACTGAGGGATATGAACCGAGGTGGGCGAGCAGCTCACTGTCCGCCGGCTGGTCGAGGGCACCGGCGTCGAACGCCGAGCGGTCAACGCCGGCGGCGGCAGCGTTGCGTGCCACTGCGCAGGTGCGGGCGTGGGCGTACTGCACGTAGAACACCGGGTTTTCGTTGGTGTTCTTCTTCAGCAGCTCCGGATCCAGGGACATGGCTGAATCAGCGGGAGACCGGCCGAGCGAGTATCGCAGCGCGTCCGCTCCCAGCCAGTCGAGGAGATCGCGGAGTTCGATGATGTTGCCGGCGCGCTTGGAGAGCCGGGCACCGTTCACGGAAACCATCTGCCCGATGAGCACCTCGATGTTGGCCTCCATGTCATCTCCGGCGCAGGCGGCGATGGCCTTCAGTCGGCCGATGTAGCCGTGGTGGTCGGCACCGAGCAGGTAGATCTTCTCGGTGAACCCGCGGTCCTTCTTCGAGAGGTAGTACGCGGCATCCGAGGCGAAGTAGGTTGGCTCGCCGTTGGCGCGGATCAGGACGCGGTCCTTGTCATCACCAAAATCGGTGGTGCGCAACCAGACCGCACCGCCGTCGTCAAACACGTGGCCCTGCCCGCGCAACCGGTCCACCGCCTGCTCCACAGCGCCGCCGGAATGCAGGCCGGTTTCGGAGAAGTAGACGTCGAAATGGACTCGGAAGGCCGCCAGGGTCTCCTTGATGTCATCCATCTGTGCGCGGTAGGCGATGTCCCGAATCGCAGGCAGCGCTTCGTCGTCGGGCAGGTCCGCGGCGTCGGGGCGCTCAGCGAGCACGGTGCGTCCGAGGTCGGCAATGTACTCGCCCGGGTAGCCGCCCTCCGGCGTCGGCCGGCCCTTGACGGAAGCCAGCACGGACGCGGCGAAGTTGTTCATCTGGGTACCGGCATCATTGATGTAGTACTCCTTGGTGACCTCCGCACCGCTCGCGATGAGCACGCGCGCAAGGGAGTCACCGAGGGCAGCCCAGCGGGTGTGCGCCAGATGCAGCGGTCCGGTGGGGTTCGCAGAAACGAACTCCATGTTGATCACGTGGCCTGCGAGCGCCGCGTTGGTGCCGTATGCCGGGCCGGCTTCAACGATGCTGCGTGCCAATTCCCCGGCAGCGGCGGCATCCACCCGGATGTTGAGGAAGCCCGGACCCGCGATCTCCACGGAGGCAACGCCGTCGAGCGCCTCCAGCCGGCCCTTGAGGAGTTCCGCGAACGCGCGCGGATTCATTCCAGCCTTCTTCGACAGCTGCAGCGCGATATTGGTGGCCCAGTCCCCGTGCTCGCGGCTCTTGGGCCGCTCAACCCGCACCTCTGAGGGCAGCTCCACGTCGATCTCACCGGCAGCGACGGCGTCTTTCAGGCATGAGGAGATTGCGGAGGAGAGTTCTTCGGGAGTCACTCATCCAGCATAACGGCGCGGGTCCAATCCCCCGGGTTCTGTGACGGACGCCTTATCCGGGATCATCGGCAGCGCCGCCCATCCGGAGGACCGCGCTGAACCGAATCAGGTTCGCTAGCGTTGTACAAAAGCGTAGACCGGCCCCAGCTGCGTCTGAGACCAAGGAGATTCTGTGACCCCCGCCGTGAAGAAGCCTTACCAGCGCTGGGCCCTGACGGGGCTGGCGGCCGTTTCCCTCCTGGGCTCTGCAGCCTGTGCTGCCGGCCCCACGCCGTCGCCCGGCGCCGGTGGGGATGCCGCCAATGCAGCTGAGCCGGACGCTGGGGTTTCCGGGTCCGGCGACTACGCGGACGGAACGTACTCCGCCACCGGGTCCTATCAAACGCCCGGCGGCGAAGAGGAAATCGGGGTGACGGTCACGCTTGAATCGGGCAGTGTCAGCGACGTGCAGACCGAGCCGATGCCGAGCAATCCCACCACCGAGCTCTACCAGGGCAAGTTCAGCAGCGGCATTGCAGAACAGATCGTTGGAACGCCCCTCAGTGAGCTGAACGTTGACAAGGTGTCCGGTTCGTCGCTGACCAGCGCCGGCTTTCGGAACGCCGTCGAGCAGATTATGGGCGAAGCCTCACAGTGAGCCCCGCGGGCCAACTGCAACGGTTCAGCTTCGACGCCATCGGCACGGCCTGGCACATCGATACCGCGACGGAGTTGTCAGCGGAGGCCCGCGCCGCCGTCGTCCTGGTCATAGAACAGTACGACGCCGTCTACTCCCGTTTTCGTCCCGACTCGGTCATTTCTTCGCTCGCCGGCGGCGGCAGCGTTACCCTTCCGCCGTCCGGTGAGGCGCTGGGTGACCTCTACCGGAAGCTCTACCGGCTGACGGACGGGGCGATGTCTCCCCTGGTGGGGCGGTCCCTTGAACAGCTGGGGTACGACGCCGGATATTCCTTCATGCCGCACGGCGGCCCTGTGCCTGCCGCTGTCTGGGACGGGACGTTCGAGTGGAGCGGAACCACGATCCGGTCCGAGCATCCGGTGACCCTGGATGTCGGAGCAGCCGGCAAAGGACAGCTCGTTGACCTCGTGTCCGCGGCACTGCGGGACGCCGGCTACCCGGAGCACACGGTTGACGCGGGCGGGGACATGCTGCACCGCGGGCCCACACCGCTGCGGGTCGCCCTCGAGCACCCGTACGCCGCTGATTCGGCGATCGGGGTGGTGGACCTTCAGGACCGGGCGCTGTGCGCATCCGCCTCCAACCGGCGCCGCTGGGCGGACGGCCTGCACCACGTCCTGGATGCCACAACCGGACGATGCGTGGATACAGTGGTGGCTAGCTGGGTACTGGCCGACGACGCAATGGTTGCGGACGCTCTCGCCACTGCCCTTTTCCTTGTTCCGCCCGACGTGCTGCTGGCCGAGTTCGACTTCGACTACGTCCGGATCAGCTCCGAGGGACGCGCACAGTATTCATCATTCCTGACAGGAGCGTTGTTCTAGATGGTCGGACAGCCGAAGTGGCTCACCAAACTCGACACGTTCCTTGGCCGCGCCACAATGTACCGGCTCGTACTGATTCTGCTGCTGATTCTGACGGCGTACGCGTTTGTCCTGTCCGGCCTTGGGCTCCTTGCCTTTACCCCGGCGGAGCTCGGCGCGACGCTGGCTACCGCCGTTATCGCCTCCTGGGGTGGCACGCGCGTCATGGCGATGATGCTCCGGACGCGCCCGCATACGGAATCCTCACTCATCACCGGCCTGCTGCTCTTTTTCGTGATGTTTCCCTCGGACGACGCCGCCGGTGTGGGCGGGATTGCGCTGGCGGGCCTTCTGGCGGCCGCTTCGAAGTACCTGATCGCCGTCCGCGGCCGGCACATCTTCAATCCGGCCGCGTTCGGAGCAGCAGCGGTGACGCTGCTGGGCCTCGGCGCAGCCGCGTGGTGGGCAGCCAATCCCGCCATGCTGCCTCTCGTGCTCATCTGCACCATCCTGATCCTGTACCGGACGCGGAAACTTTCCATGGGAGCCGTCTTCCTTGTCCTCGCCGTCGGGATCCTGGTGGTGCGCCTCGCGGCCGGCGGCACGGATCCTATCGCTGCCCTGCAGCTCGTCTTTGTGTCGTACCCCGTCCTTTTCCTGCTCGGTTTCATGCTGACTGAGCCGCTGACCCTCCCGCCCCGGCGCTGGCAGCAGCTGCTGGTTGCCGCCGTCGTCGCCGTAGTGCTGGCACTGCAGATCAGTATTCCGCCGGTGTTCCTCGGACCGGAGTACGCCCTGCTGATCGGGAATGTGGTGGCTTTCGGCATGGGCCAGCGGCGGCGCATCCGCCTGCGTTTTGTGGGATCACGGCAGCTGACCCCGACCAGCGCGGAGGTCTCCTTCACTCCGGAGGCGCCCGTGCGGTTCGAACCAGGCCAGTACATGGAGCTCACCCTGCCGCATGCGCGGGCGGACCGGCGCGGCCTTCGCCGCATCTTCAGCATCAGTTCAGCGCCCGACGACGGCACGGTCCGTTTTGGCCTGCGCCTCTCGGATCCGCCCAGCTCCTTCAAGGCGGCTCTCCTGAACCTGCGGCCAGGTGCTCCGGTCGATGCGACGAGTGTGGCGGGCGACTTCCTCCTCCCTGCCGATCCGTCAGTGCCGCTGATGCTGTTCGCCGGAGGAATCGGTGTCACGCCGTTCCTCAGCCAGCTGCGCTCGGCGGCAGGAGCAGAACGCGACATCGTCCTTGTCTACGTTGTGAGCGCACCGAGCGAGCTGGGCTACGTCGAGGAACTGGCGAACTTCCGGGTGATCCTGTTCTGTCCCGGCGATCCGGGACAGCTGCCTGCTGCCTGGACCCACGGCGGTGGAAGCTTCCCCAGCGCCGGGGAACTGCGCTCCTCGGTTCCGGACGTTGGCCGGCGGCGCGTCTATCTGTCGGGTTCGCCGGCCAACCTCGCACGGGCCAAACCCGTCATTCGCGACGCCGGCGGGAAGTCCATCCGAACCGACGCATTCCTCGGCTACTAGGGCTTTGCTGAGCAGCGCCCGCAGGGGTTTCGTTCCGCCAACTTTTCCCTGCTAAGCTTCATAAGTCCCTTTCGACCGCTGGTTAACGCCGGCTGGCCGTGCCCTCGTAGCTCAGGGGATAGAGCGTCTGCCTCCGGAGCAGAAGGTCGTAGGTTCGAATCCTATCGAGGGCACTTTTTCGCATCCGCCGGGCTCGGCGGACTCCATCGCACCGCCTAGACTGATCCCACGGACGAACGACGCGGGAGGCCTTGATGCAGGTGCGCAGACCCCGTGCCGTGCGCGCCGATCCGCTCCTGTTTTTCGGCGTCCTGACCCTGCTGCTTGTCGTGGTTGCGGCCGGCTTCGTTGGACCGCTCACCGCCGTGGCACCGGAGCTGGAGCTGAACAACGGCGCCCTCCTTCCCACCGCTGAGCCCACCCCCTCCAACACGGATTCTGGACAGGACGAGTCGCGGGAACTTCCCGATGCAACGCGTTCCTCGCTGCCTATTGTGATTTTCACGATCGTTCTGCTCGCCTGCACCTTCTACCTCGTTTCCTTCCTTGCATCCCTTCGCCGCGAGAGGCTGCCGTACGCCCACCAGGTTGATTACGTGGATGATTCCAGCGCTGCCGGGAGCCCGGAAGCTGGCCGCGGGGGCGTCTTCGACGGTCTCGCGCTCGCCGAAGCAGAACTGCATGGACCAGCCGATTCAAGGAACGCGATCGTTGCCTGCTGGCTCGCCCTTGAGCGCGCAACGTCGGCTGCAGGCCTCCCGCGAGTTCGCCAGGAAACGACGGCGGAATATGCCGGACGTGTACTCGCTGCATTCAATGCGCGGGCAAGCGATATCGCTGTCCTTCAACGACTCTATGACCGCGCGCGGTTCGGCGCAGGCACCAGCGGCCGGATGACTGAAGAAGACCTTGCAAGCGCACGGACGAGCCTCGGTGCCATCAGTGCGGCCGTCAGTCTGCACGAGCCGGCAGCTCACCATCCTGGCCCGGCAATCACCCGCCCTTCGGCCCGGACGGACCACCCGTGACCGCGGGACAGTGGCGGGTAACGGCTCTGCTGGTGGTACTCGCCCTCGCGTCCGCACTCTTCCTCCGCCTCGATCCTGCGCACGCCGTCGTCCTGGTGACAGCGGCATTCACAGCCGGGGTGGTGAACGGAATCCTTGACAATCTCGACGCCGACCGCCTGCCTGCTTTGAGCACGCCGCCACGGTCCAGGGGGCTGGCCGAGGTACAGGCCCTTGAGTTCTCGCTGTCCGGCTCCCAGTCCGGCGTGGGAATACGCGCAGTCAACCAACTGGCCGACCTCGCTGCCGCCGCGCTTGAATCGCGGCGGATAAACCCCCTCACTATTGAAGGACCGCTTGCAACCCTCCTCGCTGCCCGGCGGGGAATTGACCCGTCAGCCGTGGTTGACGCAGGCGTGTTCGACGCCGCGATGGATCAGCTGGAACAGCTGGTCCGGGCGGAACCGGACGTACTGCCCGGCCACCGCCGGCTATCCCCACCACCGAAGGATTCCCAATGACGCGAAGCCTGACACCGGAGCAAGCCGCCGCACGCTGCGGCGACGTCCTGAGCGAGATCGGAACAGTGGTGGTCGGCGTGGACGCCACCCTCAAACTGGCCCTCGGGGCAGTCCTGGCCGGTGGACACGTCCTGTTCGAGGACCTTCCCGGACTCGGCAAGACGCTGGCCGCAAAGACCATGGCGCAGGCTTTGGGACTGGGCTTCCGACGGTTGCAGTGCACACCGGACCTGCTGCCCTCCGACGTCACCGGCTCCTCCATCTTCGATCCGGCGGAACGTCGCTTCGAATTTGTGCCGGGCCCCGTCTTCACCAATCTCCTGTTGGCGGACGAAATCAACCGTACCTCGCCCAAGACGCAGTCCGCCCTGCTGGAAGCCATGGCCGAAGCGCAGGTCTCGGTCGAGGGACGGACGCTTGTCCTCGATCAGCCCTTCCACGTGTTCGCCACAGCGAACCCGATTGAATTCGAGGGCACCTATCCGCTGCCCGAGGCGCAGCTGGACCGGTTCCTCATCCGCGTCGATGTCGGCTATCCGGAACCAACGGCCGAGCAGGACATCATTCGCCGTCGCCTCGACCGGGGTACGGAGGTGACCGCAGTGCGTATCGTCCTGGAACCGGGCGAACTCCTGGAGCTTCGACGGGCGGTCAACCGCGTCGAGGTGGATCCCGACGTCGTGGACTACGCGGTGCGGCTCACTGCCGCGACCCGCTCGCATGACGCCGTCGATGTCGGCGCCTCCCCTCGGGGTTCGCAGGCGCTGGTCCTGCTCGGGCGTGCGCTGGCACTGATGGACGGCCGGGCATTTGTCCTTCCCGAGGACATCAAGCTGGGGACCACACCCGTACTCGCGCACCGCTTGACCCTGACCCCGGGTTCCTGGGCGCGCGGGATACGGGCAGCGGACGTCGTCGCACAGGTGGTGAACAGGGTGTCCACCCCGACCACCGCGTCAGCCCATGAGCGGTAGGGACGGCTTTCGCCCTGGCGGACAGTGGAGCCTCGCCTCGATCACCATGATGGTGTGTCTCGTCGTCGGGCTGTTCGTGGGCCGGCCCGACGTCGTCGTGCTTGGTCTTCCACTCGCTTTCGCCGCCGCCTCGGGGTGGAGCGCACTCCGTCGGGCAGCCGATGGGCGCGCTGAATCTTCGACCGGCACGGATCCGGTGACATTCGGGATCGAGGCGGACCCCGTGGAGTCCGACGACGGACACCGCAGCTTCCGCGTGGCCTCCGACGGTCCGGGCGGAATTGCCCTGATCCAGGCGGGCGCTCCGGGGCGGCCGGCTGTTTCCGCGCTTACGCTTGTCGGCGGTCCGTTCGCGGTTTCGGTTCCGGTTCCACGTTCCGGGCGGACGAGGGTGCTTGCGGTCGGTGCAGCCGTGCTGACCCTGGACGGTGTCATGCGCCAGGAGGCCCGGGAACTCGAGCCTGTTCGGTTGACCGTCCTGCCGGGGATCCGTGAAGCCAGGCTGCTTCCATTGCCGCATCGCCTGCGGGGGCACACCGGTGAGCACACCTCGCGAAACACGGGGGACGGCGGGGAGCTTCGGAGTATCGACGAGTTCCGCTCCGGGGACCAGCTGCGACGCATTGACTGGCGGGCAACCGCCCGACAGTCCGCGAACGAAGATCGCCTTTACGTGCGCCGTTCCTATGCACGCTCCGAAGCAGGCGTCCACCTCGTTCTGGATACGGCACACGACTATCCTGCGCGTCTGCACGCCTGGTTCCCGCTGCGCACCGGGCCCGTGAGCGAACTCAGCTCGCTCCACCTCGCCCGGGAAGCAGCCACACTGCTCGCTGCGTCCTATCTCGCCGCCGGTGACCGGGTAGGGCTCAACGATCTATCCGGCAGGCATTGGCCGGTGCGGGCTGCCGGCGGGCGCCGGCAGCTGGAGCTGATCCGCACTCATCTTGCCCTGATGGCGCCTTCCGGGCGGCCCGAGCGGCCCTTGCGCGATCCGGGTGCGCCGGCGGGTTCCCTCATCTACGTGGTGAGCACCTTCACTGACGAGGAACCGGTGAGGCTCATGCGGTCATGGCAGGCGACAGGTCACAGGGTTATCGGTGTGGACATTCTTCCTGTGCTGGAAGGCAGCGCCGCGTCCCCTTCCGGCCGCCGGGCCTCCCGTCTTGTACTGCTACGACGCCGCGAAGTGATGAACAGCCTGGCGGCGTCCGGGATGGCGGTTCTTGGCTACCGCGGCGAAGGATCGATGGATGGGGCCGGTGCGCTGGACTCGATTCCCGGGCAGCTTCCGCTCGAAACGGGGCTGGCGGCGTTGCGACGGCCGGCCGGACGCGCCCGGTCCGCAGCAGGCGGACCGGCATGAGGGGCAGCCTGAGGGGCGGCGCGAATACGCGCCCTCCGGCCGGGTCCGTCCGAACACTGGACATCGGACCCTCGTTTTCTGTGGGCTGGCTGCGGATCTTCGCCTTCGCGCTGTCTGCCGTTCTCGGTCTGTCGCTATGGCAGAACACTCCCCTGGTCCTCGTGCCGCTGGCCTTCTTCGCTGCCTCGGTGCTGGTTCCGGTCGTCCTGCTGCCGCTTGGATCGCTCCTGTTGATCGCAGGCAGCTATGCGGCGATTGTTCCGGGTGGATCCTGGGCGGTCTTCCCCTATGCCGCCGGCCTCCACCTGCTTTTCGTGTGCTACGCCCTGTTGCTCGGCATCCCGCGGCGAACCGATCTGAGCACCGCAGCGGCGCTGCAGTTTCTTGTTCGCGCCGGGAAGATTCAGTTGCTCGTACAGCCGGCGGCGGCCGTCGCCTTGCTCGTGCAGGACGCCGGAACTCAACCGGTGCTTGTCGCTATCGCCTGCGCTGCCCTGGGCGGATGGGCGTTCTGGCTGCTCAGGACGCTGCGGCGGACGTAGCATTCCTGCCGGGCCCGTGTGCCCAGAGGTCACGCAGCAGCGCGATCTCGGCAAGATGGTGGATCATCTCACGGTTGATGTGCTGAATCAGGGCAGCCATGGGAGCTTCCGCGAACGGGCCTTCGGCAGGTCCCACCGGCCGCTCCAGGCCAACGGGTGACAGCGAGGATACAGCGCTGTGCCAGTGCGCATACATGCCGTCCAACTGCTCGAGGGCACCATCGGCTGTTCCCGGATACTCATACGTTTCGTAGCTGACCGGCGCACCGCCGAAGTGGGACTCCAGCCGCCCTCCCAGCACGCCGACCAGGATGTGGCCAAACCGCCAGGCGATCGTGGTGACCGGGGCGGGCACCGGTTCAGGAACGGCGAAGTCGATCGTATAAGCTCCGCTGCCGACCTGCAGCGGCGCTGTGCCCGATCCCCGCGGTCTCACGCTCCAGCTACCGGGCACGGGCTCCCAGAAATACTCCTCATCACCCAGACCGTTCAATCGTGGCCGCGCGTGATTCTGCCAGTGCCACTGAAGCTGGTCGGTCAGTTCCCTGCGAATGTCCATTGGTCTTTCCCTCCGTGTATGCGATGAGTTCAGTGTAGGAAGCATTGCGGACAGCAAGTGTCCGCATTGGTCGGTACCGTGGTGGCATGTTGGAAACCTCGGCGCGGCTACTCCAGCTCCTCTCCCTGCTTCAGCTAAGGCGCGAGTGGACGGGGCCCGCCCTCGCGGAACGGATGTCCGTCACCGAGCGCACAGTCCGCAGGGACATCGGCAAGCTGCGCACTCTCGGCTACCCCATCCACGCCTCCCCCGGCATCGCCGGCGGCTACCAGTTGGGCGCCGGTGCCCAGCTGCCTCCGCTGCTGCTCGATGATGACGAAGCCCTCGCCGTTGCCATCGGATTGAGTGCCGTCACGGCGAGTCCTGTGTCGGGCCTCGGTGAAGCATCAGTCCGGGCTCTCACCAAGTTGGAACAGGTTCTTCCCGGCCGGCTCAGGCCGAAGTTCGCCGGCCTGCGTACCGCCGTCACCCGGATGGCTGCGGTCAGCACACCGGTCAACCCGGAAGTTCTCACTGCTTTATCAGCGGCCATCACCGAGCGCCGGGTGGTGGTCTTCCGCTACGCACGCCATGACGGTGAATCCTCCCGGCGGGTCGTTGAGCCGGTTCGCCTCGTGGACACGGGCCGCAGATGGTATCTCGTGGCGTGGGACACCGGGCGGCAGGACTGGCGGACCTTCCGCGTGGACCGGTGCCAGAGCGTCCCGTCGCCGCGGGACAGATTTCCCGGACGTCCGCCTCCCGCCAAGGATCTTGCCGCCTACGTACAGAAGGCGATCACCCGCTCGCCGTACAGCCATGACATAGTGGTGCGGATCCACGCCCCTGCTGCTGACGTCAGCCAGCTGGTCCCACCCAATATCGCGGAACTCGAGGACGACGCCGGGAGCACCATTATGCGATTCGGCGCGGACTCGCTCGACTGGCCCCTGATGCACGTTGTGGCTCTGGGCTTCGACTTTGACATTCTCGAGCCCCGGGCCCTCCAGGAACACGCAATCACGGCTGCCGGGCGGCTGATCCGCGCGGCCGGGCCAGCCGCCCGCGCCACGGAGCCCGGCGTCGGCCATGGCCCAACCCGAAGTCCGTCATAGGCTGGACCCGGCACGAAGACAGGAGACCACCATGGTTAAGGCAGCACACGCGGAGACGACTGTCGATGAGGTGATGGCCGAGCTTGCCGCGCTCGAGGACCCGCGGATGCGTGAGGTGAACGCCAGGCACGGTGATGACCACGGAGTTAACCTCAGCAAGCTGCGTGCGCTCGCCAAGCGCCTGAAGACGCAGGAGGAGCTTGCCTCCAAACTCTGGGAGACGAACGACACCGCGGCTCGGCTCCTCGCGATCCTGATCTGTCGCCCCAAAGCACTCGGGCCGGATGACCTGGATGCGATGCTGCGCACGGCGCGCGCACCCAAAGTGGAGGACTGGCTCATCAGCTACGTGGTGAAGAAGAATCCGCACGCGGAGGATCTGCGCCTCGCCTGGTTCGCTGATCCGGATCCGGTGGTCGCCGGTGCAGGCTGGGCACTGACCGCCGACCGGGTGGCGAAGAAGCCAGCCGGGCTCGACCTGCCGGGGCTTCTGGACGTCATCGAGGCGGAGATGAAGAACGCACCGGAACGCCTGCAGTGGGCCATGAATACCTGTCTGGCCCAGATCGGGATCGCGTACCCCGAACACCGCACTCGGGCACTGGAGATCGGTGAGCGGCTGGAGGTCCTGAAGGACTACCCCACCTCCCCCGGCTGCACCTCGCCGTTCGCCCCCGTCTGGATCAATGAAATCGTGCGCCGACAGCAGGCCGGATAGGACCGGGGCTGTCAGCCGTCGGCGAAGCGCAGGACGGCGCGGTTCACCTCGTCGATCATGCCGCTGCCGCCGTGGCCGTCCTGATCGACAACGACCAGCTCCGCCGCGGGCCATGCCTGGGCGAGATTCCACGCAGTCGAGAGCGGGGAGCTGACATCCAGACGACCATGGATCATCACGCCGGGAATGGAGGCGATGCGGTCCATGCGGTTCAGCAGATCGTCACCTCCGAAGCCCGCATGACGCCAGTAATGGGTCACGAGGGTGGCGAAGAGGAGCCGGAATTCCGGCGGTTGAAGCTGAAGATGCGGCTCGGCCTTGGGATCCAGGGACATATGCACGTCCTCCCAGGTGCACCAGGCCAGGGCCGCACGCTCGCGGGCTGCCGCGTCAGGGCCGGTAAGCATCCGGTGGTAGGCGTCAATGATCCGTTCATCCGATGCCGGCCCCGCCGCAGCACGGAATGCGTCCCACTCCCGGGGAAAGATCTTGCCCATGTCTTCGGTAATCCAGGAAACCTCCGCGCCCGACGTCGTCGTAACCGCTGCAAGGATGATGCCCGACACCCGATCAGGGTGTGCCTGAGCGTAGGCAAGGGTGAGCGTGGTCCCCCAGGAACCGCCGTACAGCAGCCATTGCCGCACCTGCAGGTGCTCACGCAGCACCTCCATGTCGGCGATGAGCGCCTGCGTGGTGTTGGTGGACAGGTCCGCCTCGGAATCTGTTGCGAGCGGCCGGCTCCGTCCGCACCCTCGCTGTTCGAAGCCGACAATGAAGAATTTCTCCGGGTCGAAGTGCTGTCTGTAACCGCCCCGCATCCCGGAGCCGGGCCCTCCATGCACATAGAGTGCGGGCTTCCCGTCCGGGTTGCCGGCCGCCTCCCAGTAGATTGTGTTCGCATCGCCGACGGACAGCATTCCACTGTCGACAGTTTCGTTTGAGGTGAACATCCAGCCAGCCTAACCGCGGGCGGGATAGCGCCGAGTAAACTTTGACGTAATCATGTCGCTGACTATCACTTACCCTGCCCAGCTCCCGGTCTCGGAACGGCGGGCAGACATCATGGCTGCCATCGCGGCGAATCAGGTCACCATCATCGCCGGCGAAACGGGCTCGGGAAAAACCACGCAGATCCCCAAGATGTGCCTCGAACTCGGCCTCGGCCGGTCGGGAATGATCGGTCATACCCAGCCGCGCCGCCTGGCGGCCCGCACCGTTGCCGAACGCATCGCCGAGGAATTGGACGTCAAGCTCGGAGAAGAGGTTGGATACCAGGTCCGGTTCACCGGCGAAGTGGGCCGGAGCACGCGCATCAAGCTGATGACGGACGGCATCCTGCTCGCCGAGATCCAGCATGACAAGCTGCTGAGGAAGTACAGCACCATCATCATCGACGAGGCCCATGAGCGCAGCCTCAATATCGACTTCATTCTGGGCTATCTTAAGCGCATCCTGCCCAAACGCCCCGATCTGAAGCTCATCATCACCTCGGCCACCATTGATCCGGAGCGCTTCGCGAACCACTTCGCCGCAGATGAGGCTGCGCCGGTCAAACAGCCCGCGCCCATCATCGAAGTGTCCGGGCGGACCTACCCCGTGGAGATCCGGTACCGTCCGCTCAGCCAACCCGCCGGTGACACTGACTCTGACGCTGAGTTCGGCGCACAGGACGAACTTGAGGAAGACCGCGATCCACTGGACGCCGTGTGCGACGCCGTTGACGAACTTGCCCGCGAAGCGCCCGGCGACATTCTGGTCTTCTTCTCCGGCGAGCGCGAGATCCGGGACGCAGCCGACGCACTCCGCGCCCGGGTACAGGTGAACCCGCGGCTTCGCGGGACCGAGATCCTGCCCCTCTTTGCCCGCCTGTCACTGCAGGAACAGCACCAGGTCTTCAAACCGGGCGGCGCCGGACGGCGCATCGTCCTCGCTACCAATGTTGCTGAAACATCCCTGACCGTTCCCGGGATCAAGTACGTCATCGATACCGGAACCGCCCGCATTTCCCGGTATTCGCACCGCACGAAGGTGCAGCGGCTGCCCATCGAGCGGGTATCGCAGGCATCCGCGAACCAGCGGTCTGGCCGTTGCGGCCGTGTGTCCAACGGCATAGCGATCCGCCTGTACTCCGAGGAGGATTTCGACTCCAGACGGCCCTTCACTGATCCGGAGATCCTCCGGACCAACCTTGCGGCCGTTATCCTCCAGATGGCGGCCATGGGGGTCACCCGCGGCCCGAAGGATGTTGCAGCCTTTCCCTTCGTGGAGCCGCCGGACTCAAAAGCCATCAACGACGGCGTCACGCTCCTTCGCGAGCTCGGCGCGCTTACCGCTGACGGCGGCATCTCCCCGGTGGGTCGGCAACTGGCACAGCTGCCCGTTGATCCGCGCCTCGGGCGCATGATCGTTGAGGCCGGGCGCCGCGGCTGCACCAAGGAGGTCATGATCCTGGCTGCGGCACTTACTATCCAGGACCCGAGGGAGCGTCCGCAGCCGGACCAGGCAGCGAAGCTCCAGAGCGCCACCGAGAAGCACCGCAGGTTCGCGGATGAGAAATCCGACTTCACGGGATACCTCAACCTGTGGCGGTATCTGCAGGAGCAGCAGAAGGAGCTGTCCTCCACCCAGTTCCGGAAGCTGTGCCGAAACGAGTTCATCAATTACCTGCGCGTGCGCGAGTGGCAGGATCTTTTCGCCCAGCTGCGGCAGCTCGCCAAGCCGCTGGGGATCACACTGGCTCCCAGCGAAGTGGATCCGGTGGGCCAGCATGATGCGATCCACATCAGCATGTTGTCCGGCCTGCTCAGCCACATCGGCCTGTATGACCAGCGCAAGCGCGAATACTCCGGCGCGCGCGGCACCCGTTTTGCCATCTTCCCGGGCAGCGCACTGTTCAAGAAGAGCCCTGACTGGGTCATGGCAGCGGAGCTCGTGGAAACCTCCCGGCTGTGGGCCCGCGTGGTCGCCGCATTTGATCCGCTCTGGGCCGAGGAAGTGGCACCGGATCTGGTGAAGCGCAGCTACAGTGAGCCCCATTGGTCGCGCAAAATGGGCTCCGTCATGGCCTATGAGAAGGTCACCCTCTACGGCGTGCCGATTGTGCCCCAGCGGCGCATCAACTATGGCCGCATCGACAGGGAGCTGGCGCGGGAACTCTTCATCCGCCATGCGCTGGTGGAGGGTGACTGGCGCACCCACCACAAGTTCTTCCATCGCAACAAGGCGCGCATCGCCGAGATCGAAGAGATGGAAAACCGGATGCGCCGCCGCGACCTCATGGTGGACGATGAAACCCTGTTTGCGTTCTACGATGCCCGCGTGGGTTCGGATGTGGTGTCGGAGCGCCACTTCGACAAGTGGTGGAAGCAGGCACGCCAGGACAACCCGGATCTGCTGGACTTCAAACCCGAGGAACTGCTCAGCCGCGACGCCGACCTCGACGAGAGGGCGTTCCCGAAGACGTGGCACCAGCAGGGCTTTGAACTGCCGCTCAGTTACGAGTTCTCCCCCAACACTCCGGGTGCCTCAGACGGCGTCACCGTGCAGGTTCCCATTCTGTTCCTGAACCAGCTGGAGCCGGCCCCCTTTCAGTGGCAAATCCCCGGGCTGCGCGTCGAACTGGTTGCCGCGCTCATCAAGTCCCTGCCCAAACAGGTTCGCAAGAATTTCATTCCCGCTCCCGACGTCGCACGGAGCGCCGTCGATGCCCTGCACGCCGATTTCGATCCGGGCCGGGACGCACTTGAGCCCTCGCTTGAACTGGCCCTGCGCAGATTGAAGGGACACATCATTCCCCCGGGGTCCTGGAACCGGGACACCCTGCCGCCGCACCTCTTGATGAGCTTTGAGGTGACGGACGGGAACGGACGCATTCTGGACGAAGACAAGGACCTGCAGGCGCTCCAGGAGCGGCTTGCCCCGCTGACCCGGCGGGCAATCGCCGAATCACTCGGCGCCACCCCTGGATCTGTTCAGCAGATCTCGAAGGCGGCAAGTCGAAAGCAACAGGCAGCGCCGTCGTCGTCGTCGTCATCATCAGGAGAAGCCACACCAGGGATCAAGGAGGTCAGCGGCGCGACGGCGTGGACCTTCGGTACAGTTCCCCGGGACGTTTCCAGGATCGTGGGTGGCCACCGGGTGACGGGGTACCCCGCGCTGGTTGACGAGAACACCGCGGTTGGGCTGAGGGTTTTCCCCGACGCCGCCGGGCAGGCAGCTGCCATGCGGGCAGGCGTTATCCGCTTGCTTGCGCTGCGGGTTCCGAGCCCCGCCCGGTACGTCCTTGAGCACCTCAGCAACGCAGAAAAGCTTACGTTCAGCCAGAATCCGCACGGCAGTGTCGCGGCGCTGATCGAGGACTGCTCCATCGCAGCGATCGACAAGCTGACTCCCGAGGAGCTGCCGTGGACCGTCGGCGAGTTCGACGCGCTCTATGAAACCGTCCGCGCCGAACTCATCGATACGGTGTTCACCGTCACGGCAACGGTTGAGAAGATCCTCGCCAGTGCCCGAAGGATTGAAAAGCGGCTGAAGGGCACCACGAGCCCGGCACTTATCACCGCGCTCAACGATGTGAAGAGCCAGCTTGAGCAGCTCGTCTTTCCGGGCTTTGTCGCGACGACCGGCTACGCACAGCTGGCGCACCTCCCCCGCTACCTCGCCGGCATCGAAAGGCGGCTTGAGAAGCTGGAGACCAATGTCCAGCGCGATGGCGTGAACACTGCAACGGTGCAGCGCCTGGAGGACGAGTACGACGACGCCGTTGCCGCCGTCGCTCCGCACGGACGGCCGGTGCCGCCCGCGCTACGACGCGTTCGCTGGATGCTCGAGGAACTCCGGATCAGCCTGTTCGCCCAGGAGCTGGGAACCGCCTACTCGGTCTCCGAGAAGCGCATCAGGACAGCCCTCGGCGAAGCACTGGCTGCCTGAGAACCAGGAACTTTTGCGCAGCTCCGGCGGGTTCCGCACCCCTCGGATCCGCCGGAGCTGCGCAAAAGTTCGCTTGGGGAGTCAGCCAGGAACGTTGTCGCCGAACCCCGCGCTGCGCAGGGCAGCCCGGAGCCGTTCTGCGTTCTCGTCGAGCTTCGCCGGATCCGGAGCGCGGTCAACGTTGTGCACGTCGAAGTCCGCCGGACTCTGCGTCGGCCAGATGTGCACGTGTACGTGGGGAATTTCGTAACCCTCCATCAGCACTCCGATGCGTTTTGCGTTGAAGGCTGATTCCTGGACTCTCGCAAGCTTCTGGGCCACATCCATGACCTTGCCGAGCAGATCCGGCTCGAGGTCCACCCAGTGCGCAACCTCGCGGCGCGGGACGACCATGAGGTGCCCGTCGGTGATGGGCTCGATGGTCAGGAACGCCACCACGTCCTCGTCCTTCCAGACGAACCGGCCCGGGATTTCGCCGGCGATGATCTTGGTGAACAGCGTGCTCATGAATCCTCCTTCAGGTTCACGGCTACTCTCTCACGGGCGAACGTCCGCAGCCGAGTGGATCCGGCGCAGGGTCAGGGACCGGTTGCCACCGGCAGATCCGCACGCTGGGACCACTGTGACCACGATCCCGGATACAGCGCGGCCTGGTAGCCGGCAACCTCAAGAGCGGCAATCTCGTGAGCGGCAGTGATACCGGATCCGCAGTACACGGCAACGTCTGCGGTCTCGGAGATGCCCAGCGCAGCGAAGCGCCGGCGCAGTTCCACCGGCGGCAGGAATGTGTTCTCCGCCGTGAGGTTCGCGGATGTGGGAGCGTTGGAGGCTCCCGGAATGTGCCCGGCTTTCGGGTCAATCGGCTCGGTCTCACCACGGAAGCGCTCGGGCGCCCGGGCATCGAGCAGGACACCGTTGCGCGCCAGGGTGAGAACGCCGTCGACCGCCGTCAGGACAGGCATGTGTCCGGAGCTCAGGGTGACTTCGCCCAGGCAGTGCTGCTCCTCGCCGCGCTCGGTCTCGTAGCCGGCCGCCTGCCACGCACTCAGCCCTCCGTCGAGCAGGTGGACTCTGGTGAGGCCCGCGTCGCGAAGCAGCCACCACAGGCGTGCTGCAGAAAGATTCCCCATGTCGTCGTAGGCAACGACCACATCGCCGTCGTTGATGCCCCACTGACGGGCCGCTTCCTCGAGCGCCGCCGGTTCCGGCAGCGGGTGCCGTCCCTCCGCCGCGGATGGGCGGGAACACAGCTGCGTTTCAAGGTCAACGTAGACGGCGCCTGGAATATGGGCTGATCGGTACTGCTCGTGGCCGTGGGGGTTGCCCAGCGTCCAGCGAACATCCAGCAGGACGGTCTGCTGACCGGAGGTCATCCGGTTCCGCAGCGCCTGCACGTCCATCAGAGTCTCCATGAAGATCTCCTTATGAAAGTGTGACCGGTGGCACACCGGTCACAGGTGTGAGCCAAGTTCACCACAGCTCCGCGCTCCCCTCCAAGCCGGCGGCACCGAACCGGCGAGGGCCCTGCCGGGGCTCTGGTCCTGACGGGCGCCAAGGGGTACAAAAGGGTAATGACAGCTTCACTGGTGCTCGGTCCGATGCTCCGGTATGTCGATGAAACCTCAGCGACGCTGTGGATGGAAACCAGTGCAGCCTGCACGGTGGAGCTGCGCGCCGGTGGAAAAACATGGACCGCTGCCACCTTCGGCGTCCATGGTCATCACTATGCGCTGGTGGAGGCGGAGGATCTGCCGCCGGGGACCTCTGTGGAGTACACCGTAGGCATAGCCGGCGAGCGCGTGTGGCCGGAACCTGCGTCGCCGTTCCCTGCGCCGACCATCCGTACCCTTCATCCTGAAGGGCGGCTGCGGCTCGCCTTCGGCTCATGCCGAACCAGCGTCCCGCATGACACTCTGGGCAACGCTACCCACGGCGTCGACGCGCTCCGTGCCTTCGCGCTGCATCAGGCACACAACGACGACGACGGCGCCCGCCCCGATCTGGTCGCCTTCCTGGGAGATCAGGTCTACGCGGATTCCACGAGCAACGAGATGCAGGATTTCATCCGGTCACGGCGGTCTCTCGATGATCCGCCGGGCGAGGAGCTGAAGGACTACGAGGAGTATGCCCAGCTGTACAAACTCGCCTGGTCCGACGACGCGAACCGCTGGCTGCTCTCCACCCTTCCCAGCGCGATGATGTTCGATGACCACGACATCCGTGATGACTGGAACGCGTCCCTCTCCTGGCGGGAGAAAATGGACGGCACCACCTGGTGGCAGGGCCGCATCGTTGCCGGGCTCGCTTCCTACTGGGTGTATCAGCACCTGGGAAACCTCTCACCGGCTGGACGCGGCGGGGATATCCTGTGGCAAAAAGTCCGCGCCCATCAGGGCCCCGACGAACTCGATTTCACCGCTGACCTTGAAGCTTTTGCCGTACGGGCGGACGCCGAACCGACCAGCTACCGCTGGAGCTACTGCCGGGACGTCGGGGATGTCCGGCTCATCACCGTCGATTCACGTGCGGCACGCGTGCTCGATCCCGGACGGCGCTCCCTTCTCGATGATGCTGAACTCGCGTGGCTGAATGAGCACTTCCAGGGCGGAGTGCGTCATCTGATCGTCGCAACGTCGCTTCCGTTCCTCCTTCCGCGCGGACTGCACCATATTGAGTCGTGGGACGAAGCGCTGGCAGAGGGTGCCTGGGGGAAGCGCGGGTCCCGCATCGGCGAGGCGCTGCGGCAGGCACTGGACCTTGAGCACTGGGGCGCGTTCCAGCGCAGCTTCAAGGCGGTCGCGGACCTCGCGACAGAGGTGGCTGACGGTAAGCGCGGGCCCGCACCCGAGACGGTTACCTTCCTCTCCGGCGACGTCCACTTTTCCTACATCGCAGAGGTTGAACGGTCCTCCGGCAGCCGGATCATCCAGGCGGTGTGTTCCCCGATCCGCAATCCGCTCCCCCGCGCTCTACGGTTCGCCACAGTGGTGATGTCCTACGGAGTCGCGGGCCCGGTAGGCGCGCTGGTGGCGCGCTCCGTGAAGGTGCCCAAGCCGCCCTTCTCCTGGAAAAGCATCAGGGGTCCGTGGTTCGACAACAACCTGGCGGTGCTTGAAGACACCGACGACGGACTGAGCCTGCGATGGGCAACCGGCGTGACTGACGGTGATCCCCACTCACCCCGTCTGAAGGAAGTGGCAACCTACACCGCTGCTCCACGAGGGTCGGGATCCCGCGGGTAGCCGGTGCGCTAGATCTCGACGCTCTGACCGGGCTCCAGATGCTCGAAATCCGTCCCGTAGTGCTTCCCCAGCCGGGAGACGTGGCCCTCGACCATCGCCAGCCCGGTCCCGTTCAGCAGCGCGTCATGAATCTGGTGTGCCCTCGGCGCGCGGACGGCGGTGACGAAATCGATCACCTCGGCGGTCTTCGACCACGGCGCGTGAACCGGCACAAGCAGCGTCTGCACCTGCACTCCGTGAGGAACGATGAACGAATCACCGGGGTGGTAGAGGGCGCCGTTGATCAGGTAACCGATATTCCTCACCACCGGGATGTGCGGATGGATGAGGGCGTGTTGTCCGCCGAAGGTCTGTACCGAAAAGCCTGCGATGGTGTAGCTCTGTTCCGGTTCGACGGAATGCACGCGGTCGGCGGCGCGATCGCCGTCCAACGCCTCCCTCAACTGGGCAGCAACACCCTCAGGGGCATATACCTCCAGCGTAGGGTCGGCGCGGACGGCCGTGGCGATTCGGTCCCGGTCGAAGTGGTCGGCATGTTCATGGGTGATCAGGATCGCTGCCGCACCGGACACTGCCTCCTCGACCTCGGAGAAGTTCCCGGGATCCAGGACGACGGATGTCCCGTCCTTCTCGAGCCGGACGCACGCGTGGGTGTACTTCGTGAGCATCATGCGCCCAGACTATCGCCGACGCCCCAACTCCGTCTCCGGTTCCGGTTCCGTTTCCGTTTCCGTTTCCGGGCAACGGATCAGTACATGCGCCGGTGCTACCCTTGACGCGGGTTCAATCCGGAAGATCAATCCGGCAATCCACGGCAGATTCCGAGAGTGAGGTGACTCAGGCAGACATGTCAACTGAAGCAGGTCAGCCCACGCGCAAGGGCTCGGAGCAGCGTGTTACACGGCAACGCCGTGCGGTCAGCGCAACCCTCGATGAGCTGGACGACTTCGTCAGTACCCAGGAGCTGTACCGCAAACTCCACGAGCGGGGCGAGTCGGCCTCACTGGCGACCGCCTACCGCATCCTTCAGTCGATGGCCGACGACGGCCTCGTGGATGTGCTGCGGAACGGCGAGGGCGAAGCCGTCTACCGCCGGTGCGCCGTCGAACACCACCACCATCATCTGCTCTGCCGCAGGTGCGGGCGGGCAGTGGAAATTGAAGCGCCGGCGGTCGAGCAATGGGCTGCCCGCGTGGCGCAGGAACACGGCTACACGGATGTGGCGCACACTGTCGAGATCTACGGACTGTGCCCGGAGTGCGCCGCAGCGAACGGTTAGGCCGGCTGAACCGCGCGGGACTCCGAAGCCGTCGCCTTCTGTGAGCGACGCCAGCTGACAGCTCTGCACAGCAGGTAGATCACAAAGGAAATCGTCGTCACGTAGGGGCTGATCGGAATCCGTCCGCCAAGCGCCAGCAGGATCCCGCCCACCACCGATGTGCAGGCAAAGGCGACACTCAACAGCACCACGAGCCGCGGTGACGAGGTGACCTTGAGCGCTGCCGCAGCAGGAGTGATGAGCAGCGCGAGCACCAGCAGGGCGCCCACCACCTGGATGGACAGCGCCACGGAGACTCCGAGCAGGAACATGAAGACCAGCGAGAGCCCGCGCACCGGCACACCGCGGGCTTCCGCAAGGTCCGGGTCCACACTCGCGAAGGTCAGCGGGCGCCAGATGGCGCCCAGGGCAACCATGACGACGACGGCGCATCCCGCCAGGAGCGTGAGTTGGACCTGGTCAACTGAAACGATCTGCCCGGTGAGCAGCCCGAATTTGTTGGCCGCCCTGCCCTCGTAGAGTGCCAGGAACAGGATGCCCAACCCGAGCCCGAACGGCATGATGACGCCGATGATCGAGTTCCGGTCACGCGCCCGGATGCCCATCAGCCCAAGCAGGAGCGCAGCAATCACCGAGCCGATCAGTGAGCCGAACACCACATTGGCGCCGATCAGCAGTGCGAATGCAGCTCCCGCAAAGGAGAGCTCGGCAATGCCGTGGACGGCGAAAGCAAGATCCCGCATCATCACGAAGGTGCCGATCAGCCCACCGAGCAGCCCCAGCACCGCGCCCGCCCAAATCGAGTTCTGCACCAGCGGTAGGAGTTCGCTGTAGTTGTCGAACGTGAAAATGGCCCGGAGCATCTCCTCGAACGTCATGGCTGCGCTACTTCCGCGTGGTGGTGGGTGGTTGCGTCCGGCAGGCCCACGACAACAATGCGGCCGTTGTTGTGGATGACGTCCACCCTGCTGTCGTAAAGATCGGACAGCACTTCACTGGTCATGACCTCCCGCGGTCTGCCGACGCGGAACTGTCCGCCTGCCAGATAGAGGACGCGGTCAACATAGTCGATGATCGGATTAATCTCATGCGTCACGAAGACAACGGCCGTGTTGTGCTCGCGGCATTGATTATCGATCAGCCGGCTCACCGCCTGTTGGTGGTGGAGGTCCAGCGAAAGCAATGGTTCATCACACAGCAGTACCTGCGGGTCGGTGGCCAGCGCCTGCGCGGCGCGCAGCCGCTGCTGCTCCCCGCCGGACAATCGCCCGACCGGTGCATCCGCGTACGACGACGCTCCGACCTTTTCGAGGAGGGCATCCACCGTCCGCCGGTAGGCTGCGCCGCCCCGGCGAAGACCCCAGCGGTGCCCGTCCACGCCCAGCCCCACCAGGTCCCGTGCACGCAGCGGGGTCTCGGGTGCGAACGACTTCTGCTGCGGTATGTAGCCGAATGCGCGGCTTCCACGGTGCAGGGGGTGGCCGTTCACTGTGGCTGTCCCCGAATCCAGCTCCTGCAGACCCAGAAGGACCCGCAGCAGGCTGGTTTTCCCTGACCCGTTCGGGCCAAGCACCGCGAGGAATTCGCCCGGTCGGATGTCCAGATCCAGGTCATGCCACAGCCTCCGGCGGCCGAAGGAAAGCGAAGCTGAGCGCAAGCTCACCGCGGGGTGGGCGGCAGCACCGCCGTCGTCGTCGGTGACCATGCAGTGTCCTAAATCCAGGGGCGGGAGGGTCTTGGCCAATTCTGTCAGGACTTCAGGGCTTCAGCGATGTTCTCGACGTTGGCGGTCATCCAGGAGAGGTAATCCTCCCCCTCGGGAAGCGTCTCAGTGAACTGAACGACCGGTACGGAGGCGGCCTCGGCGGTGCTTCGTACTGCCTGCGTCTGCGGGCCTTCGGTCTGCTCGTTATAGGCAAGGAAGGCGACAGACTGGCTTTCCACGAGCTCCTGCATCTCGTTCAGCGCGGCGACGGGTACATCGGCGCCCTCCTCGATGGCCTCGGTGTAATCGGCGGGGGTCGCATCCTCCAGGCCGGCGGCCTCCAGCAGGTAGGCGGGAACGGGTTCGGTCGCTGCCACCGCCTGACCGTCTGCCTCCGGAGCCAGCGCCACGGCCTGGTCCTGCAGTCCTGCGAGCTGCTCCGCGAACGAGTCGGCGTTGCTCTCATAGGTGTCCGCATTGTCCGGATCCAGCTCGGCGAGCTTTACCCCTATGGCGTCTGCGAGGTCTGCCATGGCATCGAGCTTGTACCAGACGTGTTCGTTGAAGGATCCGTGGTCATGTTCGTCCTCCGAGTGGGCTTCTTCCTCTGCGTGTGCCTCACCCTCGGGAGCTACTCCCGAAATTTCGACGGCGCTGAGCACGTAGTCATGGTTCATTTCCACCGAGTCGGCGAGCTGGTGAAGGAAGGGATCGTAACCTCCGCCGTTCTCCACCAGGAGGTCGGCTTTGGACACGGCCAGTTTGTCCTGCACCGTGGCCTCATAGGAGTGCGGATCCTGGCTGAGGCTGTTGACGATCGCCGTGACCTCGACGTTCTCACCACCCACGGTTTCAACGATGCTGCCATACACGTTGGTGGAGGTCACAACCTGCAGCGCTCCCGAATCTGCTGCCTGTCCGGAGCCGCCGGCGTCCTGACCGCATCCGGCCAGAGCCAGCGGAAGAAGGGCTGAAGCGGCGAGCACCGCCGTCGTCCGCGCGGGAATGCTGCGCATGAATGTCCTCGATCTGTTCCAGGGATGGGTTGTGACGCCTCGGTGGGTGTACCCAACTCTAACCTAAACGCGAATCATTCGCATTTCAGTCCCGACCGGCCCTCTCTTGCCAGGGGAGGGCCGGAGGCGCCCGCCTAACGTGCTTCGGTGGTGCCGAGGTTTACGCCGTCGTGGAGGGATTCGCCGGTCCTCCGGAGCCCCTGGTTCTGCGTGGCATCCCGGATCTCGCCGATCAACTGCTCGATGACGTCCTCCAGGAAAAGCACGCCGCGCGCTTGCCCATCGGAGGTCATCACCCGGGCCAGATGGGATCCGGTGCGCTGCATGGTGGCAAGCGCATCCTCGATCTCGTCGTCCATGCTCAGGTTGGCAAGGGCCCGTACCTTGTTTTCGGTGATGGGCCGGGCGTAGGCCTGTTGCGGCATGGCCATGACGTCCTTCAGATGCAGATAGCCGGTGAGGTTTCCCAGTTCATCGACCAGCACAAAACGGGAAAACCCGGTGCGCCCGACGGCTCTCTCGAACTCCTCGGGGGTGGAGTCGGTCCCGAGGGTGACGAGCTCGTCCAACGGAACCATGACCGTACCTGCGGTCTGCCCTGAAAACTCCAGTGCACTGCTGATCAGCCCGGCGTCGTCGTCCACCAGCCCGTGGCGTGTGGACTCCTGCACAATGGACTGCACCTCTTCGAGCGTGAAGGACGAGGTCACCTCGTCCTTTGGCTCGATGCGCATGGCGCGCAGGATGTGGTTCGCAGTCCAGTTCAGGCTCGAAATCACCGGGTGCACAATCTTCGCGACCATAACGAGCGGCGGCGCGAGGAGCAGTGCGGCCTTGTCAGCTACCGAGACCGAAATGTTCTTCGGCACCATCTCGCCGAACGTCACGTGCAGGAACGTCACGAGCGCCAGGGCGATACCGAACGCGATGCCGTCGGCCAGCCCTCCCGGCAGCCCGATCGCCTCAAGCGGTACCACCAGCAGGTGATGGATAGCGGGCTCGGCCACCTGAAGAATGAGCAGCGAACAGACGGTGATGCCCAACTGCGCGCAGGCGAGCATGAGGGAGACGTGTTCCATCGCCCACAGGGTGGTGCGCGCCCGCTTTGAACCCGCTTCCGCGAGCGGTTCGATCTGGCTGCGCCGCGCGCTCATGATCGCGAACTCCGCACCGACGAAGAACGCATTGCCGATCAGCAGAAGGACCAGCCAGAGGATTCCTGCCCAGTCGCTCATCGGGCACCTCCTACGGCCGAGGTGCCGTCGCCGGATGATCCGGCGTCCGAAGGCTCGACCGGAATGAAGCTGATGCGATCAATGCGACGGCCATCCATGCGTTCCACCTCAAGGATTCCACCAGGCACTTCCACACGATCGCCGGCCTCGGCAATACGGCCCAGGACGGACATCATGAACCCGCCGACCGTTTCATAACCTGCTTCATCGGGTACTGACAGGTGCGGGATCTGGTCGCTGACCTCATCAGGACGCATGATGCCCGGAAAGAACCAGTTTCCGGCGGCGCTTTGCAGCACGCCGGGCTTGAGTTTGTCGTGTTCGTCAGCCACCTCGCCCACGATCTCCTCGACGAGATCCTCGAGTGTGACCACGCCGGCCGTACCGCCGTACTCGTCCAGCACCACAGCGAGCTGCAGGTTGGCCTCCCGGAGCTCACTCAACAGGGAGTCAAGGTGCACCGTCTCGGGAACCCGGAGCACGTCGGTCATGATTGTGCCGGCCGGCAGCTCGGCGCGCCTGGACCGCGGCACCGCGACTGCCTTCTTGACGTGCACGACGCCGCGGATGTCGTCCGGCGACTCCCCGATCAGCGGGAACCGGGAGTACCCCGTCCGCCGTGCCAGCTCCACGACATCGGCCACGGTCTCGTCGGAGTCGATGGTTGCCATTCGAATACGCGGTGTCATGACGTCCGCTGCCGTGCGCTCCGAGAAGCTGAAGGTGCGGGCGAGGAAGTTCGCTGTGCCCTGGTCCAGGGTTCCCATTTCTGCCGATCGACGCACCAGCGAGGACAGCTCTGACGGAGACCGGGCTCCCGAGATTTCCTCTTTTGCTTCCAGGCCGAACAGATGCAGGATCCGGTTGGAGAAGCCGTTGAGGACAACGATCGCGGGTTTGAAGATTGCCGTGAAGACGAGCTGCGGGCGTGCGAGGGTCCTGCCGACCTTGAAGGGCAGCGCGATTGCCATGTTCTTGGGCACCAGCTCACCGATCAGCATCGATAGCAGCGTTGCCAGCACCATGGCGAGGATGAGCGAAATCGAACCCTGTGCGGCGTCCGGGACTCCGAGGGCACCCAGCGGCGATTCGAGAAGGCGTCCCACCGACGGTTCCATGACGTAACCGGTCAACAGGGTGGTCAGCGTGATACCCAGCTGGCAGCTGGAAAGCTGGGTGGAAAGCGACTTCAGGCATCGAAGCAGCGGCTCCGCGCGCTTGTCGCCCTCGTCGACTGCCCGTTGAACGTAGGTCTGATCCAGGGCGACCAGCGCAAACTCTACAGCGACGAAGAAACCGGTGCCGAGGATCAACAGCAGGCCGATGGCCAGATAAAGCCATTCCACTACCTGATCACCGCCGGGGCGAAGCGGGGTGCGCCGGTTCCAACCGGCGCACCGGGTTTCGGAGGTTCCGCCGGTTCGGAGGGCTCGTCAAGCTGGAAAAGGTCCGTCGACGCGGACCGTCCGGACGCGATGTCGCCCGGACCGGCGGCGTCCGGGCAGGAAACGCCGACCGCAACTGGTCCGCCTACAGCGGAACACGCAGAAAGACGTGGGGGATGGGCATGTATGCGGGGATTGCCGGCACTGGATGGCTGCGCTGCGTGTCGGATCGATGCTGACTGTCGCTGCGTGCGCGCCATGGGCCGGCCCCTAGAGGAACTGTCCATAAGGTTTTTAGTTTACAGCAACGGCACGGACGCTGACACGAGAACCGTCAGAGCCGGCGTCGTACCCCTACCAGCTCTGCTGCAGCGGGCGGCCTTCCTCATAGCCTGCCGCCGACTGCACGCCGACGATAGCGCGTTCACGGAATTCGGCGAGGGAGCGCGCGCCCGCGTAGGTCATTGAGCTCCGTACACCCGCCGTGATCATGTCCAGCAGGTCCTCCACGCCGGGGCGGGCGGGGTCCAGGTACATCGTCGAGGTCGAAATGCCCTCCTCGAACAAGCCCTTGCGTGCCCGGGCGAACACATCATCGCGCTGGGTCCGGTTCTGCACCGCGCGGGCGGAAGCCATGCCGAAGCTCTCCTTGTACTGGCGACCCTGGCTGTCCGTCTGCAGGTCGCCGGGGCTCTCGTAGGTACCGGCGAACCAGGACCCGATCATCACCTGGCTGGCCCCGGCAGCGAGTGCAAGGGCAACATCGCGCGGGTACCGGACGCCGCCGTCTGCCCAGACGTGCGCGCCCAGTTCTGCGGCAGCCTCCGCACATTCGCGGACGGCAGAGAACTGCGGACGGCCGACCGCCGTCATCATGCGGGTGGTGCACATGGCGCCTGGCCCTACACCCACCTTGATGATCGAGGCGCCTGCTTCGACGAGGTCGCGCACGCCGTCAGCGCTGACCACATTGCCCGCGACCACGGGCACAGACGGATCGAGGGAAGTGACAGCCTTGAGTGCGTCCAGCATCTTGCGCTGATGCCCATGTGCGGTGTCCACCACGAGGACATCCACGCCCGCCTCGAGGAGTTGGGCCGCCTTGGCAGCGACGTCTCCGTTGATTCCGACGGCGGCTGCGACGCGCAGGCGCCCCTGGTTGTCAGTGGCGGGCTGGTAGATCGTGGAGCGCAGCGCCCCCTTGCGTGTGATGACACCTGCCAGTTGCCCGTCCCGCGCGATTGCTGCGAGGGACGCACCTGCTGCGTCGAGTTCCTCGAAAGCCTGCTGCAGGGCGGCGTCACGATCCTCGGAGAAGCGCGAGGCATCGAGTGTGAGCGCGCTCCGCATCACCGACTCCAGCGAGGCGAACCGGTCCACTCCCTCACAGTCGGCTGCGCGGACCACTCCCACGCAGCGGTTGGCGTCGTCGACGACCATCACGGCGCCGTGCGCACGCTTGTTGATCAGGTGCAGCGCATCAATCACGGTGTTCCCGGGCTGCAGCTTCAGCGGAGTCTCGAAGGTGAGGTCGCGCTGCTTGACCCATCCGGTGACTTCACTGATCACTTTCGTGGGGATGTCCTGGGGCAATACTGCCAGTCCCCCGCGCCGGGCCACGGTTTCCACCATGCGACGACCGGTGACGGCCGTCATGTTTGCGACGACCAGTGGGATGGTCGTCCCGGTTCCGTCGTCGCTCGCGAGGTCGACGTCGAACCGTGAGATCACTTCGGACGAGGACGGGACGAGGAAGACGTCCGAGTAGGTGAGGTCGGTCGAGGGCGTGTTGATGAAACGCACGGGTGCTCCTGCAGTCGGTTACACAAGCGAGTGTATGCCGAATCCGGCCCGTGTTCGGATCTGCGGCGAGCCACCGGAATACCTGGGCGCAGGGAAGCCCCGGAGATTGGCTTGTTGCCTGAAACTGTCATTAGACTGAAGGGCAGGTCAACAGGGTCAGGCAAGCGCCGATTGGAACCTTCTGCGGATCTTTTTGGGCCAAAGGGCAACTCATGGAAGAGGGCGTATAACAAGTGCCACAACAACCCAACCACCGTCTACCGGAAGAATTCGGCGGGAACGAATGGCTGGTGGATGAGCTCTATGAGCAATTCCAGCAGGACCGGAACTCGGTAGACAAGAAGTGGTGGAGCCTTTTCGAATCCTTCGAGTCGGAAAACACCGGCTCGGACAACGGGCGGCATTCAGCCACACGCTCCCCCGGCTCGGATCCCAATCCCCCGACACGGGAACTGCCCGTGGTCCGCACGGAGCAGGATGCTCCCAAGGCATCCGGTGAATCACCTGCTGCAAGCCAGGAGTCCGGAATGCCCCCGGTCCCCAAGGAAGAGTCGAAGAACAAGGGTTCAGGGAAGCCGGCCGCTGCGCCGAAGCAGGCACCTGAGGCCAAGCCGGCGCCCAAGGCTGAGCCGAAGACCGAAACCAAGTCGGAAAAGGCTCCCATCCCTGCCCAGCTCCCGAAGTCTGATTTGAGCCCCGAGATGGACGAGGACACCGTCTCCGTGCTGCGCGGGCCAGCCAAGGCTATCGCCACCAACATGGACGCCAGCCTCACGGTGCCCACCGCCACCAGCGTGCGCACAGTTCCGGCGAAGCTGCTCATCGACAACCGCGTTGTCATCAATAACCACCTGGAGCGTGCGCGGGGCGGCAAGGTTTCGTTCACTCACATCATCGGGTACGCGATCATCCGCGCCCTGGCCCAGTTCCCGTCGCAGAACGTGTACTACGACGTCGTCGACGGCAAGCCTGCGGCCGTACAGCCGGCGCATGTGAATTTCGGTCTGGCTATCGACATGCCACGGCCGGACGGCAGCCGCCTGCTCGTCGTGCCCAACATCAAGAAGGCGGAGACGCTCAACTTCTCCGAGTTCTGGCACTCCTATGAAGATCTCGTCAAGCGGGCCCGCGCGGGCAAGCTCGGCGCGGACGACTACGCCGGCACCACCGTCTCCCTCACCAACCCGGGGGGCATCGGTACCGTGCACTCGGTCCCGAGGCTCTCCAAGGGACAGGCATGCATCATCGGAGCCGGCGCGCTGGAGTACCCGGCGGCCTTCCAGGGTGCCAGCGAGAAGACGCTTGCGCAGCACGCCATCAGCAAGACGATCACCCTGACCTCCACCTATGATCACCGGGTCATCCAGGGCGCGGGCAGCGGCGAATTCCTGCGGATCGTGCATCAGCTCCTCCTCGGCGAGCAGAACTTCTACGACGAAATTTTCGAGTCGCTGCGCATTCCGTATGAGCCCGTCCGCTGGAGCGCTGACATCCAGGTTGATCCCATGGATGAGATCAACAAGGTTGCCCGTATCCAGCAGCTCATCCACGCCTATCGCGTACGCGGACACCTCATGGCGGACACCAATCCGCTCGAATACGTGCAGCGCAAGCACGCGGATCTCGATGTCCGAACCCATGGACTCACACTGTGGGACCTCGACCGCGAGTGGCCGACCGGCGGTTTCGGTGGTAAGCCTGCCCTCAAGTTCCGCACCATCCTTGGTGTGCTTCGGGACGCCTACTGCAGGACCACCGGCATCGAGTACATGCACATCCAGGATCCCGAGGAACGCCAGTGGTTCCAGGACGAGCTTGAGCACTCGTACTCCAAGCCGAGCCGGGAGGAACAGCTGCGCGTCCTTCACCGTCTGAATGCCGCCGAGGCATTCGAAACCTTCCTGCAGACGAAGTTCGTCGGCCAGAAGCGGTTCTCGCTGGAAGGCGGCGAGTCACTTATTCCGCTGCTGGACGCCGTCCTGTCCGACGCCGCGGACGACGGCCTTGATGAGGTCGCCATCGGCATGGCGCACCGCGGACGCCTCAACGTCCTCACCAACATTGCCGGCAAGACCTACGCACAGGTTTTCCGGGAGTTCGAGGGAACACAGGATCCGCGCTCCGTCCAGGGTTCCGGCGACGTTAAGTACCACCTCGGAACCGAGGGCACCTACACCTCGGACAGCGGGAATGAAACCAAGGTCTACCTTGCGGCCAACCCGTCACACCTCGAAGCCGTCGATTCCGTGCTCGAGGGTATTGTCCGCGCCAAGCAGGACCGCCTCGATCAGGGAGACACCTTCCCGGTCCTGCCCATCCTGGTCCACGGTGACGCAGCCTTCGCCGGCCAGGGCGTGGTGGCGGAAACGCTGAACCTCTCCCAGCTGCGCGGGTACCGGACGGGTGGAACCATCCACATCATCGTGAACAACCAGGTCGGCTTCACAACCTCGCCCACGGCGTCCCGCTCATCGGTTTACTCCACGGACGTGGCGAAGATGGTACAGGCACCGATCTTCCACGTGAACGGCGATGACCCGGAGGCCGTGGTCCGCGTCGCCCAGCTCGCTTACCAGTTCCGCCAGCGGTTCAACAAGGATGTCGTCATCGACATGGTCTGCTACCGCCGGCGCGGTCACAATGAGGGCGACGACCCCTCGATGACTCAGCCGATGATGTACAACCTGATCGAGGCGAAGCGTTCGGTGCGCAAGCTGTACACCGAGGCCCTGATCGGTCGAGGCGACATCAGCCAGGAAGAAGCGGAGCAGGCGCTGCGCGACTACCAGGAACGTCTGGAGCGCGTCTTCGCGGAAACCCATGCAGCGCAGACCTCCCCCATTCCGGTGGTCACCAAGGATGCCGCAGCCGTCTCCGACATCGAACGCCCCATCGCGCAGCGCGGAGACAACAGTGTGGGGGCCCCGGCAAGCACGGCAATCACGGCCGAGACCCTCGCGCATATCGGAAAGGCACACGTTGCCTTCCCGGAGGGCTTCACCGTCCATCCCAAGCTCAAGGCCCTGCTCGAAAAGCGGGAGCAGATGTCCCGCGAAGGCGGGATCGACTGGGGCTTCGGCGAGATCGCTGCGTTCGGGTCGCTGCTGATGGAAGGCGTCCCCGTGCGCCTCGCCGGCCAAGACTCCCGCCGTGGGACGTTCGTTCAGCGGCACGCCGTTTTCCACGACCGCGCCAACGGCAACGAGTGGCTCCCGCTCGGTGAACTCAGCGAGGGGCAGGCCAAGTTCTGGATCTATGACTCCCTGCTTTCGGAGTATGCGGCCATGGGCTTCGAATATGGCTACTCGGTGGAACGCCCGGACGCGCTGGTGCTCTGGGAAGCGCAGTTCGGCGACTTCGTCAACGGTGCACAGACCATCATCGATGAGTTCATCTCCTCCGCGGAGCAAAAGTGGGGCCAGCGTTCATCGTTGGTGCTGATGCTTCCGCACGGTTATGAGGGGCAGGGACCGGATCATTCGTCGGCGCGCATCGAGCGTTTCCTGCAAATGTGCGCTGAAGACAACATGGTGGTCGCCAACCCCACGACGGCGGCATCGCACTTCCACCTGCTGCGGCGCCAGGCCTACAGCCGCCCCCGCAAGCCACTCGTGATCTTCACACCGAAGCAGCTGCTGCGCCTCAAGGCAGCAGCGAGCGCGGTCGAGGACTTCACTCAGGGGAGCTTCCAGCCGGTCATCGAGGATACCGCGGGGCTCAACCCCTCCGATGTCACGCGGGTCCTGCTGGTGTCCGGCAGGCTCTACTTTGACCTGGCAGCAGCGCGGCAGAAGGCAGATGACACCACAACGGCCATTCTGCGCGTTGAGCAGCTGGCGCCCCTCCCGGTCGAGGAGATCAAGTCCGCCATCGCCGCGTACCCCAATGCGGACCTGGTGTGGGCACAGGATGAACCGGCAAACCAGGGACCCTGGCCCTTCATCGGTCTGAATCTTCCCCAGCAGCTGGACCGCGGGCTGGGCCTGGCCTCCCGTCCGGCTTCAGCCGCGACGGCAACCGGTTCAGCGAAGCACCACGCTGTGGAGCAGGAGATCCTCATCAAGAAGGCATTCGACCGGAACAAATAAGCCTTCAGCCCGAACGTACAATGGGCAGGGTCTGTCGGGACCCTGCCCATTGGCGTTTTCCGCACCGGATAGCAGCCGCGGCCCAGCGGCCGCAGCGAGTAACCAACCCGACAAGCAACCAGAGGGGAAACGTGGAACAGCGCAGAATAAGGCTTGCCGCAGTGGGAGACGAACTGCTAGCAGGACTGGGTGACCCGCGCGCGCTCGGCTGGCTGGGCAGGGTGCTGGCGAGAACAACGCCGGACAACGCAACGCTTGAGGCATTCAGCCTGGCTGCGCCCGGCGAGGGCACGGAAGCGCTGGCAGCACGTTGGCTCGAAGAAGCTTCCCGCCGGTTCTCGGACGGCACAGAGAACCGGCTGGTGATTGCGCTCTCCGACCGCGACCTCGACCTCGACCTTTCAACGGCGCGCAGCCGGCTCAATCTCGCCAACATCCTCGACGGCGCAGCGCATATGAGCATCAAGGTGCTCGTAGTTGGACCGCCGCCCGGGTTGGACGCTGAGCGCAACCGCAGGCTTGCCGATCTCTCAGCTGCGTTCGCGGATGTGACGACGCGGCGGAAGCACGTTTACGTGGACACCTTCACTCCCCTGCATGCCCACGAACAGTGGCGTTCGGACCTCGCTGCCAACGGTGGCGGACCAGGGCAGGCGGGCTACGGCCTCATGGCCTGGCTTGTCCTGCACCGCGGCTGGTTCCAGTGGCTGGAGATACCAGCGCCCGTTTGATCCGCCTGCCCTGTCGGAGCATCACCCCGGCAGTCCACGACTATTTTCCGTGATCGAAAATCACCTTGCCGAAAACCTCTCCGGCCGCCATCCGCTCGAATCCTGCCCGCGCGTCCTTGAGCGGATGCACCGAGTCGATGGCCGGACGCACGCCGGTTCCCGCAAGGAATTGTGCGAGGCGCTCAAGTTCGTTCCTGGTCCCCATGGTGGAACCGAGGACACGCAGCTGCAGGAAGAACACACGATTGAGGTCCGCTGACGGAGCAGGGCCGCTCGTTGCACCGCAGGTGACAACGGCTCCGCCGGGCTTCAGCGCTTTCAGCGAGTGCGCCCAGGTTGCTTCACCGACGGAATCGAATACCACGTCCACCCGCTCCGGGAGGCGGGCACCGGCGTCGAACACTTCCTGGGCGCCGAGCTCCCTTGCCCGATCCCTTTTCTCAGCGCTGCGGCTGGTAACCCACACCCGATAGCCCGCTGCCCGTGCCAGCGCGATAAGCGCGGTGGACACCCCGCCGCCCGCGCCCTGCACAAGAATCGTGGAACCCGGAGCCGCCGGCGACGTGGTGAACAGCATGCGGTAGGCCGTCAGCCAGGACGTCGGCAGGCAGGCGGCCTCCTGGAAACTAAGGTCAGCAGGCTTGGGCACGAGGTTCTGCTCCGGCACCCACACAAAGTCCGCCATGGTGCCCGGATGACTCTCCGACAGCAGTGAACGGCGAGGATCAAGGGTCTCATCGCCCTGCCACCCAGGAGAGGAGATGACGCTGTGCACAATCACTTCGTTGCCGTCGTCGTCCACTCCGGCGCCGTCGCACCCAAGGATCATGGGCAGCTTGTCCTGTCCAAGCCCGACACCACGCAACGACCAGAGATCGTGGTGATTCAGGGCTGAGGCGCGCACGCTTACCCTGCGGAAACCTGCCGGCGCCTCCGGTTCGGGGAGCTCGCCCACCCGCAAACCGTCAAGCGGGGATTGGGGAGACATGGACTCGGCATACACTGCGCGCATTCGGCGCTCCTTCGCTACGGGCCGGCTGGGAAACACTCCGCTCCATCCTAGGCATGTGCTCCGAAGCAAACGGCGCGCAAGACCCACCCTGCACGTTTAGGTTCGCGCCGCCTGCGTGTGGGAGACTGGAGGGCAGTCCGGACCCATGTGGTCGATCGGCAAAGCCACAACAGGCAAAATAAGGAGGCAGCCATGAGCAAGCGTGCACGCAAGCGCCGTGATCGCAAGCGCGGCGGCGCTAACCACGGTAAGCGCCCCAACACCTGACATCACGGTCAAAGCAAACAGGAAACCCCCGTACCTGTACGGGGGTTTCCTGTTTGCTCAGCGTCTCAGGCGGCGAAGCCTAATGGTCCACTGTCTTGATCTGGCTGATGCGATCAAGGATGCTGGCCTTCAGCTTCGCGGGTGCAGCCTCCGTGCAGGAGCGCTTCACCACTGACCGGATCAGGCATTCCAGGTCATGTTCCTGGGCGCATTCCGGGCAATCCTCGAGGTGGTCCTTGATCTCGACCAGGTCGGCATGCGAAAGGGCGCCGTCGAGATATTCGTACAGCCGCTCGATCCGCGTATCGTCGCAGTTGCCCAGGCTATGGCAGTCGCTCATTTTCCGCTCTCCTGTGTAATTCCACCATCAACGATGGACGCGCGTGCCGAACCACCCATGCCGCGCTCATGCGCGTACTCGGACAGCAACTCTCGCAGGAGCTTGCGTCCTCGGTGCAGCCGTGACATCACGGTGCCGATCGGGGTGTTCATGATTTCTGAGATTTCCTTGTAGGCAAAACCTTCGACGTCCGAGAAGTAGACCGCCAGCCGGAACTCCTCTGGAATTGCCTGCAGAGCCTGCTTCACATCGGAGTCCGGCAGATGGTCCAGCGCCTCCACCTCGGCCGAACGAAGGCCCAGGGACGTGTGTTCTGCCGCCTTCGCCAACTGCCAGTCCTCGATGGTGTCCGAGTGTGACTGCAGGGGCTCCCGCTGCCGCTTGCGGTACAGGTTGATATAGGTGTTGGTGAGGATGCGGTACAGCCAGGCCTTCAGATTGGTTCCCGGCTTGTACTGGTGGAAGGCGGAGAACGCCTTGGTGTAGGCCTCCTGAACCAGGTCTTCCGCGTCTGCCGGGTTACGCGCCATCCTCATGGCGGCCGAATACAGCTGATCCACGTACTGCATGGCATCCCGCTCGAACCTCGCCGTGCGCTCCGCAACGGATTCGGTGGCCAGGTCCAGTTCCTCGTCTTCGGCTGGGGAGGGCCCCGCCGCGGCTGTGGTATTCATTGCTGCAAAGTCTACGCGTCCGCGGGTTTGCCGGCGCTTCGCCGGACCGGCCGGCGCATCAATGTGGATGCGCGGGATGTGGCCCCGCACCGATGTTGCTGTACCCATCTGCTCCTCGTATCCGTTTACTGCGTGTTCATGTATCTCCAACCATGGGCAGCAAGTGAATATTCCGGTGCGTATGCCGCGACCGGATCGCCTCGGTCCGCCAAAAGTGCAAAACTAGACACATTCATCCACGGTTGTAACTGACTTTGTTCGCCACGTAGATCCGGTGCCTCCAACGGTGCTGGAAGCCAGGAGGCATTGTGACCCTTGTTCGCGTACTCGCCCGCCCATTGCTTGCCAGCAGCTTCGTCCTCACGGGCATCGACCGCCTCCGGAATACCGAGGCCACGGCAACTGCCCTTCGTCCCACCCTTGACCGCATCACCAAGGCCGTGCCCGCAACGGCATCGGCCACGAGCAATGAGCAGCGTGTTGCGAAGGTGCTTGGAGCCGCCCACCTCGGTGCGGCGGTTCTGTTGGGAATTGGCCGATTTTCCCGCGTGTCGGCCCTGGTGCTGGTCGGCACGTCCACGCTGAACGCCGTTGTCGAGTTCAACAGTGCGGATTCGTCCACCTCGAAGGCCCGCAAGGACCGCCGCAGCCAGCTCCTCAAGAACCTCTCACTGATCGGCGCTGTACTGCTTGCCGCGGTGGACACCAACGGCCGGCCGAGCTGGGCGTGGCGTGCGGAGCACTTCGCCGAGGATGCGCGCCGTAATGCCCTGGCCCTCAGCCATGACACCCGCAAGAGCATCAAAAAGGCGGAAAAGGCTGTGCGCAAGACTGCCTCGGAAGTCACGGGCAGCTAAGGAGCATGAGCGCACTGTCCGCGGCACCATCCGCCACGTCCTTCTGGCCCGCACCGCACGCAGCCGGTCCCGTTGACGCAACGGTCGAGGTTCCGGCGTCAAAGTCGCTGACCAACCGGTACCTCATCCTCGCTGCGCTTGCAGACGGACCGAGCAGGCTGCGCGCACCACTGCACTCCCGGGACTCCCTGTTGATGGTGGATGCCCTTCGATCGCTGGGTGCCACAGTGGAGGAGCTCGACGGCGACGGTACGTATGGCCCGGACCTGCTCGTCACGCCCATTCCTGTGGACGCGTCCGGGGATGCAGGCGTGGACTGCGGACTGGCCGGTACAGTCATGCGGTTCGTTCCCCCGCTGGCCGCGCTCCGTACCGGGCGCACCTCGTTCGACGGCGACCCGCACGCCCGCAGGCGCCCGATGGGCGCGGTCATCAACGCTCTGCGGGAACTGGGAGTCCAGCTGGAGAACGACGACGGCTCCCTGCCCTTCACGGTCGCCGGAACCGGAGCGGTCCGCGGCGGCACGCTGGTCATGGACGCGAGTGCCTCTTCCCAGTTCGTCTCGGCGCTGCTGCTCGTTGGCGCCCGGTTCACCGAGGGCCTCAACCTGCAGCATGTGGGCAAGCCGGTGCCCAGCCTTGACCACATCGCCATGACCGTTGCGGTGCTGCGGGAGGCGGGCGTCGTCGTCGACGATTCCGTTCCCAATTCGTGGCGGGTGGAACCGGGAACCATCAGCGCGTTCGACGTGCGCATCGAGCCTGACCTTTCCAATGCCGGACCGTTCCTCGCCGCCGCTGTCGCCACAGGCGGCACCGTACGCGTGCCGCACTGGCCCTCGGAAACCACCCAGGTCGGAGCGAAGTGGTTGACCATTCTTCCCCTCCTGGGCGCGGACGTTGAGCTGACCGGCGACTCGACCCTTGTGGTCCGCGGCACCGGGACGATCAACGGCGCCGAGCTGGCCGACACCAGCGAGCTGGCACCGACCGCCGCTGCGCTGTGCGCGCTCGCGCGGACATCGTCAGTGCTCACGGGCATCGGACATCTGCGCGGACATGAGACTGACCGGCTCGCCGCCCTCGTAGCCGAGATCACCCGCCTTGGTGGTGACGCTGAAGAGACTGTTGACGGGCTGGTTATTCGCCCTGCACCGCTGCATGGTGGCCCTTTCCATACGTACGAGGACCATCGAATGGCCACTGCGGGCGCCATTCTGGGCCTCGTGGTTAACGGCGTGGAGATCGAGAACATCGCGACAACCGGCAAGACCATGCCCCAGTTCCCCGAGCTGTGGAAGGCCCTGGCAGCCACCGCTGAGCCGAGCGGCTCGCGGTGACCTCCGCCGGGTCCCGCCGCGGGACCGCTTCCTGGGATGAGTCGGATGTCCGGATCCGGCCGAACAAGAAGGGTTCCCGGCCGCGCACCAAGGACCGTCCGGCCCACGAAGATGCGGTGACCGGCCGGATCATCACGGTGGACCGTGGACGCTATACCGCTGTCGTGGACGAGGACACCAACGCCGAGCGGGTTGTCATTGCCGCCCGGGCGCGGGAACTCAGGCGGTCCCCGGTCGTCGCCGGAGATCTGGTGGCGCTGGTGGGTGACGTGAGCGGTGAACCGGATACCCTTGCGCGGCTGGTCCGGATCCAGGAACGACGTACCCTGCTTCGCCGGAGCGCGGATGACACTGATCCCGTAGAACGCGCGGTGGTTGCCAATGCGGACCAGCTGGTGATCGTGGTTGCGGCCGCCAATCCGGAGCCCCGCACCGGATTCATCGACCGCGCGCTGGTTGCCGCGTACGACGCCGGCATCCAGCCCCTGCTCTGCGTCACCAAAACGGACCTGAAGGATCCGTCCGATCTGCTGGCCAATTATGAACACCTTGACCTGTTCATCATCACCAGCCAGACGGCGTCCACGCCGGACGCGGTGGAAACGACGTCCGCGTCCGGCGCGTCCGCGCTTCTCGCCCCCGGCGCCGTCGAGCAGTTGAAAAAGCTTTTGGACGGCCAGGTCAGCGTGCTCCTCGGTCACTCCGGAGTGGGCAAGTCCACGCTGGTGAATGCACTCACCGGTGCCAATCGGGCAACCGGCGGAGTGAACGCCGTCACGGGACGCGGACGCCACACCTCCTCGTCGGCCTATGCGCTCAAGGCTGCTGACTCCGCACCGGGCACGTGGATCATCGACACGCCTGGTATCCGTTCCTTTGGCCTTGCCCACGTCGATGCCGACCGCATTCTTGCAGCATTCCCGGATCTTGCACCCGGAACCGAGGAATGCGAACGGGGCTGCCGCCATGACGATGCCGCAGTCAACTGCGGACTGGAGGAATGGGTTGCTTCCGGCGCTGCCGGCGAGTCCGGTCCGGTGCGCCTGGCGTCGCTGCGCCGGCTTCTTGGAGCGGGCGTCGAGCAGGCCCAGGGCGCCAAGGAACTGGGCGCTCAGTAGTCGATGTGACTGCAGCCGCTTTTGCCTGCTAGACTGAACGGAGTTGTTGTGTTGCGCACGAATGTTAAGCCTTGATTTCTCTCCGGAGTTCGAAAGCTTTTTTTGCAGGCGAAATGAACACCGCGACAGGAACCCCGAAGTACGGGGGGATCCTCACACTCAAGGAATAAAAAATGGCAACAGGTACAGTCAAGTGGTTCAACGCTGAAAAGGGCTTTGGATTCATCGCTCCTGACGACGGCGGCGCTGACGTTTTCGCTCACTTCTCCGCAATCAACTCCGGCGGCTTCCGCTCGCTTGAGGAGAACCAGAAGGTCAGCTTCGAGACCACCCAGGGCCCCAAGGGCCCCCAGGCTGAGAACATCTCCGTTCTCTAAGTCTTAGCTCTCCAAGTTTTAGCGTTGCAAGTTTAGCGCTTCAAAGGGAGGGGACATCGGCTATCGGCCGATGTCCCCTCCCTTGCGTTTAAGGACCCTGCACTTAAGGACACCGTCCCTGCGCGGTGCTGACCGTGGGAGCCAGCGCTGAGCGCGTCCGCTTCCGGACCTCCCGCATCTGCGCACCCTGACCATATAGGTTGAAGAGTATGAACCTCCAGAGCTACAACGATGACCTCCGCCTTGCCCATGTAATGGCCGACTCCGTAGACGACCAGACCATGTCCCGGTTCAAGGCGCTGGATCTGGCGGTAGAAACCAAGCCGGATTTCACCCCGGTCACAGACGCGGACAAATCGGCCGAAGAGGCAATTCGCGGGCAACTCTCACGCGCGCGTCCACGCGATGCCGTACTGGGTGAGGAATACGGAAGCAGCGGCGCCGGCTCCCGGCGGTGGATCATCGATCCCATCGACGGCACCAAGAACTTCGTCCGCGGTGTACCGGTATGGGCCACCCTCATCGCACTGGTGGACGAGGGCCGCCCGGTCGTCGGCGTCGTCAGCGCCCCCGCTCTCGGAAAGCGTTGGTGGGCTGCAACGGGAACCGGCGCGTTCATGGGTAAGTCGCTGGCCGCAGCCAGCCGGCTCCGGGTTTCGAGCGTATCCCGTCTAGAGGACGCCTCGCTCTCCTACTCGAATCTGTCCGGCTGGAAAGAGCGCGGCAATTTTGACGAGTTCGTTTCGCTCACCGACTCTGTGTGGCGCACACGCGCCTATGGCGACTTCTGGTCTTACTGCCTTGTAGCTGAGGGTGCCGTAGACATTGCCTGTGAGCCTGAGCTCAACCTGTATGACATGGCGGCGCTGGTCCCCATCGTCACAGAAGCCGGCGGCCGTTTCACCTCACTTGAAGGCGCGGACGGGCCGTTCGGCGGGAACGCGCTGGCCACCAACAGCACACTGCACAATGACGTCCTGAAGATGCTCAACCCGTCGCTGGACGATCTGCTTCAGGAAAGCGCCGGCGCCTGAGTTTATTGCGTAACACAACGGGCGGACGGGCCCAGCCTGCCTTAGTCTGAATTCCTAGGTCACGAGTGCCAGCGTTAAACCCCGGTTTGCTGGCCGGCAACCCTCCTTCCGCGGCGGGGTGCCCCGGGTGACGACCTGGCCGGGCCAGAACGTGGTTCGGCAAGCGCGGGGCCTACCCAGTCAGGTCCCCTGAACCACCGTGGGGTATCTCCTGTGAGCAACACACTTCTTGAGAACGAACTTTCCGCTGCACCGCTGGCGTCAGTGGTGGGCGCTGAGCTTCAGGCGCCGCTGGTTGACGGTACTGCCGTCCGCTACGTGAATCTGGACTATGCCGCTTCAACGCCGGCGCTGCAGCAGGTCAATGATTATGTGCAGAGCGTTCTGCCCTATTACGCGAGTGTGCACCGGGGAGCCGGCTACGCCTCGCAGATTTCCACATCGCTCTACGAGAACGCCCGAAAGACGGTGCGGAGTTTTGTTGGCGGCAGGGAAGATGATGCGGTCATCTTCACCCGCAACACGACCGATTCCCTGAACCTTTTGGCCGGATGCCTGCCGGAAGACGGCGAAGTCCTTTACCTCGATCTGGAACACCATGCCAATCTCCTGCCCTGGCTGCGGCTTCCTCATCGTGGACTCGTCGCCGCGGGAACGATCGAGGAAACTCTCGCCGCTGTGGAAGAGGAACTGGAATCCGGCGGAATCAGCCTGCTTGCCGTAACGGGCGCCTCGAACGTGACCGGCGAAGTTCTTCCCATCGACCGGTTCGCAGCGGCGGCTCATGCGCACGGTGCGCGGATCGTCGTCGACGCAGCTCAGCTTGCTCCCCACCGACGGCTGGATCTACTTCGCGACGGCATCGACTACGCGGCTTTCTCCGGCCACAAAATGTATGCACCGTTCGGCGCCGGCGTTCTGGTCGGCAGAGGCGACTGGCTCGATACCGGAACGCCCCACCTTGCCGGCGGCGGCGCAGTGAAGGCCGTGAAAGTGGATTCGGTGTCCTGGACAACCGGCCCCGCGCGCCACGAGGGCGGGTCACCGAACGTCCTGGGCGCAGCTGCGCTGGCACAGGCAACAGAGGTCATCGCAGCCCTGGATGCGCAGGCCTGGCTGACGCACGAATCAGAACTTAGGGATGCACTCGTGGCAGGGCTCAGCGACCTTGCCGGCATCACGGTCCACCGCATCTTCGCGGACAGCACCGATGCAATCGGCGTGGTGAACTTCTCTGTCAACGGCTACGACGCCGGGCTCGTGGCAGCCTATCTGTCCGCAGAACACGGAGTCGGGCTGCGTGACGGAAAGTTCTGCGCCCACCCGCTGCTGAAGCGACTGGGCCTGCCGTCGGGTTCGCTGCGGGCGAGTTTCGGGCTTGGGTCACGGCAGGACGACGTTGACAGGCTGCTCACCGGTCTGGGCTCGCTACTTCGGGATGGGCTGGGGACTGACTATGTAGTCGACGCGGGGCGCTGGGTACCCGTCGTCGAGACCCGTTCCTTCCCTGACTGGGCTCCCCACACGCCGGGGACTGCCGGCGCCGCGCCCTGCACCACAACCGACTGAGCGCCGCCGCAGCACATACTTCACCACCGCACTTCCTGGCTGCGGCGTTGCCTTCAACCGGGTGGTTTAATGGTCGGGTTCCGTACCCGTCACGCCAGGAGTTGCCTACATGGGCCTTGGAGGTCCGCGCCTTGCGGAGCACCGTCGTCGTGAATTGGCGCGGGGCTACCTGCAGGACAGTGAACGCTATGAGCGCGTGCGTCCGGGCTACCCGGAAGACAGCGTGGACTGGGTGATTCCCGCCGGAACGCTGCGGGCAGTGGACATTGGTGCCGGGACCGGCAAGTTCACCCGTGAACTCGTCCGCCGCTGCCCGGAGGTGACAGCTGTGGATCCATCCCGGGACATGCTCGCAGTCCTCGGACAGCAACTCCCGGACGTGGCAAGGGTGCAGGGCACTGCGGAGGCATCGGGACTCGGAACGGCGAGCGCTGATGTACTCACGATCGCCCAGGCCTGGCACTGGTGTGACTCCGCAGCGGCGAGCGAGGAAGCCGCGCGCGTCCTCGCACCTGAAGGAAGATTCGGCCTCGTCTGGAACCAACTCGATGTCACCGTGCCCTGGGTGCACCGGCTCTCCCGCATCATGCATGCCGGGGACGTGTTCCGGCCAAGCTACCGGCCGGAGTTCGGTCCCCGCTTCTCGGAGCCGGAGTCGCGAGTCTTTCCCTGGACGCAGGCTCTGCCGGTCTCAGACATCGTTGAGCTTGCGCGCTCCCGCAGCTACTACCAGAACGCGTCGGCCGGTGTTCGCGGCAAGGTCGAAGCCAATTTGTCCTGGTATCTGCACGACCATCTGGGGCACGCATCAGACGCCGTCCTTGACCTGCCGTACCTGACCTACTGCTGGCGGGCCAGCAGGCTTTAGCCCTGCCCGGCGGTTCCGGACGTTTCCGGCCCGGAATCGGCACCCTCCGCCGGGTCCTGCGAGTGAGTGCCTGTGTCAGCGGGATCCTGTGAGCGATCCCCCTCTGCCGGCTGCTCAGAGTGCTCGCGCGGCTCTTCCTCGTATTGTGATTCTTCGCTCATTACCCAACCTCCCGGTGACTTGTCCTGCTGTGTTCTGCGGCGTCATGCCCATCCAGCCCACCATGCACTGTCGGCCGCGCTCCTGTCGAGTACCTCGCACCGGTACCGCACGAGCAGTGGCGGCAGCAGCACGATCAGGCTATATTTTCGGTATGCCGAAAGTTCGGATTCAGGTACACCTCATCCTGGCAGCATTGGTGCTGGCAGGCTGTGGAACGCCGCTCGTGGAGCGGACCGGCACGCAGGGCGACCCGCGCCCCGTCGTGCTGACCACGTTCTCCGTTCTAGCAGACCTCACGAAATCGGTAGCAGGGAACCATATCCGGGTTGAGTCCATCACCAAAGTCGGAACCGAAATTCATGGTTACGAACCCACGCCCTCCGACCTCATCAACGCACAGGACGCGGATCTGATCCTTGATAACGGTCTGGGACTGGAGCGCTGGTTCGAGCGTTTCGTCCTGTCCGTCGATGCGCCGCATGTGGTGCTGTCCCGCGGTGTTGACCCGGTCGATATCCGGTCCGGGGATTACCAGGGGTTGCCCAACCCACATGCGTGGATGTCTCCCAAAGCGGCGCAGACGTACGTCGACAACATCGTTGCGGCGCTTTCCGACCTCGATCCTGCCCACTCCGCAGACTACGCAGCGAACGGCGCAGCTGTGAAGCGGGAACTCCAGGGCTTGCTGACCACTCTCCAGAGTGCCTTCGAAACGGGCGCGGCAACGCCGGCCCTGGTCACCTGTGAAGGCGCGTTCTCCTATCTCGCGCGGGATGCAGGGATTGAAGAAGCCTTCATCTGGCCCGTGAATTCCGACAGTGAGGGCACTCCCCGGCAGATCAGGGACGTCATCTCATTCGTCGAGGAACACAAGGTACCCACAGTCTTCTGCGAGTCCACCGTCAATCCGTCGGCTCAGCAACAGGTTGCACGCAGCACCGGGGCGGAATTGGCCGGCCCGCTCTATGTGGACTCACTGTCGGAGGCTGACGGACCGGTTCCCACCTTCCTCGACCTGCTGCGGCATGACATCGACCTCATCGTTGGAGGGCTGACCCCGTGACCGTGACAACCAGCGCACAGCCAGCCATCGCCGTCGAAGGGTTGAGCGTCCACTACGGGGACGTTACTGCGCTTGACGGCGTGAGCTTCACGATTGACCGTGCGCAGGTCTGCGGTCTGATCGGGGTGAACGGGTCAGGAAAATCGACGCTGTTCAAGTGCCTGATGGGGTTGGTGGCAGCGCAGCAGGGAACCCTGTCACTCTTCGGCCGAACATCCACGGCAGCCCGGAAAGGCAGGCTCGTGGCCTACGTTCCGCAGGCCGAAGACGTGGACTGGGACTTCCCGGTGTCCGTGGGTGACGTCGTCATGATGGGACGGTACGCGCACATGGGTCTGCTGCGGCATCCCTCACGAAGTGATCGCGCCGCGGTGGCTGACGCCCTGGATCGGGTGGGGCTCATCGAACTCCGCAACCGGCAGATTGGGGAGCTCTCCGGCGGACAGAAAAAGCGCGCCTTCCTTGCCCGCGGAATCGCCCAGGATGCACAGCTCCTCCTGCTCGATGAGCCGTTCGCCGGCGTGGACAGGGGCAGCGAGGCCACCATTGTCGAACTCCTCCGCGAACTGAAGAATGAGGGCCGCACAGTACTGGTGTCAACCCACGACCTCGCGGGCCTGCCCCGCCTGTGCGACCGCGCAATCCTCCTCCACCAGCGCATCCTTGCCGAGGGAACGCCCGACGATGTGCTCACCCACGCCAACCTCGCGCGCGCCTTCGGGTCCGGCGCTCCTGCCTCCGTAGCTTCGCCTGCCCGCCCGGGAGCGTGAATGGACCCCATCATGTTTCTCCTCGAACCGCTGCAGTACGGTTTCCTGACCCGCGCCCTGCTCGTCACACTCGCCGCCGCAGTCGTCGCCTCGGTTCTGTCGTGCTGGCTCATCCTGATGGGCTGGTCCCTGATGGGCGACGCCGTCTCCCACGCAGTCCTGCCCGGGGTCGCGCTCGCCTACATCGTCGGTGTTCCATTCTCAATCGGCGCCTTCATCTTCGGAGCCGGTGCCGTTGCACTGATCGGCGCCGTCAAATCGACCACCAGGCTGAAGTCCGACACGGTGATCGGCGTGGTGTTCACCGCGCTTTTCGCCGTGGGGCTCGCCATCATTTCCCGAACGCCGTCCCAGGTGGACCTGATGCACATCCTCTTCGGTAATGTTCTCGGCGTCACGGACAGCGAGCTGTGGCAGGTCCTGATCCTGGGCGCGCTGACGCTGGTGATCGTGCTGGTCAAGCGGCGGGACCTCACGTTGCTCGCCTTCGATCGCACGCATGCGCACGTCATAGGTCTCAATACCAAAGCGCTGGGCGCACTTCTGTTGGGGCTGCTCGCCCTCAGCGTGGTGGTGGGGCTGCAGGCTGTCGGCATCATCCTCGTCGTGGCCATGCTGATCACGCCCGGAGCCACCGCCTTTCTCCTGACACGCAGCTTCGACCGCATGCTGATACTCGCTGTCCTGATCACCACCACTGCCGCGGTCTCCGGCATCTACGTGAGTTACTACCTCGACATTTCGACCGGAGCCTCAGTGGTGCTTGCGCAGGCCTTCGCGTTCTCAGTTGCCTACATAGCTGCACCGCGCACAGGCCTGATTGCACAGCTCAGACAACGACGGCGGCGGGCCGGTCCACCGGTCAGGCAGGCTGCGTGACATGGCAGCGAAAGCAAACACCCCCGGCATGGATTCCTCGAGCGTCCAGGACTATGTGAAGACGATTTACGCCCTCTCCGAATGGCATGCCGAGCCCGTCACGTCGTCGCGGCTCGCCGCACGGCTGTCGGTCGCCAACTCGTCGGTCTCCGAGATGATCCGGAAGCTGGCCGAGCTCGGGCTCGTGAACCACACACCGTACCGGCCCGTAGAACTCACTGCCGACGGCCGCAGGCTGGCGCTGGCCATGGTCCGACGTCACCGGCTGATCGAGACCTTTCTGGTTCGCGATCTCGATTACCGCTGGGACGAAGTCCATGACGAGGCTGAACTGCTTGAACACACTGTCTCCGATACCTTCATTGACCGTCTCGACGCCCGGCTGGGGTTCCCTTCCGCGGACCCGCACGGTGATCCGATTCCGACTGCGGCAGGTTCGATCACACTCCCTGACGCGCTACCCCTGGAGAGCTTCGATGCCGGGCATGCCGGACGGGTTATCCGGATCAGCGATGAGGATCCACAGCTCTTGAGGTTCCTGGCAGCCGAAGACATCGGTATTGGTTCTCCCGTGGAAGTGCTGGGAAGGACTCCCTTCGGCGGTCCGCTGCAGGCGCGCGTCGGCAGCGGGACGGGCGCCCGGGACTTCAGCTTCGGCAACGAACTCACCCGGGCCATCTGGGTCGAGTCGGTGGGAAGGCACGCGGGCTGTAGCTTGGTGCCATGACAGCGCAACCAGATGCCCTTCCTTCACCTGTCGGCTGGAAGGTATGGACCGCCGTCGCCCTCGGAGGCTTCGGAGGAACCGAAGCGCGCTATCTGCTCGGTCTGCTTGTTCCTGAGCAACCCGGGGCTTTTCCCTGGACCACCCTCCTCATCAATGTCGGCGGAAGCTTCCTGCTCGGCTGGTTGACAGCGCTCTGGGCAGCCACTCGCTGGCCGCGGTGGCTACGGGCCGGGCTGGGGCCGGGGCTCCTCGGGTCATTCACTACATTCTCGGCGGTCTCACTCGCTGCGGTGACCGAGCCTGCGCTGCTCGTGCCGTACGTTGGGTTGTCCCTCGCCCTCGGCGTGGCGGCCGCTGCCGCCGGAATCGCGTGGGGGCAGAGGCACACGGCATGACGGCTGCGGTTCTGGTAGGTCTGGGAGGCATGGTCGGCGCGCTGCTTCGCTTCGCCGTCGACACAGCGTGTGAAGCTCTGCGTGCACGACGGCGGCACCCGTCTTCGCCGGAACCGCCCTTTCCCGTGGGAACGCTGGTGGTCAACATCCTTGGATCGGGTGTAATAGGCGTTTCCTGGGGACTGCTGCTGAACTCGGCACTCACGAGCCCCGTCTATACCGTGTTGGGGGCAGGCCTGGCCGGCGGCTACACCACGTTCAGCACCTTCACGGTCGCTGCCGTTCTGCTGTGGCAGGGCAGGAGGCAGGTGGCCGCCGTCGTGCATGTGCTTGCCCATGTCGGATGCGGGCTCGGCGCCGTGTGGCTGGGGCTTCTGGCAACCGGGGCTATGTGACGCAGCGGCACTGAACCATCAGGGAAGTCTGTTTACACTGGGGGCAATCCGTCGATGCATCGAAAGGCGCTCCATGACCACGCTGGGAATCGAAGAAGAGTACCTCCTGCTCCATCCCGATTCGGGGTTGCCCGTCTTCAACGCAGCGGATGTCCAGGCGCTTCTCCAATCCGGCGGCTCAGTTGACGGCGAGGACATCCAGCGCGAATTGCTGAGCTGCCAGATCGAGACCGCAACACCGGTGTGCCATACGCTCACCGAAGCGGAGGAGTCCCTGCTGAATTTCCGACGCCAATTGGCGGCGGCGGCGCGGAAGTCAGGCGTGCGGGCCAGCGGATCGGCAACGGCGCCACGCATCGAAGAGGGATACCCGGAGCTGACGGACAAGCAGCGCTACTACGAACTGAAGTCGAGCGCGCCCGGGATCGTAGCGGACCAGTTCGTCAACGGACTCCATGTGCATGTGTCGATCCCAGACAAGGAAACTGGTGTACAAGCGCTCAACCGGATCCGGCCGTGGCTTCCCATCATCACCGCGTTGAGTGCAAACTCACCGTTCTGGCTGGATCGGGACAGCGGGTTCGCCAGCTGGCGGACGGTGCACTACCGCCGTTGGCCGGTACAGGGCATTCCGCCCATCTTCGCGGACGCTGCGGAGTACGAGCGCCGGATCGAACGCCTGGTGGATACCGGCGTCATCATCGACCGCGGCGTTCTTACCTGGGTTGCCCGGCTCTCCGACAGTTACCCCACGCTGGAAGTTCGCACTGCGGACGCTCAGCTGGAGGCACAGGACTCAGTGCTCATCGCCGGTATGGTGCGCGGCCTCGTCAGCACGGCGGTCGGCGACGCCCTGAACGGCGCACCGTACCCGGATCCGGACGCCGAACTGCTGGATGCGGCGCAATGGCAGGCAGCGCGGCAGGGGCTGACCGACGTCGTCGTCAATCCGTTGACCGGAAAACTCGCGCCGGCCCGTGAACAGCTGGACCGCCTGCTCGAATACATCGGCACGGCTCTGGATGACGCCGGAGATTCGCATTGGATCGAGACCGGCCTCAAGACGGTGTGGGAGCGCGGCACCGGCGCTGTCCGCCAGCGCCGCGCAATGGAGCAGAGCGGTGTCACCGGATTGATTGACCTGTACACCGAAACGCTGATCGCCGAACGCTGAGTTGTCAGGACACGCCCCTCATGGCGAGCCATCAGGGGCGTGTCCTGCTGAATCAACGGGGTCAGGCGGTGCGGAGGATACGTACCTCCCAGGGCCGGAGTTCGGACGTGGGATCGCCGTCGTAATTGCCGAGGACCACCGTTCCTTCGCGCGCTGTCTCAGGCAGTGCTGCGTCATCCAGCGACAGCGTGTCACCCGAGACGTTGCCGATGATGAGGAGCGACGCGCCCTGGTACGTGCGGGTGAAGGCGTAGAGCGTGGGATCGTCCTCCGCCAACATCGCGAATTCTCCAAGACGGACCGTCTCGTCCTTATGCCGGAGTTCGATGAGCTGCTGGTAGAACCGGAACACCGATTGTCCGGCGGAGCGGTCCGTGTCCGCATTGATCGTCGGATAGTTCGGGTTGATCGCAATCCAGGGCGTACCGCTCGTAAAGCCCGACTGCTCCCCCGCCGTCCACTGCACGGGTGTGCGCGCGTTATCCCGGCTCATGATGCGCAGGTTGCGCAGCACTTCCGCGGGATCATGGCCCAGCGGCCCGGTGGCCTCATAGAAGTGATTGATCGACTCGATGTCCCGGAAGTCTTCGACGCTGTCGAAGGGGGCGTTGGTCATGCCGATTTCCTCGCCCTGGTAGACATATGGCGTCCCGCGGTGCAGGTGGAGCAACGCGGCCCACAACGTGGCCGACTCGTAGCGGAATGCGCCGTCGTTGCCGAACCGGGACACCAGTCGCGGCTGGTCGTGATTGTTCAGGTACAGGCTGTTCCAGCCCGTCTCGGCCAGGCCCTTCTGCCAGCGGTTCCACGAGGTCTTGAGATCGCGGAGGTCGAGTCCCTTGTAGTCCCATTTGCCGCCCGGCCCATGGTCGAGGCCGACATGCTCAAACTGGAAAACCATGTCGACTTCCCGGCGGGAGGGATCGGTGAAGCGCTTCGCCTCGTCAATGGTGACCCCAGGCATTTCTCCGACCGTGATGAGCTCGGCCTTGCGCCCCTCGAAGACCTCGCGGTGCATTTCCTGCAGATAATCGTGGATCCGTGGTCCGGACACGTAATACTGGGAGCCGTCGCCCCACAGTTTTCCGGGCTGCACCGGGCCGTCCGGTAGCGCCGGGTCCTTTGAGATGAAGTTGATGACGTCCATCCGGAAGCCGTCCACACCCCGGTCCACCCACCAGTTCATCATCTCGTAGACAGCCTGGCGCACCTCCGGGTTCTCCCAGTTCAGGTCGGGCTGCTCGGGAGCGAAGAGGTGCAGGTAGTACTGGTTCGACGCTGAATCCAGCGTCCAGGCCGGACCGCTGAAGGCCGAGCCCCAGTTGCTTGGCTCGGCGCCTTTCTCCCCCGCGTCAAAGCCCTCCCGTGCGTCCCGCCACCAATACCAGTCCCGCTTGGGGTTATCGGTTGACGACGCCGATTCAACGAACCACGGATGCTCGCTGGACGTGTGGTTGACCACGAGGTCCATGACCAGCTTCATCCCGCGGCGGTGCACGCCCTCAAGGAGCTCGTCGAACTGCTCGAGCGTGCCGAAGGTCGGGTCGATCCGACGGTAATCGCTGATGTCATAGCCGTTGTCGTGCTGCGGCGAGGAGTAGATCGGCGAAAGCCACACGACGTCCACGCCGAGTTCCGCGAGGTGATCGAGTTTGCTGAGAATTCCGCCAAGATCGCCGATTCCGTCTCCGTTGGAGTCGGCGAAGCTGCGGGGGTAGACCTGATAGACAACGGCGCCTGTCCACCAGGCGGGTTCAGTCTCGGGAGAGTTGATGGTGCTCATTTGGTTGATCCTCTCATCACGCCGGAGATAACCCATCGCTGGGCGAAAAGGTACACCAGGAGCAGTGGCGCCATCGCCATCAGGTACGAGGCGAACGCCACGGAGTAGTTGGTGTTGAACTGGCCCTGGAAGACGTATTGGGCCAGCGGCAGAGTTTGGGCCGACGGGTCGGAGAGGATGACCAGGGGCAGGATGAAGTCGTTCCAGGCCCACAGGCAAGTGAGAATTCCGACCGTGGCGTTCATCGGGCCGAGAAGCGGGAAGATGACCTTCCAGAAGACCGTCCAGGTGCTGGCGCCGTCGGTAATTGCTGCTTCCTCAAGTTCCAGCGGGATGGATCGAATGTACGCGACGTAGACAAAGATGTTGAACGAGAGGCCGTACACCGTATAGAGCAGGATCAGGCCGAGCTGGTTGTCCAGCCCGAGCAGCGCAGTCTCCTTCACCACCGGGAGCATGATGATCGGGAAAGGTACAAAGAGCGCTGCAATGAAGTAGAAGTACAGGCCCTTGAAGAGCTTCCGGTGCATGTTGCGGGCAATCGCATAGGCAACCATGGAGTTGGTGAGCAGCGTCAGCAGCACTGCCCCCACCGTGATCAGCGCGCTGTTCATCAACGCCTGCGGGAAGTCGGTCAGGGTCCAGGCCTCCGCGAAGTTGCTCCAGGCAGGAGTGCCGGGCAGCCCGAAACCGGAACCACCCAGCTCATCCGGGGTCTTCAGTGCCGTCACCACAGTGAAGTAAAGCGGAATGAAGATCGTCAGTGAGAGCACCGCGACCAGCGCGGTCAGCCACCAGTTGATCTGCCGCCGGTCGGGGCGGTGGACGCCTGGGTCGCGGTCGCCATTCTTGAGGGCGCTTCGCTCGGCGGAATAGGCAGTAGCAGTCATTAGAAGGAGGCCTCCCTGCGCTGCAGGATGCGCAGCTGGATGAACGAGATGGCAATGATGACAAACAGGTAGATCACTGCGTTGGCGGTCTGGTAGCCGTATTCGCCGCCTTGGAATCCACCCCGGTAGATGAGCACGGAGATCGACTCCGTGGACGTTCCCGGTCCGCCTCCGGTCAGGGAGATGATCTGGTCGAAGACCTGGAGGAAGTTCTTCAGGGACAGGACCATATTGATGGTGAAGAACGCTCCGATCAGCGGGAAGGTGATGCTGCTGAACTGTTGCCAGGGTGAAGCGCCGTCAAGCGAAGCCGCCTCGTAGAGCTCACCGGGAATGGTCTGCAGGCCGGCCAGGTAAATGATGATGTTGAAGGCCGCTGCCTGCCAGACCGAGAGGATGACGACGCCGATCCACGCCGTATCCCCGCTGGCCAGAATACTGCTGGTGAGCGCGTTGATCCCGAGCGCTTCGGCGATGGCCGGCACGGAGTTGGAGAAAAGGTAGTTGAAGACATACCCGACGATCAGGATCGAGAGGATGTTGGGGATGAAGAAGATTCCGCGGAATCCCGTCTTGAACTTGATCCGGCTGTTCAGAGCCATGGCCACCGACAGGGCGATGATGTTCACTGCGATGGTGGAGACGATGGCAAACAGGAAGGTGAACCCGTACGCGTTCAGGATCCGTTCATCACGGAACAGGTTGATGTAGTTGCTGAGCCCGATGAAGGACCATTCTCCATAGCCGGCGTAGTTGGTGAAGCTGTAGTAGATACCGGTGAGCACCGGTACGGTATGGAAGATCAGGAACAGCGCGAATGCCGGCAGCACCATGATGTAGAAAGCGCGTGGCAATTTCTTGGCAGGCCGGGACAGGGTGGGAACGCTCATGAGCGTGCCTCCTCACGGGTGATGGTGCGCTCGGCAATCTTGTCCCATTCGTTGTCCATCCTCGCGAGGAAGTTCTCCGTGTTTCCGCTGAGGACAAATTCCTGGAGGTAGGCGGGCAGGGGAAGGCTGGGCGGGATCTGGTGGTCGATGAATCCGATGATGCGGCCGCTCTCGAAGTAGGGGGCCAGCCCCTCAAGGGCGGGATCCGTGTTGGAGGGGCTTTCGCTCAGCGGTGAGAAGGTACTCTGGGCCTCCGAGTATCGTGCGACGATGTCCGGCGACATCATGAATTCGACGAAGCGCCGAGCCTCTTCCGGGTGCTCAGTATCCCGGCCGATGGAAATTCCGACGTCGACACCTGAGACCACGACTGTGTCCTGTGGACTATCGGTGGCCGGGTAGGGGAACGTACCGATGTTCGCGTCCGGGTTCGCTGCCCGAATAGGAGGTATGGCGTAGCTGCCCTGCAGGTACATGGCGGATTCCCCGTTGGCGAACGCTGCGTTCCCTGCGTTGTAGTCGCGGCTTGGGGAGTTTTCCTGGCCATAGGAGAACAGTTTCGAAACCATCTCCATGGCTTCCTCGTACTCAGCGGAGAAAGACGTCTCGTCCTGCCGCAGCGCGTCGTAGAAACCCTCCGGTTGAAGGGCCCCGCCGAGGTTGACGAAGGCGGGGCTGACGGTCCAGCCGTCCTTCAGCGTTGTGTAGAACGGGGTAACTCCGTTCGCCTCGAACATGTCGGCGAGCGCTACCAGCTCATCCCACGTTCCGGGCACCTCGGCGCCGTACTCCTCGAAGATGTCCTTGTTATAGATGATCCCGCTCGCGTTGTTGGCGAAGGGCAGCGCGTTGACCTCTGACCCGTCGCAGCTACCGAGCTCCTGCACAATGTCCTGCACCGCAGGAAGCACCGTCTGCGCGGAGGCCATGTCCGTGAGGTCGGCGAAGACACAAGCCTCGGCGAGCAGTCCATAGTTTCCGTTCGCGTTCAGCGTCAGCACATCCGGGGTCTTGTTCTTGACCAGCAGCGTGCGGATCGCGGTGTCAGCGTCCGGGACATGGTTTTGGACCACGTCTATATCAGGGTTGGCGGCCTCGAAATCAGCGATGATCTCTTCGAAGTTGCCCACCGCTTCAGGTTTGAACTGAAAGAAATCGAGGGTGACGACGTCGTCGTTCCCGCTGGCGGGGGCGCAACCGGACAGCGTCAGCGCCGCCAGCGCCGCGGCGGATGAGGCCGCCGCCAGTTTCCTTCGTGTAGCGGAATGCTTCACGAATATCTCCTTAGGGTGTGTGGTGTCGCTCTGGTGTGTGTGCCCGGACCTCGATGAGAACGGACTGTTCGGGAAAAAGTACCGGCGCCTGGACGCCGGGTGCGCCCAGAATCCGGCCGCTCATGGCAAGGGGTGCGCCGTTGCGGGCGGCTTCGACCCAGGCAAGGCCGGATTGGCCCTGGTCCTCGTAGTCGTAAGCAGCCGGTGCGATGGTGTAGGTGGTTGCAGGATCAAGGCCGGGGAAGGTGATTCGGCCGGGCGGGTAGGACGCGCTGGAGCCCGTGAGGGAGTAGCCGTACAGGGCGCTTCGCTTGTCGCTCGCGACTACGCCGCGCAGGTCCATTGACGGGTCCGGAAGATCCGCGTGCACGGTCGTCCCGGTGTGGAGGACGTCCCGCCAGCGCTTGTGGAGGTTGATCCAGGAACCGAGCCGGCCGAGCTCTTCGGCGCTGAGACCGGATATGTCCCATTCCACCCCGAAGTGGCCGAAGATCGCCGTAGCTGCACGGAATGGGAGGGTGTGCGTGCGGCCGGTCGAATGGGAACGGGGACCGCCAACATGCATGCCCATCAACTCTGGCGGTACCAGGAGCCCGGTGTGCTTCTGGTTGACCAGCCGTTCGATGGGGTCGATGCAGTCGCTCGTCCAGATCCGGTCGGTATGGCGCAGAATCCCCATGTCCACGCGTGCGCCTCCCGAGGCGCAGGACTCGATCTCCAGCCCCGGGTGACGTTCCTTCAGCTCGGCCATGAGTCGATAGACGGCCAACACATTCGAATGCACGACGGCGGCACCGCTGATCGCGTCGGCGGCCTCCAGCAGGTCGCGGTTATGGTCCCACTTGATGTAGGCGATGTCATTGGTTCTGAGCACATCATCGATACAGGTCAGGATGTAGTCGTACGCATCCGGGATCGCCAGGTTGAGCACCTGCTGCTGCCGCGCGGCGACGGGCAGTCGGCCCGGCGTCTGGACGATCCACTCCGGGTGGTTCCGGGCAAGCTTGGAGTCCGGGTTGACCATCTCGGGTTCGAACCACAGCCCGAATTCCATCCCGAGTGAGCGCACATGATTGATCAGCGGCGTGAGACCATCCGGCCACACTGTCCCGTCGATGAACCAGTCCCCCAGACCCGCAGTGTCATCGCGGCGCCCGCTGAACCAGCCGTCGTCGAGCACGTAGCGTTCAATGCCTACCTGGGCGGCCCTGTCCGCGAGCGCTTTGAGGGTGGCGAGGTCGTGATCAAAGTAGACGGCTTCCCAGGTATTGAGCGTGACCGGCCGGGGCCGGACCGGGTGTTCCGGCCGGCTGCGGAATTCGGCATGGAAGCGGGAGGCGAGTTCATTCAGCCCGTCACCCCAGGAACCGATGGCATCCGGAGCTGTGTAGGTGGCGCCGGGAGCCAGCGCCATTTCCTGGGGCAACAGAAGCTCACCGCACGCGAGGAACTTATCTCCCGACGGCGTCTGCTCCACGATGTACTGGTGATTCCCGCTCCAGGCCGTGTGCGCGGCGTGGACCTGGCCGCGTTCGAAACCGAATGCCGTCTCCCCCGCTGCAACGAGCACGGTTGCGTCTGCGCCGGGGCGGCCCCGCCTGCTCTCTCTGTGATAGGAGCCGGTGGTGAGGTTGTGCCGCTGGGGTGAGCGCTCGCGCAGATGACGCCCGGTGTGGTCGAGGACTTCCTGCGCATTGGCGGGAAGGGGGAAAAAGGCGAGGAGGGAACGCACCTCGTACTCATCCGCGCCAGTGTTGGTCACCGCAAGCCGCTGGCGGAGGAGTCCTGCCTCCGTAAGGGTGAGCTGTACTCTCAAGGCGAGGCTGGCGTCGTCGTCGGTTGCCTCGATGGTGAGCTGATGGTCGTCGGCTGTCAGGTGCGTCAGCTGGAACGCAGGGGTGAGGAAGCCTCCACCGCGTTGTCCGGTGAACCCCGGAGTGCCTTGCCAGCCGTGGGCCTCCTGCGGAATCAGCGTGAGACGGGCCGGGATGTCAATACTTCCGGAGACCCGCTGCGGAACGGAAGCCGCGGCGAGGGCGTCCAGCTCGTCAGCCGGGCTCTCACCGAGCGCCGGTCCCCAGTACAGGATGGACGGCAGCCCCGCGGTGGAGGCATCGACGACGACGCTGGTGCCGCCCCGGGCGAGATGGACAGGAGGTGATGGATGCATGCAATAATTTTTATCGTAGAACTAAGTAAGTGTCAATCATCACACTTCATCTCCAACTAGTCCGTTACAGGTTCACTATGTGTGTTTATATTTTCGTAGTGAAAACTACTGCGCGTGAAAGGTACGCTAATGAACGTGGTCGCGTCCCTCTCCCCTGACAGCCCCTCCCGCCTGCTCGCCAGGGAGGTCCTGATCGGCGGTCCGCTGTCGCGGGGCGAGTTGTCACGACGCCTCGGCCTCTCCGTGGCCAGCCTGACCCGCCTGAGCAAGCCGCTGATCGAAGCCGGAATCCTGCAGGAGGGCCGTGAAGTAGTCGAAGGCGGTGTCGGCCGTCCAACCCGGCCCCTTGAGGTGCCCGGCGGTACGCACCGCTTTATAGGGATCAAGTTGACCGGTACCGCCGCGTCCGGTGTAGCGACGGACCTGCGGTGCCAGACGGTCGCGACTGCCGAGGAACCGCTCGCCAGCGAAGCTGTCTCCGACGTCGTTGAAGCGATCGCTTCTGTGGTCGGCAGGCTGAACGACGGCAACGCGGTGGACGGCATCGGGATCAGCATCGGCGGCAAGATCAGCGACGACGGCACGGTGCTGCGCGCACCCTTCCTGCACTGGCGCAATGTGCCGCTCGGTTCGCTGGTTCAGGAGCGAACCGGCATTCCAGTCACCGTGGAGAACGACGTCGTTGCCCTCACCGTGGGTGAGCAATGGTTCGGTGCGGGCAGGGGTATCAGCAACTTCGCGGTGCTTACGGTGGGGGCGGGCGTGGGTTACGGCCTGGTGATCAATGACCGGGTTATCGCCCCTGTTGATGCCGGGCTTGGTCTCGTGGGGCACTACCCGGTCGACTCCGCCGGCCCACTGTGCCAGGAGGGTCACCGGGGGTGCGCAGGTGCTGTACTCACCATGGCGGCCATCAGCGGCCAGGTGCAGATGGCCACTGAGGAGGAATGGACGTACGAGGAGGTCCTGCAACGGGCGCAAGACGGGGACAGGCTCGCCTCGCTGGTGGTGAAGAACGCGGGCACTGCCCTTGGTGTCCTCATTGCCGCGGTAGCCAACCTCACCATGGTGAACCTGGTTGTCCTGTCCGGTGAGGGCGCCGCTCTCGCTGACATTGCATCGGAGGAAATTACGGCGTCCATACGTGTTCACCGGGACCCGGAGGCAGCCCCGGTGCAGCTGGCACGTGAACCAACCGACTTCGGTCAGTGGGCTCGAGGAGCCGCAGCGGTGGCGATCCAGAGCTCGATCCTGGGGCCAACGCGCTGACCTACCGGCCCTCGTTACGCCGGGTGAGGCCTACGATGAGGCAGATCAGTCCGGTTGCCAACGGAAGCAGCGTGTACAGCGTGTGGGTTCCACCGACGTAGCTCATGACGAAGATGTAGATGAAGGTCGCGATCACGAGCACCAGACCCACCGCGATCAGTGCACGGCCACGGTTCGGAGGGGGAAGCGGAGGCAGCCACGACGGGCGGTCGTTCGACGAACTCACCTGTCCAGTCTACGTTTGCGGATCCTCCTGCGGTGGTCTGCGACGTGCGCGCTGCACACAGGGCATCAGTAGGTCCCGTCCTCAGTCCTCCACAGGGCCTCAGTCCTCCACAGGGCAGAGAAAAAGCCCCGGCGAACCGGGGCTTAGTCAGTGGAGATGGCGGGAATTGAACCCGCGTCCGATGCAGTGTAGTCAGGGCTTCTCCGGGCGCAGTTTGCGTCGGTTTTTCTCAGCTTCAGCCATCATGCAAACAAGTGGCTGCCAAGCTCAGTTGCATAAGAGTCCCCTTGGTTCCTGCAACGAAAACCAAGAGCAGTGGCCCTCTAAATGACGCCAGGAACCGGGTCGAGAGCGTACCCGGGCTGACGGACTAGCTCGGCTGCTTAGGCAGCGAGAGCGAAGTCAGTGCGCTTTTGTTCGGCACTTATTGTTTTACAGAGAGCGTTTACGAGATAACTCTGTATCCTCGGCCCGCTTCACCTGTCGCGACTAACATCGTCGAAACCTGTCATCCCCATGTTCAATTTTCAAGCAGCGCCTTTACTCGCTGTTTCCCCGGGTTGCCCCGGACTATCCATTCTAACGCACCCGCTGCCGGAATCATTCCGTGAAGCTCGGAAAACGGTACCGGGCGCTAGAACCTGATTCCGAGAATGACGATCTGCGCCTGCCACAGCATCAGGACAACGAAGGAGACGGCCACGAACGCCAACCCCAAAGCGGCCAGCGCCGTCGTTGCCGCCTGCTTGCGACGGAAGCTCCACCAAAACACCGCAACGTTGAGCAGGATCAGTACCGGAGAGATCCAGACGAGGATCTGCGCGAAGTACACATAGATCAGGAAAAAGAACGGAATCAGCGACAGGAATCCGGCCGGAACCACGGCGAACAGCAACAGCAGGTTGACGATAGCGCCTACCGTCACCCACCAGGGGCGCTTGTACCTGAGCTCGGATTCTTCCTCGACGTCGTCGGGTTCCTGGGCATCCCAGAAGACATCGCTCATGCGCCAAGGTTCCGTTCCCGCATGGCGCGCTGTGCTTCACGGCTGTCCTGCTGCTCACGCAGCGTCTGACGTTTGTCATACTCACGCTTACCGCGCGCAATACCTATCTCCACCTTCGCACGTCCGTTGAGGAAATACAGCTGCAGCGGAACGATGGTGAACCCGCTTTCGCGGATCTTGTGGGAGATCTTCGTGAGCTCCTCGCGGTGCAGAAGCAATTTACGACGACGGCGCGCAGCGTGGTTGGTCCAGCTGCCCTGCGTGTACTCGGGAATGTGGATTCCCTCGAGCCAGAGCTCGTCGTTGTAGAAAATTGCGAATCCGTCGACCAGGGACGCCCGACCGGCCCGAAGAGACTTCACCTCGGTACCCTGAAGGGCTATTCCCGCCTCGTAGGTGTCCAGCACCTGGTAGTCGTGCCGGGCCTTCCGATTGGTGGCCACTACCTGACGGCCACTTTCCTTGGGCACGGTTCAACTCCTTCAATAGTGCGGTGCGCTTCAGAATGCGAACAACGCGTCCCAGTCTACGGCGTCCGGCAGGGCCGGTGCTGTGCCCATCCACAGCCGGATGCGGTGTTCACCGCATTACAGCGCTAGAGGAGACCCATCGGGTCGACCAGGCTCCCGTTGAGCACGGTCTCGAAGTGCAGGTGACAGCCGGTTGAGTTACCGGTGGTACCGGTGTAACCGATCAGCTGGCCCGCACTCACGCGCTGCCCCGTGCCTACGACGAAGCTGGACAGATGGTAGAAGTTGGTGGCCAGCGCATTGCCGCCGACGACGCCGTGACTCAGCACGATCCGGTTGCCTGCACCAGGAAGTACATTCGAGTCCGCATACCAGACCTCGCCGGCCGCCGGAGCATAGAGTGCGGTTCCGCAGGCCACCCCGTAATCGATTCCGGTGTGCGTGTAGCCGCCGCTGCCGTTGAAATCGATCGTGCCCAACGGCGTAGGACGCCAGCCGTAACCGGAGGTGATCGGGCCGCTCACAGGAGAGCGCAGCCCGAAGGCCGACGGACTGGATGCGGGCGGCGGAACAATGACAGGCGCCACCGGCTCCGGGACGACCGGGGCCGGCACGACGACGGGTGGCACTACCGGAGCCGGCTTGGGCCGGTTGGCTGCTGCCGCCGCTGCCGCTGCGCGCCGATTCGCCTCCGCTGCCTCTGCCTCCGCACGGCGGTTAGCCTCTGCTGCCTCTGCTGCCGCGCGGCGGTTCGCTTCGGCCGCGGCCGCTGCGCGCCGCTCGTTCTCGACCCGTGCCCGCTCCTCGGCCTCAGCCTTGAGCCTCGCTTCTTCCCGCTTGCGCGCCTCTTCGATCAGCTTGCGCTGACGTTCAGCGATGTCGACGACCACCTGCTGGTGCGCCTCTTCCACCTCGGCGAGCTTTGCCTCGATCACGGGCTTCTGCTTCTGCAGCTTCGCTGAAAGCGTTGACGTGTCGGAGATGAGTTTGTCGACCTTCACCTTCTCGGCAGCGGCCTCATCCCTCGCGACCTGCTCCGCCGCAAGCGCAGCCTCGGCCTTCGCCTTCAGGTCCACGATCTCCTCTTCAACCGCGACCAGCCGAGCCTGCGAGTTCACGTTGGTGGCATTCTGTTGTGCCATGCGCTCCAAGGCGGAATTCTGGTTACGCAGCGCCTGCTCAACCAGTTCCATAGACGCGAAGCCATCGGAACCGTCGCTGCCAAGCATCAGCGAGAGACCTGTGGGGACTCCCCCGCTCTTGTAAGCCTGCGTCGCGATCTGACCGATCACCTTTCGGGTTTCAGCCATCTCGGCCTCGTCCTGCTTCAGCTGTTCAGTGATCTTGTTCTTGGTTTCCTGTGCCAACTGCACCCGTTGAGCGAGGGCGTTGACTTCACCTGTTGCTTGCTCGACACGACCCTGCGCATCCGCCAGCGACTGCTGCGCACCGGGGAGCTGACCCTGGTACACCTTCAGCTGGGCGATCGTTTCAGTGATGTCCTCGTCGAGGTATTCGATCGACTGCTGGACTTCAGCAATCTGCTCCTCAAGGGCGGACTTGCGGTCCTCAAGCTGATCAGCGTGGACCGGGCCGCTCAACGTCAACGTCAGAGCAGCCACGGCGGCAAGCCACAGGGCAGTCAGCGTCTTTACCGCCGGTGGACGGGGAATCAAACGAAGCGAACAACAGGTCACGCTGCGCATACAGTCTCATTTCTCACAAGAATCCACCCTAAACTTTCAAGTAGCGTCTGAGGGTTAAGAGCGACGATGCGCCCGCCAGCAAGGCCCCCAGGAGGAACATGGCAGGTACCACCAGCAGAAGCTCCTGCGTGGAGATGAAGCCCATCTGCGGATACTCCCGGGACAGCCATTCCCCGCCGTAGCGCAGTACTGCCCAGAGGGTCCCGGAGGCGATGGCAGCGCCCACAATGGCGGCGATGACTCCCTCAAGAACGAAAGGCAGCTGGATGATTGCCTTGCTCGCGCCGACCAGGCGCATGATGCCCGTCTCCCGTCTTCGACTGAACGCTGAGAGACGGATGGTCGTTGCAACCAGCAGGATCGCCCCGACGCTCATGACCACGGCAATACCCAACGCGACGAGCGATGCGATATTGATATAGCCGAAAATCTCCTCGAGATACTCCCGCTGGTCGCTGACGATATCCACGCCTGGTTCGGAAGAGAAAGCCTCGCTGATGACCTCGTACTTCTCCGGGTCGACGAGTCCCACACGGAAGGACTCCGGTAGCTGTTCGGCTGTCACGGCCTCCACGATCGGTGAATTCGCAAGCTGCTCACGGAAGTGGACCAGCGCCTGATCCTGCGACTCGTACTCCACCGTGTCCACATAGGCGCTCAGTTCGGGCGAAGTCAGCTTCGCCTCGATCGCGCTGCGCTGCTCATCGGTGACTGGGCCGGAGGCACAGCTCTCCGAAGTTGAGTTCTCGACGCAGAGGAACACAGCCACCTGCACGCGGTCGTACCAGTACCCCTTCATCTGGTTAATCTGCAGCTGCAGCAGGCCCGCCGCGCCAACAAAGGTCAGCGAGATGAAAGTGACCAGCACAACCGAAACCACCATCACGAGGTTTCGTCGCATCCCAGATGCGATCTCCCCGAGAACGAATGCAAACCTCATCCGGCAGCCGCCGTCGTCGTCGTTGATCCGATGTAGATGCCCTGCGCATCGTCGCGAACCACACAGCCGTCCCGAAGTTCGACCACGCGTTTGCGCATGGTGTTCACGATGTCGTCGTCGTGGGTTGCCATCACCACTGTGGTGCCGTTCTGGTTGATCTTGTCGAGTACCTTCATGATGCCCATGGACGTTGTTGGGTCCAGGTTTCCGGTGGGCTCGTCAGCAAGCAGGATCCCGGGCTTGTTCACGATCGCGCGGGCAATGGCCACGCGCTGCTGCTCGCCGCCGGAAAGTTCATGAGGCATACGGTTGTTCTTGCCTTCGAGGCCCACGGTCTTCAGTACTTCCGGGACGGTTTCGCGGATCACGGCCCGGCTCTTGCCGATGACCTGCATGGCAAAAGCCACGTTGGCGAAGACGGACTTGTTGGGCAGCAGACGGAAGTCCTGGAAGACGACGCCGATACCGCGTCTCAGTCTCGGAACGCGCCAGCTGGGGATATTGGCGACGTTTTGCCCAGCCACATACACAGCACCGCGTGTTGCGCGGTCTTCCTTGAGCACCAGGCGGATGAACGTCGACTTGCCGGAGCCGGATGCGCCCACCAGAAAGACAAACTCGCCCCGGTCGACGTCAAGGCTGACGCTGTCCAGCGCCGGCTTCGATTTCTGGTCGTAGACCTTGGTAACCTGCTCGAATCTGATCATGACTACTCTGCGCCCACATAACATCGCCGGTACACGGGCATGGGTGGGGAAAGGGAGACCGGCCTCCTTGACTATAGGCAGCAGATCCGCGCCACGACGGGCATCATCACGGTGTGTCGCGCATCTATAACGGACGCCGCCGTGGTGGAACGGTGCTTCCGGCTCAGGCCTCGCTGTTGCGGTTGTTGGCGCGCCAGCGAATGCCCGCGTCGATGAAGTCGTCGATCTCGCCGTCGAACACCGCGGACGTGTTGCCTACCTCGTGCTCGGTGCGCAGGTCCTTCACCATCTGGTACGGGTTCAGCACATAAGACCGCATCTGGTCTCCCCAGGAAGCCTTGACATCACCGGCATGCGCCTTCTTCTCTGCGTCCTCCTGCTCCTTCTTGAGCAGGAGGAGCCGGGACTGGAGGACCCGGAGTGCTGCGGCCCGGTTCTGGATCTGCGACTTCTCGTTCTGCATGGAGACGACGACGCCCGTGGGGATGTGCGTCAGCCGGACCGCTGAGTCCGTAGTGTTGACCGACTGGCCGCCGGGGCCGGACGACCGGAAGACATCGACCCGGATCTCATTGTCAGGAATCTCAATGGAGTCAGTCTGCTCGATCAGCGGAATCACCTCTACCGCCGCGAAGGAGGTCTGGCGCCGCCCCTGGTTATCGAACGGGCTGATGCGCACGAGGCGGTGTGTACCTGCTTCTACGGACAGGGTGCCGAACGCGTACGGGGCCTTGACCTCGAACGTTGCTGACTTGAGGCCGGCTTCTTCGGCGTAGGAAGTGTCGAGCACCTGGGTCGGATAGCCGCGGCGTTCCGCCCAGCGCAGGTACAGGCGCAGGAGCATCTCCGCAAAATCCGCAGCGTCCACTCCTCCGGCGCCCGAGCGGATAGTGACGACGGCCTCGCGTTCGTCCCACTCCCCCGCGAGCAGCGTGACGACTTCGAGTTCGTCCAGGGCTTTACTCAGGGAAGTGAGCTCCTTGACGGCTTCGACCCGTGATTCTTCGTCGTCCTCATCCTGGGCCAGTTCAACGAGGACTTCGAGGTCATCGATGCGGGCCGTCAGCTTCGCCAACCGGTCGAGTTCGGTCTGCTTGTGGGACAGCCTGGATGTAATCTGCTGTGCGGCGGCAGGATCATCCCACAGGTTCGGTTCGCCGGCCTGCTCGCTGAGTACGGCGACGTCCGCCCGGATCTCCTCCACGTCCGTCACTGCCACGATGGAGTCGTATTTTGCACGAAGGGCGCGGATCTCCGCGGAAAAATCAATAGCTGCCATGGTGTTTCAAGACTACGTCATGGTCCTGCGGAGACGGCTAACGCGTCAGGTCCGCTCGCGCATCAGCCGTCGCGGCAATGGGGATGCCGGCGGGAATCAGGAAGTTCACGATCGGCGGGTGGACGACGGCGGTAAGAACCACCCGGGCGGTTCGCGAGTCCGGCGCTCCTGTCGCCGGGTCCAGGTCCAGGTTGTTGAATCGGGACAGTGCGCCCGACCGCTCAAGGTAGGCTGCTGCAGCCCGCGAGACCGAGTCGGCCTCAAGTGCAGGTGCTGGTTCCCCCCCGCCTGCGTCTATGGAGGCGACCGAAAAGGTATCGGCTGCGCTCAACGCGGCCCCGTCCGCAATCGAGAGCAGCTTCTTGTGCTCGATGTAGACGGCGGAGACCGCTGTGACGACTGCAACCACCAGGAGCGAGAGCAGAATGTAACCGATGATCAGAACAGTGATCTGCCCCTGTTCGCCTTCGTCGTTGTCCACGTCTGTTCGCAGAGACATCACCCGAAACGCTCCACGAGTTGGGTTGCGCTCGAATCGACCGTGGCTGCTGACGGGTTGAGGCCGGGCATTGTGGGTACCAGCGGCAGCGGAACCTCAAGATCCACGGCAACGGTGACGCTCGAACCAGGCTCCAGGCAGGTGCCTGCGCAGGTAATCATCACGGCCGCGTCTTCGGGTGCAAATCCGAAATCACTGATGGCGAATTCCACAGCCTGTTCCGCGCGGGCATGGGCCTCCTCTGGGCTTCCGGAGTCAACGAAGACCTTCGCTGCCTGGTCGGCAGCACCGACGACGGCGAACGACGCCCCCTGCACTGAGCCCACAGTCAGCACAAGGTAGACGACGGGCACCAGCAGGAGCAGGCCAAGAAAGGTGAATTCGAGAACTGCGCTGCCGTCGTCGTCGTTCTGTTGCCCGGCTGCACGGACGCGCTCAGGAAGGAAGCGCAGCATGTCCGCTGACCTCCATGGTTCCGGACGGACCAATCAGTCCGATCACGGGAATGGGGGCCCGAACCGTGACCTGAAGGACCGGAGATCCGCCCCGGTTGACCCGGCTCACCGACACGTCCTGCGCATAGGCGCTGTTGATCGAATCGGCGATCAGGGAGCTTGTGCGCGCTGCTGCATCCGCTGGTGAGCGGTCGGCAAGAGTCCCGTAGCGCGCACCGGAGGAGGCTGCATCGATCAGGGTGTTCCGCACATGGAGTACCAGCGTGAGCTGAACGATGGCGATGAAGATGATCGTGAGCAGGCCGCCAATGAGCGCGAAGTCAACCGTTGCGGCGCCTCGTTCGTTCGAGTGCCGACGCCGGTGCCGGTCGTTGATCCTTCGGGAGAGGAAACGCACCGTGTCAGGGGCTGACGCGGTTGATCGCCTCGTTGAATAGTCCCTCCAGCGCCGGCGAGGCAATAGCCAGAAGTGCAGCCACCAGGACCGCTGACATCAGCGTGATCATCACCCAGCCAGGCACGTCACCGCGCTCGGGGTGGTCCGTAGTGCGCAGGAAGTACCCGCGGGTTCGGAGAAGGGTCATGGTGAACAGGAAGCGTGCGATGAGGCGGTGACGCATGCTGGTTCCTTTCTTTCGGGTGGTGTTGTGTAGGGGCAGGAAGGTAGACATCGGGTGTTTAGAGTCCAAGGTTGATCAGGGCGATACCCGGGTAGACGGCGAACAGAACGGTGAGCGGCAACACGCCGAATACCAGGGGCACCATCATCGCGATCTCCTTGCGTCCGGCGGATTCCATGAGTTCCCTCTTGGAGAGGTCCCTGACGTCTTGAGCCTGGGCACGGAGCACATCGGCGAGCGGGGTTCCACGCTCTACTGCCACACTGATGCCGTCAACGAACCGTACGAGCGGCGCCAGTTGAGTGCGGTTCGAGAAGTTTTGCAGGGACTGCATCAGCGGCGTTCCGGCTCGGGTCTCGGCAAGAACGCGGGCAAATTCTTTGGTTAGCTCGCCGTGGCCTGTCCTGCAGATACGTTCCAGTGCGCCGGTGGCACTCTCGCCCGCGCTGACGGCGAGGGCCATCAACTCGGCGAGGCTTGGGAATTCTGCGAGGATGCGGCTCTCCCGCTTCCTTATCTGTGCGCCCAGCAGATAATCGCGCAGGAGATAGCCGCCGGCAGCGCTTCCGAAGACGATGAGGATCGCGAGCATCACATTGAAGCTGCCGGAGGCTGCAAGGGTGAGGAGGATTGTCGTCGATGCTGCGAGCCCGATGCTCCCCCAGATGATCTGCTCAGCACGGAAGTCGAGGACGGATTGGCTGCGGCCCGCCTGCTCCAGCCTGCGCGCGAGAACGGACGACGCCGGACTGAACCTGTTGAGCCAGGTGACCGCGTCGCGCGCCACTGGACGGATGATTCGTTCCAGCGGGCCAAAGGGAGTCACAGTCTGGGTATGCAAGAGCCTGGAGCTCACGTCTACGGATTTGAGTTGGGGAGCGATGCGCTCGACGAAACGCGGCTGACGCATGATCGGCAGTCGAACGAATATCAGCCAGAGCCCGGACCCCAGACCTGCGCCCACGAGTGCAGCCAATGCAAACTCCATCAGCTCAGCACCCGCTCGTCGTCGGGCAAGGCGCCGATCCGCAGCATCACCCAATAGCAGAACGCCGAAACCAGTAGTCCCCCGATGAGCACTACTGCACCGCCAGCTGTGTTGTACGCCGCGACGGCTTCAGGACGGGTCGAGAGCAGAGCCAGCACGATCCAGGGCGCTGCCACGGCAAGCCGGGCGGCGTTGACGGTCCAGGATTGGCGCGCCTCGAGCTCGCTTCGGGTTCTTGCGCTGTCACGCAGGAATTCCGCGAGGGTTCCCAGTAGCCTGCCCAGATCGGTGCCTCCGACATCCCGGGTGAGGCGCAGCGCCTCCACGATGCGGTCGGCCACAGGATCAGCCAGCCGGTCTTTCAACCGATCGAGGGACTGATCGAACTGTCCGCCGGATCGATAATCGCCGGCGAACTCGCGGAAAGCCGGCCGCAATTCCTCCGGTCCCTTCACGCCCAGCTGCATCAGCGCTTCGGGCAGGGACAGGCCCGCACGGATAGCGGACCGAAGGTGGTCCACGACATCGGGCCACAGCTCCCGCAGTGAGGCAGTGCGCTTTCGCGCACGCCAGCGGACCAGCATGAGCGGTGACACCCCACCGAAGAGCGCGAAGCAGGCCGCAATGGCCGGTGTGCCGGTGAAGACGAAGACAAAGAGAAACACGAAGAGGGCGGCAACCCCGCTGGCTGCCAGTAGACCGCCGGCTGTTACCCGCTCGACGCCGGCTCTCAGGAGCAGTTCCTCCACCTTGCCGATGCCGCGCCTGGCCTTGACGGGACGCGGCGGCACCGCCCAGGTCGACCACCAGATCAGGAACAGGCCGGCTCCGAGGGCCACGCCGACTGCAACGATCATGCCGGGCTCAGGAGGGAGGCGACGGTGTAGCCGGCGGCCGCAAACTTCTCCTCGGCTGGCATGTTCGACGCTGTGGCACGCAGCTCACCATCGGTTCGCTTGAACACAGTCGAGGTCTCGATCACGCCGTTCTCGACCCGGCGTCCCAGCGCAACGATCTCAGCCACCCGCCGCTGCCCGGATCGTTCGCGTACGCAATGCACCACCAGATCGATGCAGGAGGCAACGGTCGGTACTACGAACGCGCTCGAGATGTTTGCGCCCGCCAACAACGGCAGCGTACAGATCTTCGTCACTGCGTCATGGGCACTGTTGGCGTGCACGCTGCACATGCCGGGCAGGCCCGAGTTCAAAGCGATAAGCATGTCGAGACTCTCAGCTTCCCGGACCTCACCGACGATGAGGCGATCAGGACGCATTCGGAGTGCCTCCTTCACAAGGCGTCGCAGCGGTATCTCGCCATGGCCCTCGAGGTTGGGCTGCCGACACTGCAGACCAACGACGTCACGCAAGGGAAACTGAAGCTCGAAGATCTCCTCCACAGTCACGACCCGTTCGCGTGAGCCAATACTCGCTCCGAGGCAATTGAGCATCGTGGTCTTGCCTGCCTGCGTTGCGCCGGAGACGAGTATGTTCAGCCCACTTGCTACAGCGGCGTTGAGAAATCTCGCGGCCTGCGGCGAGAGGGTCCCCAGCGCGACCAGGTGCTCAAGTCGCGTGGCGCGAGAGATGAACTTCCTGATGTTGACTGCCCAGTGCCTGCGGGTGACATCCGGTATTACGACGTGCAGCCTGGATCCGTCCGGCAGGGAGGCGTCGACGAAAGGCGAAGAGAGGTCCAGCCTGCGGCCGGACGACTTCAGCATCTTCTCGACGAGGTCGCGGACCTGCTGTTCGGTGAGAGTCAGCGAAGTGAGTTCAGATTCTCCCGCACGCGCCACATAAATTTCGGAGGGAGAGTTGATCCAGACTTCTTCGATGGCTGGATCATCGAGCAGCGGCTGTAGTGCACCGTATCCGGCAACAGCGTCGAAGACATGGCGCCTGGCCTGTTCCAGATGGCCAAGTGGAGGCAGAGGACCGACGAGGGACCGCTCGTCGTAGTCATTGACTGCAGCCTCCACGAGCCGACGCACTTCCGGGCCCTGTAGCGACGGGTCAAGACCACGACGACGGATGAGTTCTCTCACCTCATCCTCAACAATGCGCACTGCATCCATAGTTTTCCCCAAGGATTAGGCATGCAGGAGGGAAGCGCACGCCGGAGACTGTCAGACTGGTAATGCACGATCAAAGGTTGTTTCCCTGCCTCAAAGCGTAGGCCACAGCGAAACAACTTACCTAGCCCGATGAAGCGACCTGTGGAGAACTATGCTGCGGCTCGTAACATCTGTCCCTCTAGCCACATAAGTAGCACGCAAGTACCCTTCTCTGGGAAACGCCCGGCCCCTGCCGGGGCTTGCACTATCTGGAGATCTCCCGTGATAGCTTCCCGCACCTCGAAAACCTTCGCACTCTCCTCGCTCGTCACTCTTGGCCTCCTCGCTGGAATGACGCCCGCGGTAGGAACTGAGGCGCCGATGCCTCTTCCAACTTCAACTGGGACACCGACGGCGGTGCCGACGGCGGATGCGGAACTCCTCTCGGAGCCTGCGAAGGCCGAGAACGCCTCGCCACCGCTCGGCGGAAGCGGTATCGGCGATGTTGGAAACGGCGCCTACATGGGACAGGGGCTCGAGCGGTTGCAAGCAGGACTCACCCCTCAAACCCGGATCTCACCGGAGCGTTTGGGAGAGCTCATACAGGTCGAATCCAGCAGCCCAACTGCCTCTCCTGAAGCAGCCGCCGCGACTGAATCCGAACTGATGGCGGGATCGTGGCGTCCGCCCGGCATACAGGGCATGGATGTCAGTGCCTATCAGGGAAACGTCAACTGGACTACTGCGTGGGCACAGGGTGCCCGCTTCGCCTATGTCAAGGCCAGTGAGGGAACCTTCTATAAGAACCCCAATTTCAATCAGCAGTACAGCGGCAGCGCCAACGTGGGTATGTACCGCGGCGCTTACCATTTCGCCATGCCGACGCTCACATCCGGACGGGAACAGGCCAACTACTTTGTCGACAACGGCGGCGGGTGGTCTTCAGATGGAAAGACGCTTCCACCTTTGTTGGACATCGAGTACAACCCGTACAACGCTAAGACAATGCCGTCGGGCGAAGGTGATACCTGTTATGCGATGTCTCCTACAGAGCTGATCTCCTGGATCCGCGACTTCTCAAACACGATCAAGGCCCGCACCGGGCGCCTACCAATGATCTACACGGCCACTAACTGGTGGAATTACTGCATCGGCAACACGGCTGCATTTGCAGACCATCCACTGCACGTCGCTGCCTACAACGAGGTTGGTGCTGGTCCGGTCCCCTATGGCTGGAAGACCTATTCGTTCTGGCAGTACAGTTCCACCGGTCCCTTCGTCGGCGACTCCAACGTGTGGAACGGTTCTGCTGCTGGTCTTGCCTCCTTTGTTAGGGGCGCCACCGCCACGGCCCCGCCCCTGTCGCCCTTCAAGGACATCTCGACGGGCCAACTGTTCTACAAAGAGATGGTCTGGCTCGCCAAGACTGGAATCTCCACCGGCTGGACCGAAACCGACGGAACCCGCACCTACCGAGCACTGCTGCCAATCAATCGCGACGCGATGGCCGCATTCATGTACCGCACTGCAGGCTCCCCGCCTTACACTGCGCCGAAAACCTCGCCCTTCAAAGACGTCTCCCCGGATCAGCTGTTCTATAAAGAGATGGCCTGGCTCGCCGAGACGGGAATCTCCACCGGCTGGACCGAGACCGACGGAACGCGCACCTATCGCCCTCTGCTGCCAATCAATCGCGACGCGATGGCCGCGTTCATGTACCGCCTGGCAGACACACCGACTTACACGGCGCCAAAAACCTCGCCCTTCAGAGACGTCTCGACCGACCAAAAGTTTTACGAAGAAGTTGCCTGGCTCGCCGAGACTGGAATCTCCACCGGCTGGACCGAAACCGACGGAACCCGCACCTACCGGCCGCTACAGCAGATCAACCGAGACGCGATGGCCGCCTTCATCTACCGTTTTAGGAACTAGAGCGGAAACTTCCTGCGCAACCATATCGTGTTCCTCCATCGGACCGCTGCTGTGACCGATGGTAACGGAGAAGGGAGGGTCGCAGACTCCGGGGGGCGGGCGGCAACCCTTGGCGGTCTGGGATGGGTCAAAGACAATTGCTCAACTTATTTGAATCTACCCGTCTGCACTACACGCGTTCAGTACGGATCGACAGTTAAACTAAAGTCCGGTAGACACGCAACAGAGTCTCCACGCCACGTCGTGAGGAGTGATTCTCGATGATAAATTGTCGGCCGGATTGAAGCTCTGCAGCCCGCACTGGATCGCTGACTATCTGATTTATCAATGGTGCAACAGCTCCTGGGGCATCCCGCTCGTTCAGCTTCCTCAAACCTGGATAGAACGATTGGTCAAAACTGCTAACCACTGGCACGCCGATTGCCAAGGCTTGTAATTCGCTAACCGAGAGGATCGTAGACATCTGGCCGACCACGACGCTGCTGCTTGCGATCCAGTGCGTGTACTCCTCTTTGCCCATTCTCGGTGAAAGCGTGACACCCGCTGCTGCGGCTTCGACCGCCCTCTTACCCCAGTCGAGGCCATGTAGCTCAAGATGGGGGTAGTCCGCTCTCAATAGCCGGGCAAGCTCGATTTGCGTCTGCGCACCCTTCACATCGTCCCACCGAGATGCGAATACGACGCGACCACTAAATGGTTTCCAATCAGGCAGTTCTTCAACTCGCACGGTAAGCGGGAGATATGTTGCTTTGTGATTGACAGATGCTACGTGCTCTGCTAAATCGGGTGTTGAGTAAACTATACGAGCCGCGCGCTGGAGACCGTACTGAATCTTATTGTGCCAACTCTCTTCGTACTGTCTCGTCCTTATGTCCGTGCCATGAAGATGCAGCACCCACGGTGACTTTACCCAGCGTGCGTGAGGCGCCAGCCCTCCGGTGTGGATATGAACCACATCGACGAAGCGGCCACGCATCGCGATATTTGCATCCCATAGGGTTCGTCGGCCGCGTATCAGTACGTGGTTCAAAGGCCCAGGCCAACGCCACTTATAGCTCGAGGGCATAGGAAGCGTCTGCCAGCGCAGGCCCATCTCGTTGGCGGTCGTTACCAAGTCGTGGCCCACGCCTGCCGCGTCATGCACGTGCAACGCCCGAATATTTTTGTCCTGCTGCGAGCTAGCGTCCACGTTGTTCATCTGGTCAGCACAGAAAGAGCCTCAAGCCACGGTTTGGTAAGAGATTCGGCATTCAAGGATGCGGCCGCTTCGTGAGCATTCCGCTTCAGCACATCCACCTGGCTCGGCGACAGGTTCAGTAGCTCGTGAGCGGCTGAATCTGCATCGAAGGATGAGCAAACCGAGCCGATGTTGTGTTCCTCCACCAACCGCTTCATCTCGGGCGACGGCCCAATGAGAACCGCGAGCCGCGCTTGCACGTACTCGAAGATCTTGTTTGGCAAAGCATGCATCATATTGAAGTTGAGTGGAGGGCAAAGGTAGAAGCCTATATCGTACTGATGAAGCATAGGAACGATCTCTTTGAACCCTACAGGTGGAAGGACCCGAATCGAACCGTCACCCTTCGATTCGGCCCTTCGTTTCAGCTCGTCGATATATTTCTGATCACCAGGCACCAACACGACGTCGAAGGTGGCCGTACCCGGCTTCAACTCGTTAGCACGTGCGACCGCATCAATCATGACCTCGATTCGGCGAGCTCGAGCTGCAGCCCCGGCGTGCACGACTCGAAGCGGCGCTTGAGTGCGCACGGGGCTCAACGAAGGTTCGTATGCTGACGCATTAGGTACGACTACCGGACGATCTATGCCGTATACCTTTGCATATTCCTCCGCGATGCCGTGGGCCACCGTAGAGACCGAATTTGCCTTGGTCACGTAGTGCTTGCAAGCCCAGTTCATCAATGGACCAATGAGAAGTCGCCATTGGAGTCGGTCCTCGCCCTGCCTTGGCGCATATTCGTGAAGATCTGCATGAACACCAAGGCGCGGTTTCAACGATATGGCCGCGGGGACCGCCAACGCGTCATTGGCGAATATCACGTCGAATTTCCCCTCGGGAATCCGGTCCTGCACGTAACGTATCCGTTCAGATCCGAAGTACAGCTGCTCATGTCGCCGCAAACCGAGTAAGAGAGCCGTCTTCTTGAAATCAGAACGCCAGCCGGCGAGGTGCGCAGGAACTTCAATATGTTCGACGACGCCCGATGGCGCTTCCCCATAGCCGCATGTGGTGACGTCAGCTACCTCTTCAAACAGCCGGACCTGCCGCAGCACTCGCGGGTCACGGATGATGGGAGAAAAGGAAAGGACGAGGACGCGCAGCCGAGTGCCTTTGTTGTTATCGGTCAACATCGAGGGATTAATCTCTTTCTCGTTGGTCATCGTTTGTAACTCACGCCAGACCTGCCAGGGCGGCTTGTCTGGCGAAATCAGGCATTTGATCTACAACTTCTTCGAATGTACCCCGAGCGGCTAACTTCCCGTCGGCGAAGAAAAAGACTACGTCACTGTCCCGGATAGTGCTCAGCCGGTGAGCGACAGTGATGGTGGTAACGTTCCCGGCCAATCCCCGTATCGCCTCCGTTACAGCAGCCTCGGTAGACGTATCCAAAGCACTTGTAGCTTCATCGAGCACCAGAACGGCGGGATGCCCGTACAGACCGCGGGCTATACCCAGACGTTGCCGCTGGCCACCCGAGAGGGCCATTCCACGCTCACCCACCGGCGCCCAGATGCCCCCTTCACGGCCTTCAACCGTCTCAAGAAGTTGAGCTTGACGTAGAGCGCTTCGTACTCGATTCTCATCAACTTCGTCAGGATCCCACGTCAACGCCACGTTCTGGGCAATCGGCGCGTCGAATAACGAAACCTCCTGCGGCACGTAACCAACTCGTGATCGCCAGGAGACCAAGACGCTTCCCATGGGAACATCGCCGATAAGCACTTGCCCCGAGCTGGGAAGGAGTAACCCCAGAATCAAGTCGATGAAAGTTGATTTGCCGGCCCCGGACGCCCCGACGACTGCAACTCGCGAACCCGACGGTATCTTCATCGAAACGCAATCGAGAGCGGGCTGCTCGGCGTCCGGGTAGTAGAAGGTGACATCCTTCAAATCGATGGTTGGGACGCCTTCAGGAAGCTTGGTTTGATCGACTATGTCGACCGCACGTGCACTGTTTTCCGCTTCTTCGATGTCCTCAAGTACTTGCTCTGCAAAAGGCGTACTCGAATGCACGATCGACAGGATGGCTTGGAAGCGCGTCAGCGAAGGGACAATTCTGAACCCGGCAACACCAAAAATGGCGATCGCAGCGAGCGCATTAGTCACGGGGTCCACGCCCTCCGGCGCAGTAATCATCGCCATACCTCCGACAAGCAAAAACCCACCGATCAGGGCCGCTTCCAGGACGAACCGTGGAACTTGTCCCAGAAATACCGCCATCGCTCGCGCTCTTGAGGAATGAATTCTATTGTTGTGCACTGCCCGTTCGACATCGTCTGTTGCGCCCTTCAGGGTGATTTCCTTGAGAGCTCCCACAGCCTCGGTGAGTAGTCGGACAGTTCGGAACGAGAATTGCCTGTTCCTTCTTCCATTGGCCACTGCCCGGCGGGAGATGACACGAGAAAGAATCAACGCGATTCCACCGAGATAGACGATTGCAGTCAGCGCTGTGACCCAGTTGGAAACGAACAGCACAAGGAGCACAGCAACCACGGAGACAATCTCTCCCGCTAAGCCCATGGAAGGCATCAGCACTCCCGAAACCGTGCTTGCAACTCCTGAATCAACCGAGCGGACAAGCTCGGCAGAGTTCCGCTTCAACCTATCCACCCAAGGCGCACGCATATAGGCGGCAAGAAGCCGGTCTCCAATCGAGACTTCGTGAGCAGCGAATCTCGAGGTTGCAACGCGCAAGAGCACTATATTGAGGACGCTTTTCAGCATGATCAAACCGCAGAAGATGACAAGCAGTACAACGTAACCACTCACTGAATCGACGGGCCCAACCGGGCCCAATGTCAGCGGATCTCCCGAAATTATGCTTGACATGAGTAGCGCCAACAAACCTAGGGCGACCACGTCGAGGAGCGACAGCGATGAAAGCAGGAGCGCATAACGCACTAGGAAGCGGGTGGCAGATTCGGGCAGGACGGCCAATAAACGCCGGTTGATTCTTATCAGAGATTTCATATTCTTGGCTTGCTCAACCTAACCGTCGTTTCGCGGATGACAAGATGGGCACGCTCCCCGTAGCGGTCTCGTCGAGTCCCCATCAGGGTGAGGCGCCTCGTCGAGCGCAAGCCGACGCGCCAGCTTCGTCACAGCGTCTTCCATGCGGCGATGGCGCTGGGCGGTCGAAGCGACGAACACCATGAAGCTCACGATGAGCGCATAGAGAACAAGGTCCGTACCTCGGCCGATCCCCAATGCCTGCGCAATTCTAGTGAGAACAACGGGGAAGAATATGGAAAACACCGCGACGAGCGCGAACGCCATGAGCATTATTCGGCGGATGGCGAGGTGGCGGGCGTTCGTGCCGCCGCGCATCAGCGCCAAAGCTCCGACGGCGACCGCCAGCACCAGTACTGTCTGAACAATGAAGAGCATATCTACCTAAAAAAGAGATCGGCCAGAATGTTGACGCCGTTCAGCAGTGACTGACCTTTGGACTTCGAGTACTCCGTGTACACGATTTCGACTGGATGCTCAACGATGCGCGGTTTGATTTGCGCGAGTTGCTGAATGAGCTCCGACGCGTGGGCCATACGGTTCTGGGTCAAGTGCAAACGCTTCAATACGGCAGATCCGATGACTCGCAATCCGTTATGAGCATCAGTGAGTTCCAGCCCGGTACTCAGGCTGGACTGAACGGCGGCGGTGCGGAGCACAAGGCGCTTCAACGGGGAAATTTTTGTTCGGCTGTCCAGGAAGCGGGACCCCAATATAACGTCGGCCTCACCGGACCTTAGCCGCTCAAGCATTGCGACGGCATCTTCGACTCGGTGCTGGCTGTCGGCGTCGAAAGTGATCACTGCCTCCAGCCCTGGATCCTGAAGAGCGTACTCAAATCCCGTCTGTAACGCCGCTCCTTGACCCAGGTTGAATGGATGCTCAACCACGACGGCTCCGGCCGCCCGCGCGACAGCCGCCGAATCGTCGTCACTTCCATCGTCAACACACACAACATAAGGAAATGAGGGGAGAAGACCCTGGATCACCTCCCCAACGACAGTTGCCTCGTTGAACATAGGCATCACGATCCACGTACGACTCACCAGCCAAGTATCCCATAGGGTGAAGCCTGCACTTGGCGCGAAGCCCGTAGCGTCGGAATGCTCTTGTATCGTTGGTTGAAGTTTTGCTTAGGTACAGTCCGGCGCATAAACGAAAGCTCAGGAGATTGAATGTCGTGGTGGCAGGTACTGCCAGTAGTCGTGGGCGCTGTGGGCCTGATCCTCCTGCCCGGATACGTCGTCGCTGCCGGCTGCGGCGCCAAGGGCATGAGCAGGCTTGGGTTGGCGGCGCCTCTGACCACGAGCGTTGTATCAATGTCGGCAATCGTGGCGGGCGCCCTCCGTAGCGATTGGTCTCTTTGGTGGCTGGTGCTTCCAACGCTTGCTCTTGCCATCGGAGGCGTCATTGTCCGCCATTTCACCGGTGCTAGAAGACCACGAAGGATCGGGCTCCGGGGCTTGAACCGGCCTAGTCTTCGCTCTGCTGTCCTGTTTCTCGCGGTGACTCTGTCTGGCGCGATTATCGGATGGCGCTTGACCCAGCTTTTCGGCCGTCCCGAGAGTGTTTCGCAGACATACGATGGCGTCTTCCATCTAAATGCTTTGCGCTACATCATGGACACCGGATCAGCCTCCTCGCTGAGCCTGGGTGGTATGCCAACAGGTGGCGACGATCCGTCCTTTTACCCAGCGGCCTGGCATGGCCTCGTTTCGCTACTTATCCAGGCAACGGATACATCGATCCCGGTCGCTGTGAATGCCACCAGTATCGCAGTTGGTGCGATTGTCTGGCCTATCGGTTGCATCTTCTTATGCACCCGGATAACCGGTAACCGTCCAATTCCCGTGCTGGTGACCGGGGTACTCGCGAGCGGTTTCAGCGCATTTCCTTACCTACTCCTTGATTTCGGCGTCCTCTACCCGAATTTCCTCTCTGTTGCGCTGCTTCCCGCCTGCGTTGCTCTTGCGGCCATGGTTCTAAGGGTAAGCAGCGATAACCGCCAGCCATGGATGGTCAGTTTCCTTGCGCTGCTCGCCAGTCTCCCAGGCCTCGGCCTCGCGCATCCCAGTACTTTGATGGCCCTTGCCGCCCTGTTCCTCCCTCTCGGCGGTGTCGCCATGGTTCGCCACTGGCGCCAGCTCAGGCGGCGGAGAGCACATGCCGCCCGGTTCATCCCGTCTTTCGCCGCGCTTGTCTGCTACACAGCTGCCGTAGTCGTGCTGTGGCAGGAACTCCGTCCCAGTGAAACTGCATCGCAATGGGAACCTTTTCAAACCAACGCGCGCGCGGTAGGTGAAATCCTCGCCGCAGCTCCTATGGGGGAACCAGCAGCGTGGATGATCATGTTCCTGACATTCGCCGGCCTACTTCACATCGTGCTAAAGCGAGGGACATGGTGGGGTTTCGGCATATTCCTCGTGACAGCTTTTCTCTATGTCGTGGCCTCGTCAGAGCCACAGGGCGACTTCAGAAACCTCATCACCGGCGTTTGGTACAACGACAGTTTCAGGCTTGCAGCCCTGCTGCCCGTCACGACGATAGTCCTCGCTTCGATCGGAGGCTCATGGATCGTAACCGCAACCGCACAACACCTACAGGAGCGGGGAAAGCACATCGTGCTTCAGCGGGTCCATCCGCGCCTGACGACGACGGTACCCGCAATCGCCGCCACAATCACAGCGGTCGCAGTGCTTGTCCCCCTCGTTCAAGGCCCCTCCGTCAGCGTGCCAGTTCGTGAAGCACATAGGCTGAACTACGATCTCAACGAGGAGTCTGCTCTGTCCGTTGATGAGCGGGAGCTCATTGGCCGACTTCCTCAGCATGTCCCCGATGATGCTGTAGTTGCTGGTAATCCATGGAGTGGGATGGCATATGCGTACGCGCTTTCAGGAGTTGAGGTACTTACTCCGCATCTGGGGACCACCGGAGCACCGGAGAACCTTCAGTTGCTCATGGAGCTCGACCAAGCGGCCACCAACCCGGCGATCTGTCCACTCCTTGAGAGCACTGGAGTGCAATATGTGCTTGAATTCGCGGGCAAGGAGATCCATGCAGGCGACCACTTCTATCCCGGAGTTGAGGGTCTTGCCGGTCAGCCAGGCTTGAGGGTCCTTGACTCAGAAGGTCAGGCGACTCTGTACGAGATCACCACCTGCTGAGACCTCACAGTGCGCTATGACCTTAGCCTAGCGACGACGTCTCCTACCGACCCGTCCATCACGATGTGTCCGTTCTCGAGCAGAATGCCACGCTCGCAGATCTGCGAAACAAGGTCCAAGTCGTGACTTACAACGACTAGGGTTCGGCCAGCCGCCGCCAACTCCTTGATTTTGGCTATGCATTTTTTTTGAAACGGCTCGTCCCCGACAGCGAGTATCTCGTCGACCAGAAAGACCTCAGGATTGGTGTGGACGGCTACTGAGAACGCGAGACGCAGGTACATACCCGAAGAGTAAAACTTCACTTCGGTATCGATGAACTGACCGATTTCGGAGAACTCGACAATGGAATCAAAGCACGCTTCTATCTGCTTCTCACTCATGCCGAGAATTGCACCGTTGAGATAGACATTGTCCCGACCGCTGAGATCAGGATGAAACCCTGCCCCCACTTCAATCAGACCAGCGACTCTTCCTCGTGTGAGCACCGTACCGACATCCGGAAGCATGACACCAGAGATGTGTTTCAGCAGGGTTGATTTTCCCGAGCCGTTCAGTCCGAGTAGCGCGACCGTTTCACCTTGCTCAATCTCGAGCGAGACACCCCTCAAAGCAAAAAACTTCTCTGATAAGTCGCCTTTTCGGCCCCTCATCAACCAAACGAATGCTTCCTTGATAGACCGCGTGTGCCGCAGCACGAACTGCTTTGAAACGTTGTGAACGTGTATAGCCGTACTCACTCATAGCTCCTGGGCGAAACGCCCCTCAAGGCGTCGAAAAGTGTACTGACCGAGCACAATGACGAGAACCGCCGTCGCAACTCCTATCGGTAACCACACTCCGAAGAGGTTCGGGGGTGCCGCTGTTGCGGCATCGGTGATCGACGTAGTCGTCGGTTTCCAGAACGCGAAGTGAAACAATTCCACGGCAATAGTGAGCGGATTCGCTTGGTAAACAGCAAGAAAACCCGTGCCTAGGGTATCGCGAACCATTGTCCATGAGTAGAGCACCGGGGAAGCCCAAGTGGCTATCATCAACAACATATCGACAAAATTCTCCGAGTCCCGGAAATAGACATTTGCGGCGCCGAAGAACAGCCCCAATCCAGTCGCAAGGAGTGCAACGATCACGAATCCCGCCGCAGCTGCAGCTACTTCAAAAATTCCCGGCGTCCATCCAGTGAAAAGACAAGCGGCAAGCAAGACCACTAGCTGCGGAAAAAAATGTACGGCGGAAACCCAAACTGAAGCGACTGGAAAAAGTTCCCGCGGCAGGTAGATCTTCTTGATCAAGCCACCGTTGCCGACAATCGAACGGGAGGCATTGCCGAGCGCCTCGGTAAAAAAATTGATGAGAATAATCCCAGAAAACAAATAGATAGGATAGTTTTCGGTATTGCGATTCATTCCCAAGAACACACCAAGCGCGAACCAAAAGACCACGAACTGCACGCCGGGTTTCACGTACGACCAGAGGAGTCCCAGCACCGATCCCCGATAGCGGACCTTGAGCTCCTTAGCAACCAGAAGTTGCAATAGGTACCGAGATCGCAGTACGTCTTTCAAGCCGCGCCCGAGTCCAGGCGCAACCAGTTCCCCGCTCAATCTCCCTGACTCTTCTGGGAAGAAGCCTCGAACGTCTTTTTCCACGATTCGAACGACGTGAGTTCGGGCAGCGCTGCACGATACTGCTCGCGGAGACGGGGCCAGTGCCGCAGAATCTCGGCATTGAGGCGTGCCGACTCTGCTAGCAGCGCCCGCAACTTCTGCGGGTCCCGCTGATACCAGGATGCGCCAGTGCCCTCAGCGTTCGAAACCACTGCACTGTCATATTGCGACATTCGCCACCACTTGTTGTCCTGATGCGCCACAAACGCTTGCGGACGCTCCTTGCTGGACTGCAGCACAGGCTTACTGAGCTGACGAGCGATCGTTTTGGCTGCCCACGGTACGAGTTTGAGGTAGGAGGGGGCTGAGAATCCTTGGCCATGGCGCGGCGGCTTATCCATCCTTGCGCCGGGGAAGGCGTCTGGGTCGTTTCGAAATTGCGAATCAGGGTATTGGCTCGCCATGGCCCGTATTTCCGGAAGCTTGGTCGAGAGGATAGCGTGCAACTGCTCGGGTCCCTTCAGGACGTCCTGCATCGCTTGCACCCGACCCATTGCAGTGTAATACTGCATGGAAATCAGGTGTTTGATGTCCATGTAGCCGGACTCTCTGACCACTCGACCGCCATGCTCATACGGGCTGTGTATCAATGCAGCGATCATTCGGTTGCGGGTGTGAAAGTATGCCTGCCATCCAACGAGGTCGTCCTTGTCGATCCAAGAAACGTGCCATACGGCGGAGCCGGGCATGGAAACTGTTGGATAGCCCGCCGCCTTTGCCCTCAGCCCGTACTCGGCATCGTCCCACTTGATGAAGACGGGTAGGGAAAGCCCAATGTCGCGGATTGTGGCTGTCGGGATCAGGGACATCCACCAGCCGTTGTAATCCACATCCACCCGTCTGTGCAGCCACGGCGTCTGGCGGAGATTGGAGCGCACGAAGTCGTGTCCGAGAATTTGTTCGGCAACAGGCTGGTCGGGTTGGAACCGCCAGGGGTTGACGGTCTCGCCGAAGGTGTGGAGGACAGTTCGGTTGTAGAGGTCGAACATGTGGCCACCCACGATGGTGGGAGATTTGCACCGATCGGCGAAGGTGAGGAGTCGGGAAATGCTCTCGGGCTCCATCACTATGTCGTCGTCGAGCAGCAGAACGTAGTCGCTGCCGTTTTCAACGGCTTCATACATTCCTCTGGCGAACCCACCCGATCCCCCTAGGTTGTCCTGGTCGATGATGCGCAACTTGCCCTGTAGTGCTGCTCGCACCCCGTCAAATCCGGGCTCGTCGGCGACTTTCTTGGTGCCCTGGTCCACTACGAGTACCTCTTTGAGATTTTCGAGGCTCGAGGGATTCTCTGCGAGAATTCTCAGGTTGTTCAGGCAGAAGTCCGGTTTGTTCAGGGTCGTGATTTCGAGGGTTATCTGTCCGGACGGCTTACCGAGAGCGGGCGCCTGCCATTGCGCAGACTCAAGGACAAAGTCCTCGGATGCCGCTACGAGGTCGAACCAGTACCACCCGCCGTCGCCAAACGGCGTGAGTGAAAGGTCGAAGGTCGTTGTGCCGGGGTCCACGACACGCTTGGTATCGACGTGTTGCAGGGATCCCCTGGCGTTCGACTTGTAGACACTAACGCTGCCGGCCCCGAGAGTGTCTATCCGCAGCCGAATATTTTGGACGGAGGTCCAGCGGCGCCAATAGCTGGCAGGGAAGGCATTGAAGTAACTACCGAAGGACACACGTTCGCCGCGCCGGATCGAGGTCGAGTGCCGGGACCGAAAGTCCTCAGCATGGATCTCCTTTGCGCTGCCGAAGCTGCTCTGCGAGGCCTTGTCGTTGAAGGCACTGCCGTCCATAGTGTTGAGCTGGACACTCAGTGCGCTTCCCGTGTCCAGGTATAGCGGCGCAGTATCGACATTCGCCTCGGTGGGAAGAATGATCTGCTGGACTGTCTCCCATCGCGTATCGATTCCGGTCGCCGAATTAGTAGCCATGCGTACTGTGTTCATGCGTCAATTCCCCCGCTCTCCAGCTTCGCGCCGCCCCCGAAGTGGGGCTTGATTTTATTGTCGTACATCGATAGAGCTGAACCGATGGCCATGTGCATGTCGAGGTACTTGTAGGTGCCGAGGCGCCCGCCGAAGAGGACCATGTCCTCCCCCTTTGCAAGGTCACGGTACGCGAGGAGTTTTGCACGGTCAGCTTCTGTATTGACCGGGTAATATGGCTCGTCTCCCTTTTCGGCGAAGCGGGAATACTCGCGCATGATGACGGTGGCGTCTTTCGTGTAGTCGCGCTCGGGATGGAAGTGCCTGAATTCGTGGATGCGGGTATATGGAACGTTCTCGTCCGGATAGTTCATGACAGGACATCCCTGAAAGTCTTCGATCGGCAACACCTCTTCCTCAAGGTCGATCGTCCGCCACGACAAGTCCCCTTCGACATAGTCGAAGTACCGATCAACCGCCCCGGTATACACGACTGGCACCTGACCCAGAGTGGCGCTTCGGGAGTAGGCGTGTCCGTCATCGAAGAAATCGGTGTTCAGCTCTACGGTGATGTTCGGGTGCGCCGCCATGCGTTCAATCCATGCGGTATAGCCGTCCGCCGGAAGTCCCTCGTACTTGTCGTTGAAGTAGCGGTTGTCGTACGTGTATCGGACAGGCAGCCGAGAAATTATCTCCGCTGGAAGATCCTTGGGATCCGTCTGCCACTGCTTGCCTGTGTAGTACTTGATGAATGCTTCGTACAATGGGCGTCCGATGAGTTGGATTCCCTTGTCATTGAGATTTTCAGGGTCGGTCCCGGCCAACTCACCCGCCTGCTCCTGAATCAACGCCCGTGCTTCTCCCGGGCTCATGGATGCGCGGAAGAACTGGTTGATCGTGCCAAGGTTGATCGGCATCGGATACACCTCGCCCTTGTGGCTTGTGTAGACCTTGTGCTGATAGGCGGTGAAACCGGTGAACCTGTTGACGTACTCCCACACCCGCTCGTTCGAGGTGTGAAAAAGGTGTGCCCCGTACCGATGAACCTCGATGCCTGTCTGCTTTTCGTTCTCGCTGTATGCATTCCCGCCTATGTGATGACGACGGTCCAGGACTGCAACTTTCAACCCTAGTTCTGTTGCGGCCCTTTCGGCGATCGTTAGGCCGAAAAAGCCCGATCCGACGACGACGAGGTCAACGTTCACAAATTCTCCTGGGTTGGGTTCGGCAGTGCGCAAGCGGCATGCGCCCGCGGGGTCAAGGTTACCCGACCGCCTCAGAAGAAGCTCATCGCCGGACTGCCACCGTCTAGAGTTGTGCTTATGCGCCCGAAAATACTCTGCATCTCCTTCTCTGAGATAACTGCGGATTCCCGCGTCTTGAGGCAACTCGACTTGCTGGCCGAATTCGGCGATGTAACTACTCTCTCCTACGGTGCGCAGCCAGCTGCGGCAGCAGATCATCTTGAAGTCGATACGAAGCTCGCATCGCTCCCTCAGACACCACTGGGAGTGGCTCTCCTCGCTATCAGATGGCATTCCAAAGCCGAGCTGGCAGCCCCAGCAGTGCAACGTGCCCTTGCTCTAGTCAAGGGGCGCCGATTCGATCTCATTGTTGCGAACGAAGCACGGGCCCTCCCTCTTGCGCACTACATCGCAGGCGGAACGCCGATTTGGGGAGACATGCACGAATGGGCTCCGGAAGAGAGAGTGCAGGTGCTCTCCTGGAAGCTTCTCGTCGCGCCGCTCATGACTAGCATCTGCAAGCGATATCTACCTAAAACTGAAGCAATCTCTGTGGTCAATGACTCAATCGCTGAGCTGTATCAGGAGCATTTTTCCTGCAGTACTGAGACTGTTCGGAATGCCCGCCCGTACGTCGAACTCGTTCCTGAGCCACTCACTGACGGGCCAATCCGTCTGGTTCACAGCGGAGCTGCCGTGCCCGGGCGCAATCTGGAGGGCATGATCGAAGCGGTAGGTCTCCTTGGGCCGGGATATACACTCGATTTCTATCTTATTGAGGCACGAGACAACGGTCGCTATTTGCGGCAGATCCAGCACCTTGCAGCAGGGAACGAACAGATCCGCTTTCTCCCCTCCGTAGCTCCACATGAGCTGCCCGAGGTATTGAACGATTACGATCTCGGCATCTATAGCCTCCCGCCACAGACGCGCAATCAGGCTCTGATGCTGCCAAATAAGTTTTTCGACTTTGTTCAGGCGCGTCTCGGAATCGTTTTCAGTCCCTCGCCCGAGACCTCTCGCCTTATTGAGGAGCACCACGTCGGAGTGGTCACCGAGGATTTCTCCGCCGGGTCGCTTGCGTCGGCGATCAAATCGCTGTCACGAGATCAGATTTGGACGTACAAACAGAACACTCATCATGCAGCGCAGGCGTTGAGTTCGGAGTCGGATAGCGAAGTGGCCCGCGGTATTGTGCGTCGGCTGCTCCTCGAACGAAGCCGCCCAGCAAGCCGGTAGAGTGGAAACCATGCGAATTCTCAGCGTTGTAGGTGCGCGCCCTCAGTTCGTGAAGTTGGCTCCTATCGCCTCTGCATTGCAGGGCAAGGCGGATCATCTGATCGCCCACACCGGCCAGCATTACGACGAACTCATGTCAGACGTTTTTTTCAACGATCTAGGCATTCCGGCGCCGGACTTTAATTTAGCCGTGGGGTCAGGCCCGCATGGCAGGCAAACCGGCGCGATGCTCTCCGGGCTCGAAGACGTTTTGGAGCAGTCTCGTCCGGACTGCGTGCTCGTGTACGGAGACACGAACTCAACCCTGGCCGCGGCAATCGCGGCGGTAAAGATGCACATTCCTGTCGCACATCTTGAGGCAGGTTTGCGATCATTCAATCGGCGCATGCCGGAAGAACACAACCGGGTTCTCACTGATCACGCAGCGGATCTTCTTCTCGCTCCCACCGAAGTCGCGATGAAGCACTTGGCGGCCGAAGGCTTGGCTGGGCGCAGCGTGCTGGTCGGCGACGTAATGACAGACGTATTATTCCTTACGCGCGATGCAGTCAACTTAAAGCAGGAACCGCTTCCGCAGGGACTTGCCGCCAGCGAGTATTACGTGAGCACCATTCATCGTCCGGACAATACGGATGATGCCAATCGCCTTTCCGAGATCTTGACCCAGCTTGCAGGGCTCGACAAGCCAGTACTTCTACTGGCACACCCGCGTCTACGTGCGCTTGCGGAAGAACACGGCATTTCCCTCAATCAGGGATCGCTCATCTCCATCGACCCGCTTGCATACCCACAACTAATCAACGCAGTCCAGCACTCCGCCGGTGTGGTCACTGATTCCGGCGGTCTTCAAAAGGAAGCCTTCCTGTTGCGGGTTCCCTGCACGACGGTCAGACCAGAAACCGAATGGGTGGAGACTGTGGACCTCGGTTGGAACGTGCTGGTCTCCGATGATCTTGGCCAACTAGGGCCGGCCGCAACACGCTCGGCGCCTGCTCCAACCAACGCTGCTCCGTATGGATCCGGGCAGGCTGCACAGCAAGTTGTCACAGCACTACTGAATCAGACGCAGTAAGCCCACAGGTCCACATGTACGCGCCGCTGTTTCAGCCGCGTCCCTGAGCTCGCGTGGCTAAAACAGCCGCGGCGGCACGTTCGCCCGCTGTCTGCAAAGACGCATTCTTATCCACCCAGCTGATGCGGGCGTCGCGATGGGGGTCTTCCCCTTCGAGAAGACGCCGCATGGCTTGGGCCGCCTGTCGCGGTTCGAACGGCACACTTTCTCCCAGATGATTCTCCGCCACCATTGAAGCGCACTCTCCCGCGCCCGCGTACACTACCGGGGTTCCACAAGCCGCAGCCGCATAGATCTTTGTGGGTTTCGCGAAATCATAACCCTGTCCAGGAACAATGCTTACAAGAGCACCCGCAGCTCCGCGGATCCAGGCGGCGCTTTCTTGAGGGGAGATCACACCGCCGAAGGTTACCCGACCGGGTGCGACGCGTTCGGCTAACGCTCGAAGCGCACCTTCTGAGGATCCCTGACCGAAGAAGTACAGCCGCACGTCGGGCCGATCGTCAAGAGTCGTCAGTGCTTGAATGAAGACTTCTGCGCCTTGCCACTCGGACATCGTCCCGGTGTAGACGAAGTAAGGGTGCCCGGGGGTCTTGGTTTCGCCATCGGGCCTGAAAGTGTCGGTGTCTATACCGTTGCCGGCCACGCTTACGCGTCCGGGGGCAACACGAAACTGGGAGATGCGGTCCGCCACTCCCTCGGATATGGCCACCACGTGAGCAGCGTTCCTGACGGCTACGCCCTCTATCCAACGCATGACCGCTACAACCGGCGCTGCAGCGCCTATCGCAATCAGCGCGTCGGTCCAGATGTCCGCAGCGTAATAGACGTAGGGGCGTCTCCTGAGCCATGAAGTCACGGCTACGACGAGACCGGTCGTGGGCGGAGGCTCAGAAACCACCACATCCGCGCGGCTAAAAAGCAGCCGAAAAAACAAGGGAGCGTCGAAGCTCAAATACTGGACGTATCCCCTGACGTTTCCGCCCGAGTCTCGCAGGACGGGCCACCGCGAGACTCCTGACTCGACCGTGTACTCGGCTGGCGGTACAGAGGTCAGGACCTTGACTGCTACCCCGGACTCCTGCAGCGCCGTCGCAAGTGCCTTGAGCCGGAAGGCTGCGGCACCAACTTCCGGTGGAAAGAGTCTTGTGGCAAGGATTACTCGCAGACTCACGCGGTAACGTCCACCATGTGCCCGGTCCGGGATGACTCGATCATCGCCTCTGCCACACGCAGGGTATTGAGGCCCTCACGCATAGTCACGACGTCATTGCGCTTGCCGAGCACAGCATCGAGGAACGCTTCATGCTCAGCTTTTAATGGCTCGCGCTTGGTGAGCGCCAAACGGGTGATATTACCTTCGCTCACGCCGCGGAAATTCGACACCGCTTCCCACTCCGTGTTGATTGTCCCGTTCTCGTAGAACGTCAGATCGGCTGTCAGCGTATCGGCGACAAAAGCACCCTTTTCCCCGGTCACGACAGTCAGGCGCTCTTTCATTGGGGAGAGCCAGTTCACAAGATGAGAGGTGATGACGCCGTTTTCCAGCTGGCAGGAGGCGGTCACCATGTCTTCGTGAGGACGCCCGGAGCGCGTGCTCGTGCGCGCGGAAACCGATTCATAGGGCGACTGCGCCAGCCAGGCGGTGAGATCGATATCGTGAGTCCCGAGATCCTTCACCACGCCGACGTCAGCAATCCGAGAGGGGAACGGCCCCTGCCGGCGGGTCGCGACCTGGTAAACGTCACCAAGATCGCCGTTCTCAATGCGGAACCGCAGCGACTGCAACGCGGGGTTGAACCGTTCGATGTGCCCCACAGCGCCAACCAAACCGGCAGCTTCGAAGGCATCAGCGAGCTTGACGCCGCCCTCGATCGTAGATGCGATCGGCTTCTCAACCATCGTGTGCACGTTTGCAGCGGCGAGAGCAAGACCGACTTCCTCATGCAACCCGGTGGGCACGGCACACACGGCCATGTCGATTCCCTGCGCGATCAGCTCATCGACGGAGCCGCACAACGGCAAGTCCCCGGCGACACCATGCGGATCTCCGTACGCATCTGCAACGGCAACTAACTGGACACCATCAAGCTCACGCACAACGCGAGCGTGATGACGGCCCATCATCCCCAAACCGATAATGCCTACCCGAAGGTCCCCCATTACGCACCCGCTCCGGCGAGCTTGTTCACGGCTGTCACGATCCGGTCCAGGTCCTCGTCATCGAGTGAGGGATGCACCGGAAGCGAGAGCACCTCGCGTGCCGCGATCTCCGTGCTCGGGAGGTCCTCGGTCCGGTTGAACGAGGGCAGTCGGTGATTCGGAATCGGGTAGTAGACCCCGCTGCCGATGTTGTACTCATCCTTCAAGGCCGCTGCGAAACCGTCCCGATCTCCCGGGATACGGACTGTGTACTGGTGGTACACGTGCTCAGCGCCCTCGGCCACCACCGGTATGCCTACCCCTTCGAGGTTGTCGTTGAGGAACTGGGCGTTCGACTGGCGCTGTGCAGTCCACCCGAGCACCTTCGTCAACTGGACTCGCCCGATCGCAGCGTGAAGATTGGTCATGCGCGCATTGAACCCCACCAGTTCGTTCTCGTACTGGCGCTCCATGCCCTGGTTCCGCAGCAGCCGAAGGTTCCGCTCAACCGTGGCGTCACCGGTGGACACCATGCCGCCCTCGCCTGAGGTCATGTTCTTCGTGGGATACAGCGAAAACATGGCGAAATCACCGAAGGTGCCGACCTTTCGGCCATCCAGCGCAGCTCCATGAGCCTGTGCCGCGTCCTCAAACAGTTTGATCCCGCGGGAGTCAGCAAGTTCCCGGAACGCGACAACGTTCGCCGGGTGCCCGTACAGGTGCACCGGCATGATTCCCTTGGTCTTGTCGGAAATCAGCGACTCTACGTGAGCGACATCCAGGCAGTAGTGGTCGAGCTCAATGTCAGCAAAGACCGGCGTCGCACCGGTAAGCGCCACAGAATTCGCGGTTGCAGCAAACGTGAATGACGGAACGATGACCTCGTCTCCCGGACCAACACCCGCGGCCAGCAGACCGAGATGCAGTCCGGAGGTGCCCGAGTTCACGGCGACGGACGCACGACCGTCGAGAAGGACTTCCGAGAACTCTTTCTCGAACTCCGCAACTTCAGCGCCCTGCGCCAGCATGCCGGACACGAGCACCGCATCGACGGCCGCACGCTCCTCGTCTCCTACGATCGGCTTAGCCGCCGGAATGAATCCTGTGCTCATTTCTGATCCTCTACTGGTGCCAGTGTTCCGTGTGCTTCGCGATATTTCTCACCGGTCTCGGGACAGACCCACAGACCGTCCTGCTTCTTGAGCGGGTGACCTGCCTTGCCTACCCACCCGAGACGGCGGGCAGGTACTCCAGCCACCAGCCCATAGGCAGGAACGTCCTTGGTGACAACTGCGCCGGCGGCAACCGTCGCCCATGCACCGATCGTCACGGGAGCCACGCACACAGCACGAGCACCGATGGACGCACCGTCCTCGACGGTGACTCCGACCGGAATCCAGTCGTGTGCGCTCTTCAACGTGCCGTCCGGCGAAATCGATCGCGGATAGGTGTCGTTGGTAAGGACAACGGCAGGACCGACGAACACGCCCTTGCCGAGCGACGCCGGCTCATACACCAGCGCGTAGTTCTGGACCTTGGTGTTCTCCCCCATCGAGACGCCTGTACCGATGTAGGCCCCACGTCCGACAATGCAGTTGGATCCCAGTTTGGCATTCTCCCGCACCTGCGCGAGATGCCATACTTTTGTGCCTTCACCTAGTTCCGCCCGATCCGACACATCGGCGCTATCAGCGATGTAAGTCATGCGACTACCTTTCGTTGCGATCAGGCCTTGCCGATGACCCGGTAGGTAACTCCAGCCCACTTATCCGCGCTGCTCACGCGACGGCCGTCGATGAACGTCTTCACCCCGGGCAGATCTGTCGGCTTCAAGTGTGCGTACTCCGCATGGTTCGCCTGCACGACGGCAGCGTCCACCGGATCGCCAACATGGTAGGCATCGAATCCAAGAGCGGAGAGCTCTTCATCGGTGTACATCGGATCGTGCACCAGTACCTTCGCGCCGCGCTCCTTCAGCGCGTCAACCGTCGCAAAGACACCTGAGAAGGCCGTTTCCTTGACCTCACCGCGGTAGGCAGCGCCAAGCACGACGACGGTCGCACCGCCCAGATCCCCATGGGCGCCTTCCAGCAGCCCGATGGTGTACTCCGGCATACCTGCATTGGCTTCACGGGCGGCCCGTACAACCGTCGCCGACGGATCATTCCACAGATACAGACGCGGGTAGACGGGAATGCAGTGGCCGCCGACGGCGATGCCCGGCTGATGAATGTGGCTGTACGGCTGGGAGTTCGAGGCCTCGATCACCTGATAAATGTCTATGCCCGCAGTCGCGGCGAAGCGTGCGAATTGGTTCGCCAGCCCGATGTTGACATCGCGGTAGGTCGTCTCAGCAAGCTTGGCAAGCTCAGATGCTTCGGCTGATCCGAGGTCCCAGACACCGTTTCCGCGGACCAGATCGGCCCGGTCATCGAAATCGAGTACTGCCTCGTAGAACTCAACGGCCTTCTTGGCGCCGTCGTCAGAAAGCCCACCGACCAGCTTGGGATATTTGCGGAGATCTTCGAAGACACGTCCGGTCAGTACACGCTCCGGTGAGAACACCAGATGGAAGTCCTTGCCTTCGACCAGACCGGAACCCTCCTCCAGCATCGGCTTCCAACGATCACGGGTGGTGCCCACCGGGAGGGTTGTCTCATAGGAGACGAGCGTGCCCGCAGTGAGGTGCTTGGCAAGCTCGGCAGTGGCTCCGTCCATCCATCCGAAGTCCGGGTTGGCATCAGCGTCAACGAACAAGGGCACCACCAAGACCACGGCGTCAGCGTTGGGAACAGCTTGCCCGTAGTCGGTTGTCGCCCGGAGTTTACCCGCAGGAACCAGCTCGGAAAGCTTCTCCTGAAGGTGCGCTTCACCGGGGAATGGCTCGACCGCGTTATTGATGGACTCGACGACCGTGGCGTTGACGTCCACGCCCACCACTTCGTGGCCCTTTGACGCGAACTGGACTGCCAGCGGCAGACCGATCTTCCCAAGGGCAATGACAGCAATCTTCACGACGGAATGACCTTTTCTCTGTACGTGGAGCAGACACAGCTCCAGATCCAGTAGCCAAGCCTATCGTCCCGATCGCGATATCGCCCGATTCAACCGAGATGGCAACCGACGCCCTCGCACCGCGACCTTATCCACAGATCTGATGCGGCCCAACAAACCGGGCCATGGCAGCCCCTAGGCTCGGACCATGGATCTGCACGTCACGCTCGCCGCAGGTCCCGGCGTGCAGCTGCCAGGAGGCCAACCTACAGAAGAATTGATCATCACGAAGGCGCACCTCGCGAGCGGCAGCCAGCTGCACGAACAGCTCTCCAGCCGGGCCGGCACCCACCACCTCCTCATCGATGGGAAGCCGCTCGCTGAGCTGCAGCCAGGCGTACCACCCCTCACATCCGGCGCGGTGATCGTCGCTGCCACGGGTGCACACCCGAGCACGCGCCCGTCCTCTCCCGGCAGCCTGCTCTTTCTCGTCCGGTCCGGGCCCGACGCCGGCAAGGCCATACCGCTCTCGCGCGGCGTCTACACGATCGGTCGCAGCGCTGCAGACATCACCATCCACGACCCCGATCTCTCACGCGTCCACGCCGTACTCACGGTCACCAATGACGCGCTGACCCTCCGCGACCGGCAGTCGTCAAACGGCATCTGGGTCAACGGCGCCAGAGCCGAGCGAATCCCCATCACCACCGACTCCGACATCCGCATCGGGAGCAGCCGCTGCGCCGTCGTGCTCGCACATACCGCCGATGATCCGCCACTCGCCGAGGACCTCACCGAACCCTGCGAAGTCAGCGCTCCCCCGCCGCCGGAAAGCAGCCGGCTACTGATCCTCACTGCCTTCCTACCCCTCGTACTCGGCATCGTGCTCGCCGTGACCACCGGGATGTGGTTTTTCCTGGCGTTCAGCGCGCTCTCCGCCGCCACCGGGATGGTTCCGCTCATCACCGGACGAAAGAAACGCCGCGCGTTCGACTATGCGGTAGCAGCCGCGGTGGCCAAAGACAGGAAACGACGACGACGCGCAGCACCGGACGCGGGCGGCCTCACCCTCGCGGCCCTTCGTCCGCAGACGACCGCTTCCGGGTATACATCACAGCTGAGCCCGGGCGGGCGCTATCTGAGACTGGGCATCGCTGACCAGCCCGCCAATGTTCAGCCCAAACCCGAGCCGGTGGATTGGCGGCCACCCATCATCCCGGCCGCGCCCGTGCTGATCCCGTTGGTTGTACCGGGAGGCGGGGAACCCGTCAATGTGGACATCCGTGGTCCGCAACACATCCTTCCCGATGTCGCCCGCCTCCTGATTCTGCAGCTCTCCGCCCTGTCCGAAGCCGGAGAGATTCTCTGTTTCGACGCCCGCACAGACCTTCCGGAGGCAGCCCGGTTCCTGCCACGGGTCACCCTCGTCGCAGATCGCGCACGATTCGCGGAACTCGCCGCCTCCGGCCGGTACTCCACCGTCCTGCTCTTCGGCGCCGGCACGGCAGCGGAGGTGAAAGGCGTTCGCGCCTACCGTTTCTCCACGTCCAACGACCGGGAAAAGGGTCCCTGGGCCATCGACTACTTCCCTCCCGACCCCCTGCTCACGAACCCCGAGGGCACCGTCCGCTTCCAGCCCGACTTCGTGCGGTCGGATACGTTCGAGCTACTGGCTCGCGCAATGGGAACCCATGCCTCCCCGCAAGCGGCGGCAGGCACCCAGGCACCGGTCCCGGAGGCTGTCGCTCTCCCGGATCTGATCCCGTGCGGCAGCGAAAGCATTGCTGCACGGTGGCGTGCCTCCCCGGATAACGCCCGGATGACCACGGCTATCGGATCATCGTCTGCGGGACCTCTGACCTTTGATCTGGTCACCGACGGTCCGCACATGCTCGTCGCCGGCACTACGGGTGCCGGCAAATCCCAGTTCCTGCGAACTCTGGTCCTCGGCCTCGCGCTCAACCACTCCCCTGGAAACCTGAACTTTCTCTTCATCGACTTCAAGGGAGGCTCCGGTCTCGGCGTGCTTGCACCCTTGCCGCACGTCACCGGCATGCTCACCGATCTGTCTGCAGCGGCCGTCTCGCGCGCCCTCGTCTCGCTCAAAGCCGAGGTCAAACGGCGGGAGGCGCTCTTTGCAGACGTTGGCGCCGCCGATTACCTTGAATACAGCGAGCGCAGTTCCAGGCCGCTTCCCCGCCTGATCACCGTGATTGACGAGTTTCGGATGCTCAGTGACGAAGTTCCCGGTTCCGTCCATGAACTAATGCGGATTGCAACCCTCGGACGATCGCTGGGAATGCATCTCGTCCTTGCAACGCAGCGCCCGCAGGGCGCGATCACGTCCGACATTCGAGCAAACATCACTGCAAGTGTTGCCCTGAGAGTTCAATCAGCGATGGAGTCCCAGGACGTGCTTGAGTCAGCAGCCGCCTCCTCCATCCCGGTCAACCTGCCCGGCCGTGGATTCCTGCGCATCGCCTCCGGGCAGCCCATCGAATTCCAGACAGCGACGACGACGGCGCCCGGCACTGCCTCGCTGGCACCCCGCATCATGACCTTCGCTTCTTTCCTGGCCAGTGGCTCTGATGCAGACATCTCCTTCGATAGGGCGAGACACCGGGCGCACGAAGGAGAGCCAAGCGCGGTGGATAGCCTTCATGCTCTGGTCGCCTCTGCCATCTCCGCCTCACGGACCTTGCCGCTGCCGCCATTGCGTGCACCCGTGCGTCCGACGTTGCCCGCTACGATCGCCCGTTCCATTGCGGTGCCGCCAAACATTCTCCAGCTTGGCCTGCTGGACATTCCTGAGCAGCAGGAGCAGCGTCCCCTCGCGTGGGAACCCGCTCAACACTCCCATCTTGCGCTCGTCGGACAGCCCGGCAGCGGGTTGGCCGGAGTCCTCTCCTACGTGTCTGCCGAACATCTCCGGGCGCTGCCCGACGGGCACCTGTACCTGCTCGACGGCGACTCGAGCCTGCGCGCGGTCAGCGACGCTCCGCAGGTTGGCGCCTGGGTAGCCGCCACCGAAGTCAAACGAGCCGCCCGCGTCCTGGAACGGATCGCCGAGCTCCTCGTCGATCGTCTCAACGGGGCTCCAGGACTTGCTGAGGCTGCTCCACACATCACCGTTGTCATTACGGGCTGGGGTAGATGGGCAACCGCGTTTCGATCCAGCCGGTTCGCGAGAGCTGAAGACGCGCTCCAGGACATCGCGCGGGATGGCGAAGCCGCCGGAATCACACTCGTTATTTCGGGAGAGCGGGACCTCATCGCCAGCCGGTTCTTCTCCATGCTGCCCAACCGCTTGTACCTTCCGCTCGGCGCCAGTGCCGAGGCGCTACTCAGCTGGCCGAAGCTTCCTGCCATTGAGTCCATGCCCGGCCGCGCCTTCGTCCGGGGTCGCATCAGTGCCGACGGCGATGCGGTGGCGCAACTTCTCATGGATCCCTGCCCCGTGCCTCCCCGGCAGCCGGAACAGCAGCCCTTTCCAGTTGCAGTACTTCCGCGCATTGTGAGCATTGCCGAGCTTGAACCGGGGTCAAAGGGCAAGCGGTCAATCCGGCTTCCGGTTGGCAAAGGCGGCGACGCTCTCGCTCCTGCAGAACTAACGATTCCACCACGGACCGCGGCGCTCATCGTAGGGGCCAGTGGCACGGGCAAATCGCAAACGCTTGACGTCATAGCGCATCTGGCCCCTTCGTCAGTCAACTGCCTACGGCCCGACGGAGAAGACGACGCAACCTTCTGGAAGCGTGTCGCCATCGCCGGGACAAGCGAGGACGATCTCTTACTTGTCGATGACGCCGACCTGTTGCCGCGCGATGTTCATCAACAGCTCGCCGTGCTTCTGATGAGCGGCGCGCGGGCGGTCCTCGCTTGCTCGCCATCCCCCGCAATTGCGACCAGCCCCGCCCTGGCTGCCCTTCGCACCAATCCGCTGGGAATCGTCCTCGGACCCAGGTCTGCGGTCGATGGCGATGCCTTCGGATTGCGCGTCGATGTGGACGGCATGGCGCCGCCGGGACGGGGCGTTCTGGTGGATTCGAACGGAGTGCTGGAGATCCAGATCGCGACATGCGAAGACGGCGTTCAGGTCAGGAGGCTTCACGGGCCTTCCTGACAGCTCTCCGTCACAACATCGGCGTGCCGTCAGCGGTCGCTGTGGTGAACGCGACCACCGGACGGGTGAAGAGCTGGTGTATCACGACCACAGCGGGAACCAGGAGCAGAAGACCGACCCAGATGATTCCGCCGGTCAACGTGGGTATGGCCACAACGATCACGAAGAACTGGAAGACGAGGGCCGCTGATCGTGTCCAACGGTAGCCACGAAAGAAAAAGTGGGCCACGGTCAGAAGCCAACCTGCGAAGAGAAGCAGAAGGACCAGCATGAAAACCGCGCCACCCAGCGAGGTGGGTGTGCTTGTCATCAGGCCGAAGGCAAACCAGCCGGCGGCGGCGAGGAGGGCTGCTGCCTCGCAGAGCAGAATTGCCGCGATGATTGTCACCCCCACCGGCCGGGTTGTTCCATCGTGCTGAGGCAGGGGTACGGGTCTTGACACAGTCGCACCCTACCGGACATAGTCGTTCACAGCTACGACTGCTTTACCTGATGTCAACTGTGTGACGCATCCCTCATGGTTTGAGGCAATTACCTTCCGGCTACCCCTTGTTTGCGTGTTCTTAACGTGACAGCCTTAATGAAGGAAAATGCGGGGGCCGTAGTGGCCCCCTTTACTATGACACCCCTCGTGAATGTTTTCACAAAGCTCGCGAGTCGTAAGGAGAAAGTGATCAGCATGGACTGGCGTAGCCGCGCTGCCTGCCTAGACAAAGACCCGGAACTGTTCTTCCCGGTCGGCAACACAGGGCCTGCCCTGCTTCAAATCGAAGAAGCGAAGAGCGTTTGCCGCCGCTGCCAGGTGGTGGACACCTGTCTCCAGTGGGCAATCGAATCTGGCCAGGACGCTGGCGTATGGGGTGGCCTGAGCGAAGATGAGCGACGCGCGCTCAAACGGCGCGCGGCCCGCGCACGTCGCGCCTCCTGACGAGTTTGCGCTAATAGACACAGGAAAGGGAGGGCATCGAGCGATGCCCTCCCTTTCCCTTGTCTGCAGTTCCTCTATCTGTGGTGCAATGCGTCAGTTCCTGTGCGGAGTGGGCGCCGATGCTCCCGTTTTGCGGCGTGCTCCCGGGATGCCCATCTCAATGGACACGACCGTGCCCCCTCCCTCACGGGAGGTCCATTCGATCGTTCCGCCGAGCTCACTCATCACCAGCGTCCGAACGATCTGCAGACCAAGTCCCTCGCTGTAGCCGTCAGTGGGCAGGCCGGCGCCGTCGTCCATGATTGATACGGTGAGCATCTCGCCGTCGTCGCCCACGCTTCGGTCGGCTTTCAGCCACACTGTACCCGGCTGGTCCGCCAGTCCATGTTCGACGGCGTTTGTCACCAGCTCATTGATGACCAGCGCAAGCGGGGTAGCGAAGTCGCTGGGCAGCTCGCCGAACTCCCCTGCCCGCTCAGTGCGCACCGCCTGGTTGGGCGAGGCTACTTCAGCGGACAGCCGGAACTGGCGTGCAATGAGCTCGTCAAAGTCCACACTCTGGGAGAGACCCTGCGACAGGGTCTCGTGCACGAGGGCAATGGTGGCGACCCGTCGCATAGCCTGTTCCAGACCCAGCTTGGCCTCGTCGCTCACCATTCGACGAGACTGCATTCTCAGCAGTGCGGCGACGGTCTGCAGGTTGTTTTTCACACGATGGTGAATTTCGCGGATGGTGGCGTCCTTGGAGACCAACTCCATTTCCCGGCGCCTGAGCTCAGACACATCGCGGCAGAGCACGAGGGCACCGAAACGCTCCTTCTCATCGCGCAGCGGAATGGCACGCAGGGACAGACTGACGCCCCGCGATTCGATTTCCGTCCGCCAGGGCATCTTCCCTGTCAGCACGAGGGGAAGGGTCTCGTCGACCACCCTCCGGTCCGTCAGCAAGGACGTCACGATCTCGGCGAGCGGACGGCCCTCAAGCGTTTCAACGTCGCCCAGCCTTCGGAATGCCGAGACACCGTTAGGGCTGGCGTACTGCACCACGCCGTCAACATCGAGCCGGATCAGTCCGTCGCCCACGCGCGGAGCACCACGCCTTGATCCAGTGGGGGTAGCAAAATCGGGCCACAGGCCGAGAGTTGCCATCCGCAGCAGATCATACGCGCACTGGCGGTAGGTCAGCTCCAGCCGGGATGGCATGCGCGAGCTGGATAGGTCCATATGCGACGTCACGACGGCGAGCGTTCTCCCGTTTCGCACCATGGGAACCGCTTCGACTCGCATCGCCATCTCTGTGGTCCAGTTGGTTTCCCCGGAACGCTCGATCTGCTGGCTTTCCCAGGCTTTGTCGACCAGTGGCTGAAGATCGGCACGGATCCGTTCGCCCACGAAGTCGCTGTGAAACACGGTGTGCGACGTTGAAGGGCGCACGTGTGCCAGGGCAACATAGCCGCCGTCGTGAAGGGGAAACCACAGCGCAAGGTCAGCGAATGCAAGGTCTGCGACCATCTGCCAGTCCCCCACCAACAGATGCAGCCACTCAGCATCTCCCGGCGCAAAACCCGTGTGTTCCCGGATCGGGTCGGTGAAGATTGCCACCTATGCCTCCCTTACTGCCGCACGATTGAACGCAGCAAGCGTAATGCAACGGACAGGGAAGCCATGTCGTCGCGTTCCAGCTGATTGACTTCGGCGAACATCTTCTTCGCCCGATCGAGGTGCTCAGCGTTGAGATTCTCCCACTCCTGAAGCCTGATGGACGCCTCCGATGATCCCAGATGTGACGAGCTGTTCATGACTGACACCGTCATCTCAGAGACCGTCGAGTAGAGATCATCGCGGAGTGCAGCACGAGCGAGTGCCTGCCAACGGTCCTCCCTGGGCAGAGAAGTGATGCGCTCAAGCAGGTTGTCCACGTTGAAGCGGTCGTAGATGGCGTAGTACACCTCGGCGATGCGCTCGACCGGCTCATCGACGCGACGCGAGATAAGCGCAACGTCGAGCAGACCGAATGATTCGAACTGCTCCGCCCAGTGCTGCGCGATCGAATCAGGCAGCCCCCACTCCTCAGCGCGGTGGAACCAGCTTCGCACCCGTTCAAGGTCCCCTCCGCGCACGTAGTTGATGAGCTTGGTACGAAGCGCATCAATCAGCGGTTTGAAGGCAGCAATGTCTTCTTCCACCGTTGTTCCACGCCCCACGTGGTTGACAAACCACCGCACAGCACGGTCCAGCAGTCTCCGGACGTCGAGGTGGACTGTCGCCCAATGCTCAGTCGGGAAGCTTGGCGGAAGCTCCGAGAGAGCCTCGACTATGTGGTCCAGTTCGTAGATCTCCCGCAGTGCAACAAATGCACGTGCGACGACGGACTCGTTGACCGAGGTTTCTTCCATCACACGGAAGACGAAGGTGATTCCGCCCATATTGATCATGTCGTTCGCGATAACAGTCGAGATAATTTCCCGGCGAAGAGGATGGGTATCAAGTTCCTCGTCGAACCGTTCGACAACCTGGCGGGGGAAGTACCTCCGCAGGGTGCCCTTGAACCAGGGGTCATCCGCGAGATCGCTGCGGGTCAGTGCCTTGGTCAGCTCAATCTTGGCGTAGGCGGCGATGACCGAAAGCTCCGGCGCGGTGAGGCCTTGTCCGTTCTCTACCCGTGACCGGAGCTCAACTGTGGTGGGAAGTGCTTCCAGGTCCCGGTTGAGGTCTGCATGGGACTCAAGCCAGTCCATCAGCCGCTCGAAGCTCGGGCTCCACTCAAGAACCCGCTGGCGGTCGTTGAGAAGCAGTACGTTCTGGTCGATATTGTCCTGGAGAACGAGTTCAGCCACTTCGTCAGTCATCGAGTGCAGGAACTCTGCGCGCTCTTCCTCGCGGAGCCGGCCGATGCGCACCATCCGGTCAACGAAGATCTTGATGTTGACTTCGTGATCAGAGCAATCGACACCTGCGGAGTTATCGATCGCGTCAGTATTCAGGATTACTCCCTTCAGCGCCGCCTCGATCCGTCCGCGCTGGGTCATCCCGAGGTTCCCGCCCTCGCCGACCACACGTGCACGCAACTGGTTTCCGTTGACCCTGATGGCGTCGTTCGCCTTGTCACCCACGTCGGTATGGGTCTCGGTGGAAGCCTTCACGTATGTGCCGATACCGCCGTTGTACAGAAGATCAACCGGCGCGCTGAGGATCGCACGTAGAAGCTCCGGCGGACTCATGCTCGACACCGAGGAATCAAGACCAAGTATTTCGCGTACCTGCGCGGAAACCGGTACGGACTTCACATGGCGCGCGTACACACCTCCACCCTCACTGATCAGCTCCGGGTTGTAATCGGCCCAGCTGGACCGCGGGAGTTCGAAGAGACGCTTGCGCTCATCGAACGATCTCGATGCATCCGGTCTCGGGTCCAGGAAGATATGGCGGTGATCGAAAGCCGCGACGAGGCGGATGTGCGTCGAGAGCAGCATTCCGTTACCGAAGACGTCTCCGCTCATGTCACCTACGCCGGCGACGGTGAAGTCGTCGGATTGCGTGTCTACCCCGAATTCGCTGAAGTGGCGCTTCACCGATTCCCACGCACCGCGGGCTGTGATTCCCATCGCCTTGTGGTCATACCCCACGGAACCACCCGAGGCAAAGGCATCTCCCAGCCAGAAGCCGTACTCAGCGGAGAGCTCGTTGGCTATATCCGAGAAGGAAGCTGTGCCCTTGTCCGCGGCCACTACGAGATAGCTGTCGTCGCCGTCGTGCCGCACCACCCTTTCTGGCGGCAGCACCTGCTCACCATCCTCCGTAGTCACAAGATTGTCCGTGATATCGAGGAGGGCACGGATGAAAGTGCGGTAACTTGCCTGACCCTCCGCCAGCCACGCTGCGCGATCCTGTGTAGGATCGGGCAGCTGCTTGGCGTAGAAGCCGCCCTTGGCGCCAGTGGGCACGATGACCGCGTTCTTCACTGTCTGGGCTTTCACCAGACCAAGAATCTCCGTGCGGAAGTCCTCCCGTCGGTCGGACCAGCGCAGTCCGCCGCGCGCAATATCACCGAAACGCAGGTGAACACCTTCCACCTGAGGCGAATACACCCAGATTTCGAACTTCGGTCGCGGGTGCGGAGCTCCCTCAATCGCAGAAGTATCCAGTTTGTAACTGATGTGATGCCGTTCCTGAAAATAGTTCGTCCGCAGCGTCGCTTCGATGACATTGGCGAAAGTGCGAAGAACCCTATCAGCGTCCAGTGTAGGAACCTGCTCCAGGTCAGCGTCCAACTCGCGACGCACCCGCGTCGTCGTTTCTTCGCGCTGCCCTGAACTGAGGTCGGGATCGAAGCGGCCCTCGAAGAGCGCAACCAGCTTGCGCGTCACTTCGGGATTGGCCAACAGTGTGTCGCTGATGAACCCGTAGGAGTTCATGTTTCCCATTTGCCGCATGTACTTCGCATAGCTGCGAAGGATGGCAACCTGCCGCCAACGCAGGTTTTCCTTCAGGACGAGTCGGTCGAATGAGTCGGATTCACTGGCGCCAGCCACAGCAGCGGCGAACGCCTCCTCCAGCAATTCACCCGTACCCTTCGGATCGATTCCCTGTGGGTAGCGGAGCCCAAGATCGTAGAGGAAGAAATCCCTGCCGTCGGAGCGCTCAATCTCGAAGGGACGTTCATCGAGGACCTCCAGACCGAGATTGTGCAGGAACGGCAGAATCTGGCTGAGGCTCTTCGGCTCGGTGAGATACAGCTTGAGCCGCGCGTCCTCTTCCAGATGTTCGCCTGCACCGGACGGGACGTATACATGCATGATCGGACCGGTAGTTTCCGTGCGGTCATAGACCGCGAACCGTTCGATGTCTTCGAGCGCGTCCTCAACTTCGTAGTCAACACGATAGGCAGCCGGAAACGCCTCAGCCCAGAGACGCGAGAATCGATCTGCATCAGGGCGGTTGAACCGGGTCCGTGCTACTTCATCGATGCCCTCGGACCAGGATCGGGCAGCCATTACGAGTCGCTGCTCAAGCTCGGCTACCTCGACATGCGCGACTTCGGCGCCCTTGGGAAGCCGAATGCGGAAGAACAGTCGCGCGAGCGCGGATTCACTCATCCGTGCCTCGTAATCGATGGACTCTGCTTTGAAAGTACGCCGCAGCTCATCCTCGATGCGCAGCCGCACACTGGTTGTATAGCGGTCCCGCGGAAGATACACCAGCGCCGACATAAACCGACCATAGGTATCCGGTCGAAGGAACAACCTTGTACGGCGCCGCTCCTGAAGTCTCAGGATGCCCATGGCCGTCGAGACGAGGTCGTCGACATCGACCTGGAAAAGTTCATCCCGCGGATACGTCTCGAGGATGGACAGCAGATCCTTGCCCGAATGGGAGTCTCTTGGGAATCCGCAACGATGCAATACCTCGTTCACCTTATCCCGGACAATCGGAACGCTGCGAACGGACCCCGTGTATGCGCTCGTGGCGAACAGTCCGATGAACCGTCGCTCCCCGCATACGTTGCCCTGGCTGTCGAACCGCTTGATGCCAATGTAATCGAGGTAGGCTGCCCGGTGAACCGTCGAGCGTGAATTGGCCTTGGTGATGACGAGCGGCTGCTTCTCACGGGCTTTGGCGCGACCGGCCTGGGTCAGATGCTGGACCGGCCGGCCATCGATCGGGTGGCGCAGCAGGCCCAACCCGCTGTCGTCACGGACGCGGAGAACGTCTTCACCATTTTCCGTCTCGAGGTCGTATTCCTTGTAGCCGAGGAACGTGAAATTTCCTCCGTCCAGCCATGCCAGCAGCTCCTGCGCCTGCTCGAGGCCGGGTATTCCGGCATCTGCCGGCACCTGCTGAAGTGTGGACGACACTTCGCGCAGTTTGCTGCGCATCGCCGCCCAGTCCTCGACTGCGGCACGGACGTCGGAGAGGACGCGCTGAAGGCCGTCGATGATCTCTGCACGCCGCGTCTCGTCGCCGATCCTGCCGATTTCGACCGCGATCCAGGACTCGACGTGCGCGCTCACGTCACTCTCGGCCACCAAATCGGCCAGGTTTGGTAGCGCTGCAGTATCTCCGCTCGATGAACCTGCGGAGGAAGGAACGCGCCGGAGCCTCATGAGTTCGTGGGACGAGCGGTGACGCACTGTGACGAACGTGGGGTGCACCACCAGTCGAATTGCTGCCTGCTGCCCCACAAGCTCCGCCGTTACGGAGTCGACGAGGAATGGCATATCGTCAGTGACGATCATGACAATGCTCGCGTCATCCTGGTCAAAGACCCCAACAAGTGCCTCACCCGCGGGCCGGATCGCGGCCACCGAGCGGTGCTCAAGCGCCCGTTCGGTTAGCGCGTCCGGCGAGTAGGTGCTGGCGTCGTCATCCGCGAGGTGCTGGTAATAGTGCTGGATGAACTCGGTGAATGAAGTGTCAGAGCTGGACTGTTCCGTGGTGCTGGATCCAGACGACATGAACCGCCTCCGTAACGAAATGAAAGGCCGCCCCTTCGCGACCCCCTTACTGTGGAAGCCTAACGCCGTTGCTGGAAAACTTCATTTCGTTGGAGGTTGGCCTAGAAGAGCCCCGCCTGCGTTGTTCAATCGGTGCATCGACCAGTGAGGCAATCGCCTGGCGAAGTGGTGAAGCAGTGGAGGCTTCGCGCAGTGTCGAGCCCTTGAGGAGCGCGTCATCAGCAGCCGCGAAGTCAGCGGGCAGGAAAGCTGAGATGGGCACGGACGGACCGAACCGGTCCCACGCCTCGCGAAGCTGGCGCTCGGGCGAACGGCCCACCGACGCTGCCCTCACTTTGTTGAGCACAACCCTTGGTGTGGCTGTGGGCACCACTTCCTCGAGTTCCGTCAGCGCCCGCACGAGGCGAGGCACCCCGACCGAATCAGCGGAACCGATTGCATACACTTCGTCCGCCAACTCAAGGCACCGCAGCGTGGCCCCGTTCCGTCGTGGGGCCAGGGTGTCAAAGCTCAACTCCTCGTCCGCTTCAAGACCAAAGCCGCAGTCAACAACTATGAAGTCGAACATCGAACGTGCAAGTGCCAGGACATGGGTGAGCGCGGACGGTCTCACTTCCGCCCACCGGTCGGCGCGGGTAACACCGGTCAGGACGAGTAGCGGGTGCCCGTCGAGAGCCACTTTTGTACAGATTCGCTCCAGCGCCGTTGTGTTGAGGGAGCCCTGGTCTGCGAGGCGGCACGCTTGGGCAATCCCCGACGATTCTTCCAGCAGTCCCAGGAATGCAGCAACGCTCGCCCCGTAGGTGTCGGCGTCGACAAGCAGGACGCGGGAGCCCGTTGCAACCAGTTCGGATGCGACATTGACGGCTACCGTCGTGCGGCCTGGAGCGCCGGTTGGACCCCACGCAGCGAGCACGACGCCCTTCCCGCCGGGCTCGACTCCTTCCGTCGGGGAAGGCGCTGTGGGCGCGAGTGCGCGGGAAGTATCCGCGAAGGCGCCGATTGAGCTTTCCCTGCGCTGTTGTTCAAGATCCGCAACGGCTGCGGCGACCTCGTCTGCCAGGGCACCCGAGTCCACAGAGTTGGGCATATGCCGTATCTCGAGCGCACGCAGCCGCTCCCTTGCGTCCTCGTCGTCGGTCAGTGCAACGACGGCTACATCGGCAGTGCGCAGGCGTTCCACCAGGGAGGCCGTGAGTTCGTCTGCATCGAAGGTGATGATTGCGGCGCGCGCAATCCCCGTCTGGCAGGCCGCAATCATTTCTGCGAATTCAGCGCAGCGCCGAACCACCGTGACTGGGCCGCGAAGCTGTTCCAGACCGGGCACGCAGTCGCTGGCTGAACGCCCGACGGTTACTACGGGGATACTCACTGCGCACCGGCGTTGACGACGACGGCGATCCTCGCCTCGTTGGACAGTGCATCGAGGAGCGCGGGAAGGGTCTCGTCATTGACCAGCACAAAAACCCGGGCAGAGGAGGTCGCGCCGAGCGCGGAATCTTCCTCGGCATAATCATAAATTTCGGCACCCTCAAGCAGCAGCTCCGGAGCGCCGAAGCTGTTGCCCTCGCCCCGCGGTGACACCCAGACATCCACACGGTCCCCAGTGGCGGTTCCGGCGGGCAGTGGGTCTTCGATGGTCAGACCCACAGGTTTACGGTCCAGGGAATCAGGCGCTCCTACGCCGGAGGCAGGAAGCAATTCCCCTGCAGAAATCAGCCTCAGGGCAACTGCGTTCTCCGGGAGGCCTTCACTGACTGCCCTGTAGGAGCCCTCGACCTCCCCCAACCGCACCGGCACAATGCGGAAGTCTTCTTCGGTGAGCTCCGAGCCAACCGGCAGGTCCCCTCGCGCGGCGTAGACTCCGACAGTTTTGTTTGCGCTTTCGACGAGTCCGATCACGCCGACGATCGATACACACACCAGCAATATGCCGACGAGAAGGCGTGGGTCTTTCCAGGACGGCTTCCGCAGTCGGGCCGGCGCACCTGCGCTCACCGGGTTATCTAGCTTGAGACTCACGTGTAGTTCCCCTGTTCCCCGCTCTTGATCATCATCTGCACAACACGCCGAGAGAGTAGCGCCAGAAGTAATTCTGTTGCAGTGCCCGGGCAAATGGAAACCAAGCGGACGAATCGGCTCCAAACTGTGGATATCGACATCCAAGGTGCTCCGGGATGGCAAGATAGAACAGCGGGGTTTCTTACGTGGAACGAAGGGAAAGGCGGCTTTCGTGGCACAGAAACGATTCATGACACTGGCCGATGTAGGCGAGGTGCTCAATATCTCCTCGTCGCAGACATACGCGCTGGTGCGCTCCGGTGAGCTTCCGGCAATCCAGGTCGGCGGCCGCGGACAATGGCGCGTTGAAACTCAAGTACTCGAGGACTACATCGCACGCGCTTACCAGAGAACGGCGGCAAGCGTGAAGGACGGCGTGCACGTCGAGCAGGATATCTAGAAAACCTGCTTCGACGTTGACTGAGGGCGGTGGCTGGAAGGCACCGCCCTCAGTCAACCCGAGGAGACCGCAGCAATTCCCGCAAAGGGAACGGCGTAGACGGCAGACACGCGCGCCGATCGCCGCAGCTCACCGGGCAACACCGCCGCAATCTCCATGAAGTCCTTGCCCACTCGGTCAATGATTCCCTCTATCCGTGCGCTGCCCTCAACCCGGTGCACAATGACGGCGGCGCGGTCTCTCGCGAGGGTTCGAAGGGCGGATCCAAGCCCGAGCCCTTCCCTGACGCGCGAACTCTCTCCTGCGACGTTGCGGCCCAGGCCCTCGACAAGGCGGATGGCGGCCAGCGGAACGATCACCTCCGCTGAGGCTTTACTCAGGACGAGCCACTCCGATCCCACATGGGTCAACTCCCCTTCGAAATTTTCCCCACCGGACGTTTCCACCCGAAGAACGAAACCAATCTGACCACGGACGCGGTCAACGAGGGTCACCGTACCCTGTTCACGCCGAACCCGGTCCGCTACTTCAGCATCACCCGCCGCCCGCCTGGCCGCGTCGAACTGTGCCTCCATGTCGTCGAAAAGTGCCGTCCAGCGCATCCGGCCAGCCTATGGTCGGCCGAATCATTTGGTCAACCAGTGGACATTCAACTTGATTCAAGATAGACAAGTGGTGTCAAACGCAGCAAACTGCATTAAATAATCTTAAACGGAGTTGAGATGGAATCTACCCGGACGGAAACGGGATCAGCCTTTGCCATTCTGCTGCTCGGCGGCGCCTTGGCTTTCGGAGGGAAGGTGCTGGTGGACGGCCAGGGGTTCTCTGCTACAGGCAGTGGATTGGCGACGATGGTCGGGACGGGAGTCGCCGGCCTTGGAACGCTGGTCCTGGCGTGGTGGGGTCTCAGCTTTTGCTTCGCCATCCTGGCGGAATTGCTTCGTCGGCGAGGCCGTCCGGAAGCCGCACTACGGATCGGCTCTCTTGCTCCCACCTTCATGCGTCGGGCGGCTTGCCTGGCTTTGGGTGTTAACCTCATCGCGTCACCATCCGCGCACGCCGGTACGGCCATAGCTCCGTTGTCCTCCGCCGCCCAGCAGGTTCACGCTGCGGAGGAAGCCTCCAGTCTCAACCCGCAATGGGTACCGATCGAGGCACCGCAAGTGCTCGACCCTTCCTGGCGTCCAAGCGCACCACCGCCCGCCGGAGGCCTGCTGGTCAAAGACCCCCGTGACAGTGTGTCTGCGCCTGACGCGGCACAGACGGAGATAGTGGTGCAGCCAGGTGACTCTCTATGGACACTCGCTGCGCGGCAGCTGGGTCCGGCAGCATCAGACGCGAAAATAGCCGAGCTCTGGCCGCAATGGTTCGCGGCGAACAGGGACGTCGTCGGAGACAATCCCGAATTGCTCCAGCCCGGACAGATACTTCATCCGCCAACGGGTACATCATCGGCATCGAAATGAAGCGAGGAATCCACGTGAGCGCCATCTCCCACCTACCCACCACCGCCGACATCGCGTCCCTGGCGAACGCAAGCGGCGCACCACGACCGCTTCTGCTCCGCGACCCGGTGGCCACACGCCGGGAAGATCACGCGACGGTGCATCCGCTTCCCCTGCCGCCGGCGCCCATGCCAAGCCCCGAACCGGTAATCCCCGAAGAGCTCGAGGCCGTGGCAAGAAAAGTCGCCCGGGGCGCGCTCGAGGTCCTTGGTGGAACGAGGCCCCTCCAGCAGATGGCCAGGCTGCTCGACGGACGTAGCTACGAGCGCTTGCAGCTACGCTCCAATTTGGTTCGCAGCATCGAACAAACACGAGGGCCAGCGCCCGGCGGAAGTCCCGGTAGCAGCACCCCACGCCTCCACCGCAATGTACTCATTCGGAGCGTGCGCATTTGCCCCATTACTTCGTCCATCTTTGAAGTGTCAGTTGTGGCGGCGGAGCAAAAACGCGCACGGGCAATCGCACTGAGAATCGAGCGCTGGCGCGGCCAGTGGCGCGTCACCGAGCTTCAGATCGGATGACGCCGCCGTTCGGGCAGTGCTTTCGAACGGCTACTTACGGCGGCGCTTGGCGGCAGCGCGCTGCTCTGCCCGGCTGCCCTTCGCGGCCTCGTCATCAGACTCGCTGCGCCGCCGCTCAACCCGGGTCTCCACCCCACCCTGTGCGTTGGGTGCCGTGAACGCCAGGCTGGCCGGGCGCTCGGGTTCCTCAAGACCAGCAGCCTTGATAGTCGGGGTATCAACCAGTCCCCGGCCATCTGCAACACCAGGAAGCCCCGATTGCTGCGCTGGCGCTACCTCAACTTCAAGGTTGAAGATGTAGCCGATGCTCTCCTCGCGAATAGCTTCCATCATCGCCTGGAACAACACGAAACCCTCACGTTGGTACTCAACGAGCGGATCGCGCTGTGCCATGGCACGCAGACCGATACCTTCCTTCAGGTAATCCATCTCGTAGAGATGTTCCTGCCATTTCCTGCCGATGACCGACAGGACGACGCGGCGCTCCAGCTCCCGCATGGACTTCTCGCCGAGAGCCTCTTCACGCTGCTTGTAGGCGACCTTCGCATCCGACAGAATCTCGGCGTGGAGGAAGTCACGGGTAATCTTCGACTTGCTGCCTGCCTCCTCGACTACCTCGTCGATCGTGAGACTGATCGGATAGAGCGTCTTGAGGTTGGTCCAGAGCAGTTCATAGTCCCAATCATCGCCGTGGCCCTGTGCGGTCGCCTCGTCCACCATCGCCGTGACGACGTCTTCCAGGAAGTGCTCGACCTTTTCATGCAGGTCGTCGCCCTCAAGGATGCGCCGGCGGTCACCGTAGATCGCTGCGCGCTGCCTGTTCAGCACGTCGTCGTACTTCAGGACGTTCTTCCGCTGCTCCGCGTTGCGGCCCTCAACCTGGCCTTGAGCACTCTCGATCGCCTTGGATACCATCTTTGATTCCAGCGCGACATCATCGGGCATCGACGAACTGTTCATGATGCGCTCCGCTGCACCGGAGTTGAACAAGCGCATCAGATCGTCGGTGAGGGACAGGTAGAAGCGGGAAGCTCCGGGGTCGCCCTGGCGACCGGAACGGCCTCTCAACTGGTTGTCGATGCGCCGGGATTCGTGCCGTTCGGTTCCGAGCACGTACAGCCCGCCGAGATCCCGGACATCCTCCTGCTCCGCCTCCACTGCTTCCTTTGCCGCAGCGAGCGCGTTCGGCCATTCGGCCTCGTATTCCTCTGGATTCTCCGCCGGATGAAGACCCTTCTTCTCCATTGCGGCCACTGCATTGAACTCGGCATTTCCACCGAGCATGATGTCCGTGCCACGGCCGGCCATATTGGTTGCTACCGTGACCGCAGCCTTGCGTCCCGCCTGCGCAACGATCGAGGCCTCACGGGCATGGTTCTTTGCGTTTAGTACCTCGTGGCGGATGCCCGCCTTTGCGAGTTGCTTGGACAGGTACTCACTCTTCTCAACCGATGTTGTACCGACCAGCACCGGCTGACCCTTTTCATGCCGCTCCGCAATGTCCTTGACGACGGCATCGAACTTGGCAATCTCATTCTTGTAAATGAGGTCCGAGCGGTCCTCCCGAACCATCGACCGGTTGGTGGGAATTGGGACGACACCCAGCTTGTACGTCCCCATGAATTCGGCCGCTTCTGTTTCCGCAGTGCCGGTCATGCCGGACAGCTTGTCGTACAGGCGGAAGTAGTTCTGCAGGGTCACCGTGGCGAGAGTCTGGTTCTCTGCTTTGATCTCGACGCCTTCCTTGGCCTCGATCGCCTGGTGCATTCCCTCGTTGTAACGCCGACCGGCGAGCATCCGGCCCGTGTGCTCATCGACAATCATGACCTCGCCGTTCAGGACGACGTAGTCTTTGTCCCGCTTGAAGAGTTCCTTCGCCTTGATTGCGTTGTTCAGGAAGCCGATCAGGGGAGTGTTCGCGGATTCGTAGAGGTTCTGGATGCCGAGGTAGTCCTCAACCTTCTCAATCCCGCTCTCAAGAACACCAACGGTGCGCTTCTTCTCGTCAACTTCATAGTCTGTATCCAGTGTGAGGCGGGTGACCACCTTGGAGAATTCGGTGTACCAGCGGTTCACATCACCGGATGCCTGCCCGGAGATAATTAGCGGCGTTCGGGCCTCATCGATCAGGATCGAGTCAACCTCATCCACGATGGCGAAATTGTGTCCACGCTGGACCAGTTCGCCGGCGCTCCAGGCCATGTTGTCGCGAAGGTAGTCGAAGCCGAACTCATTGTTTGTGCCATAGGTGATGTCCGATGCGTACTGCGCCCGCCGTGTGGCGGGGTCCTGCTTGGACAGGATGCAGCCGCAGCTCAATCCGAGGAAACGGAAAACGCGGCCCATGAGGTCGGACTGGTACTCGGCCAGGTAGTCGTTCGTGGTGACGATGTGGACGCCTTTGCCGGTGAGAGCGTTGAGGTACGCGGGCGCGGTGGCGACGAGGGTCTTTCCTTCACCGGTTTTCATCTCGGCAATGTTTCCCAGATGGAGCGCAGCGCCTCCCATCAGCTGAACGTCGAAGTGACGGAGCCCCAGGGTGCGTCCGGCCGCTTCCCGCACTGCCGCGAATGCTTCCGGCAGGAGCGCCTCAAGGGTCTCGCCGTCCTCATAGCGCTTCTTCAGCTTGTCGGTCTCCCCGCGCAGTTCCTCGTCGCTGAGGGCACGGAACTCGTCTTCAAGTACATTGATCGCGTCGGCGTAGTTGCGGAGTTGCTTCAGTGTCTTCTTATCGCCGGTACGAAGGACTCGTTCAAGAAGTGATGGCACTGGTTTTTGCTCCCAATCTAGGTACGCCGTTTCCTGGCGGATTCAGTCTACGTGAGAGACGCACCGTCCCTCGATTCAGTTCCCCGCCGTATTCCTCGGCCAGCTGTGCGGCCAGCTGAGCCGACAGGTTACCTCGCGGTTCCACGATCACCCGGTCCAGTCCCAGCCAGCCGGCCATGAGAACAAGTTCCGCCGCAAGTTCGACGGCGGTGTCGGCGGGCATCGAAGGTTCACCATGCGCCGCCCTCACCAGCAGCCGCCCTTGCGCCCGGTCCGCCTTGAGGTCCACCCGTGCCGCCATGCAGTCGCGAAGAAGGAATGGCAACACATAGTAGCCATAAATTCGCTTATGGGCAGGCGTGTAGATCTCGATGCGGTAGTGGAAGCCAAACAGCGACTCAAGTCTCCGCCGTTCGAAGACGACTGAGTCGAAGGGGCTCAGCAACGCCCTTCCGGTGGCAGCGCGCGGAAGAACAGATCCCGCATAGCGGTAGGCGGGCTGCTTCCATGACGCAATTGATACGGGAATGAGTGTGCCCCGCTGGACCAGGACATGGACGGCCGCCGTTGCCGCCTTCGCGGGAATGCGAAAATAATCCGCCAGGCAGCGGATGGTACCGATACCGAGTGCGCGGGCTGCACGCTCAGTCAGGTGAAGGTAGGCGTCGGCAGTAGGGACTTCCAGGTCGGCAAGAGCCGGATCTGGCAGAACCTTCCCGGTCAGTGTGTATCGCCGCTCGAACTGCGCGGTCCTTCCCGCCGACGAGACGAGCCCATGCTGGAAGAGGTCCTCAAGCACCCTCTTCGCTGAGCTCCAGTTCCAACCCCACTGGTCCGATGTCCTCTGTTCGGCATGGCCGATCCGATCCTGCACCTCGCCCGCAGTCAGCGGCCGACTGATGCTCAGCAACTCCAGGATGCGGCTGCTGAGGACCTCCCGCACATCAGTGGGCATCGACGACGCACTCGCCCACTTCCGGCTCTGGGTGCTGACGAGGTAGGGGAAAAGTTCAGGGAGGACGAGACTGGCCTCGTGTGCCCAGTACTCCACCAGGCGCCGGGGCGCGCGGGATGAGAGCCGGTCAAGCAGCGTGCGGTCGTAGGAGCCCAGCCTCGCAAACAGTGGCAGATAGTGGCTGCGCGAGAGAACATTCACGGAGTCGATCTGCAGAAGTTGCAGTTGGGCAAGGATACGGCCCACCTCCCGCGTTCCCGGGGTTTTAGTGGGCCGTTCCCGTGCCAGCCCCTGCGCCTCCAGTGCGATCCGACGTGCCTGGAGGAGAGTCAGGGAGGAGGTCATTGCTCGATCGTAGATTCCCGACCCGGGAGCTAGGCGGTTGCCGACTCGCGTGAGCGGTACGCGACTAGTTCCTCATGCGGGTCTTCGGGCCCGTCTGCGCACTTCGAGTCGAGCGTGATGACCCCGTAGGTCCAGCCCTGGCGACGATAAACGACCGAAGGCGCCCCGGTCTGTGAATCCACGAACAGATAGAAAGCGTGACCGACAAGCTCCATATTGTCGACCGCGTCATCGAGGCTCATCGGAATTCCCGAGAAAACCTTGCGGCGGATCAACACCGGCGAATCCCCGGCCGGGATGTCGCTCTCGGCGTCATACCCGGTCTGATCAGTCGCTTGCGCGCCGGCGCTGCCCGTGTGATTGGAAGCTGCGTAAATCGGCTCCGTCCCCGCGGGTTCGAGCGTGGCAGTCGCTTCCCGGACCGCGACGGGTGTGTGCCTTCCATGGTGCACCTTGCGCCGGTCCCTGGCCCTGCGTAGCCGCTCCAGCAGCTTGCTGTAGGCCAGGTCGAATGCCGCGAACTTGTCCGCGGCCGAAGCTTCCGCCCGGATGACGGGACCCTTCTGCATCACTGTGAGCTCAACGGTGAGTGCGCTGTCTGCCTGGCGTGCGTTGGGCTCCTTCGTTACCTTCGCGTCCAGCCTTTGGACCTTGTCCCCCAGTTGTTCGATTTTGTCGATCTTTTCTTCCGCGTATTCCCGGAACCGGTCAGAAACAGCAAGGTTTCGTCCGTTGATCATGAATTCCATAGTGCCCTCCAAAATCGCTCAGGTGACACAACAGCGGCCGAGGATCCGCTCCTTCCAGCCGCTGTCGACGGGTAACTGTCTTCGTTGTGATACCCATACTTCACGGTAGTTCACCCGTTGTTTGAATTCACCCCTACCCGCCGGTTTTTTTCGGTGGGTTCGCTGTAAGCAACCTTCAGGCTCACTGGGAGGACCGTCGTCGTCGTTCCCTCTTTGCCGCTTGGTGCCGGCGTGGCGGCGACGACGACGGCGCCTGCCACCACCGCTCCCGACGCGCGCAGGACGCGCGCGGTTTCAGCGATGGTTGCCCCTGTTGTCAGAACATCGTCCACGATGAGGCATGGCCGCGTGATACCGATGTTCCGGATTCCCGGTGCAGCTTCCATACTGCCGACGAGGTTCTTCCGTCTACCCCGCCTGCCGAGGGCTTTCTGTGACAAACCGCCTGAGGCCAGCATCAACAGTGGTGCCGGGCGCTTGCCAAGGCGTACTGCGGGCGCGATGGTTGCTCCTGCGGGAAGCTCACTGCGCCTGGCCAGTCCACCGAGCAGAAGGGTCAGCGGGTCGTAGCCGCGGCGCCTGATTGACGCTCCCCGGCCAGGGACCGGAACCAGCAGCACCTCCGGCGAGTTTGGACAGAGTGTCCATCTGGCCTCATGCAGTGCTCCGGCCAGGGCGGCCTGCAGCCACCGGGCAATATCCGTGTGACCATGATTCTTGAACGCAAGGAGTGCCGCGGACACCGCCTTGGCGTACTGCCCGGCCGCAAGGACGGGAAGCGGTGTGAATGCTTCAGCCCCGCCCGCTGCGGCCGCCGTCCGTGACCCTTCGGATTCCGGCAGGCCCTCCGCGCCTTGCTCCGCCCGGAAAGGCCGCACCGTTGCGCGTCTCAGAACCGCTGCGCAGTCGGCGCAGAGGGAGGTGTCAGCGCGCTCACACACCACACACTCTGTCGGGAAGATCAGGGACCAGAATTCCTGCAGCGCAACACCAGTCTGATTCCAGGATGGGTGCAGCCGGGCACTATCCAGACTTCGCAAAAAGTTTTTCCACCACATTGCTCCACGCTGTCACGACTAAAGGCGACCGGGCTGCACTGAGCCCGGAATGTGGAAAACCGGCCGGAGTTGCTGCTATCCGGCGAAAGCCGGGTCCCGGGCAGTGACGCCCTGATCCGTCCAACTATTGCCCACAACGCCGAAGATGCTGTTTCCCATTTGGGCAAACACATTGGTGCGGCCCGTGCCGGCGCTCAAGTGCTGCAGGCCCTCGAGAGGCGAGAATTCGTCTGCCCCCGCGGAGAACGGGATGAGTGTGGCAATAACCGAATCCTCGCTCGAAGTATCCGCAACGACAACCGAGGTCTCAGTCACCCACTTCGCTGTGTCAATGGCACCCGTTGGGTTGAGCGATATCGGGTCGCTTAACGTCTGAGGCACTCCGTCCTCGCTCCGACTCACACCGGAGAGCAGCAATTGGCTTTGTCCTGACTGCTGGGCAACGATGAGGGCCCGCGCACCGTCGCGCGAGATACGGATCTCGCTGATTGTCCGGTTTCCCAGCCAGGGTGCCAGAACCTCGATAGCGTTGTTCGCGCCTCCGCCTGGCGGCACCGCCCGAATATAGGAGCGCCCGTCGGCCGTCCCGGCCGTCCAGATCCAGTTTGCAGGGTCATAACTTGGAGCTGTGAGGTTCGATCCGACCGTGATCGTCCGGACAGTCTGACCCTCGCCCGTGGCCATCAGCTCGGTCCGTTCATCATTGAGGAACGCATAGTTCTTGCCGTCGTAGGACATCGCGGGATCGACCGGATCGAATCCGGCAACGGACGGCACATCATTGACCGGCGTCAGCTGACCACCCTCGAAAAAGGCCAACTCATTTTCGCTGATGACGATCTGTCTGCTCGGAACGGCCGGGTCCAATTTAGGAAGCACCAGATCAGGGTCCCGTTCGAAGGGAATCGGTTGACCGGCACGCAGCTCAACCGAGTTCACTGTGTTGAGTCCGGTCATTGTGACCCTCAGCTGCTGTTCCATCTGCTGACGGCGCAGGTTGTCCGTTGCGGTAAGGATGTCCTGCGTGAAGTCGATGGTCGCCGTGCCGGATTCGATCGGAACGGATTCGACGGCGAGGGCGGCGTTCTCAGGGAAGGCGCTGGTCACAGCACCCTGGAGATAGGGGGCAGGGCCATTGATGAGAGCCGTAACGATATTCGTGGCAATCCCCTGCCGGTTGACGAACCAGCGAACGTCGGGAACCCAGTACTGATAACTGCTGCTATAGAAGTAGAGCTCGTGCGATTGCAGGAGGTTCGCCGCATCCGCAGTGGAGATCATGATGCCGCTCGGAATCTCCGCTACGCGCCACTGGCCCTGGACCTGCTCCATCTGAACCGTCATGGATTCCGTAGTGCCCGGGCCTACGTTCCGTCGGATGCCCGCGGCGTCGATGTAGCCCGCAACCTCCACCTGAAGCTGCAGCTGTCCCTCCGTCGGAGTCGAGCTGATCTTGTAATCAGAGCGGTAGATGGTGATTTCTTCTTCGGGCTCCCACGTCTGCGCCATTGATTCGGTGAGGTAGGAGCGGGCTACGCTGTAGTTGTCCGAAACGCCGATACCCGCCACGAGGAAACCGTTGAGGATTTCACCGGCGCCTGCGCCCTCCCGCGGAGGCGGGGGGTTGTTGACGAAGCGCGCGTCTGGCTCTGCCTCGGCCGTTGCCTCGATCGTGCCCACCGGTCCGGCCGTAGGGATCGAGGAGCAGGCCGTCAGCAGCGAGAGAACGAGCATCACCAGAACGGCTTGCAGTGGACGTGAACGCATGCTCACCGCTCGCTCCCTGCCGCACCATGAAGCGTCGGCACCGCGTCCGGCGTCGTTGCGGATGACACCGGGCCGGGCGGAAGTGCCGCCTGCCGCGGCGGGAGGGGCAGGGGTGACACCTTGAGCACGGAGTCCCGACGCTTCGGCAGCGTAAGACGGAAGCAGGAACCCTCCCCCGGAGACCCCCAGGCCTGCAGCCACGCACCGTGGAGCCGTGCGTCCTCGGTGGCAATCGACAACCCGAGACCGCTGCCTCCCGTCGTTCGTGCCCGCGCGGGATCCGCGCGCCAGAACCGGTCAAATACCCGGGCAGCGTCAAGCGGACTCATGCCTATACCGTGGTCGCGAACGGCCACCGCAACAGCATCCGGGTTGGAGGCTATGTAGATGTTGATCGGTCTTCCCTCGCCGTGTTCGAGGGCGTTGACCACAAGGTTGCGGAGGATGCGGTCGATTCGGCGGGGATCGACGTCGACAACGCACTTGATTTCGTTCGAGATCACCGTGATGTCGGACTTGTGGCTCTCGGCGAGTGGACGGGCGCCGTCAATCACGTGGTGGACGAGCCCGAAGATGTCAGTGGGCTCAGCCTCCAAAACAGCTACTCCCGCATCGAAACGCGAAACCTCCAGGAGGTCGGCAAGAAGAGATTGAAAACGTTCCACCTGGTTGTACAGAATTTCTGCCGACCGCCGGTTGACCGGATCGAAATCTTCCCGTGCGTCATGCAGGACCTCAGCGGCCATCCGAACTGTTGTCAGCGGGGTTCTCAGCTCATGTGAAACATCGGACACAAACCGCTGCTGCATCTGAGACAGCTGCGCCAGTTGGGTGATCTGATCCTGCAGGCTGGCCGCCATGTGGTTGAAGGACGCGCCAAGTCTCGCGACCTCATCCTCCCCTTGCGTCTCCATGCGTTCCTGCAACTGCCCGGCCGCAAGCTTCTCCGACACCAGCGCCGCGTGGCTGACCGGCCCGACCACGCTCCTTGTGACGAGCCAGACAATCGCGCCGATGGTCACCAGCAAGAGGGTTCCGCCGATCCAGGTGACCCCGTGGATGTAATCGAGGGTGCCCTGCATGGATGAGAGGTCGTAGATCAGGTAGAGCGAATATTCGGTCTGTGCAGGAGGGAGGGTGACCTTGGTCCCGAAGGCGATACCCGGCACGTCGAACTCGGTGCCCGAAGCGGACGTTGCAAGGGTAATCGGTGACCAGTACTGGTCGTCACCGTTCTGGACGGCTTCCGCCAGCGCTTCCGGGATAGCGGAAGACTCGATCAATCCAGTACTGGCGGTTGGAGTAACGAAGATTGGTGTCTCCTGGCCCGGCACGCTATTGATCATGAACTGGCGTGGAGCGTCAGCTCCACCACCCTCCAGACTGGGGAGCGTATCGCGGACGAGCTGCGCGGTGGACTCGCGGTCGGTGACCGAGGTCTGGGCGAAAATCTCCCGAACCTCGCTCAGGCCCGCGCTTGCCTCAGCCTTGAATTGATCAAACCTCTCCTGGTAGAGGCCGTTTGCAATCTGGCTTGAGAGGAACGCCCCAACGGCCACCAGCGCGACGGCGGTGAGCACCAGTGTGGAGGTCACGGTCCTGAACAGCAGCGATTGACGCCAACGCCTCGCGGTCTGCGCCATGATGGACTGAATCCACCCCCACCCCCGCGCGGCGCCGGTTGACGCCGAGCTCAGGAACCGGCTTACACGCCATTCCAACTTACGCTTGTCCTGCCTTATATCCGACGCCGCGAACCGTCAGTACGATTTCGGGGGCTTCAGGATCCCGTTCGATCTTGGAGCGCAACCGCTGTACGTGGACGTTAACGAGCCGGGTGTCCGCTGCGTGCCGGTATCCCCAGACCTGTTCCAGCAGGAGCTCGCGGGTGAAGACCTGCCAGGGTTTGCGTGCCAGCGCAACGAGCAGATCGAATTCGAGCGGCGTCAGGGAAATCGGCTCCCCTGCCCTCGTGACCGAGTGCCCTGCCACATCGATACTGACCTCGCCGATGCGCAGGGTTTCGGGTGTTTTCTGGTCGCCGGGGCGCAGTCGGGCGCGAACCCGGGCAACCAGCTCGGCGGGCTTGAATGGCTTGGGCACGTAGTCATCCGCACCGGACTCCAGTCCGCGAACGACGTCGGACGTGTCGGATTTGGCGGTAAGCATGACTATGGGGAGGTCGGATTCGTTACGGATCTGCCTGCACACTTCGATCCCGTCGATGCCCGGGAGCATGAGGTCCAAAAGCACGAGGTCAGGTTTGGTGCTCCTGAAGACATCAACCGCCTGCGCGCCATCGGCGCAAAACACCGGGTCGAAACCGTCGTTGCGCAGGACGATGCCGATCATCTCAGCCAGTGCTTCGTCGTCGTCTATGACCAGAATGCGTGCCTTCATAATTCCATATTGTCCCATTGCCCCCACCAATGTCGCATTGGCGCGCGTCCCGCACCTGCGGCCTGTCTGCCTTTGTCATCCTAGAGGACGATTTGCGGGCGGGTTCGCGAAAAGCGTGCTTGGGAGGAGGCTCGATGAAGAACAATGGAACCTGGCCGTGTCCACAGCTCCGGTTTGACGCCGGAAACGTCGGTTCCGGTAACTATAGTTCTAGGTGTAGTGGCTTCAGGAGTCATACATGGCCAACGCGCCTGCCAGTGCGCAGTCGGCAACACACCGGGTGTAAGGGGATTGGAATGAGCGGAAACGTTCCGGAGGGACAACCGGAGGACCGCCCATGGCAGTCCCCTTCCGGACCAGCACCGTGGGGTCAGAACCAGCAGCAACCGCAGTGGGGACAGAACCAGCCCTGGCCCGCCGGGCAGGCAGCAGGTCAGGCAAACCCCGGGTGGCCTGTGCCTCCGCCGGGCCAGTTCCACGGCTATCACGCTCCGCCGAAGCCCGGAATCATTCCATTGCGTCCGCTCGGCCTGGGCGAAATATTGGATGGCGCCTTCCAGGCGTGCCGCCGTAACCCGCTCTCAACCTTCGGAACAGCCATCCTGTTCCAGGTGATCGTCGCTGTCCTTACGGTTCTGCTCACGATCGGGCTGACGGGGTCCCTCGCTACCTTCGATCCAATCACTGCCTCGTCGGCGGAGGTCACCGGGCTCGTAGCGTCAGCCCTCTCCGTCGGGTCGGTCCTCATCCTGTTGACTTCGGTGGGCGTCCTCATCCTGCAGGGCGTCCTGATCATTCCAATTGCCCGGGCCGTCCTCGATGAGCGCACCGGGTTCAAGGAGCTATGGAAGCTCGCCGGGCGCAGAATCCTCCCGCTCATCGGGCTCGGAGCAATGCTCTTCCTTCTCTGGACCGTTTCCATTGGCGTACTCGTCGTGATTCTGATCGGCCTGTCACTTGCCCTGGAGGATGCCGCCATCGCCATTGTCGTGATCGGTGTGCTGGCTGCCGTGGCAGTTGCCGTCTGGCTCAATATCAAGTGGATCATGGCTCCGGCGGCGCTCATGCTTGAGGGCGTCGGGCCCATAGCGGCACTCCGCCGGTCGTGGACCCTCACCACCGGGAACTGGTGGCGGACCTTCGGGATCCTCGTGCTCACCTCGATCATCGTCTCGATCATCACGCAGGTGGTTGCGGCGCCGGTATCCTTCCTGGCTTTCGGCTTCGGATCCTTCACATCGGCGCCTGCGTCAACTGAGGCGGCGCTGCTCGAGTCGCTCCCCGTGCTCCTCATCGTCCAGGCAGTGACAGCGGTATTCACGGCAATCGGCTTCGCCTTCCAGGCCGGTGTCACCGCGCTGCTATACGTTGACCTCCGCATCCGGCGGGAGGGTTTCGATATCGTCCTTCTGCGGGAGAACGAGGCACGCGCTCAGGGCACGTACTCCCCCATCCCCGGTCAGTCGAACCGTGACGGGTTCGGCCACCCGGGTCCGCAGGGCACCCAAGACCAGCCAGGGGCTTAAGCTGCATGCCGGCTGATCGAGCGGTGGCGCTGCTGCCTGTCGTCGTGCCCGAACAGGTGGACGCCGACGAAGCGCGGCAACTTCTGCGGGAGGAACTGGCCAAGGGCATCTACCAGGAGGCTGAACCGTCGCTCCTCGAACGCGCCTGGACGGCCTTCCTCACCTGGCTCGGTGAAATTCTGGGCCAGATCAGGAGCGTCGATGCGGGGCTGGGAACCATTCTGCTGGCAGTGGGCGCCGCCGTCGTCATCATCGCGGCCGTGCTCCTGGTGAAGCCGCGGCTCAACGCGCGGAAGCGCGCCGATGCAACCGTTTTTCAGGCACAATCCCGGCTTGCTGCCCAGCTGCATAGGTCGCGGGCAGATGCTGCGGCCCGCAGCGGGAACTGGGATGAGGCACTCACTGAACGTTTCCGGGCCATTACCCGCGCCGCGGAAGAACGCGTGATCCTTGATGAGCAGGCAGGGCGCACCGCCGTCGAGGTTGCCCGCCTGCTGCAGGACCTCTTCGCCGCGCAGTCTCAGAGCCTTGACTGGCTGGCGTCGCGCTTCAATGAAGTGCACTACGGCGCCCGACCGGCGGCCCAGGCGGACTATAAGCGGGCTGTGGAGCTCGATCAGGATCTGCAGGGGGCCCAGCCCCGCCGTGAGACCCACGCCAAACAGTGGACGGCACCGGTATGAGCGGCACAACGGAGACGAGAAACCCACCCGCCGGGGCTCATGGCGGGAGCGCCGGTGCCGAAGTAGTGGGCGATGGACAGAGCGTGCGTTCCACCTTCCTTGCCACGCTCAAACGGGCCCGCGGCTGGATCGCCTTGGGTTTCCTCCTCGGAATCGCCGTCCTGATTGGTGCCCTCGCTGCCGGGTCCGGAGCGCAGGATCCGCTCTCCCCCGACAATGCAGCACCGGTTGGGGCCAGGGCTGCCGCGGAAGTGCTGGACCGCAGCGGCGTCGAGGTCGTCCGTGCGGGCTCGCTCGAGGACGCCGTCGACGCGCTGCAGGGATCCGACGACACCCTGCTCCTGCACGATCCCCAATCCTGGCTGACGTCGGAGCAACTGGGGTCACTCGGCGGCGGGATCGCTGACCGGACCGTCCTGATTGAGCCGAGCCTCACCATCCTGACCGAACTGGCCGGAGGTATACGGTCCGCCGGAGTTGTTCCGGCTGACATCGTTGACCCGCTCCAGGCAGACTGCGCCAATGCCGCCGCGAGGGCAGCGGCCGCCGTGAGTCCGGGAGGCTTTTCCTATCGCGGCGCGGTCACCTGTTTCCCGCTCCCCGGGGATGGAGACGGCGATGCCGCGGGAACTTTTGCGACCACCGCTGATGGAACAGTCGGCGTCCTGGGTAACGGCGAAATCATTAGCAACGGCCGCATTGACGAACACGGCAACGCCGCACTCACACTGAGGGTCCTCGGCAGCACGGAAACCCTCGTCTGGTACCAGCCCACGCAGGATGACCTCGCGGTCACCGCCGGACCGGCTGATCCACTGAGTCTGCTTCCCGACTTCGTCAACCCGCTGATGCTTTGGCTGCTGCTCACGGCTTTGCTCGCCATCCTGTGGCGGGCACGCCGTCTGGGTCCCCTGGTCACCGAGCCGCTTCCCGTCGTCGTCCGGTCGGCTGAAACCGCCGCAGGCCGGGCACGCCTGTATCAGGATGCCGGCGCGGTGCACCATGCCGCGGAGACGCTGCGCGCAGGAACGTTGACGCGACTCGCGGCAGCACTGCGCATACCGCCCGCTCACCCACGGGCGTCCATTGTGGCTGCCGCGACCGCGAAAACCAGCAGGGACCCCGCGGAACTTGACTGGCTGCTCAACTCCCATAGCCCGCACTCCGATGCACAACTGGTGCAGTGGAGCCAGGAACTGGACAAACTCGAACAGGAGATTCGTCGTTCATGAATCAGCAATACCCGCATCAACCGGCACCGCCTGTCGACCATCAGGAGCAGCATTCAGCTTCCGCTCACACTGCCGATCACGCGCAGGGCACGGCTACGGCGGACCCGTCGCGCCGTGCCCTTGTGGCTGTACGGGAGGAGGTGGCGAAGGCCGTCGTCGGTCAGGACGCTGCGGTAACCGGAATGCTGATTGCGCTGCTCGCGAAGGGGCATGTGCTCCTGGAAGGGGTTCCGGGCGTCGCCAAGACGCTATTGGTGCGCAGCGTCTCCGCCGCTCTCAGCCTGGACACGAAGCGGGTCCAGTTCACGCCTGACCTCATGCCCGGCGACGTGACCGGCTCGCTCATCTTCGAGTCCAGAACGGCCGAGTTCACTTTTCGCGAGGGTCCTGTCTTCACCAACATCCTCCTTGCCGATGAAATCAACCGCACGCCGCCCAAAACGCAGGCGTCCCTGCTGGAGGCCATGGAGGAGCGGCAGGTGTCGGTGGACGGGGTAACCCGCCCCCTGCCCGAACCGTTTATCGTCGCCGCCACGCAGAACCCTGTTGAGTATGAGGGCACCTATCCACTGCCCGAAGCCCAACTCGATCGTTTTCTTCTCAAGCTGACCCTCCCGCTGCCCGAGCGGGACGATGAAATTGAGGTGATACGCCGGCACAGTACGGGGTTCGACCCCCGGGATCTCGCGGCTGCTGGTGTGAGGGCCGTTGCAGGCGAAGCGGATCTAGCCGCCGCGAGACACGCCGTACAGCGGGTTGGTGTTGCTCCTGAGGTGCTGAGCTACATTGTCGATGTGGTGCGCGCAACGCGCTCCGCGCCGTCGTTCCAGCTCGGTGTCTCTCCCCGCGGCGCCACTGCGCTGCTGAACACCTCCCGAGCCTGGGCCTGGCTTTCCGGCCGCGACTTCGTCACACCTGATGATGTCAAGGCGTTAGCGCTCCCCGCCCTGCGGCACCGGGTCGCGCTGCGGCCCGAAGCGCAGATGGACGGCGTCAGCGTGGACAGCGTCCTGGGCAATATCCTCAGCACCGTCCCCGTGCCGAGGTAGGTGTGGGTCCAGCATGAGCATCACTGCTCGCCTCGTTCTCCTGGCGCTCCTCGGAGTTGTCCCTGTGCTTCTCTATCCAGGCGCCGTATCGATCGCCCTCTGGGTTGCGCTCCTTGTTCTCGGCTGCGCTGTGGACCTCGCTTTCGCTGCGTCGCCGCGGGCTATCGGCGTTCAGCGAAGCCTGCCGGGAACCGTCCGCCTGACCGAGGAGACAGTCAGCACCCTCACTGTGCGCAACCATGCCGAACGGCCTTTCCGCGGATGGATCCGGGAGGGCTGGCAACCGTCCGCAGGAGCGCGGAACCCGGTACACCGCTTGAGCGTTCCGGCCGGTGAGGGCCGCAATCTTTCCGTGCAGCTGGCTCCCCGTCGCCGCGGCGACCTGTCAGTACACCACGTGACCATCCGCAGCGCCGGTCCGCTTGGACTCGCGGCCCGGCAGGTCACCATCAAGGCGCCGGGAACCCTGCGGGTGCTGCCGCCCTTCCATTCCAAGCGCCTTTTGCCGTCGAAGCTGAGGCGTCTGCGTGAACTTGACGGCCGCGCAGCAGTTCAGATACGTGGAGCGGGCACCGAGTTCGATTCTCTCCGGGACTATGTCCGCGGCGACGACGTCCGTTCAATCGATTGGCGGGCGTCCGCACGAAGACGCGACACTGTGGTGCGGACCTGGCGACCGGAACGGGACCGCAGAGTAGTCATTGTGCTGGACACCTCACGCACGTCGGCGGCCCGGATCGAGGACGAGCCCCGCCTGGACACCGGAATCGAGGCGTCTCTGCTGCTCGCGGTGCTGGCGCAGCGCGGCGGTGACCGCGTCGATTTCCTCGCCTTTGACCGGCGCCCGCGTGCCCGCGTGCAGTCTGCGGCCAAAGGCAATCTGCTCAAATCACTGGTAACGGCGATGGCTCCGCTCGAATCCGAGCTGATCGAAGCGGATTTCTCGCAGATTCCTGCACAGGTGCGCTCGATTTCCCCTCACCGCAGCCTGGTGGTGCTCCTCACAGCGCTTGATTCGGGTGCCGTTGAGGAGGGTCTACTTCCGATGCTGCCCTCGCTTACCTCACAGCACGTCGTGGTGGTTGCCTCCGTCCGCGACCCCCAACTCGACGAACTGCGGATCCAGCGCAGCACTGCCGCCGAAACATACCGCGCCGCCGCAGCCGAACGCGCTTTGCTGGACCGCGCTGCAATCAAGGAGCGGCTTCGCCAGCTCGGCGCGGAGGTCGTTGACGAACCCCCGCATGAACTCCCGTCGAAGCTCGCCGACCTCTATATCCGGCTGAAGGCAGCCGGCCGGCTGTGACCAGCGAACCGGCGGCCGGTATCGCACTGGACTGGCTCATACAAAGGAGATAGCCATGACATCCTCGATCTACCAGCAGGCCCTCGGCGCCCGCTTCAGCCGGCTGCAACCGGAGCTTCAGGAGTATTTCAGCCTGCACGAGAACTCGGGAGTCTACGGCACCGGTCACGGTACGTTCGACGTGGCCGGCTGCCCTGCCCCACTTGTCCGGCCGTTTTTCGCACTTGCCGCGCAGGAGAACTCGTTCTTCCCGGAGTACGAGAACAATGTGGACTTCACCGTGCGGAACTGGGCCCACCGGGACCCGTTCGGAAGGCCTTCACTGACCGCCCGCCGAGATCTTTCCTTCAGTAACGTGTCGAGGGTATTCGAGGACACCACCTCGTGGTCGGATGGCCGGCTGGTCGATTACCTCGGAGTCCATCGGCGCATGGCCACCGCCCTCGCCTGCGAGGTCACGGGCAACGGTCACATGCGGATGGTCTCCTCAGCCACCCGCCTGTTCGCCGGTCTCAGGCTGCCGCTGCCCGACGCCGTCGGCGCCCAGGCGTACATGGAGCAGTGGTGGGATGGGGACGAGCACCGGTTCCGCATCAAGACCAACGTGCTGCACCGGCAGCTCGGGCCGGTTCTCGTGTACGCGGGATGGTTCACCTATGAGCTCACCGAGTACGACGGCGGCCTCCCGCCTCACGTGGCGCCTGCGCGCTGGGAGCGGCGCACGTAGAACCAGAAACAGCGGCTCAGGCGTCCGCGATCGCCTGGTTCAGTGCGTCCGCGCTCTGGTTCAGGTGTGCCAGCGCCCTGCGGGCAGAATCCGGTGCATCGTCTGCCAGGGCATCGGCGGGCGTCAGACGGATGGAAGCGAGTGATTCCAGGGCAAGCCCGAGTCCACGCCAGGGGCGTAAGAGGGCGTCTGCGGTTTCCTGCACCCGCGCAGGTTTGCCGCGGCGAACCCGGACTCCTGCCCACAGCGTTCGACCGGCTTCGATCAGTTCCGCCAGCGTCTCCCATTCGCTGTGTGAGACGCCGCCGACGGGAACTGCGACACCCACACCGGGAACGCGTTCAAGCAGTGGAACCGGCCCTGCGGTTTTGAAGGAGAGCACGACGGCGGTAGCGCCGGCTTTGCGTGCTCCTTCCGCCAGCAGCGTCCAGGCTTCGACTGCTTCGTGCTCCGGTACGGCGCGCAGTGTCCGGTAGCCGCTCGAAGTCGGTATGGTGCCGGCGAGGACGCCGTCGATCTGCGGTTCATCCAGCTGCAGTGTGAGCTGGGCGCCGGGGCTCGCAACCGCGGCGCGCCGCAGAAGCGAAGCGACCCCGTCAATAAGCGCATCTCGGACGTCGCGCCGGGCTCCGTGATCGAGCAGTGCTCGCTCGCCATGATGGAGATGAAGGTTTGCGGCAAGCGACAGCGGTCCCTGACAATGCACTTTGAGCGAGTCTGCCGGACGCTCTTCGGCCCCCACCAGATCGGCAAGAACGTTTAGATCCGTGGACAGCGCAGACACTGCCCTGCGCAGGTCTTTTCCGGGACGGTCCACCAGTCTCCAGCCGTGCGGCTGGAGGTCCACGGGGAGGTCGGCGAGCAGCGCGGCAGTCCGGCCTATTTCATCGCTGCCAACCCCGCGGTCCGGAAGGGATGGTAGGAACGGCAGATTCGGGCTGCCCAGCTCGCCGCGGATGATCCGTTGAGCTTCGATCGGATCCTGGCCGGGCCAATCCCCCAGGGCGGTGACCGTCACGGCAGCGGGTTCAGGCGCCCCTGCGGAACTACTCATCTCGCGACGAGTGGTTCTGCGAAATATCCTGGTGGTGGCGGATGACCTCGGAGATGATGAAGTTCAGGAACTTCTCCGCAAACGCCGGATCGAGATGGGCTTCCTCCGCCAGCGCGCGCAGCCGGGCAATCTGCGCTGCCTCGCGGTCAGGGTCCGCAGGCGGGAGTTTGTGCTCAGCCTTCAGATGACCGACACGCTGTGTTGCCTTGAACCGTTCAGCCAGCAGATACACGAGCGTGGCGTCGATGTTGTCGATGCTGCCCCGAACCGAGAGCAGTTCATCCATCACGGCGGAATTCACCTCGCCGGCGAGCGAACTCGCGGATGGGTCGAAGCGCCGGGTCTTCTCAGTCATGGTTCCAGTTAAGCAGACCGCGCAGGTGCATCACGCATTGTGTCTGCGCGGTGCGTGCGGCTAGCGTGCCGCAGCAAGATCCGGGCGCTCGAGCGAACGGGCCGAATCCAGCGTCGCCTGCCCGAGCACGCGGGTTCCCTGATAAATGACGACCGTCTGTCCGGGCGCGACACCGCGCATGGGTTCGGTGAGCCGGACTACGAGGCTCTGGCGGCCATCGTCGTCGTACTCCACCTGCGCACGCGCGTCGACCGGGTCACCGTGCGCACGTACCTGCGCCATGCAGTCGAATTCCTCGCCGCTTTCGACGGCGGGAATCGGCAGCCCGGCCCAGGAAACCTTGATACCGCGCAGCTGGTCGACGGCGAGCATGCGCTCCGGTCCGACCACCACGGTGTTTTCCTTCGGACGGATCTCCAGGACGAACCGGGGCTTGCCATCCGGAGCCGGCCGTCCCAGCTTGAGGCCCTTACGCTGGCCGACCGTGAATGCATTGGCTCCGGGGTGGGTGCCGATGGTCTCGCCCTCGACATCCACGATGTTGCCCTCGCTGAGCTCGATCCGCTCCTCAAGCCAACCGCGGGTATCACCGTCGGGGATGAAGCAGATGTCGTGGCTGTCCGGCTTGTTTGCAACGGACAGACCGCGACGCTCGGCCTCTGCCCGTACTTCCGCCTTGGACGGCGTCTCAGCGAGCGGGAACATGGAATGCTTCAGCTGTTCGTGCGTGAGCACGCCCAGCACATACGACTGGTCCTTGGCCCAGTCCGCCGCGCGGTGCAGTTCCCGGCTGCCGTCGACGTTCTCGATGACCTTCGCGTAGTGGCCGGTGCAGACCGCATCAAAACCGAGGGCCAGCGCCTTCTCGAGCAGCGCTGCGAACTTGATCCGCTCGTTGCACCGCATACAGGGATTCGGCGTGCGACCGGCGGCGTACTCGGCGATGAAGTCGTCCACCACGTCTTCCTTGAACCGCTCGGAGAAGTCCCACACGTAGTACGGGATGCCGAGGATGTCGCAGGCGCGCCAGGCATCGCGGCTGTCCTCGATGGTGCAGCATCCACGGCTGCCGGTGCGCAGGGTCCCGGGCATGCGTGAGAGCGCGAGGTGGACGCCGACGACGTCGTGCCCTGCCTCCACCGCACGGGCAGCCGCAACGGCCGAATCGACTCCGCCGCTCATCGCTGCGAGTACCTTCATTGTTTGCGCTCTCCCTAACTGAAGCCTGTTCCTGCTGTCTGGATCGATGAGGCATGGTCTGACATGCCCGCCTTGAGGGCACGTTGATACGCTTCCGGCAGCGCGGCCACCAAGGCGTCAACGTCTTCCGGCGTCGATGTATGCCCGAGGCTGAAACGCTGGGCGCCGCGGGCCTCGGTAACGCTTAGCCCCATGGCCAGCAGCACGTGGGAGGGCCGCGGCACTCCGGCGGTGCACGCCGATCCGGTGGAGGACTCGACCCCCGCTACGTCGAGCAGGAAGAGCAGCGAGTCCCCCTCGCACCCCGGAAAGGTGAAATGGGCGTTGCCCGGCAGCCGTTCGGTTTCAGGCCCCCGCAGGACTGCCTCCGGTACAACCCGTTGGACGCCGGCGATGAGCCGGTCCCGCAGGCCCGCGATCCGCGCAGATTCATTGGGAAGGTGAGTGGCGGCGTCGTCGGCTGCTGCCGCGAATGCGGCGATACCGGCGGTATCCAGCGTGCCGGAGCGGATGTCCCGCTCCTGGCCGCCGCCGTGCTGGACCGGCGTTAGTTTCACGGCCCGGCCAACGAACAACGCTCCCACGCCCACCGGGCCGCCGATCTTGTGCCCGCTGACGGCCATGGTGGCCAGCCCCGATTCGGCGAAGGAAACGGGCACTGATCCGAAGGCCTGGACCGCGTCCGAGTGGACCGGAATGCCGTGAGCCGCCGCAGCGGAGGTAATTTCGGCAATCGGCTGCAGCGCACCCACCTCGTTGTTCGCCCACATGACGGTGATCAGCGCGATCTCGTCCGCGCCGCTGTCGAGCTCCTGCCTGAGCGCGTCCAGCCGGACAATGCCCTCCGCTGTCACCGGGAGCCAGGTCACTTGGGCGCCCTCGTGCCGTTCCAGCCATTCGACGGTGTCCTGGACAGCGGGGTGCTCGACGGCGCTGCACAGGATCCGGGTCCTCCGCGGTTCCGCGTCACGGCGGGCCCAAAACAGTCCCTTGACGGCAAGGTTGTCCGCCTCTGTACCGCCGGACGTGAAAATGACCTCGGACGGATGTGCCCCGGCTGCCCGGGCCAGCGTTTCGCGGGCGTCTTCGACAGCCCTGCGGGCACGCCGGCCGGAGCCGTGCAGCGATGAAGGATTGCCGCTACGGCTGAGTTCTGTGGTGAGTGCGGCGAGCGCGGGCGCCGAGAGGGGCGTGGTCGCCGCGTGATCGAGGTACACGGGCACCCGTCGATTCTACCGTCGGACGCTTCCAAAGCCGAACGGGCCCGGGAGCGCGGGCGCTGTCAGGAACGGCTGATAGAAATGAGCTGTGGAAAAGATCCCCGCACATCCCGGCTTCCCGCAGTTCGTTCCCCACCTGCTGCATGCCAGGCACACGTTCGGGCAGCGCGTCCTGGACTTCGACCGGCAGATCGCGCTGATGGCGATCATCAACCGCACCCCGGATTCCTTCTACGACGGCGGACGCACCTTCGCACTGCAGGCGGCGGTCGATGCTTCGCTGCAGGCAGTGTCCGACGGCGCGGACTGGGTGGACATCGGCGGCGCGCCTTTCGCGCCGGGGCCGGCCATCCCGGCTGATGAGGAAGCCGACAGGATTCTTCCGGTGATCCGTGCAGTCAGAGACGCGTCCGACGTCGTCATTTCTGCCGATACCTTCCTGCCGGAAGTGGCGGAGCAGGCCATCAAGGCGGGGGCGAACGTTGTCAATGACACCACCGGCCTTCGCAACCGGGATCTCGCGGCGGTGGTTGCCGAGACGGGCGCGCACGTAGTCATCACCCACAGCCTTGCCGAGCCGCGCACCGTGCTTGGACGGCCGGCCTACGCGGATGTGGTGGCGGAGGTGGCGGACTTCCTGGTCCGGCAGGTGGAGCTCGCGGTCAACCTGGGCATCGGCGAAAACCGCATCCTGGTGGATCCCGGACATGACCTGAACAAGAACACCCTGCACTCACTCGAAATCACGCGCCGGTTCGCCGAAATCGCCGGGCTTGGGTTTCCGACGCTCGCGGCAGTGTCGAACAAGGATTTCATCGGGGAGACGCTGAACCGGCCCAAGCCGGAACGGGTGGAAGGATCCATTGCCGCCGCCGTCATGTGTGCACTCGGCGGCGCCCGGATCCTCCGGATGCACAACGTAGCCGCAGCCCATTCCGCCATCACTGTGGTGGAAGCAGCCATGGGCTGGCGCCAACCGGCCTATCTCCGTCACAACATGGGAGAGTACAACCAGCCATGATCAACCAGCTCCTCCCCCGCAGCGCAGCCGACCGATCCGACGACGATCTGCTTGCGCTCTACGACTACCCATCCAAGCGCCCCTGGGCGCGGTTCAACTTCATCGCCAGCCTCGACGGCTCAGCGGCGCATCAGGGCGTTTCCGCGCCATTAGGCAATGAGGGCGACCGGCGCCTGTTCGGTCTCCTCCGGCGGCTCAGCGATGTGATCCTTATCGGGGCGGGAACCGTGCGCGCCGAGGGCTACGCTGGGCCCCTGGTCAGCGAGGGGGACACCCGCTGGCGCACCGATCGGGGGCTGTCTGCCCACCCCGCCCTCGCCATCATTTCGGGCACGCTGGGCCTGGATCCGGACAGCGACCTGTTCCGGCTCTCTCCCGTGCGCCCCCTTCTCCTGACGACGGCGGCGGTGGACCCGGAGCGCGTACGGTCCCTATCGGAGGTTGCCGACGTCGTGATCGCGGGTGCTGAGAGCGTTGGCGCGCGCACGTGCGTTTCAACGCTGAACGACCGCGGATTGGGCCGCATACTCTGTGAAGGCGGGCCCAGCATCTTCGGCGCATTTCTGGCTGAAGACGCAGTGGACGAACTGTGCCTCTCACTCAGCCCGTTGCTGACCGGTGGCCAGGGCTCGCCTATCGCCGCCGGCGCTGACAACCCGGAGCTCCACCGGTTGGCGTTGGCGTCACTGCTGGAGTCCGACTCTGCCCTCTATGGACGCTGGACGCGCGCGACGAGCCGCTAACCCGGTGGAACGACGGAGATGCTGCTGCGTACCTCGACGGAGGCCGCGGTCAGTTGCTCGTCCGACGGACACGAGATGATGAAGGCCAGCCCGGTCCCCGTTGCCTCGAAGAGACGCAACGATATGGCGCTGGCAGGATGATCTCCCGCAGCGTCCTGCACATAGGTCAGGAACTCGATCGATGCCGTCGATTCCGCCGGCGAGGCTCCCCATAACCAGTCAGTGGTCACCAGGTACTCCGGCAGGATGCTCGGATCCAGAAACCGGAACAGCGCCTCGGTGGAGGCCCGGTCATTACCGCTGACCACCAGTGGGCCCTGCGGCGGTGTGGAGCGCAGTGACGCAGTGCAGCCGGCGTCGCTGACGTACACGGACTCGCCGTTGACCAGGACCTTCTCCTGCGACCACCCCGGAGCTCTTGACAGCCCGTCGGAGAAGGCAACCGTGTCAGCTTCCTCAATGTAGCTTCCACGGTCAAACGTCATGTCATTGCCGACGATGTCGGCACGCGGCAGTGGCGGCAACTCAGACAAACCGCCGGAGGCATCGCCGGAGGGCTCCGGCGCCGTCGTCATCATGCTGTCCGATGCAGGTGCGTCCGGCGACACGGGCACCTCGATCCGGCATCCGGCGAGCAGTGGTGCAAGGACAAGCAGAATGGCGCACGCCGGCAGCGGCCGATCCCTCCATGCCATTCCAGCCTCCCCGTCCCTCTCGATCCTTGACCCTCTTGACCCGTAAGGCGGCCCTTGACGACGCCGGCACCTACTCTAGCGAGCGCACGCCACACAAGCTCCCCGGATGGAAGGCGTGCCCTTCAGGCCAGTATGTTCAGGGCTCCCGGTACGACGTCGATGCGCACAGGTCCGGTTCCGACGGGCTCGCCGTCGGCGTAGAGCTCGATGCCCGGCACCCCAAGCTCAACCGAGGATGCCCTCCGGAGGTGCACCTCGCGCAGCCCCACGTGCCGGCCGGAGAAGAGCAGCGGGAACAGCGCCAGGAGCCGTAGCCGGGACAGCGGATCCACCACCAGCACATGCAGCCGCCCGTCGTCGGTCCTTGCTTCCGGAGTGATGAGCATGCCGCCGCCGATGGAACGCAGGTTGGACACGCAGACGAGCATTGCAGACACGTCAGCTTCCTCGCCATCGATGCTCAGCCGGTAGTCCAGGGGGCGGAAGAACGGCAATTCGCGCAACAGTGCCAGTACGTATCTGGCCCGACCGCGCGGGCGGGCCCAGCGGTTGGCCCGGGCATTCACCACAGCGTCAAGACCGGCGGAACAGGCAGCGGCAAACCAGATGTCCTGCCTGCCGGCCGCCGTGATCCGCCCCAGGTCCATCCGGCGTGCCTCCCGCCCCAGCGAGGGCAGCAGAACTGCGAGCGCGGCCGGCGGAGAGCGCAGCGGCAGGCCAAGTGAGCGCGCGATGTCGTTCCCGGTGCCCACGGGGATGATGCCGAGCGGCACACCCGTTCCTGCGAGGACGTTGATGGCGACGGACACCAGGCCGTCCCCGCCGACGGCTACGAGCCCGTCCGGATGCCGCGTGAGCGCGCTTTCGAGTTCGGTCCGCAGCTGTTCTGGTCCCTGCAGGCCCACCACATCGAGCGTGTGCCCAGCCGATTCCAAGCCCCGCACGATGTCCGGTGCTGCGCGCGCCCCGGCGCCGGAACCGGCCACTGGATTGAGCGCAACAACGAGCTTCAACGGATGACCGCCCCGTGCGCCTCTGCAACGGCGAGCGCCTGGGAGACGTCGACGACGGCACCCCGGACGTTGAAGTTCTCCGCATCAATTCCCTCGAGCGTGCTTCCGCGCAGGTCAGCACCTCTCAGCCGGGCGCCGCTCCAGGAAATGCTGGTGAGGCGACAGTCCCGGAACTCCACGTCCCGGAGGTCCGTACGGGTGAAATCGGCCTCCGTGAAATTCACCTCGGAGAACGCGCTGCGCTGCAGGTCGGCCCCCGCTAACGAGACAAACGACCAGTTGCCGCCCACCACCCGGATCGGTTTGAGGGAGGAATCTGCGAAGACGCTGCCCGTGAACTTGCAGCCCTCGAAGGTGGCATCGAAGAAGTTGCAGTGCTCGAACCGGCAATTGTCGAACGCGCTGTTGACATGGGTCGACACGTTGAACCTCACGTTGCGGAAAACGCAGCCGCTGAAGACGGTGCCTTCGCTGCGCATTTCGGTGAAGTCACAGTCCGTGAAGCGCTTCCCGCGGTGATCCTCGCGCTCGCTTCCGGTTGCGTACCAGTCCAACCCGCTGTGTACCTCGCTCTTGCCCGCCATGCTCCTGATGCTATCGGCCCATTTGCCGGAGGGAACGACACCGTTTACAGTCAAGCGCGGAACCTGCGCACACCGTTCCTGATCCCAAATCGCCACGAAAGGCCACTATGGCAGCCCCCGACCGCACGTTCTACGCCGTGCTCGGGGTGAGCAGAAGCGCCACTGCGAAACAGATCAAGGATGCCTACCGCAGAGCTGCCCGGACAGCTCATCCCGACCAGGGAGGGAACGCTGAACTGTTCCATGAGGTGGCCGTAGCCTACGAGATGCTTTCCGATCCGGAGCGCCGCCGCCGTTACGACCGCACCCTCGGCGTCGAAGACCCGTTGCCCGGCGCGCGGGCGGCGTCCAGCGCTAGGCGGCAGCCGCCGCCGGCGCCCTCAGAAGCGCATGCACAACCCCCGCGGTACGAGCCAGCCTACGACGGCGGCACACACAGTCCGCCGCTACCGCTCGCCCTGGCGCAACAGCAGGTCCACGGCACTGCCCGCCAGCCCGGCGCCCTCGGCCGGCTGCGCCCGGGCACCACCGCGCGCTATGACGGGGAGCGGGCGACGGCCCGCCTGCTGGAGACCAGCCTGCTTCCCGGTTTTCCCGCTGCACGGCTCGTCAACGGGCTTTCGTTCGGTGGGGGGTCCGACGTCGGACATGCGATGCTGGCGGGGTACCGCATCGCCGTCGTCGATTCCCTCCTGGCCCCGCCTGGAAACTATTCGTGGGACGGTCAACGCCTGCGTCATCGCGGGCGCCATGCCGGCGACGTGCGGCTCACGGAAACGGTGCGCAAGGTCCAGGATCTGTTTCCCGAGTGCAATGTGCGGGGATGGCTGGCTCTGCACGGCAGGCAGAACAACCCATTCGAACCGATCGTGGACTACCCGCCCTCCCTGGACCGTTCCGCTCTCGTCTCTGTCCACGTGGCCAACGCCGGAACGCTGCTTCGCGAGGTTCGGCGGTTCCTGTCCGAGGGACCCCAGCCCAATACCGTCCAGGTGCCGGTGCTCGCCCGCTTGCTCGCTGCGTCCGGGCGCTAGGATTGCACAGTGTTCCGCATCCTCTTCCACACTCCCGAGATTCCCGGCAATACCGGCAATGCCATTCGCCTGGCTGCGGTCACCGGCGCGGAACTGCACCTCATCGAGCCGCTGGGCTTTGACCTGGAGGATTCCAAATTGCGGCGGGCGGGGCTGGATTACCACGACCTCGCCGTCCTGACCGTGCACCCGGATCTGGATTCCGCCCTCGCTGCCCTGCAACCCGATCGGCTGTTCGCCTACACCTCCGAGGGCACAGTCACGTACTCGGATATCCAGTACCGTCCAGGCGACGTGCTCCTTTTCGGACCGGAATCCGTCGGGCTGCCTTCCGAAGTGAAGAACCATGCCGCGGTCACGGCGCGGGTGCGGCTTCCGATGCTTCCTTCCCGGCGTTCGCTCAACCTGGCCGGCTCGGCGTCCATCGTGGTGTACGAGGCCTGGCGTCAGCAGGACTTCAAGGGCGCGCAGCCGGCCCAATCCATCATGGAGGACCGTTTGTGACCACCGTAGGCAATCTGTTCGACGACGGCGCTGAGCACTTCGAGCGGTTCGCTCCGGCCCTCTGGAACACCATGGGCAACGCGGTGGTGGCCGCCGCCGACCTGCACGTCGGCCAGAGCGTGCTGGATGCCTGCTGCGGAAGCGGAGCGAGCACCATTCCCGCAGCCCAGGTTGTGGGCCCGGACGCGCGGATCGACGCGGTGGACCTCTCCGCCGAGCTCCTGGCGCTGGCGGCGGCGAAGGCTAACGCTTTGGGCCTGGACGCGGTCAGTTTCACTGAGGCCGACGTTTCCGTGTGGACCTCCGACGAGGCCTACGATGCTGTGCTCTGCTGCTACGGACTCTTCTTTCTTCCGGACATGGCCGACGGCGTGCGGCATCTGGCGTCGCAGCTGCGCAGCGGCGGCAAACTTGCCATCAGCACCTGGCAGGAAGGCGCCCACGAACCGTTTGCGTCGCTGCTGCAGGAGGTCTGCTTCGAAGAGCAGCCCGGCCTGCGCGATGCACCGGTCCCCAAGCCAATTCGGCAAATGGCCCAGATCTCCTCGGTCGGGAAGCTGCAGGCCTTTCTCGAGACGGCCGGTTTCACGTCGATCGAAGTCCACGTCGCTCCTCTGCAGATCCCGCTCGATTCAGACCTTGCCTGGGCTTTGGTGCTTGGAACGGGCTACCGGTTCCTGCTACCCCCCGACGCCGGGAGCAGGGAACGCGTACGTGACCGCTTCCTGGAGAAACTGGGTAGCCAGCCCACCCTCAACGCCGACTCCCTGATCGCTGTCGCGATTCGCCAGTGACGCCTCACTCAGGGGACCCATCCATCGCGTGACCTGCTTCGAATAGGAGATGTCATCAGTTGTAGTGGATCGGGCACGGAAACCTGCAGAAACGGCGGTCGGGCATGGGCGGAAGGCCAGTTGGGCGAGATGTCCTGACCCGCGCCGTGGGTCATCATGTTCGGGATACCCATCCCGGCGCTTTATGCTTGAAGCCTATGGATACGCCACGTGTGAGCCGGATAACCCCAGCTGGATCAGACCGTGACCAGACCGCCGCGTCTTCCGGCGCCGCACCTGACCTGGCTGGTCTGCTGGCGCGGATCGCCCAGCAGGACCAAAGCGCCTTCGCGGAGTTCTACGCACAGACCTCGCGCAGGGTGTTCGGCCTGGCACGACGCGTTCTGATCGACCCCGAGCTCAGCGAGGACACCACGCAGGAGGTCTACCTGCAGGTGTGGAACATGGCGGACCGGTTCAACGCGGACGCGGGTAGCCCCATGGCCTGGCTGATGACGCTGGCCCATCGCCGCGCGGTGGACAGGGTGCGGTCCGAGCAAAGCTCCACTGACCGGGAAGCCCGGTACGGCGCAGCCATGCAGGTCAAGGACCATGACGACGTCGTCGACACCGTAACGCAGCGGCTGGAAGCCGAAGCCGTCGTCCGGTGCCTGGAGACCCTGACCGGGACACAGCAGGAGTCCGTGCGGCTCGCCTACTACGGCGGGCTGACATATCGGGAAGTGGCAGAAAAGCTTGGCGTGGCGGTACCCACCATCAAGTCGAGAATCAGAGACGGACTCATCCGATTGAAAACATGTTTGGGGGTGAACTGAGATGCAGGACAAGGAAATGAACAAGCAGTTTGCAGATGATCTTCGGCAGGACCTGGCCGGCGGCCTGGCCGCCGAGTGGGCTGAGATGTATGCCCTGGATGCTGTGAGCGAAGAGGAGCGCACCACACTCGAGGACTACATCTCAGAAGCCTCTCCCGAGGTCCGCGAGGCCTTCAACCAGCGGGTTCGGTCCACACGCGAGACGCTGGCCCAGGCCTACGCGACGCAGGAGGAGGAACCCCCCGCTGACCTCTTTACCCGCATCGTCGGTAATCTGCCGGCCGAAAAGCCCTCTCCCGCTGCTTCCCCCGTGTCTCCTGCTGGGGATGAGCTGGCTGCACGACGCGCTGCCGGTCACAGGCAATCGCCTGTCGGACGCTGGCTGCTTGCAGCAGCGGCTGCTGTGGTTGTGGCGGTCGGCGGCGTGACGGTGGCGCAGAACCTGCAGCCTTCCTCCATCCAGGAGCAGGTCCTGCAGGCAGGCGACGTCCAACGTGAACAGGTCGCGATCGGTGATACCGGTACCGCTGACCTCGCTTTCTCGGAATCCAGGGATGCCGCTGTCGTCACGCTCGATGGTGTTCCTGCCCCGCCGGAGGGCAAGGTGTACCAGATGTGGCGCCTTCCTGCGGACGGCGCATCCCCGGAGTCGCTGGGGACCATGAATGCCGAAGATGCAGCACACACCGAGCTGGAAATTGAAGGCATCAGAACGTATAGCGGCCTGGCGATCACTGTCGAACCCGAGGGTGGCTCGGAAACGCCTACCCTCCCGATCGTGGTGGAAATTCCCTTCGACGCCTGACCGGACACGCTGGGAACGCGGTCAGGGCCTGCAGGCGGACTGTCAGAACCCGGCGATCGTCGCGTCGGTGTTGACCGGGACCACCTGGAACACCTCGGCGCTTCGGCCCGCCGCAAGATCGCCGCGCTGTGCGTTAGCCGCCAGGAACGCACGAACAGTGCTGTCCATCCGGTCGAGGTCAGGGTGCTGGCTGGCGTGGAACCGCAGCGCCCGCATCTTGTCTTCCACATGGTCAGTCACATCGACGAAATGGTTCTCCAGCGATGTGGGCCCGCCGAAGAACCACAGCCAGGGCACGCGGTAGGCTTCCACCCCCCGCGCAGCAAGCTCGGGGAAAGCATAGGGATTTTCCACAGCGGGATAAATCGCACGGGTGACGGCCTCGCCGCATGCGAGGTGATCGGGATGGCTCTTCTGGATGCGTTCCCAGTTCCGCTCAGGGTGCATGGACAGCACTATCTGCGGCCGCACGTTCCGGATGAGCTCGACGACGCCGGCCACCAGTTCCAGGCTGGGTTCCAGGTAACCGTCCCGGTAGCCAAGGAAGTGTACGTTTTCGACGCCGACCAGTCGGGCGGCTGCCCGCTGTTCCTCCCGACGCCGGTCCACGATGTCCGGACGATGCTCATCGGAAAAGCCTCCTGCGTCGCCATCGGTCATGATGCAGTAATCAACGACGACGCCGGCCGCGCTCCACCGCGCAACCGTACCTGCTGCGCCGAAATCGACATCATCTGGATGCGCTACGAAACAGAGGACCCGGCTCACACCGTCTTCCGGCCGTTCAGGCACGATGGGCATGCTCAGCTCCTGCGTTTGTTGATTTCTGCGGTTGCCTGCGGCAGGACAGTAGTCAGGTCACCCACGATGCCGAAGTCCGCGATGTCGAAGACCGGGGCGTCAGGGTCCTTGTTCACCGCAACGATGACCTTGGCCGTCTGCATGCCGGCCTTCTGCTGGATGGCGCCGGAGATGCCCGCGGACACGTACAGCTGCGGGGAGACCGTCTTGCCGGTCTGGCCGATCTGTGCGGAATGATCGATCCATCCCGCATCCGTGGCGGCTCTCGATGCACCGACAGCGCCGCCGAGCGCGTCGGCAAGATCTTCGATCGGCCCGAAGTCGCCGTCCACTCCCCTGCCGCCTGCCACCACGATGCGTGCCTCATCCAGCGACGGACGGCCGCTCGCGGCCCGTTCGGAGCGCTCCGTAATCCGTGCTGCGGCGCCCGGTACCGCGACGTCCACCCTGCGAACCTCAGGGATGGAACCGCTCTGGGGCGTTGCGATCTCCACGCTGTTTGCCTTGACCGTGATGATCGGGCGCCCGGTTGTGACGGAAGCGTTCACTGTGTAGGAGCCCGCGAACACCGACTTTGTGACGCTGAAATCCTTACCCACTGCAATGGCATCAGTGATGACACCGGCTGACAGGCGGATACCTACTCGCGCAGCAATCTCCTTGGCCTCGAACGTGTTGCCAAGAAGCACTGCATCAGCTGCTGCTTCTTCGGCTGCTGCTGCGAGGAAAGCCGCTTTGCCCGCCACGAGCAGTTCGCCGAGCCCGTCCACTGCAGGCTGATACAGCACGCCGGCACCGTGTGCGCCGAGTTCTGCGGAAACTCCGTCCGTCAGGTCTCCAAGCAGGGCAACGACCGGCTCTCCCAACATTCCGGCAAGCGTCAAAAGCTCACGGTCGGTTTTGTGCAGGTGCTCACCGGGCGTGTCGATGTAAACGAGGACATGTGCCATTCCAGGGCTCCTTGGGAAGTGGTTCGCTGATTCCGGCTGCGGTCAGAGCAGCTTTTGATCGGCGAGGAAATCAACCAGTTGACGACCGGCGTCGCCCTCGTCCGTGATGATGACGCCCTGCGAGCGCGCAGGACGCTGCTGCGCCTGCTCCACCCGCGTCCAGGCTCCGCTGAAGCCGACCTCCGACGCATCCAGCCCGACGTCGGCAAGGCTAAGGGTGGCGATCGGCTTTTTCTTGGCTGCCATGATGCCCTTGAAGTTCGGATACCGCGGTTCGTTGATCTGGTCGGTCACGGAAACCACAGCGGGCACGGTACTCCGGACCGTCTCAGCCACGTTGTCGCTTTCGCGGCGGGCGATGAGCTGCCGGGCGCCGTCGTCGTGAGTGAGTTCAAGGGTGGACGCAAAAGTGACCTGCGGCAACTCCAGCAGCTCTGCCAGCTGCGCGGGAACAAGGGAGGTTTCGCCGTCTGTGGAGGCCATGCCCGTCAGGACAAGGTCCACAGGGCCCAGCTGGCGGACGACGGCAGCGAGGGCGCGTGAGGTGCCGGACGCATCCGAGCCGGCGAGGGCATCATCACAGAGGTGGATGCCCTCGTGTGCACCGATCTGCAGCGCTTTCTTCACGGCGTTGACCGCGGCTGGGGGTCCCATGGTGACCGCCATGACACGGTGGCCGTCTCCACCCTGGGCTTCCACGAGCTGCAGCGCCGCTTCAAGGGCATACTCGTCGAGTTCCGACAGAATGCTTTCCGAGCGGTCGGTGGTGTTGTGCCCTCCGCTGAGATGACGGTCGAACTGGGTGTCCGGTACGTGCTTGACCAACACCGCGATATTCAGCGCGGGTATTGCCTCGTCCATTGCTGCCTTTCCTTGCGGCCCATTGCTGCCCGCAGACAAGCTAACCACACACATGTCCCGATCACAGCAGGTATATGACGCAGCGGCAGCCCCCGGATAGGGAGCTGCCGCTGCGTCGTCTATCAGGGGGTCAGGCCGGTGACTGGCCGACCGTCACATCAAGGGTCAGGGCCTCTTCCCCGCGGACAAGTTCGATCTGAGTTGACTGTCCTTCGGCGAGCATCCGGATGGCTGCGGTGAGGGCCTGTGGGTCCTCGATCGGCAGTTCACCCACCCGGGTGATGACGTCCCCTTCCTGGAACCCTGCGGTTTCAGCGGGACTGCCGGGCTCGACAGACTGCACCTGCGCACCGACGGAGAATGAGCTGGCGCTCTCTGCATCGCCGGATGCGGCCGCACCGACGCCCACACCGAGGAAACCATGCGTTGCTTCGCCGTTGGCGATGATTTCTTCTGCAATGCGCTGGGCGTAGTTGATCGGAATGGAGAATCCAACGCCGATGTTGCCGGCGCTCTCCCCCGTGCCGGCCGACGCGATGGCGACATTGACTCCGATGATCTGACCCTGGGAATCAACCAGCGCTCCCCCGGAGTTGCCCTGGTTGATGGCGGCATCCGTCTGGATCACATTCAGGTAGATGGAGCCCTGGGACCCCTGCTGCGGCGCCTGGGATCCATCCGGCGGGAGGAAGTTGAACCCGTCTCCCGGATCCTGTTCCGGAGCATCCGATTGCTCTTCGGGAACGGCCGACGACTGCACGCTGATCGTCCGGTTGAGCGTAGAGACGATGCCGTCCGTCACGGTGCCGCTCAGTCCCAGCGGTGCTCCGATAGCTATCGCGACATCACCGACGTTCAATTCCGAGGAATCAGCGAGAGTTGCGGGCTGAAGGTCCGGCGCATCGATCTTGATAACGGCCAGGTCTGAGAGCGGATCCGTGCCTACTACCTGGGCCTGGAAGACCCGCCCGTCATTGGTTCGTACTTCGACAGCAGGGTCTGCGACCTGGCCGCCGAGGGTGACGACGTGCGTGTTGGTGAGGATGTGGCCCTCAGCGTCGAGGATGATGCCGGAACCTGATCCGCCGGAACCGCCGCCGTTGACGGAGATGGTCACGACGCTGGGCGAGGCTTTGGCGGCTGCGCCGGTGATTTCGTTGACGCTTTCGGTGTCATTCACCACAACCGACTGGGCCTGGGAGGTGCCGCTGTTGGATCCCTCGTCCCCCGTGTCAAGGATGGCGTCTGCACCGACAGCCACGCCTCCACCGAGAAGGCCGGCCACGAGCATGCCGGTCAGAAAAGTGCCGGTTCCGACGCGTTTCCGCGATGCGCGCTGCTTCTTCCCCGGTTCCGCTGGACGGGCATACGGTCCGTAACCGAAGGAAGCTCCCTGCGGGTGCCCGCCGGCTGCCTGCGTCTCCGGCCCGTTCCCGGCCGGATAGTGCGAATCCTCGAGAGGCGTGGTGAACGGCTGCGACTGGGGCTGATGCTGCTGCGTCGGCGGGACGTTCGGGTTGTGGCTTGGCGGATTCGTCGGCCGTGGCGGAAGCGGTCCGTTGTAGGAACCGTTAGTGTTCTCGGTCATCGGTTGTCCTTTCACTGATGCTCCCTGAACTATGGCAAAGCAATCTGTGCTCATGACTGACGTTGCCTGTGCGGCGGCTGTGAGCCAACCGGACGTCCGGGCGCTTCTCCCATTCTCCCGCATGCCGCTGATGGCGGTTCACGACGAGGTTTCGCTTGCGGCATAGCCCTGCCGGTGGACTGCCTCCAGAGCGCACCATAGAATCGCAGTCAGGCGAACCCGGGGGATCTGTGCCTTGCCAACGGCTGTTTGCCTGTTCCCGGAGCGCCCGGCGGACACTGCTGAAGGGTTGCGAATGAAGTCGAGCATTGCACGCATCTGCGCCGCCGCGGGTGTTGGGGCATTCGCCCTGTTGAGCCCTGTGGCTGCCGCTCCCGCCTGGGCCGTGGATCCGGTTGACTTCAGCTCGGAGACGGTGGTTGACCAGGCCGATGTCCTCTCTGACACTGAGCAGCAGGAGGTGGAACAGTCGATCGGGCAGCTGCAGGCTGAGCACGGCTACACGCTCCATGTCGCCTACGTTGACTCCTTCACCAACCCGTCGGACGCTGAACAATGGGCGCAAGAATCCGCAGCAGCCAGCGACTTCGGCCCTACCGACGCGATCATGGTGGTTGGCTTGGAGCAGGAACGTGCCGGGCTGGTTGCGGACGATTCAAGTCCGATCGGCGATCAGGAAAGAGAGATCAACGACTCCGTGGTTCTTCCGGAACTGTCCGACGGCGACTGGGACGGCGCTGCGATCGCGGCCACCACAGCCATCGCGCAGGTTCTCGACGGCGGAACCGTCAGTGCTGCTGAAACGTCCGCTGACGGTGGTGGAGGTTCAGTCCTCTTCATCGGAGGGCTGCTGGTTCTCGCTGGTGTGGGCGGGTACTTCTATCTCCGGTCCAAGCGCCGGAAGCCGGTCGCTCAGGAGCAGAACCAGCACCCGTCGGAGATCGAGTTCGGACCGGGCCGGGGTGCCGACGGTCAGGTGCTGGATCCGTTGGCTTCACTGAGCGTGGAAGACCTGCGGCTTCGTGCAGGAAGCCTGCTGATAGCCGCCGACGACGCGATCAAGTCGAGTGAACAGGAAGTCGGCTTCGCTCAGGCCCAGTACGGCGATGAGGCAGTCAAGCCGTTCGCCGCGGACATCACGGCGGCAAAGGCCCATATGAGCGAGTCGTTTAAACTTCAGCAGCAGCTTGATGACCACATCCCGGATACTGAAGAGGATCAGCGTAAATGGCTTGGCGACATCATCCGCCGCTGTGAGTCGGTTAACGCCAGCCTGCAGGAACACAAGGCGGACTTCGATGCCCTGCGAATGCTTGAACGCAACGCCCCGCAGGCCCTGGCAGAGGCACAGGCCTCCGCGGGCGATGTCAAGACCCGGTTGAACGCGGCTGAACGGACTTTGCGGGAGCTCCAGGGGCGGTACGCTGCCTCGGCAACCTCGCAGATCGAGGACAACGTGGTCCAGGCGCGTGAACGGCTGCAATTCGTCGACAATGCCGCTTCCACGGCACAAAGGCATCTGTCCGAGGGCAACACCGGTGCCGCCGTCGTCGCCGTCCGCGCCGCCGAAGAAGGCGGCCACCAGACCAAGGTCCTGCTGGAAGCCATCGATCGCCGCGCCACGGAACTGGACACTGCCGAACGTGAAATGGAACAAGCTGTTTCGGATACGGCCCAGGACGTCGCGCAGGCGCAGGCCATGGTTGCTGCCGGTTCCAATCCCGAACTCGCCGGTCCCGTAGCGGGCACAACAGCGGCGCTGGAATCGGTGAAGCGGGAGATCGCGTCGGGCAAAATCGACCCCGTCGTGCTCCTTCAGCGAGTCGAGACAGCGCACACGCAACTGGACTCCGCGATCGGTGGTGTCCGAGACCACGCCGAACAGACCCGCAGGGCACGGGAAAGCCTGCAGCACACCATCATGGCCGCCCAGTCACGGATTTCCGGAACGGCGGACTACATTCGCGCCCGCCGCGGGGGTGTGGGCAGCGAAGCCCGGACCCGGTTGGCGGAGGCGGAGCGCAACCTTGAGTATGCGATGGGCGTCCAGACCGATGACCCGGTGACGGCGCTCTCCCATGCCCAGCAGGCTGTCGCGCTTGCCGAGCAGGCCGGCCAGATCGCGCAAAGTGATGTGGATGGCTTCGGTGGACGTATGGGCGGCTTCGGGGGCGGCGGTATGTTCGGCGGCCGTGGGGACGGCATGGGCGGCGCCCTGCTCGGCGGCATTTTGATCGGGTCCATTCTCAACGGCGGCGGACACGGCGGCGGACTCTTCGGCGGCGGCGGTGGCGGATTCAGCGGAGGTGGCGATGCCGGAATGTTCGGCGGCGGCGGATTCGGTGGTTTCGATGCCGGCGGCGGCGGATTCGGTGACTTCGGGGGCGGCTTCGGAGATTTTTAGGTGAGCGACCTCAACAGGCAGTGAACTACTCAGGAAGATCGAAAGGTATCCAATGGTAAAGCAATCAATTTTCGGACGTATCGCGACACTGGCGAAGGCCAACATCAACGCGATGCTGGATCAGGCGGAAGACCCGCAGAAGATGCTCGACCAGATGGTCCGCGACTATTCGAACAGCATCGCCGAAGCCGAGAGCGCAGTAGCGCAAACCATCGGCAACCTGCGCATGCTGCAGGAGGACTACAACGAGGACCGCGAGAACGCCCGCAACTGGGGCAACAAGGCGCTGGCGGCATCGAAGAAAGCTGACGAGTACCGTACCTCGGGCGACGCCCCGGATGCGGAGAAGTTCGACAATTTGGCCAAGGTCGCCATCCAGCGTCAGATCACTGCAGAGAACGAGGCTAAGGGCGCTGAGCCCACCATCGCATCGCAGACCGAGATCGTCGAAAAGCTCAAGACCGGGCTGAACCAGATGAAGGGCAAGCTCAACGAACTGACCAGCAAGCGCGATGAACTCATTGCGCGCTCGCGCACAGCGGCAGCACAGGCGCAGGTGCATGATGCGATGAAGAGCATCGACTTCATGGATCCGACCAGCGAGGTGGGGCGCTTCGAGGAGAAGATCCGCCGGGAGGAGGCCCGCGTTCTCGGCCAGGCGGAATTGGCAAACTCAAGCCTCGACTCACAGTTCGAAAGTCTCGAGGACCTCGGCGAACAGAGTGAGATTGAGGCGCGCCTCGCCGCACTGAAGTCAGGTGGCTCCGGCGCCAGTGCCCCCTCTGCCATTGAGCAGGGCGAGGACAGCCCCAAGTACTGATTCAGCACTGGCGATACGGCGGCGGTTCAGGCTTCGGACCGCCGCCGTTCCCGTTAACGGCTCGTCGGCCGCAGCAGAGCGCCGGTAGATTGGCCCTATGGCCCTGACTCTGGTGTGGCTCCGCGACGACCTGCGCATCGCCGACAATCCTGCCCTGCACGCTGCTGCCGAGCGAGGCGACGTCGTCGTCTGTTATGTGCGTGATGAGGTGAGTGAGGGTATTCGGCCCTTGGGCAGTGCCAGCCGTTGGTGGCTCCATCACTCGCTGTCAGCGCTCCAGCGCGCCCTTCAGGAGCGGGGGATTCCGCTGGTGTTCCGATCAGGTCGCGCAGCAGATGTCATCCCCCAGCTCCTCACAGAGTGCGGAGCGGATGCGGTCTTCTGGAATCGCCGGTATGTGCTCGCCGAGAGGAACATCGACGCCGCTCTCAAGGCTTCTCTCGGTGATGAGGGGTACCAGGTGCACAGCTTTCAGGCGAACCTGCTGTTCGAACCCTGGGAAGTGACTACTGGGAGCGGCTCCCCGTACAAAGTCTTCACCCCCTTCTGGCGGGCATGCCGGAATCGGCCGGCACCGCGGGAGCCCCTCGATGTGCCGCCTGTGCTGAGCGGTCCAGGAATCGACTCAGAGGACCTGGACGAGTGGCACCTCTTGCCTGGCCCGGTTGACTGGGCGGGCGGCCTCAGACAGACCTGGACGCCCGGAGAACAGACAGGGCAGGCGCTCCTCAAACGCTTCGTAACCGACACCGTTGACGGATACGCCGAAGCCCGGCAGCTGCCTGACGTCGAAGGAACCAGCCGCCTCTCTCCGCACCTTCGGTTCGGCGAGATCAGTCCATTTCAGGTGTGGCAGTTCGCGCATGCCGGATCCACATCCACCACCTCGGGAGATCTCACTGTCTTCACACAGGAACTCGGCTGGCGCGAGTTCTGCTGGCAGCTGCTGTACCACCAGCCCCAGCTGGCGACGGAAAACTACCGGCCGCAGTTCAATGCCTTTCCCTGGCAGCAGCCGGACCCCGACGAACTTGACGCCTGGCACTACGGGCGCACGGGGTTCCCCTTGATCGATGCAGGAATGCGCCAGCTCTGGGATACCGGCTGGATGCACAACCGGGTGCGCATGGCGGTCGGCTCATTCCTGGTGAAGAACATGATGGTGGACTGGCGTGTGGGCGAGCAGTGGTTCTGGGACACGCTGGTCGATGCGGATCCGGCGAACAACGCAGCGAACTGGCAGTGGGTGGCCGGCTCAGGAGCCGACGCCGCACCCTACTTCCGGATCTTCAACCCGGTCACCCAGAGCAAGAAGTTTGACTCCGACGGCGGTTACCTTCGTCGATGGGTTCCGGAGTTGCGCGCCGCGCAGAATGTCCACGAACCGTGGACGGAATTACCTGCCGGTTATCCCGCTCCGCTGCTGGATCTGAAAGCCTCGCGGGACCGGGCGCTCAGCGCATATCAGGACCTTCGCCGCGACTGACCGCCTTCATCGACCGTCGTTTGAGCACCTGCGGCACAGCGACCCACAGCGCGAGGATGGTCACGGAGAGACCGATTGCGCTCACGGTTCCCGCTGTCCGGTCCAGCACGATGTCGAAAATCAGACCGGTTGTACCGACCAGGACGAGGGCCACGAGGACCATCGTGGTACGCAGGATCCGGTGCGCATGGCGCACCAGTGCCTCTTTGATGCGCAATCGGAAAAAGGTTCGGTGCAGGATCACCGTGCCGAGCAGCAGTGCCGTGATGAGAGCGGACAACACGACGAGCACGAGGTATACCGCGATCTGAAATGAATCCAGTTCCGTGAAGCGGGACTGGAACGGGAGTGTGAGCAGGAAGCCGGTGAGGATCTGGATACCGGTCTGGAGGACACGAAGTTCCTGCAGTATTTCGAGCCAGTTCCGGTCAACACGCTGGAGCGCTGTCTCCCCCCGCTCCTTGTCCCCGCCCACCGCGCCCTGATCGATCATGAACACAGTTTAGGTGAGCTGCATGCGCAAAAGGCGACAGCAATGCGGGAATGACGAAGGTCCCGGAAGCCTGGCTTTCGGGACCTTCGTCATCTTGTTGCGGGGGCAAGATTTGAACTTGCGACCTCTGGGTTATGAGCCCAGCGAGCTACCGAACTGCTCCACCCCGCGGCGTAATACCTACTCTACCCGCCGCGGGGGTGGATCCCAAATCGGGACCCGGTTGCCTTATTCGGTGGCTCCTCCAGACGCTTCAGAGAGACGCGTCTCGGCATCCAGTGCGCGCTGCAGTGCCTGGTCGAGCCGCTCCTGTGCCTCGCCGTAGACTGCGAAGTCTCCCTCCGCGAGGGCGGTCTGCCCTTCCTGGATCGCCGCGTTGGCTTCCTCCAGTGCCGCGCGCAGATCTGCTGCCGGATCGCCAGTGCCCGGTTCCACCGGGGTGGTGGGCGCTTCGGTGGGCTCCGCGGTCGGTTCCTCGGATGCCGGCGGCGCGGCCGGGTCATCAGGGGTCTCGCCGACATTCTCGCTGTCTCCGGTTACTGCGCCGGAATCTCCCTGGAACACCTGGTCAAGCGCTTCGTCCAGGGTAGGCGCAAAGCCGACCTGTTCCCCGAAGCTCACCAGTACACGCCGCAGGACGGGGAAGGATGAGTCGCCCGAGGACTGCACGTACACCGGCTGCACATAGGCGATGCCGCCGCCGATGGGCAGCGTGAGGAGGTTACCGCTGATCACTTCGGAGGCGCCCTGGCGCAGCAGGTTCAGCTCCTGCGAAACCTCGGTATCCGAGTTGAACAGGTTCGCCGCCTGACCCGGTCCCACAGCCGAGTCCTGACCGGACGAATCGAGTAGCCGCAGAGTCCCGTAGGTTTCCGCCTTGACACCGGGCTCACCGGTACCGGCGTCACCGTCCGCCGCGAGGAATCCATAGAGGATATTGCGCGACTCCTGGCCCTCCGGCACAAAAGGAATGAACGGAGTGGTGAGCGAGAAGCTTGCCGACTCCTGGTCGGGCATCTGGAGTGAGAGGTAGAACGGGGGCTGCTTGACGTCCTGTTCGCCTTCTTCCAGCGTCGGATCATCCGGCACCGCCCAGGCCTGGTTGTTGCTGTAGAAGGGCTGGGTTTCCATCACATGGTAACGGGCAAGCAGCTCGCGCTGGACCTTGAAAAGATCCTCCGGGTACCGCACATGCGCCATGAGATCAGCTGACATTTCGCTGAACGGTTGCAGTGACGTCGGATACACCTTCTGCCACGCCTTCAGGATCGGGTCCTGATCATCCCAGGCATACAGGTCCACCGAGCCGTCATAGGCGTCGACCGTAGCCTTGACAGCGTTCCGGATGTAGTTGACCTGCTCAGCAGGCAGGGCGGTGGCGACTCCTTCCGCGGTGAGGGAATCGACGGTGGCTGACTGCAGTTCCTGCTGGGTCGAGTACGGGTAGTCGGACGTAGTCGTGTAACCGTCGATAATCCACTTGACGCGGCCGTCAACGATGGCCGGGTAGGTGTTGCTGTCCAGTGTGAGGTACGGGGCAACCTTCTCCACACGGTCAACCGGATCACGGTCATACAGGATCTGGGATTCACCCGTTACCTGGTCCGACAGGAGCAGGTCCGTGGACTGGAACTTCAGTGCGTACACCAGTCGGTTGAAGAAGTTGCCCACCTGCGGTCCGCCGTCGCCGACAAACGTGCTCCGCGCTTCCTGGTCGGATTCCTCTGTCTGGGGGCGGTCGATTTCAAGTGGTGTGGCGCCGTCGGGAGCACCGACGATCGAGTATTCCGGTGATTCCTCACCGAAGTAAATACGCGGCTCGAACGTGCTCTCATCCCCCAGCAGGCCTGTGGACGGGATGCCTGACTGGATGAACTCGGGGCGTCCGTCGGGTTCCACCGTTGAACCGGCCGCTGCCACGACACCGTAGCCGTGCGTGTAGTAGACGTGCTCGTTGATCCAGCCATCGGGTACGCCGGCCGTGTTCAGCTCACGTACTGCAATAACGGTGTCCTCGATCTCACCGTCGATCTCATAGCGGTCAACGTTCAGGATCTCGGGGAACTGGTAGTACTGGCGGAACTGCTGGAGCTGGCTGAACGCGTCGCTCACAAGGTTGGGGTCCAGCAACCGGATGTTGGCCGTGGTCTCGCCGTCTTCGTTCAACGCTCCCTCCTGAGGAACTTCGTCCACCCCATAGTCATTGACCTGCACTTCATCCAGGCCGTAGGCCGCGCGCGTCATCTCCATGTTGCGCTCGATGAACGGCTCTTCACGGCTGAACTCCGACGGAACAACCTGGAAGCGCTGGATGACCCAGGGATACACGCCGCCCGCGAGAATGGCCGTGATGACCAGCATGGCCGTGCCGATCACGGGCAGGCGCCACCGGCCGATCACGGCGGAAACAATGAAGAGGACCGCGACGATGACAGCGGCCGCGGCGAGGATCGCTTTGGTGGGGATGACGGCGTTGACATCGGTGTACAGCGCTCCGGCCCATTTGCCGTCGCTGCTGATGACGGTGGAATACCGGTCCAGCCAGTAATTGACGCCCTGCAGGATCAGGAAGAGGGCAGCCAGGACCGCGATGTGCGTCCGGGCGGCCTTGCTTGTGAAGAGCCCCTTCTCCTCAAGGCGGATGCCTCCGTACAGATAGTGCGTAAGCACGCCGGCAATAGCGCTGATGACGATGACGCTCACCAGGAACCCGAGCAGGAAGCTCAGGAACGGCAGGGTGAAGACGTAAAACCCGATGTCCAGCCCGAACTCCGGATCGGTTTCTCCGAAAGGCTCCGAATTGAAGAACAGGAGCATCCGTTCCCACTGTGACGACGCTGCCGTTCCGGCGAATGCGCCCAGCACGACGGGGATGCCGATCATGAGGAGTCTGCGGATCGGTTCAAGCTGGGCCTGATAGCGGTTCAGATTGTCCTGGACACTGCTGTCAGGAGCGTAGATGGGCCGTGAACGGTAGGCGATGCGCAGGCTGAAGTAGACGCTGGCACCCATGAGCAGGAAGGCCGCCACGAACAGGCCGATCCGCGAGAGGTTCTCGGTGACGAACACCTCGAGGAAGCCCAGCTGGTTGTACCAGAGCACATCGGCATAAACCTGGGAGAAATACACGAAGCCGACGACGAGCAGACCGAGAACGATCAGGGTCGGTACCAGCGGTCCACGCCGCCGGGGTGGGGAGGAAGACGGCTGGCTTGGTCTGCTGCCGAACGGCCGGTCAGGTCCGGATGTCACTATTACCTCATCCTTGGGGGTACGGGAGTGCTAGTGCGCAGTGGCGCACGGTTCACTGTTGTTTATTCTGCCCTGTGCACGTCCGGCCCACACAATTCAGTTCCGCCCGGACGGTAGTACCCCGGAATCGTTTCTCAATCGTGTCCAATCTGACCTTGCCTGTTAGGCGGGGTCCTCACACGTTGCGAGCTGCGCGCCGTCGTCATTCCCTTCTCCCAGCGTCCGGACAGCCGTGACCGCGTCCTCGAGGGTTTCGACACGGACCACCCGAAGACCGTCCGGAATATGGCCGACTACTTCAGTGCAGTTTGCCGCCGGCGCGAGAAATACCTCGGCACCCGCGTCACGCGCGCCGGCCAGCTTCTGGCGGATCCCTCCGATGGGGCCGACGGCGCCGGATGAGTCAATCGTTCCGGTTCCGGCGAAGTGCCTCCCGCCGGTGAGCTGCCCCTCCGTCAGCGTGTCGACGATCCCGAGAGCGAACATCGTTCCGGCTGACGGACCGCCGACATTGTTCAGGGCGATGTCCACCTCAAACGGGAACTGGAACTCGGACATCAGGAAAACACCGAGCTGATAGTCTCCGGACTCCCCCAGCAGGGGCTCCACGGACTCCACCACCGTTGCACCGTTCCGCGTCACCGTGATCTCAACGCCTTCTCCGGCCGCCGCATTCAACGCTTCCTTCAACGGCTCCAGCGACTCGATCGTCTCGCCATCGATACGGGTGAGTTGGTCGCCTTCCTCAAGGATGCCTTCAGCAGCCGAATCCGGCGCGAAGCCTACGACCGAGAGCGTTTCCCCGTAGGGGATCTCAAGGTGGGCAAGCGCGGCCGCCACTGCAGATTCCTGCGAGGATGTCATCGCCTCGGCGTTCTGCTCCTCAATGTCAGACTCCGAGACGTCCGGCGGGTAGACCAATTCGCGGGGCGTGACCGCCTGCGCAGGATCCGCCCAGGCGCGGAAGGCGTCGAAAACGCTGATGGTCTGCCCTGGGCCTCCAGCCACGAAAACGGTTGTCAGATCCAGTGCCCCGTCGGTCGGATAGGTTTCCCTGCCTTCGACGGTGATCAGCGGTTCCCCGTTGATCTGACCGATGGTGTTGAAGGTGGGACCGGGCGACTCGACAACGTAGGGAGACGGTAACAGGACAGCGGCCGCTCCGAGGCCCAGCGCGAGCAGCCCCGATACCGACATGACGGTAAAGCGGGGGTCCCTTTTCACGGCGTCGTGCTTTGGCCGGCTGATGTCCTGGGAAAGCGGCTGGGTCAACGGTTTCACCTTTAAATTATTGAGGGCGCCGCAGTTCACCCCGGCGCGCGGGGTGACAGGGCATCACATCCCAAGCGTACAAGCCCGCCATGCGCTCATCGCATCCGCGTGAATGCGCTTTGCCTAGAGCGAACTCATGCAGGGCGTGCGGGACAAGTCTGGGGCCTGCCGGTAACGTTTGAGGTCCCGACTGACCATTGCTTCGGCCGGCTATGGCAACTGCAAGCCCCACGGTTTGCTTCGATGAAGCACCATATGAGCACAATCCGACCAAGTTTCGACCAAGGACCGGTGGTATCGATGAGCTCCAATCCGTCGAACAACGACGACGACACTCCCAAGGATCCGCTTTCCGAGATGCTCGAACGCTTGATGGGCGGCAACATGCAGGGCATGAACCCGCAGGAGATTGCCAAGGCAGCCGGGCTGCCCAATGATCCCCAGGCCATGGCGATGATGATGCAGCAGGTCCAGGCCATGTTCTCCGCGCAGTCTGAAGGACCCGTGAACTGGACGATGGCCAGGGATCAGGCTCGGCGCGCCGCTGCGACCGGAGGTGACCCGTCGGTGGGCAGCAAGGACCAGCGCGAGGTCGACGATGCGTTGCGGCTCGCTGAGATGTGGCTGGATCCAGTGACCGATTTCCCGTCCACCGCGCTCCTTGGCAGGGCGTGGTCCCGTGCGGAGTGGGTCGAGGCAACAATGGCAACCTGGAAGCGGCTGACTGAACCCGTGGCCACCAGCATCGCTCTCGCCCTCTCCAACGCGATCACCGAACAGATGCCGGAAGAGATGAAGTCCATGATGGGCGGAGCCACGTCAATGCTTCAGAACATGGGCGGCGCCATGTTCGGCATGCAGTTGGGGCAGGCCGTCGGCGCATTGTCCCGCGATGTCGTGAGTTCGACGGACATCGGCATACCGCTGGCGGAGAACAGCATGGCGCTCCTTCCTGCCAACGTCGCCGCGTTCGGACAGGGCCTGGACATCTCCGAGTATGACGTTCGGCTGTTCCTTGCCGTCCGGGAAGCCGCCCACGTCCGGCTTTTCACGCAGGTGCCATGGCTGACCGGGCACCTTCTCGGGGCGATCGAGAGCTATGCGCGCGGCATCCATATCGACATGTCGAAGATCGAGGAAGTCGCCCGGGACATCGACCCGTCGAACCCCGAGTCACTGCAGAGTGCGCTGTCCGAGGGTGTTTTCATGCCCGAGCGCACACCTGCACAGGATACTGCGCTCGCCCGCCTGGAAACGACGCTCGCGCTCGTTGAAGGCTGGGTCGATGAACTCACCGCAGCCGCTACCGCCAATCTCGATTCATCGATCGCGCTGCGCGAAGTGGTTCGGCGCCGCCGGGCCACAGGGGGGCCGGCGGAAAACGCCTTTGCGTCGCTTGTCGGCCTGGAACTGCGTCCCCGACGGCTCCGCGACGCCGCAGCACTGTGGGACCAGGTGCGTCAGGAGCGCGGAATCGACGGGCGGGATGCGATCTGGCAGCACCCGGATTTGCTGCCAACGCCGGAAGACCTCGATGATCCAGCAGGTTTCAGCAAGCGGCGCCAACTGGCCGAATCCGCCGACGCTGACGTCGATGCAGCGCTCGAGAAGCTGTTGGCTGGCGGGTTTGAGTCCCCGGGGGGTGAAGAACCGACAACGACGGACGGGACTGACGGCGATACCGGCCCGACAGACGGGCCTGACGCAGAGGACGGCGATAACGGCCCGACAGGCAAGGGCGACGATGCCCGCTGAGTGATCAGAGTGCCTGCCGTCAGCCCTTCCATCGGTTCTGGTCAGTTTCGATAGTGGGCGCTAACGTCCGCTGAGGCCGTGATCCGCCGCGTAAGCGGCGCCCAGCAGAAATGCCTTGGCGGTTTCTGTGTGTGGGTAGCTCTTCAAAAGGGCCCAGAAGGTCGCGTTGTGCGAGGGCTCGATCAGGTGAGCCATCTCATGCAGGATCACGTAGTCCACGACCCAGTCCGGCATTCCCTGCAGTTTGTGGGACAGTCGAATGGCGCGGGCTACGGGCGTGGCCGATCCCCACCGCGAATTCTGATTGGTCACCCACCGGATGCTGTTGGGCGCTCCACGTCCTCCCAGGAATCGAGCCGACAGCTCTGCAGCGCGCTCGCCCAGTCCGGTGTCCGAGTGTGTGGGCTGGATGGACTTCGCGTGCAGCTTGGCTACCATCCTTTCAACCCACTGCTTTTCCTGTCCTGCGGTGAAAGTGGCTGGAATCGAAACGACCGCCACGCCGTCGCGAAGGTCCACGCTGACGGTTCTGCGGCGACGGGCCGAGCGGCGCACTTCCACCGGATAAGGTTCGGAATCCGAGGCGCTGACGGGCCTCACGCCAGGTTCCCGCCGACCGTGAGGGCCGCTAGGCCCTTTGTGCAAGGACACTCAGCACCGACTCTCCGTAGCGGTCCAATTTGGCCGGCCCCACCCCCGCGAGTTGCGCGAGCTTCTCCAGTGAGTCGGGGCGGGCTTCTGCGATGGCTACCAGCGTTGCATCTGTGAAGACGACAAAGGCAGGGACGTCTGTTTCACGCGCGGCGTGCAGACGCCATTCCCGTAGTGCCTCAAACGTCTCCTCGCTGTAGTTCGCCGGGCACTCACTGCAGCGCCCAATCTTTCGTTCTGCACCCGAACCCAGCACCTTGCCGCACGTGCGGCAGTGTGCGGGCGCCGATACCTTGCGCTCACGACGGGGCGTGGGTTGCCGGAAAGAGCGCGTGCCGCCGGAATCCGGACGAAGACCATCCAGGAACCTGGACGGCTTGCGTGACGCCCTGCCTCCCGGGGTACGGGACGTGGACCAGGACAGGCCGAGGTGCTTGCGCGCCCGTGTGATACCGACATAGAGGAGGCGGCGTTCCTCATCGACCCCATCAGGAGTATCTGCGAAGGAGATCGGCATCAACCCCTCGCTCAACCCCACAAGGAACACCGAATCCCACTCAAGGCCCTTCGCCGAGTGAAGCGATGCAAGCGTCACACCCTGAACGGTGGGAGCGTGTTGAGCGGCTGCCCGCTCTTCGAGCTCGGCGACAAAATCCTGCAGCGTGAAGCCCTGCGCGGAGCGGGCCTGGTGAAGCTCGTCGGCAAGGGATACCAGCGCAGCGAGTGATTCCCACTTCTCCCGCACCGCGCCCGAGCTCTGCGGCGCTTCGCGGGTGTATCCGAGGGACGCAAGGACATCGCGTACCAGCTGGGGGACGTCGTCATCTGTTGCTGCGCGGGCTGCAGCACGCAGCTGCAGCAGGCTGTCGCGCACTTCCCGCCGGGCGAAGAACCGCTCGGCCCCCCGAAGCTGGTAGCCGATTCCCGCGGCGGCGAGCGCCTGCTCATAGGAGCCGGACTGGCCGTTGGTCCGGTAGAGGATCGCGATTTCGCTTGCGGGCACACCGTCGCTGAGCAGGCGGGCGATCCGGCGGGTGACGTCCGCAGCCTCAGCCTCGTCATCGCTGCATTCCGTGAAGGTGGGGGTTGGGCCGGGCGGGCGCTGTGCAATGAGTTGAAGCGGCGTGGCCCACGTGCCCGTCCCGCCACGGCGACCAGCTTCCGCCGTGCGCGCCGCGAGCAGAGAGTTGGCGAGGTTGACGACCTGTGGTGTGGAGCGGTAGTCGCGAACGAGCTTGATGACCTCTGCCTGCTTGTACCTGCCGGTGAAATTCAGGAGGTGCGCGCTGGTGGCACCGGTGAACGAGTAGATGGTCTGGCTGGCATCGCCGACGACACAGAGCTCTTCTCGCTCGCCCAGCCACAGATCGAGGAGCCGCTGTTGAAGCGGCGAAACGTCCTGGTATTCGTCCACCACGAAGTGACGGTATTGCGCGCGCACTGTTGCTGCCACCTTCGGGTCTTCCTGCAGGATGCCGACGGTGATAAGCAGCACGTCCTCGAAGTCGATGACGTTGCGGTCCACTTTGAGGTCTTCGTAGGCACTGAACAGGCGGGCCACGGTTGTGGCATCCATGCCTGCCGGTTCCGCCCGGCCGTTCGCGGACTCGACATAGGTATCCGGTGTGAGCATGGATACTTTGGCCCACTCGATCTCAGCAGCAAGATCGCGGATTGTGGCGCGGTCCGTGCTCAACCTCAACCGCCGCGAGGCTTCGGCGATGAGTTGTGCCTTGTGATCGACAAGCGCCGGCAGGGTTCCGCCGACAGCCTGGGGCCAGAAGTACTGCAACTGCCGAAGTGCTGCGGCGTGAAAGGTGCGTGCCTGAACTCCCTGCGCTCCGAGATCGCGGAGACGGGTGCGCATCTCGGCGGCAGCCCTCGCGGTGAAGGTCACTGCAAGGACCTGCTGGGGCTTATACACGCCTGTGTGCACCCCGTAGGCGATGCGGTGCGTGATGGCGCGTGTCTTGCCTGTTCCGGCTCCTGCGAGAACGCACAGCGGGCCGCTCAGTTGGGAGGCCACGGCCCGTTGTTCTTCGTCAAGGCCGGCGAGGATCTTTTCTTCGACCGAACCGTCCACTATGGTCTCCCGGCGGACGGCTCTTCCTCCAGGGGACCGCCGTACCAGTGTTCGATGAGTGCGCGTGCAATGGAAGCACCGGATGCCACGGACAACCGCTCCTCCTTCAGACCGGTGAACAATTCTTCCCTGCTGAACCAGCGCACGTCCCTGATCTCGACGCCGTCAGGCACGGGAAGTGCATGTGCTGCCTTCGCCGTGAACCCAAGCATCAACGACGCAGGGAACGGCCAGGGCTGTGAGCCGAGGTAGGTGGGCGAGTGGACCACTATTCCTGATTCTTCCTCGACCTCACGCACAACTGCCGCCTCCAGCGATTCCCCGGGTTCAACAAACCCTGCGAGCGTTGAGAACCGGTTCTCGGGCCATGCAGCGGAGGAGCCAAGCAGCAGCCGGTCTTCCTCGTCCGTCACCGTGACAATGATGGCCGGATCAGTGCGGGGGTAGTGCAGGCTTTCATCCGCAGAGCACCGCCTCACCCAACCGCCGTCGATAGGTTCTGTGGGGTGCCCGCAGCGGGGGCAGTGAGTATGGGTGGCGTGCCAGTTGGAGATGGCCACTGCCTCCACGAACAACCCGGATTCCTGCGCCGGCAGACCCGCCGCGGCGTCCCGTAATCCGACCCAGTCCTCGTCAGCCGCGAGCGCGGGCTGAACGTCTTCATGCTCCACCAGCACAACGTGTGTGCCCGCCGCCATATCAACCGTTGTTTCCACCGTGCTGCCCAGGTAGACAGCGTTTTTCGGGCGCTCCACTTCCGCAGCAGGGCTCAGGACCAGCCTGCCGTTGCGAACAGGAGCGCGCTTGCGGGCAAGGTGCAGGATGCGGGTATCCGGCCGGTCCCATAACTTATCGAAGAGATCCGGGGTGATGCGGAAGGTTGAGCCGCGGTCCGCCGTGCCACGTGCCAGTGGCAGGGATCCGAGTGGAGGGAGGCTTGCGATTCCGGCTGGCTGCATGCCGACGGCGTGGGTCATATTTCTACGGTACGGTCCCGCACCCACAAAAATACATTCCAAAGGGCTTTTCTGGAGGAATAGTGGGAGTGAGCGGCGACTCGCCGTTGCGGGACATTCGAGCCGGAGCCCTCGCGCGCTTACGGTTGATGGTGTGAAACGCTCACCGATGGAACTTGCGGCCCTTGCCAGCGCGGCCGTGCCGGGTCTCGCCCCGACCGGCGTCTCCAGCGCCCCCGACGATCCGGCCGACTTCGAGTCAGCCCTGCTGATCGATGACGCCGGCAAGCAGTGGCGCGTCCGTGCACCACGGCACGCCGAGGCCAGCATGCGGCTGGAGACGGAGCTGCAGGTACTGCGCGCATTCACGCCCGCTGTCCGTGCGGAACTCCCGTTCCTCATTCCCCACGTTGCGGGCACCGTGAGGCTCGGCGACCTTCGCACCTTCGTTTACTCCCACATTGAAGGATCAACGCGCTCTCTTGACGAGCTCGCGGCGGGTGGTCGTGAACTCGCCCGGGAAATCGGCCGGGCGATCGCTGCCGTTCATGAACTGCCGAGGACGCTCGTCAGCGAAGCCGATCTGCCTGCCTATGAAGCGAACGAAGTGCGGCAGCGCCGGCTCAACGAGCTGGATCAGGCCGCTACCACCGGCAGGATCCCGTCGGATCTGCTGCGCCGGTGGGAGCACGCGCTGGAGGATGTCTCACTCTGGCGGTTCAATCCCACCGTGATTCACGGCGATATCCATGAAGACAACCTGCTCCTTGCAGCAGGCCGGGTCTGTGCGGTGACGGGGTGGACGGACCTTTCCGTCGGAGACCCCGCGGATGACTTCGCCTGGCTTTCCGCAACGCAGGACACCCGGTTCGCCGACGAGGTGCACGAGGCCTATGTGAGCTCCCGTCCGGATGCAGCGGACGAACACCTCTTGCGCCGCGCCGCACTGGCAGCCGAATTTGCCCTGGCGCAGTGGATGGTTCGCGGACTTGCCCTCGGGGACGACGGCATGATCAGCGAAGCCGAAGAGATGATGGGCTCACTCTCAGCTGACCTCGCCGCCGAGGAAGCAGCTTTGGCTGCCAGGGGTGAAGATGACGACTCCACAGAAGAGGGAGACGAAGCTGTGATTGCGGACCCCCAGGACCAGGAGAATCTCGAAACGTCCGCCCTTCCCGTCATTCCGCGCCCCTAACCGCCAGGGTCCATTCCCGTGGCCCTTCGCACAATGCCTTTTAATGCCTCGCTGTCGGCGAGGTCGTGTGGCCGAACCAGCTGGTCTTCCGCTGCGTAGTAGAACGCTGCCCGAACACCAGAGAGCGGGACGTTCATCAGACGTGACCATGCCAGCCGGTACACGGCCAGCTGGATTGCTTTCGCTTCCCGGTCCACCGGGGCGGGCGGCCGCCCGGTCTTCCAGTCGATGAGGTCCCAGGTGCCGTCGTCGTCCTGAAAGACCGCGTCAATCCGGCCGCGGACAACGACTGACCCAACGCGTGTTTCCACGGGCACTTCGATGCCGTACGGGACCCGCTGCGCCCAGGTCGACTTCCGGAATGTTTCGGTGAGCTGCTCGAGCCTCAGTCCGTCGTCCACGAAGGAGTCGGCGGCGCCTGGGAACTCCCCCAGATCAAGCATTCCCGTTGTTCCGTAAAATTCCTCGATCCAGGCATGGAACGCCGTGCCGCGCCGGGCTGCAGCACCCGGTCGCCGTGGCACAGGCCGTCGCAGCCGCCGTGCGACGGCGGTGCTGTCCTCGGTGAGCTCGACCATCAGGGAAGCCGAGATGTGGGTGGGAAGTTCAACCGGTGGGGAGACAGACCTGTGCTGCTGCCGCACGAGTGCCTTGCGGACCTCCTCGTTCCAGCGTCCCGGCGAGTCGGTACTTCCGGCACCCAGTCCAGGGCCGGGACGGTGGCGCAGTTCATCCGCGGCTGCCCGAACGGCCGCGGCGGCCTGTTCCATGACACCGCGGCGCTGGCGAAGCGGGTCGATGGGCCAGGCCGCCCTGTCGCTTTGCGCACGGGCAGGATTGTCAGCACCCACTGCACCGTCTTCGATCCATGCCAGTTCCCGGTAGCCCGGCTCGCCGGCCGTCGCGAGCTCCCGAAGCCGTTCGAGATAGCGAGACGGCGCCGTCGGTTTGGACCGCCCTCCTCCCCATGCCGACGACGAACAGACCAGAACGTGACGGGCACGTGTGAGTGCCACGTAGGCGAGCCGCCGTTCCTCGCGTTCGGTGTGGGTCAGGGCGTCCTCAGCGAAGAGTTTCTCGCTGTCGAGCCAGGACTTCTGGTCGGGCTGGTCCCAGTCCCATTGCGGCAGCTCGGCGGCGTCACCGCGCAGCGGCCACGGCACCGAAGCGTCCCCGGAACTCCAGCGCGATCCGGTTCCGCTGGGAAACGAGCCCTCATTCATGCCCGGCACCAGCACCACGTCCCATTCGAGGCCTTTGGCAGCGTGCACTGTGAGCAGCTGGACTGCCTCCCTGCTTGTCTCCAGTGCGGTGACAGGCAATCCGTCCTCTTCAGCGTCAGCGGCTTCCAGCCAGGCAAGGAAGGCCTGAAGGTCGATTCGGTCCGACGTCGAGACGAACCCGCTGACGGCGTCTACGAAGGCGTCGAGATTGCGCCTGGCCTCATGCACGCTCACTCCGGGCTTGGCTGCCAGCTCGATATCCAGCAGGAGTGTCTGCTCGATCTCACCGATAAGGGTATGAAGGTCATCTCCCACTGACTGACGCAGCCCGCGCAGTTCGTCCCGCAGGAGTATCAGACGCTCCCTTCCCGTTTCCGAAAGACTGCGCCCGCCGCCCGAGACCCAGCGGGCTGGTGGAAGGTGGTCGACGGCGTCAACGAGGCTGGCCGGCTCCGCGTCTTCCGCTGGCAAGGGCGGCTGCTCAGGCCCAGCTTCAGCCGCACCCGGAACATCGCCCTGGGGTGCGGTGCCTTTCGACCCGTGTTGCTTCGCGGTGTCCGCCCGGAGCTGGCTCATCCGCAGGTCCCGATCGTAAGCCAGTTGTCGTGCCCAGTCACCGAGAGCCGACAGGTCAGCGCTGCCGAGGCGCCAGCGTGCTCCGGCGAGGAGCCGCAGCATGGCATCGGACCGTTCAGGATCCCCGAGGACCCGCAGCACGGAGAGAATCTCGATGATCTCCGGCGTGCGGAGAAGTCCTCCCAGTCCGACGACCTGGACCGGTATGCCCAGCGATTGCAATTCCTGGCGTAACGGCTCGAATTGCCGCCGCCCGCGGCAGAGAACGGCGATGGTGGGGCGCAGCGGCTTGCCGTCGTCGTTCAGGTCGAAGTACCGCCGCCGCTGCGCCTCAATAATGCGGCTCAACGCAGCAGCCTCGGTGGCCTGCGGATTGTCCGGTGCGGACGGGTCCTGCGAAGCAGCAGCGCTTTCGCTGCGGTAGCGCGCAACATACACCTCTCCCAGCGGTGCCTTCGGCCTCGCCACCAAGGCGGGAACCTTGAGCTGGTGCTGTGGGCCCAGCCATGGAGGCGGGACGTTGAGCGGATCAGCCACTGCATTGGCTGCCGCAAGGATGCTGGTGGAGTTCCGCCACGCCACCGAAAGATTGACCATGGGCGCAGGCTCCAGCCCAGTGCCGGTGTGCACCGGGAACCGCGACCTGAACGTCCCCAGCTGACCGGCCGAGGCTCCGCGGAACCCGTAGATGGACTGGTGCGGATCTCCCACAGCTGTCACCGCCCGACCGTCACCGAACAACCTGGCGAAAAGAACCATCTGTGCGTGCGAGGTGTCCTGGAACTCATCGAGGAGGACAACCGCGTATTTCTGCCGTTCAGCATCGACGGCCTGCGGCACTTCGCTGACGATGCGGGCGGCCAGCGACACGAGGTCACCGTAGTCAAGCTGCCCGCCCTGATGTTTCGCTGCTGCGTACTGTTCCACCAGTTCAGTGACAGTGACACGGGTTCGCAGTTTATTCAACAGATCCCGTGCACCCTGCGTGGCCGGTTTTGGTTTTCCGAGCAGGTAGGGACGGGCTGCTACTGAGTCAATCTGTTCGAGCAGCGCCATCCTTACTGCCGCAGGATCAACGAGGTGTTCGGCACACTCCGAAGCCATGGTGAGAACAGCTCCCGTCAGCGTTGTCCTCGCCGCTGACAGGTGCTCCCACGGCCCCCGGTAGGATTCAACGATCCTGCCGGCCAGCTGCCAGGACTGTGCTGTGCCAAGCATGACGGCATCGCGCTCAACACCGAGGCGTAGACCGTAGTCCTGCACGATTCCGTTCGCGTAGGAGTGATAGGTCGAAATGGTGGGTTCCAGCCGGTCCTCTCCTGATTGGAGAGCTCGCTCTCCCTGAGCTTGGTACAACGCCTGGAGTTGCTGCCGGATACGGGCAGCAAGCTCGCCGGCAGCCTTCCGGGTGAAGGTAACGCCAAGGATCTGATCCGGCCTGGCCAGACCGTTCGCGACGAGCCACACCACGCGGTCGGCCATGGTCTTGGTCTTCCCCGACCCTGCGCCGGCGATAACCAGCAGCGGCTGCAGCGGCGCTTCGATGATGCGCCGCTGCTCTTCGGTTGGGTAAAGGATGTCCGCACCGGCCTCGCCTGCGAGCAGCTGCGCCAGTGCTTCCGCAGAGAACACCGGCGCAGTATCCGCCGGCGCAGTGTCCGCCGCTGCAGTGTCCGCCGCACCGTGGCGTGCCGTTTCCAGGCTCATTCGGTGACCTGCCTTCCCTCAACGCACAGCGGGCAGATTTCCGGGAGCCGGCATCCGCCTCCCCCGTAAGCTGACCGGCTCGGATCATGGACGGTATCGAATTCGGCTGCCGACATCAGGCCGGCAGCCTGCTCAATCATCTCGTGGGGCCAGGTGTCCTCTGGTCCTAGAGCGGGTTGGTCCTGCACCTTGGGAGACTTGGCACCTGTGCCCAGATGTACGAGCGCGGCTCCTCCCAGCGCCCGCGTGCCCGCGGGTTCTGGAGCCATATCAGGGTTGTCAGACGCGCTGAGCCCGCCTGCAGCGGCGGCGACCTGGTACGCGGCAAGCTGCGGGTGGGCCGGCACATCGGGGTCCTTCGGAGCGTTCTTACCTGTCTTGAGATCCACAATGTAAAGGCCGCCGTCATGAGTGATCTCAAGGCGGTCGACCTGGCCGCGGAGGCGAGCCTGCCGCTCGACGCCGTCAACCATAACGGGAAGGTCAACCTTGAAGCTCACCTCGGTGCCGGCCAGTGAGCGGCCGGACTTCCTCATCTCCACGAGGTACGCGCCCAGCTTCCTCACCATGTCCTCAGCACGCCGCAGGTCCGCTTTGGTCTCCCAGGTATCCTTCATTCCAAGGGTGGGCCAGCGACGGACCAGTTCCGCGACATACTGATTTCCCGTGGCGTCCGGCATGTCCTGTGCGATGGAGTGGACGAGCGTTCCCAGTGACCTGGCGAAGTCAGTGGGCCTTTCCCCTCCCGCCGCCGAGACAAACCAATTCAAAGGCGAGGCCAGTACCGCTTCCACCTTCGAAGGCGAGACGGGTATGACGGCATCAAGGGGAATGACCGGTTCCACGGAGGAGAGCCCCGCCAGGCCCCACCACTGCGCGGGATCTGCGCCGGGAACCCGCGGCTCGTGCAGCATCATTTGTCCGAGGTGCCGGACGGCTTCCAAAGCGGTGCCGGCATGACGTTCAGGCTGCTGGGCGTACTTCCGCAGCTCTGCAACCAGCGCACGCAGGGTCAATGGACGCTTCACCTCCGTACGCGGGCGCTCATACGTGCCCGGCGGCAGCGGGTCGAGGATATCGAGGAAGGAAGAGGGCTGCTGATCTTCCGATGAAACTGCAACGCAGACCAGCTCCTCGGATGCACGGCTGATCGCTGCTGAGAAACTTCGCAGCTCGTCGGCCCGCGTCAACTGCATGAGGGAAAGCGGATCACGGTGGTACCGGAAATTCCGACCGTGTTCCAGGAGCGCCACCAGATCCCCGGAGCCAAGCAGCTCCCCCCTGATCCGCAGGTTGGGCCATACCCCCTCCTGCACTCCAGCCACGATCACTACCGGCCATTGGCGCCCGGCTGCAGCGGCCGGTGTCATGACCGCGACGGCGGCACCCTTCTGTGCCCGTGCTGCGAGCGTGTCCATCGGGAGCTCCTGGCTCAGCAGGTACTCCAGGAAACCGGTTGTGGGTGCCCCGGGCATTTGGTCAACGTAGCGCTCGGCCGTCTGAAACAGTGCGACGACGGCATCAAGATCGCGGTCCGCGCGTGCGGCTGAGACTCCCTGTTGGACTGCTGCCTCTTCCCACCGGGAGGAGAGCCTGGAAGCGGACCACACAGCCCACAGCACTGTTTCCGGCGTGCTTGCCTCATCCTGCAGCGCCTCACGGCCAGCACTCAGCATCGCATGAAGCCGGCGGGCGGGGCGGAGCTGCGCCCTGGGGTCATCGAGCGAAGACTCACTCAGGAGATCGACAATCAGCTGGTCAGAGTCCCTTACTCCCCCTTCCAGCCGTTCCTCCTGCCTGAGCAGCTGGCGCAGGCGGCGAATCTCGAGCGGCCCAGCCCCGCCGATCCGGGACGTCATGAGTGAAACGGCTAATTCGGCGTCAAGCTGCCTCACGCCCGTCACGGCGGCAAGGATATCCAGTAAGGGCCGGACGGCCGGTTCATCGCGGATAGCGCGCTCGGCCGGCGGGACACTGACCGGGATGTCCTGGCTGGCGAGGTATCGCTGAAGCTCTGCAACCTGCGTGCCCGTCCTCGTGATGACGGCGATCTGGTCAAAGCTCCGCTCGTCTTCCACGTGTGCTTCCAGGATTCGCTGCGCAACGTAGCGCTGCTCGTGGAATCCTGAGTCAACCACGTGAACGGAGAGCGATCCGCCTGCTGGATTGTCAGCGGCCTCCGCAGCCTCGGCTGAAGGAACCCGACCCGGTGCCATGAGCCTGCGGTAGCCCACCGGTGTGCCGCCCACAGGCGTCCTCGCAGCAACCGATGCCCAGCCCGATGCCAGTATCCCCGACAGGCGGTGGGAGGTGGTCAGCTGCACGGTGTGGACACCACCGAGCACCTCGTGCAACCGTGCGGCAAGCTCGGGACGCGCACCACGAAAACCCTGGACTGCGGTGTCGGGGCAGGAGGTGATCAGCGAGTCTTTCCCCTCGGCAAGAACGCCGCACAGCGCGTGCATGGCAGTGTTGGATTCCTGATAGTCATCGATCAGGATGAGGGAGTATTTGCTGCGTTCCTCGGCACAGAACCCGGGATTGGTCTCGAGGATGCCCCGAGCGGCGGTCAGGATTCCGGCGGGATCAAACGCTTCCGGCATCCGGAGGTCCAGGACGTCCCGGTACTCGCTATAGAGGGCCGCTGCGGCGACCCATTCAGGGCGATCGAACCTGCGCCCGAGGTCAGCCAGTTCATCGGCGTGCAGGCTATACTCGCTGACACGGTCGAAGAGCTCCCTGATTTCCTGCCTGAACCCCCTGGTTCCGAGTGCGAGCCGCAACCCATCCGGCCATCGGGCCTCCAGCTGACCCGACAGGCGGTGGCCCTCAAGGAGTTCCTTGATAATCAGGTCCTGTTCCGCGCCGGAGAGCAGTCGGGGGGCACGAGTCAACTCCGGCAGCAACCCTTCCACACGGGCCCGCCGGATGAGATCGAACGCATAGGACGACCAGGTGCGCGCCGGCGGCGCGCTCACACTGCGGTCCAGCCGGGACGTCATTTCATCCCGAAGGCGTGATGCTGCCAGCCTGGTGGGCGCCATGATGAGGATCCGGTGAGGTTCCACACCTGAGTCAAGAACCCGGCTGACCGCTGTCTCAACCAGCAACTGCGTCTTGCCGGTTCCCGGACCACCAAGGACCAGCACGGGACCTGCTCCCGTCCCCAGGGCGAGCACATGCTGTTGTTCCGCGCTGAGGGTCGGGCCCGGCATGGCCTCCGCAGCGTTTGCGGGCAACCGCAGCTCAGCGGGGGGCATGAAAGCGGTGGCGGCGCGCGGGAAGCTACTCATGGTTACACCCCATCATCCGGCCCCGACAATCCGGACAAACCGCCTTCGCCAGCGTGAACGCCAGCGTGAAAGGCGGCGTGGATGCGCTGAAGTGAGGCCTGCTCAGCCGGCTCAGGGTTCCACCGGGACTTCTGCAGATCGACCCTGCGCCCAGTGGAACCGCCAACCCCTTGACTGCGTCCGGCCACGGGGCGCAGCGCCGTCGATTCGTCGATATAGTGCCCGACGGCGGTAGCTTCCAATCCGAGCGGCGGCCTGCCGTCGGCACGGAGAACGCGCCACCACGGCAGATCGGCACTGCCCCGCGACATGACCGATCCGACCTGACGCGGGCCGCCCTTCTCAAGAATCTCGGCGATATCGCCATACGTCAGCACCTTTCCTGGAGGGATCATGCTGACGACGCCCAGAACCGCCTCTTCATAGTCCAGACCCTTCTCGTGCACCAACCCAGACTATCGACAAGCACACGGCAGCCGGGACGTGCCCCGGTGTCCATGGACAGCAGAAACGGAATTGTCAGAGCCCGCGGATAGCGTCTGAGCCATGAACAGTTGGCACATGTTTCCCCGGGCGGCCTTCGATCTTGAAACGACCGGCCGCGATCCGCTCACAGCACGTATCGTGACCGCCTCTGTCATCCTCGTCGATGGACACGGCGCAGTTCTGGAGCAGCATGAGTGGCTGGCCAACCCCGGTGTGGACATACCGGCCGAGGCCACCGCCGTTCATGGAATTGCCACCCGGACGGCGCAGGCATGCGGGTCCCCTGCTGCCAACGTGGTGAGCCAGATTGCCGGCGTCCTCAGCGGATTCTTCCGCGAAAGAATTCCCGTGCTCGCTTTCAACGCCCGCTATGACTTCACGGTCCTCGCACGTGAGGGTCTGCGGCATGGCGTTCACACTCCCGACCCGTTTCCGGTACTGGACCCGTATGTGATGGACAAGCACGCAGACCGGTACCGGCCCGGAAAGAGGACGCTCACTGCCATGTGCGCGCACTACGGTGTCCCACTGGAGAACGCGCACACCTCGGCCGCCGATGTCCTGGCGACTCTCGGCGTGGGAGCGGTCCTGGCAGAGCGGTTCCCACAACTGCGCAGGACTGCCCCGGACCTGCACGAGTTCCAGATGACCTGGGCTCTCCGGCAGGCGGAAAGCTTTCAGGAATACCTCCGCCACAGCAATCCGGAGGCCGTGGTTGAAGGTCGCTGGCCGGCGATCGCGTCGTGAGTGCACCGGATTGATGGCAACCACGTTGACCTGGTCACACTCAGCGGACCGGCGCACATTCTTCGATCCGAACCGCATAAATACGACGACGGCGCGTCCACCGTGATTCTCAGCACTAAATATCAGTCGAATCTTTCATTCGTGCCAGAATTACAGGGCATCACTGCGCGCCCGTCACGGCCGATTCCCGGGCGACTGCGGGCCGTTATTTCCACCCGAACAGCGCGCTGACCGATGCTTCTTCCCTGCTCGCCGGAGCAGCGGATCCGGAGAAGATCCTGCGGATCCCCAGACAGCATGAGGACCAATGATTACAGTCACCAACCTGCGCAAAACCTACCGCCAGGGCGAGCGAACCGTTACGGCCCTGGACGACGTCACCCTTTCAGTGCCCAAGGGTTCAATTCACGGCATTGTGGGACACTCCGGCGCCGGCAAATCGACTCTTGTCCGATGCCTGACCCTTCTTGACCGCCCTTCATCCGGCTCGGTCGTCATTGATGGACGCGAGCTGACACGCGTCAAGGACTCGGAAGTCCGCACGGCGAGGCGTCGTATCGGCATGGTTTTCCAGCACGCCAACCTCATGGACTCGAGGACGGCCGCCCAGAATATTGCGCATCCTCTGGAACTGGTGAAGACGCCGAAGGCGGAAATCGCGCGCAAGGTCGCTGAGCTGCTCTCCCTGGTCGGTCTCACGGAATTCGCGGACGCGTACCCCTCCCAGCTCTCCGGCGGCCAGAAGCAGCGCGTAGGAATCGCCCGGGCGCTGGCGTCCGATCCCGACGTGCTGCTGTGCGACGAGCCGACCTCGGCGCTTGACCCCACCACCACTGAGGACATCCTCGCGCTCATCCGCAACCTCACGCACACGCTGAACCTGACGGTCCTGGTCATTACGCATGAGATGCACGTCGTGAAGCGGATCTGCGACTCGGTGTCCCTGCTTGAGCGCGGCCGGATCATCGAGCACGGTCCCCTTCAGAACGTTGTCGGTGACCGCACCGGGTCCCTGGGCAAGTCCCTGATGCCACTGCCCTCCAGCACCGCGAACGCAGCCCTACCGGAGCTGGAGCTGCTGCTGGTCGGCGAGAGCGCTTCAGCGCCTGTCCTCTCCGAACTGACCCGGCGTTTTGATGCCAGCGTGAACGTCATTGCCGGAACGGTGGAGACGCTCGGAGGATCCCGCTTCGGCAGGCTCCGCGTCGAGGTTGATTCTCCAAGGCCCCTCAGCGAAATTACCGCCTATCTGGAAGGCGCCGGCGTACACGTGGAGGTAGCGGCATGAACGTCCTCGATAATCTCTTCGAGAACCCGGGGATCACCGAAGCACTGCCGGAGGAGTTCCTCGCAACCCTCCAGATGATCGGCATCTCGGGCTTCTTCACCCTGCTGATCGGACTTCCGCTCGGCATCTTCCTGCATACCAGCAGCCCGGGAGGCCTGCGGCCAATGCCGGTCACCAACCGCGTGGTGAGCGATGTGGTCGTGAACATCACACGGTCCATTCCCTTCGCGATCCTCATGGTGTCCCTGATTCCGCTGGCCCGCTTCCTGACCGGATCTTCGATCGGCCCGGTCGCCGCCTCGGTTTCGCTGAGCATCGGAGCCATACCGTTCTTCGCCCGCCTCGTGGAAACGAGCCTGCGCGACGTATCTTCAGGCAAAATCGACGCCGCCCTGGTCATGGGCTCAACCCGCCTTCAGGTCATCACCAAAGTCATGATCGCCGAGGCCCTCCCGTCCCTGATCGCTGCATTCACCACAACGCTCGTCACTCTTGTGGGGTACTCGGCGATGGCCGGAATCATCGGCGGCGGTGGTCTGGGCAGGCTGGCCTACAACTATGGCCTGCAGCGGTTCGACACGACAGTGATGGTGGTCATCATCGTGATCATTGTCGCCATCGTGCAGATCATCCAGCTCATCGGCGACCGGCTTGCACAGCGGGTGGACCACCGCACCGCGGCCACGGCCGGTGCCCGCCGCAGCAGGCGCGTCCGGCGGGAAGACGCCACGAGCGTCGTCGGAGTCTGACCCTGCCCTCGACCTTCTTCTTACCCACAACTTGCCGCGCTTCCCAGGCGTGGCCGACGACGGCCGGTAGCCGCCAGCCGTCTTGAATCCGGCGCCCGGGTACCATCGGCCGCCGGTACTACGAAAGGAACGCACCGAACATGCGTAAGCAGTTTTCGCTGGCAGCCGCCGGACTGGCCGCACTTCTTACCCTCTCAGCCTGCGGAGCGGGCGACAGCGCTCCGGCCGCCGCCGTCGAAACCCTCGACCCCGCGAGCCCGGCAACGGTCACCGTCGGCGCGAGCCCTGTACCCCACGCCCAGATTCTGGAGTTCGTCCGGGACAACCTCGCCGAGGGGACGGGCATCGAGCTGGAAATCCAGGAGTTCGACGACTACACCACCCCCAACATCGCACTGAGCGAGGGCGACCTGGATGCCAACTACTTCCAGCACCTGCCTTACTTCGAGAGCCAGGTCGAGAGCCAGGGCTATGAGTTCGCGCATGGCGAGGGCGTACATATTGAGCCCTACGCGGCCTTCTCCGAAAAGCACGACGACGTCTCGGCCATCCCCGACGGCGGCCGCATAGCCATCACCAATGACCCCTCCAACCAGGCGCGCGCCCTCACGCTCATGCAGGAAGCCGGCGTGCTGGAGAACATCGAAGCCGATGCTTCCGTCCTGTCCCTGACCGAGGAGCAGAACCCCAAGGGTCTGGAGTTCATCGAGAATCAGCCGGAGCTGCTGCTCAATGATCTGCAGGATCCCACCGTTGACCTTGCCATCATCAACGGAAACTACATCCTGGACGCGGGCCTCAGCACGGAGAATGCCCTGATCGTGGAGTCCGTCGACAGCAACCCGTATGCGAACTTCCTCGCATGGAACACCTCCTCCGAGGGCGATGCGCGGATTGCCAAGCTCGAAGAGCTGCTGCACTCCCCGGAGGTCAAGCAGTACATCGAGGAGACCTGGCCGAGCGGAGACGTAGCTCCCGCCTTCTAGGCCCCGAAGCTCCCGTACTTCCCGGAACGTATCGCAGAACAGGAATGGCCGGTCCCCTCTGGGGAACCGGCCATTTCCGTGCCCGGCGATGGTAACCGGAGGGAGAACCTATACGCCCGGGGGTGTTGCCCCTGCGGCGGCCGCGGCGCGCGCGGCGGCCGGCAACGCCGACACGATGTGTTCCATGGCGGCGTCGTCGTGGGCTGAGGAAAGGAACCACGCCTCGAACACCGACGGCGGGAGGTAGATGCCGGATTCAAGCATGGAGTGGAAGAACGGCGCGTACCGGAACGTCTCCTGCGCCTGGGCGTCGGCGTAGTTCACCACACCCCGCTCGGACGTCCCGAAGGCGATGCTGAACAGATTCCCGGCACGCTGGACGGAATGGTCGACGCCGGTCCGGGACAGTTCCTCCGATACCGCGGCGGACAGCTCCAGGGAACGGGCATCAATGTGCCGGTAGACCTCATCGGTTGCGTGGGTGAGCTGGGCAACACCTGCTGCCATCGCCAGCGGGTTGCCGGACAGTGTGCCCGCCTGATAGACCGGTCCCAGCGGCGCGAGGTATTCCATCACGTCCGCCCGGCCACCGAGGGCGGCGGCAGGAAGCCCGCCGCCGATCACCTTGCCGAAGGTCAGCAGGTCCGGGACCCACCCCTCACTCTCGCCGGTGAGCCCCCAATAGCCGCCCGCACCCACCCGGAAGCCGGTGAGGACCTCGTCCATGATGAAGAGCGAACCGTACTCGGCAGTGATTCGCGACAGGGCCGCGTTGAAGCCGGGTGCGGGTTCAACGACGCCCATGTTGGCCGGAGCAGCTTCGGTAATGACGGCGGCGATGGAAGCTCCGTGCTCGGCAAATGCGGCTTCGACTGCCTCGACGTCGTTGTACGGCAGCACGAGGGTCTCGGCAGCCGTCGCATCGGTCACGCCCGCGGAACCCGGCAGGGCCAGCGTTGCCACCCCTGATCCAGCGGCGGCCAGCAGGCCGTCGAGGTGTCCGTGGTAGCAGCCCGCGAACTTCACGATGAGGTTGCGGCCGGTGAAACCGCGCGCCAGGCGGACGGCGGTCATGGTCGCTTCGGTGCCGGTGGAAACCATGCGGATGCGTTCGACGGCGGACACCCGGTCCCGGACCAACTGGGCCAGGTCCGCTTCGGCCGGCGTGGATGCGCCGAAGGACAGTCCGCGATCAGCAGCCTGGTGGACTGCGTCCAGAACCGCAGGGTGGGCATGCCCAAGCAGCGCAGGTCCCCAGGAGCAGACCAGGTCAACGTACCGGCGTCCGTCGGCGTCGGTCACATAGGGTCCCTGAGCCGATACGAGGAAGCGGGGGGTGCCGCCCACGGAGCCGAAGGCCCGCACCGGCGAATTCACTCCGCCGGGCATGAGGGTCTGCGCCCGGGCGAAAAGATCTTCGGACTGTGTCATTTACTTGCACTCCTTCAGCCAGGTGGCCAGTTCGGTTGCCCAGTAGGTGAGGATGATCTGCGCGCCGGCCCGTTTGATCCCGAGGACCGACTCCTCGATGGAACGACGACGGTCGATCCAGCCGTTCGCGGCAGCCGCCTCGATCATGGCGTACTCCCCCGAGATCTGGTACGCGGCAACCGGCACGGGTGACATCGCTGCCACGTCCGCGACGATGTCGAGATAGCTCATTGCCGGTTTGACCATCACCAGGTCTGCGCCTTCCGCGAGGTCCAGCTGCACCTCGCGGAGCGCTTCACGGCGGTTGGCCGCATCCATCTGGTAGGTCCGGCGGTCACCGGTCAGCTGCGAGTCCACGGCCTCACGGAACGGGCCGTAGAAGGCGGAAGCATACTTGGCCGCATAGGCCAGCACGGAGGTCTCCTGATGGCCGGCGGCGTCAAGCGCGCGGCGGATGACACCCACCTGGCCGTCCATCATCCCGGACGGGCCGAGCATGTGCGCACCGGCTTCGGCCTGGGCGACCGCCATCTGCGCATAGAGCTCCAGCGTGGCGTCGTTGTCCACGGCACCGTCGGCCGCCAGCACGCCGCAGTGGCCGTGGTCAGTGAACTCGTCGAGGCATACGTCGCTCATGATGACGAGTGAATCCCCGACTTCAGAGCGCACATCGGCGATGGCCCGGTTCAGGACACCGTCGGGGTCGATCCCCGCGCTTCCGGTCGCATCACGATGCGCGGGGATGCCGAAGAGCATGATGCCGCCCACGCCGAGCTCGACGGCTTCCACGGCAGCGCGTTTCAGGGTGTCCGAACTGTGCTGGACCACTCCCGGCATTGAGCTGATGGGGACCGGCTCAGTCAGTCCTTCACGGATAAATGCCGGCAGAACCAGCTCTGCCGGACTGAGCCGGTTCTCCGCCGTCAACCGGCGGATTGCCGGAGTGGAGCGCAGCCGGCGGGGCCGGTGTTCAGGGAAGCTCATGCGTTAATTCCTCTTCCGATGATTGACGACGGCGGTGCGAACCGCATCTGCAATTCCTGCGGGACTGGGGACGGAAGCTGTTGCGTCGATCCGCATTCCCAGCGCTGATGCATCCCGCTCCGTCCGGCGCCCGATGGCCACCGTGGCCACGGTATCCGGCAGCGTTTCCATCATGGCATGCAGCCGGGCCGCAATGCTGGGTGAGGTAAGAACGACGACGTCGATCCGTCCCTGCCGAAGGTCACCCAACAGGTCCTGCTGCGTGATCGTTCCTGCCGCCTGGCAGGGGTTGCCGCTGACCGGGTCGTGGCTGACGTCGTCGCTCACGGCACCGACCCGCCGATCGGCGGCAGCAGGATAATCGACGGTGACGTAGGCGGTCACGGCATCGATCGTCCAGCCGCGGCCGGCCAAGCCTGCCCGGAGCGTGTCGTCTGCCAGATCCGATTGCGGCAGCAGGGCTCTGGCCGGCTGCGCAGGCAGTTCTGCCAGGAGTCCTTCAGCAGACTGGTCCTTCCCCGGGGTCAGCTGAACCGTCACGCCTAGTTCTGAAAGCGCAGCGCCCGTGGCGGCTCCAACTGCGGCTACCCTCGCGGAACCGACGAGCGATGACAGGGACACCCTCCGAATGCGTGCCCGCTGCGCCAGAACGCGCACGGTGGTGACGCTCGTGATTACCAGCCAGTCGTAGGAATCTGCGGTATTCAGGAACCGGTCCAGCTCGGTGGTGTCCGCCGGCAGTTCCCAGTCGATCAGCGGAGCAAACAGCACCTTCGCTCCCCGTCTGTTCAGTTCCGCTGCCATCGCGGCACCCCGATCCGCACTCCGAAGAAGCGCGACGGTCAGCCCTGAAAGGTCACCGGCAGTGAGACAGCCGGTCATAGATCCGCGCTGAGCCCGGCAATCTCCGCCGCTCCGTTGGCGAGGAGTTCTTCGGCCAGCACGACGCCGGCGGCGGCTGCTCCATTCACTGTAAGGTCCGCTGTGCGTTCTGTTCGGCGCAGCAAACGGCTGCCGTCCGCGCTGCACACCACAGCCTCGAGGGTCAGCAGATCATCGGCCACTGTTGCATGGGCGCCGATAGGCGCCGTGCAGCCGGCTTCGAGCCTGCGCAGGACTGCCCGCTCGGCGGTGACGGCCAGTCTGGTAGGCAGGTGATCATAGTGTTGAAGAGCCTGGGCGAAGACGGAGGCACCGGCGTCGTCGGACCGGCACTCGACAGCCAGCGCGCCCTGGCCGGGCGCGGGCAGCATCAGCTCGGGCGCCAGGTACTCCGTGATGAGTCCCTGACGGCCAAGGCGCGTCAGGCCCGCAGCTGCCAGCACCACGGCATCGAGGTCACCCGGTCCGCCATCCACCAGTCCGGCGACGCGTGCCAGGCGGGTGTCCACGTTGCCGCGGATATCGATGATGGAGAGGTCAGGGCGGGCAGCCCTGAGCTGTGCAGCCCGTCGGGGGGAGCCGGTTCCCACGCTGGCGCCTTCGGGTAGCCCGGCCAGCGTCAGTCCGTCGCGGGCACACAGCGCGTCCCGGATATCGGCGCGTGCAGGGACAGCCGCAACAGTAAGCCCTTCGGCTTCGCCGGTCGGGAGATCCTTGAGGGAGTGGACCGCGACATCGCAGGTGTCATCGAGCAGTGCCTCACGCAGGGCCGCGACGAAGACGCCCGTGCCGCCGATCTGTGACAGGGACGCCCGGTTGACGTCGCCGGTGGTGCTGACGCGCACGAGCTCGTAATCGAATCCGCCCAGGCCGGCGAGCGATTCCGCGACCGTCGTGGTCTGTGTCAGCGCGAGCGCACTGGCACGGGTCCCTACCCGGACAGCGGAGTTCATGCCTGGTCTGCTCCCGGGAGCCCGAGGGTGGAATCCGCACCGGCAACCGTGGGCTTCTCTCCCCTGCGGTTTGCACAGCAGTTGGGCCGGCAGACGTCATACCAAGGACCGAGGTCCGTGGTGGAGGGCCGCTCGATGATGGTGTTGTCCGCGGTGCGCTCACTGACGAGGTCTATGAGGCCGCCGACAAATTTTGCGTGCGTGCCCGGGGTCGGGACGCGCTCGGCAACCAACCCCAGTTCCGCGCAGGTTTCCTTCGCCTCGGTATCAAGATCCCAGACAACCTCCATGTGGTCACTCACGAATCCCAGCGGCACGATGACCACACCCTTGACACCGGTCGCCGAAAGATCGCCCAGGGCATCATTGATATCCGGTTCCAGCCAGGGCACGTGCGGTGCCCCCGACCGCGACTGGTACACAAGCGACCACGCGGAGTCCGCCGCCCCCGGCACACGGTCAAGCACGGCCTGCGCAGTGGCAAGGTGCTGGGCGACATAGGCGCCCTCCTCGAGGACAGGCCCGCCGTCGTCGTTCCGGGGACCGGCGGCTTCAGCATCAGCGGTGGGAATGGAGTGGGTGGCGAACAGAATGTGCACCAGCGCGCCGGACTCGCCGTCTGCGGCGAGGCGTTCCCGGACAGACTTCAGCCCCCGAGTGACTCCCTCGACGAAGGGCTCCACGAAGCCGGGGTGATCGAAGTACTGGCGTACCTTGTCCACCTCAAGCTGACCGGCCAGTCCTGTCTCCACCAGTGCCATACCGAGGTCCTCCCGGTACTGCCGGCAGCTGGAGTAGCAGGAGTATGCGCTGGTGGTGACAGCCAAAATACGGCGGTGACCGGCGTCGTACGCTTCCTTCAGCGTGTCCGCGATGAAGGGGGCCCAGTTCCGGTTTCCCCACAGCACCGGCAGGTCAATGCCGCGGCGGGCGAGCTCCGCCTCCATGGCTGCCTTCAACTCGCGGTTCTGCTGGTTGATCGGGCTGATGCCGCCGTTGGCCCGGTAGTGGTGTGAAACCTCTTCGAGGCGCTCGTCGGGGATGCCGCGGCCGCGGGTCACGTTGCGGAGGAAGGGAATGACGTCGTCCTGGCCTTCCGGGCCGCCGAAGGACGCGAGCACGATGGCGTCGTACTTCTTCGGTGCCATCCGGCCGTTTTCATCGACGCCGTCGACAGGGTGGAACGTGGACGTGCTCATCGGAGTACCTCTGCGACTTCCCGGGCGCTGATCCGCCGGCCCGTGTAGAACGGAACTTCTTCGCGGACATGCCGCCTGGCCTCGGTTTCGCGCAGATGGCGCATGAGATCCACCAGATCAACGAGTTCGGGAGCTTCGAGGGCCAGGATCCACTCCCAGTCGCCGAGCGCGAACGAAGACACGGTGTTGGACAGCACCTGGGGGAACGTGCGGCCCTTCATGCCGTGGTCGTACAGCATTTCCCGGCGTTCCTCGGTGGGGAGGATGTACCACTCATAGGACCGTACGAAGGGGTAGACACAGACCCATTCCGCCGGCGCCACTCCGCGGGCAAACGCCGGCGAATGACTCTTGGAGAACTCGGCGTCACGGTGTACGCCCATTGCGGACCACGCGATGTCGGCGCCGGCAAGGGTTGCCGTTCGACGGAGGGTGCGGACGCCCATCTGGAGGTCTTCCGCCTGGGAACCGTGAAGCCAGATCATGATGTCCGCGTCTGCACGCATGGCAGAAACATCATAGAAGCCGCGGACGCTGACGCCAGTGGCCTCCAGTTCGGAGACCGCTGCTTCGAGCGCTGCGCCGTCGTCCGGAGCGGCTGCTGACCTTTTGAAGACCGTCCAAAGCGTGTAGAACTGGTCAGTTCCGGCGTCCTCACCGCTCTGCGAGGTATGGCTGGTGGAGGTACTCTGCACGTGATTGTCGCCCGCATTTTCGCTCATGGATCCAGTCTGCTCCTGTCAACAGGCAAATAAAAATTGGGGAGTTCTACAGCTGGTAGAAGGTTATCAATCTCACAACCCCGGTAGTCAGTGATTCGCAAGCAGACGCCTCGCGAGCGCAGCTCCGCGGTCGCGGGCATTGTCGATCACCGCTACCAGCCCCGTACCCGCGAGCCACGCACCGGTGATTTCCAGCCCGCGTTCAGAGCCCGCGGCAGCGCGGATACGCGCGACACGGTCCCGGTGTCCTAGCGTGGCGTGCGGCAGTGCGTTGGTCCAGCGCACCACATCCCAGTCAACGACGTCCGTCTGCTGGATATCGACTCCAAGGAGCACCGATGCATCCTGCAGGGCAGCCTGGTAGAGGTCCGCGTCGGACTGTTGTGCCGTCGCATCGTCAGCTGCGCCGCGACCGAAGGACAGGCGCAGCACATGGCTTCCAGGGCCCGCCCGGTCGGCAAGCCAGAGCCACTTGGCTGTGGCGTGGGTCAACGCCTTCGCCCGCACGCCGGGCGTCTGACGGGCCACCAGCACGCCCGTGCCGCGTGGTGCCGCATCCAGCTGCGGCACATCCACCACGAGGCTGACCAGAGCCACCGCCGGCACCACAGCCGGACTGTCATCAGCCAGTCCCGGCACGGTCGGCGTGAGCAGGTCGACGGCGGTGGGACCATCGGTTGCGACCACCACGGCATCGGCCTGGACAGCGCCGGTCCGGGTGATCACGGTCCAGCCGTGGGCAGTGCGCGCGAGACCCTGCACCCGCTCCGACGCCCGCAGGATTGCGCCGTCACTCTCCAGCCGCTGCGACAGCGCCGACGCCAACTGGTGCATTCCGCCCTCGAGGCCGGCGACGGCGGTGCCCGCCGGCGCAGCTTTTCGCATGGCACCGACAGCCGCACCAAGCGATCCGTGCTTGTGCATCATCGCCCGCAGGCCTGGGACGGCGGCGTCGACATCGAGGTCATCAGGATCAGCCGAAAGCACTCCCCCGACGACGGGAGCCACCAACCGCTTCAGCACCTCCGGGCCCATTCGGGCGCGGACCACCGCTCCGAGACTTAGCTGGTCCTGGTTCAGCAGGGCTCCCAGAGGCAGTGCGCGGTCCAGGCCGGCCCGCAGGCTGGCTGCACGCCCGATCAGCCCGGGCAGGGCAGGATCGCGCACGTCCGCGGGTATCCCGAGGAGCCCGGATTGGGGAAGCGGGACAGCGATGGACCCGCCGCTCTCCTCCGACGGCAGGTACAGCCACGCACCGGCGGCATTCGGCGTGCAGATCAGATTGCCCAGCCCCAGCTCACGCGCGAGGGCAGGCACGGTGTCGGAGCGGGTAGAGAACGACTCCGCGCCGGCGTCGAGCGCCAGCCCGGCCAGCTCATGGCTGGCTACGGACCCGCCAAAGCCCGGGGAGGACTCGAGCACGGTCACCTGCAGACCCGCCGCCACCAGTTCCCGCGCTGCGCACAGCCCGGCGATCCCGCCTCCAATAACGACGACGGTGGGACCAGGCTCGACCTGCTTGGCGCGGCTCATCGGCTCGGCGGCACCGAGTGAATCAGTGAAACAACCCGGGTCAGAACCTCGGGGTCCGCATCGGGGGGAACGCCGTGGCCGAGGTTGACCACGTGACCGGGAGCAGACGATCCGGCGTCAAGCACTGCCCGGACATGCGCCTCGAGCACGTCCCACGGTGCCGAGAGGAGAGCTGGGTCGATGTTGCCTTGCAGTGCGACCGTTCCGCCGAGCCTCCTGTTGGCTTCATCGAGCGGAAGACGGTAGTCCACGCCCACCACGTCCACGCCGACATCCCGCATGGCGGCCAGGAGCTCCGAGGTGCCGGTTCCGAAATGCACGAGCGGTGCTCCGAGATCGCGGATATGGTCCAGCGCACGGGATGACGCCGGCGCGACGTGCTCCACGTAGTCGGCCAGACCCAGCGACCCGGCCCACGAATCGAACAACTGGCCGGCGCTGGCGCCGGCTTCCAGTTGTGCACGCAGGAACCGGCCGGAGGCGTCTGCAGCCCACTCGGTGAGTGCCCGCCAGGCAACGGGATCGGCATGCATCATTGTGCGCGGGCCCAGGTGGTCACGGGAGGGCCTGCCCTCGACCATGTAGGCGGCAAGCGTGAACGGAGCGCCGGCGAATCCGATCAGCGGCGTGCTCCCCAGCTCAGCGACTGTACGCGCCACGGCCTCGCGGATCGGATCGAGTGCCCGATCCGTCAGTTCGGGTAACGCTGCGATGTCCGCCGCACTTCGGATCGGGCTTCCCAGAACGGGGCCCACACCCGGCACGATGTCTACATCGACACCCGCGAGTTTGAGCGGGATCACGATGTCGGAAAAGAAGATGGCGGCGTCGACGTCATGCCTCCGGGCCGGCTGCAGGGTGATCTCAGCGGCCATGGCCGGATCGAGGCACGCATCGAGCATGGCCGTGCCCTCGCGCAGCGCACGGTACTCCGGCAGCGAACGTCCCGCCTGGCGCATGAACCAGACCGGCCTGCGGGACGGTGTCCTGCCGCGGTAGGACTGGATAAGCGGAGACTCCGACGTCGTTCCGTCCGTCAGGGGGTGCGTTGCGCTGAGGGTCATGGGTCGATTCTGCCGAAGTTCGACCCGCTTGGATAACCGCACCCCTCGCTGGTGGTCGAAATCACCTCCCAGCAGGCACCGAGGTAAGCGATCATTTTCGTGTACTTCCGCTCAACGGCGCGGATTTAGGAGGCTGGAAGAACCTTGGTGAGTTAGGCAACCCTATTAGGGTTCGAATGCCCGTTTTGGCTATGCTGGGATGGCTGTGAATTACTTTTCCTTGGTTGCGACCCACTCGGATATCGACCTGGAGACTGTCGCCCGGCTGAGCGTCGGGGCCTCCCAGGTCGCTTCATCCGCGATTCAGGACAGCCCGGCGCTGACTGGAGCGGTCTCGCTTGCCACCTGCAACCGCTTCGAAATCTACGGTGAGGCTAGCTCGGAAGCGGACATCGAGGCAGCCCGTTCCTCGATCATCGCAGCGATCAGTGACACGTCCGGACTGCCCAAGAGCAAAGTCTCCGGATCATTCACCACCCTCACCGGACAGGATGTACCGCGCCACCTCTTCAGCGTGAGCGCAGGGCTGGATTCCGCCGTCGTCGGCGAACGGGAAATAGCGGGTCAGGTACGCCGTGCGCTCGTCGAGTCCCAGAGCACGGGAACGGCCAGCGGCGGTCTTGTCCGTCTCTTCCAGGCGGCGTCCCGCACCGCCCGCGATGTCGGCGCGCAGACGGCCCTCGGTGCCCGCGGCCGCTCAATTGTCTCCGTTGCCCTCGATCTAGCCGCGGATCTCTCAAGCACCCGCGACCTCGCGGAGAAATCAGTGGTTGTCTTCGGCACCGGCGCCTACGCGGGAGCCACAATGGCTCTTCTCCGGGAACGCGGCTGCACCGATGTTTCCGTCTACTCTCCTTCGGGGCGCGCTGACGGTTTTGTTGCCACGCGCGGCGGAACCGCGCTCACGGACGCAGCACTGCCCGGCGCGCTCACCCGGGCCGACGTCGTCATCGGCTGCAGCGGCAGTGAGCGCCGCGTCAGCGCTGTAGACATGCAGCAGCTGAGGGAAGGTGTTGACCGCACCCTCGTGATCGTCGACCTCGCTCTGAACCACGACTTCGATCCCGGGGTGGCTTCGGTGGAGAACGTGGAACTCATCACCCTGGAGTCAGTGCGCCTGGCCGCACCGGAAGAACAGGCGGAGTCGCTTCGCCAGGCTGGTGAGTTGGTGTCCGGTGCGGCCGAGTCCTTCCAGGAACAGGTAGCTTCGCGATCCGTTGACGCGGCAATCGTCGCCCTGCGCAAGCACACCCAACAGGTGCTCGATGCCGAGATGGCCCGTGTTCGTGCGCAGCACGGCTGCACCGCCGCCGCGGAAGAGGTGGAGTTTGCGCTGCGCCGGATGGTCCGCCAACTGCTCCACGTCCCCACGGTTCGTGCGCGGCAGCTCGCGGCGGAGGGACGGCAGGAAGACTATACAGCGGCCCTGGAGGCCCTGTACGGGATTGAACCCGAGGACACAGCTTCACCGCCGCCGGAACAGTCCTGCCCGGTTCACGAGCTGGAAGCCCGCACTGGAACTGCCTGAAAAACTGGAACTGCTGAAAAAATCCGGGCCAACTCCTCGCTACTTGCTTGATTCTGCCCATACAATCCGAGTACTGCCCGGTACCGCTCAGTACACTGGTTTCTCCGGTTCAACATCACGGACCCACTGCAGGATTCCGCCCTCCACGTTGTAGACCCGGCGCGCACCCTGTTCGCGAAGATGCCGTACAACGTTGGCGGAGCGGCTGCCGGCCTTGCAGTGGACATAGATCTCCCGGGTTGCGTCGAGTTCCGTCTCACCGGAGAGAATCCGGTTCTGCGGCAGCAGGGCGGCTCCTTCGATGCGGACGATGTCATGTTCGCCCGGTTCCCGCACGTCTATCAGGTCGAAGTCGCGTGTGCCCGCAGAACGCTCCTCCAGCAGTTCCCGCAGTTGTGCTGCGGTAATCGACGGGATTTCTTCCGCTTCCTGCTCAGCGCTCAGCGTGAGGCCGCAAAACGCTTCGTAGTCGGCGAGCTCAGTGATCGGTTCAGCGGACGGGTCCCTGCGCACCCGCAGTTCCCTCCACGTCATGTCGAGTGCATTGAAGATCAGAACCCGACCCAGAAGCGTTGAACCGATGCCGGTGATCAGTTTGATCGCCTCATTGACCATCACTGAGCCGATCTGTGCGCACAGCACACCAAGCACGCCGCCTTCAGCGCAGGACGGAACTGCGCCCGGCGGCGGCGCTTCCGGGTAGAGATCCCGGTAACTGGGGCCCCCCACCGACGGCTCGGCCCAAAAAACGCTCACCTGCCCGTCGAAACGCAGGATGGAGCCCCAGACATAGGGTTTGCCAAGGATCTCCGCGGCGTCACTGACAAGGTACCGGGTGGCGAAGTTATCTGTGCCGTCCAGGATCAGGTCATAGCCGGAGAAGATGTCGAGGACGTTGCTGTTGTCCAGACGCACCTCGTGCCGCATCACCGATACGTGCGGGTTGAGGTCCGAGATGGTTTGTTCGGCCGATCTCGCCTTGGTCTGGCCGACATTGCCCACTCCATGAATTACCTGCCGCTGCAGGTTTGAGACGTCGACGACGTCGTCATCCACAATTCCCAACGTTCCGACGCCTGCCGCGGCAAGATACAGAAGCGCAGGTGAGCCCAGGCCACCCGCACCGATCACCAGCACCCGGGCGTTCTTGAGCCGCTTCTGGGCCTCGAGTCCGAACTCCGGAAGGATGAGGTGGCGGGAGTACCGCTCCATCTCTTCCTTGCTGAGCTCGGCATCCGGTTCCACCAACGGACCGGGGGAAAGAGTCAAAGGACGCATGCTTCAATGTATGCCCACGGGCGCGGTACTGCGCAACACTGGCGCGGCGTCCACGGCACGACGCAATCTGATGCCGTCGGAGCCAGTTGACGCCCGGTTGCGTGGGTAGACTGGGAAACCCCGCTGCACCGCTGGGGAAACAAGTTCCTGACAGACACACAACCGAAAGCCCAGACACGTGAGTTCAGAGGCACCGGCAAGCGGAAAGGCCATTCGGCTGCCGCGAGACGAGCGGCGGCGGCAATTGTTGAACGCTGCCCATGAGGTGTTCGTCGCGAACGGTTACCACGGTGCGGCAATGGATGAGATCGCCGAAGTTGCGCACGTCAGCAAACCGGTGCTCTACCAGCACTTTCCCGGAAAGCGGGAGCTGTACCTTGCCCTGCTGGAGAGCCACCTCGCATCGCTGACCGAGCTGCTGGTCGAGGCGCTGCGGTCCACCACGGACAACAAGCTTCGCGTGCATGCAACCATGCGCGCATACTTCCAGTTCATCGCCCAGGACAGCCAGGCCCACCGCATCGTGTTCGAATCGGACCTCAACAATGATCCGGATGTCAGCCGGCGCCTTGAAGCGTTCAATGCGCGCTTCGCGGACGAGATCGCCGGCGTCATCTCCGGAGACACCCGACTCTCCCATCTCGAGGCAACCCTGCTCGGGCGGGCGATGGCCGGCATGGCGCAGGTCAGCGCCCGGTATTGGCTGGAGACAGACGGCAGCCTCGACATCGATGCGGCCAGTGAGCTGGTCTACCGTTTAGCTTGGCGCGGAATAAGTCGGTTCCCCAAGGAAATGTGAGTTACATTTCCCTTAGTTCGGCGGCGCCCCCGGTGTGCGCCTTCGAGAATCACCTGCTCGTCAACGAAAGGCTTTAGCTGTGGAGATCAAGATCGGCGTTCAGAACGTCAACCGCGAGATAGTGCTGGAGTCCAACCAGACGGCAGACGAGGTGGCGGACGTTGTCAGCAAAGCGATGAACGGTGGTGCAGAACTTCGCCTGGTCGACTCCAAGGGTCGCCAGGTCATTGTCCCCGCCGGTGTTCTCGGTTACGTCGAGATCGGCGAGAGCGAGTCGCGTCGCATTGGGTTCGGCGCTCTCTAGCCGGGAATGACCCACCCATGGTCTCGCTGATAGTCGTCACCGGCGTCGCCATTTCCGTCGGGTTTTTCGTCTGGTTCGCAGACAAGCGGCATCATCGGTACGGAATGCTGCTGCTTCCCGCAGTCTCCCTCTGCACAGCCCTGGTCCTGTGGATCATCCTGCAGTTCGCGGGGTTGGGCTACCATCCTGACCTGTTTTGGTTGGCCTGGCTCCTGCCGCTGGTGTCGGCGACCATTGTGACGGCGGCTGCCGCCTGGTGGTTCGGCCGTCACCGCGAGCAGGCAGACGCCGAGGCCATGACTGCGATTCTCAGGCGGCGCTGATCAGCTGCTTCCTCCGAGAGGTACAACTCAGGGGTACAGCTGAAGAGGAACAACTAAAGATCAGCCCGGCCGTCACGTGGCGAGGAAGCGAGTGCATGTTCCCGCTTCGGAATCCTTCCCGCCCGCGAGGCCAGGCGGCCAGCTATCACAGCGTGGCGAAACGCAGTTGCCATGGCCACGGGATCCTGAGCGCGGGTCACCGCGGTGGCCAGGAGAACCGCGTCGCAGCCCAGTTCCATCGCGAACGCCGCATCCGAGGCGGTGCCGATTCCGGCGTCGAGCACAATCGGCACGCCTGCGCGCGACACGATGAGCTCGATGTTGTGCGGATTCAGAATGCCCAGTCCTGTGCCGATCGGTGCACCCAGCGGCATGACCACGGCGGCCCCCAACTGCTCGAGGCGCAGGGCCAGGACGGGATCGTCATTCGTGTAGGCAAAGACGGTGAACCCACGGGACACCAGCGCTTCGGCGGCCTCCACCAGTTCCACCGCGTCCGGTAGCAGCGTCTGTTCGTCAGCGATGACCTCGAGCTTGACCCAGTTGGTTTCCAGGGCCTCCCGACCAAGCTCAGCAGTCAGCACAGCTTCACGCGCGGTGAAGCATCCGGCTGTATTCGGCAGGACGCGCATACTTTGCGAGTGCAGGAGTTGAAAGAGCGATGCACCGGTTTGCGGTGTGTAACGGCGCATCGCGACGGTCGTCAGCTCGGTCCCGGAGGCAGCAAGCGCTTCCCCGAGTCCCTCCATGCTTGGCGCTCCCCCGGTTCCCATGATCAGCCGGGAGGTCAACGGGATCCCGTCAATCATCAAGGTGTCAGCGTTCAAGGTTGTGGTCGGTTCCATGTCATCCTCCCTGTACGGCGGTAACGAGTTCGACGTTGTCACCGGCAGTCAGTTCCCGGCCCGACCACTCACTGCGCGGAATGACCGCTGCGTTGACTGCCACGGCCACACCGAGCCGTGACCCATCGGCCGCTTGTCCGCCGGGCGTCAGCGCCCTCCCGGTGAGCTCGGCCACGAGGTGCAGCAGGTCCGGAGCGAGGGTGGCTGATTGCACCCCGTTCACGATGATGGTCCTGGTCGATGAGTTCATGCTTGTCCTTCCTCGAAACGGTCCGGCCTGTACCGCTCAAAGCCCGGCGGACCCGGCTTGCCTTCCATCAGGTCCACGCACAGGGCGGCCGCCGCCGGAGTCAGGAGCACGCCGTGGCGGAAAAAGCCGGTAGCGATAACGAGCCCGTCAACTCCGGGGACACCACCGAGCAGCGGCGCATTGTCCGGTGTCCCGGGACGTGCGCGGCACAGCACTTCCTCGAGTTCGAGCTCCGCAACGGCCGGAATGAGCAGCTGGGCGTCACGCAGCAGCTGGTATACGCCCCCTGCGGATACGCCGTAGTTGCCGTCCTCCCGCATAGTTGCGCCGAGCACAACGGTTCCGTCTCCGCGGGGAACCAGATAGACGGCGGAACCGCGCACCAGCCCGCGCACGGTATGGGTGAGCAGTGGCTGCAGTGCAGCAGGCACCCGCAGGCGGAGGATGTCACCGTAGACCGGCCGCAGCGGAAGCCGGCATGGCAGTCCCTGAAGTTGGGCTGCCGCGAGGCCGTTGGCAACAACGGTGTGGCGGGCCGGAAGAACGCTGCCGTCTTCAAGGACCGCCCCCGTTACACGACGGCCGGCATACTCAAAGCCGGAGACCCGTGCCGGGATCAGGCGCCCGCGTTCGCCTACGGCAGCCAGCAGTGCTGCAGCCAGCTTTCGCGGATCCACCTGGTGATCCTCCGGCGAGCTAAACGCCGCGGTGGCAGCCGGCCCGATCATCGGCTCTGACCGGCGCACCTCACGCAGTGACACCTGTTCGACGGGCAAGAGATGGCGGGCTTGTACTGCCCGGAGGTCGGCGAGCGCAGTGCGGTCGGCCGCGTCGATTGCCAGAACCAGGGTGCCGGTCGTGCGGTAGCCGGGGTCGATACCCGTCCAGGCGAGGGAGGCGAGGAATTCCGGGTAGCGGGATGCGGAGTCGACGGTGAGCTGGAGAAGGTGCTCTTCGCGATAATGCAGTTCACTGGCCGGGGCGATCATGCCTGCTGCCGCATGGGTGGCACCTGTCGCGGGATCGGGATCCACCAGCGCAACCGAGTGCCCCCTGCGGATTGCCTCCCAGGCGATTCCGAGCCCGATAATGCCTCCGCCGACCACGGCGACGTCCACGTTTGTTTCCACCAGGAGTCCTTCCCTACGCCGGCATGATCCGGATCAGGTTCGTTGTTCTCACAACGCGGTCGGCGTCGAACGCCCTCTCAGCCGATGTGGCGGACCGGGTGGTTCCCGGTCGCGGCACGGCTCCCGCAGTACCCCCTTATTCTAGGGGTATGAAACTGAGCGCCGCCCGCCTTTACCTGTGCACGGATTCGAGACAGCAGCAACAGGACTTCGGCGCTTTCGTCGACGCCGCTTTCGAGGGCGGCGTGGACATCATCCAGTTGAGGGACAAGTCCTTGGAAGCCGCACAGGAACTCGAACTGCTCTCTGTGCTGCGCGCGTCGGCTATTGCACACGGAAAGCTCTGGTCCGTCAATGACCGCGCAGACATCGCCGCGGTCAGCGGCGCCCCGGTGCTGCACGTGGGGCAGCGGGATCTTCCTCCCGCGCTCGCGCAGCAGTTCCTGCACGACGGCGGCACTATTGGACTCTCGACGCACTCACCAGCGCAGGTGGCCGGTGCTGCAGCAAACGACGACGTCGGCTACTTCTGTACCGGCCCGGTCTGGGCCACGCCTACCAAGCCGGGAAGGGCCGCCGCCGGACTGGAGCTCGTGCGGGAGGCGTCGCGGCTGGAGGCAGCCCAGGCTCAGGAGGGCGTGGCGATGAAGCCCTGGTTCGCCATCGGCGGGATCGACCTGCAGAACGTTGATGAGGTGCTGTCGGCCGGAGCGCGGCGTGTCGTCGTGGTTCGCGCCATCACCGAGGCCGATAACCCACAGGAAGCGGCGGCTAAGATCCGGGCACAGCTTCCCGCCTAGCTGTAGTGCCCACATCCGGCGTGTTCCGCGCAATCGGCGCACTCTCCACAACCGGCGTCCGGTGTCTTTGGTCAGGGCTTCGCCGCTGGTCAGGGCTTCGCCTGTGGTCAGGGTTCTGCCGTTGGTCAGGGTGGTGCCGCGCGTTCACCGGTGCCCGTGTGGGTGTGGGTGCTCGCGTGGGTGTTGGAGTCTGTGCCGGTGTTAGAGCGCGCGAGGTGGTTGTGGATGGCTTGTTCTACTTGCCAGTAGCGGTTGCGTTTGGGGGTTTGGTGGGGGTCGAGGTATTTGGGTGGTGTGAACCAGGGGATTCCGTTGATTGATTCGACGGTCCAGTTTCCTTGGTGGATTTGGTGGTGATGCCAGGAGCAGAGCAGGACGCCGTGGTTGATGGTGGTGGTTCCACCTGTTGCCCAGGGGATGGTGTGGTGGGCTTCGCACCAGGTTGCGGGCGTGGTGCAGTCGGGGAAGGCGCAGCCTTTGTCGCGTGCGACCAGTGCCCGTCTGAGGTGGGGTGGGAAGAGGCGTTGGGTGCGTCCGATGTCCAGGACCTGGCCTTCGCCGCCGAGAATCAGTGGGAGGATGCCAGCGTCGCACGCGAGTTTACGGATACTGCGGGCGCTCAACTGTTGCGCGAAGACCGAATGCCCGTCATGCCCGCGGTCTGCCAGGTCGCTCATGTCGTTGAGGAGGTCGCGGTAGTTGATGGTGACCATTACTTGGGGGCGGTGCCCTCCGGTTGCGGGGAGGCCGTCACCTGCGAGTGCGATCCGGCAGGCTGAGACGAGACCGTCGAGAAGGCTCTGTTCACGGGTCGGCTCGTCGGGGCTGGAGCCGGCGTCGTTGTCGCCGCCGTTGGTGAGTTTGCCGTCGGTCGTGCCGGTTCCCTTGTGAGCAGTGTTTTGTGCTCGTGGGTTGGTGGCGGTGTTCATGACGGTGATGAGGTGTTCGTATTGTTCGTCGGTGGCGCCGATTTCCATGAAGTGCAGGCCGTGGCGTCTGCCGCGCAGGAACACGCCCTGGCGTGCGCGGAGGATCTTGTCGGTGGGTTCGGTGCCGTCCTGGTCGATGATGTCTTCCCAGCGTTGGGCCAGGGCCCGCAGGACGTCCTCGTCGGACTCGACGGCCTGGCGGACCAGGTGCTCTTCCATGGCATCGAGCTCGGGGCGGGTCGCGGCGGGTGACACGCGGTGCACGGCGTTGCGGATGATGGTCGCGGCACGGCTGCTGAGCGCACCGGCACTGGTCGCTTCAGCCAGAACACCCAACGGAGGTGTGAGGGCGGCTCCTGGTCCGGGAAGCTCGGGTAGGACGTCGTGTCCGAGCCGTAGCCGGCGGTTCGCTTCGGTGCGGCTGATACCGATTTTCGCCCGCAGGTACTCCGCGGTGTTCTTATAGGGGTCCAGGGCGTCCGTGGTGGCGAGCTGGTGGTCCTCGGCGGCACGGGCAGCCACGGTCTGCAAATGATCCACCAGTTTGGAAAGCTGCTCGACCTCGACCAGGGCTGCCGCGGCCTCCTGCGGACTCAACGTCAAGTACGACGACTCAAACTGCTGCACGAAGCCCAATAGGTCCGACCGCAGGCCACCCAGAAGAGACACATCCTCCATGGTGGGTTCGAGCACTGCGACGGCCATACCCAAATTTTATCGAACACGCGTTCTAACCGCGATCAAATCCCCCCAATGTGGAGGACAAGTGAAACAAACTTATCCACAACCCCGTACGTGAATGCCGCCGACTCGTGAAGGCAACTACAGCTTCACTCAGGCCGTTAACCCCAGCGAGCTCATCCGGCGCGAATGGTTGCGGGTGAGTTGGGCGAAGAGCTGCGCAGTCTGCCGTTCACGATCCGCCGCGGAGCCCTCAAACAGGAGGCCGCCCAGGAACTGGCGTTCAATACCCACGCGCTGCGCCTGCGTCAGCGCCTCCCCCACCAGGCGGCGTCCCCACAGCGCAAGCCGCGAAGCAAGCCGGGGATCGTCGGAAAGCGCTGACTTCAACCGCTGCTGCAGCAAGCCGCCCTGCGCGGCAGTCGACTGGATACGGGCGATCATCTCGCGCGTATCGTCGTCGAGGTGTTCGGCGAGCGCGGTATAGAAATCACCGGAGATCGCATCGATGACGTAAGCCTTCATCAGCGACTCGTACCAGTCAGCCGGGCGGGTCCGTTCATGGAAGGAGTCGATTGAAGCCTGGAAGGGCCGCATTGCCTCTTCAGCATCGACGCCGAGGCCTGCAAGGTGGGTGCTGACCATTTCGAAGTGCTCGAACTCCGTCACTGCAAGCCGCCCGAGCGCCGCCCGATCCCGCAGGGTGGGAGAGAAACGCGCATCCGAAGACAGCCGCTCGAACGCCGAAAGCTCACCATAGGCCATGACGCCGAACAGGTCGACGACAAACCAGTTGAGCGACCCCATTCCGGCGCCGGACCCATCCGCCGGGGATGCTGGCGAAGGGCTCGAGGAGGATGGCGGGTGCAAGGCAGTCATGGGAACAAGGGTACCCGCGCGCCGTTTCCCTGCTGCTCCGGCGGCTTGCCGCTGCTGTGTACTACGGTTGGCATTGTGCCGTATTCGCATCTGGATTTGAGTAACCGGGACTCCCAGGTTCAGCTCACCGCCGCGCTGGAAGGCCTACGGCAGGAACTGGAACTGCGTGCAGACTTCCCTCCCGAGGTGATGGCGGAGGCCAGATCTGCGGTGGACGCCTTCGTTCCGCCGGAACGCGACTTCACCCACTTGGGCTTCATCACGGTTGATCCTCCCGGCTCGACCGATCTGGATCAGGCTTTTCACCTTGAGCGCGCCGGATCCGGCTACCGCGTCTGGTATGCCATCGCGGACGTTCCCGCCTTCGTGGCGCCGGGCGGGACGGTCGATGCGGAAGCCCGCCTCCGTGGCCAGACCATGTATGCGCCGGACGGTCGCATCTCGCTCCACCCTGAGGGGATTGCCGAGGACGCAGCCAGCCTGCTGCCTGGCCGGGATCGGTCTGCCTTCGTCTGGGAGTTCGAACTGGACGAGGACGCACGGGTTGAGTCCGTCGTCGTCGGTCGTGCTGTGGTCAAGAGCCGCGCGCAACTCACCTACGACCAGGTGCAGGAAGACATCGACTCAGGCGGTGCCGCTGAGAACCTGACCCTCCTGAAGGAGATTGGAACCAAGCGCATCGCGCTTGAGAAGGAGCGCGGCGGCGCGAGCCTGAATCTTCCGGAGCAGGAAATCGCGCACGACGGCGAACGCTACTTCATCGTGACGCGCCCACCCCTTGTGTCGGAAGATTGGAACGCGCAGCTTTCGCTCATGACCGGCATGGCGGCCGCCGAAATCATGCTCGAGGGAGGCGTGGGGATACTCCGCACCATGCCGGCTCCCGATGAAACTTCCCTGGCCCGGTTTCGGCATCAGGCCCGCGCGCTCGGGCGCTCCTGGCCCGCGAATGTCCCCTACGGCGAATTCCTCCGCAGTCTGGACACCTCGGACCCCCGCCAGCTTTCGCTCATGCACGCTGCCGCCTCGCTGTTTCGTGGCGCCGGCTATACAGCGTTCGACGGCGCGCTCCCCGAGTCCGTTGAGCAGGCGGCTATTGCGGCTCCCTACGCCCACACCACCGCACCGCTCAGGCGACTGGTGGACAGATTCGTCCTGGTGACCTGCGAAGCGCTGTGTGCAGGCAGGGAAGTTCCCGGCTGGGTCCGGAATGCGCTTCCGGAACTGAACGCACTGATGTCGTCCTCGAACCAACTGGCTTCACGCCTCGAGAGCGGCGCAATCGCTGCCGTGGAGGCAGCACTGCTGAGCAACCGGGTGGGCGAGGAGTTCGACGCCGTCGTGATCACCGGCTCAAAGCCGACTCCGGACGCGGCGGTCGCCGCCAATGGAAACGGAGTTCCCCACGGAGTCATTCAGGTTGCCGACCCTGCGGTCGAGGCACGGTGCGACGGCGCCATGACGGCCGGCGATGAGGTGCGGGTCAGGTTGGTTACCGCTGATATCGCCCGGCGGGAACTGCGCTTTCAACTGGTGAGGAGCGTCCGGCAGGTGGAGTCGCCGTCGGAAAGTGAAAGCGCGGCAGGGTAGACTTGAGCGCGTAGTAATGGATGCCCGGTCGTTCTTAAGAACTTTGTTCCAGTTTCCGAACGTGGTGGGCCGCAGTTCAATGAACAGGCGGCCTCCCTGCAATCGACCCGCAATACCTACGCGATCTTGAGTCTTCCCAGCTCGGAGCGGAACGTTCCGCTTCCGAGACGCAGTTGTTAGCCCGCGATCGGCTTCCACTGGACGCCCTGCTTCGTCCTGCTCCGAGCGGGCCCCTATTTTCGGGCCCGGCGTTGAGCCCGGCGGCAGCAGTGCCTAATTGAAACGGTAGTAAGAGTGACCACAGACAACCACCACCTCCATGCAGACAACAGCGACGACGAGATCTTCGTAGAAGAAACCCTCGTCACCACTGAAGAACCGCACCAGGAAGCTCCAGAGACCTTCGCTGACTTCAACGTCCGCGCCGACATCGTCGAAGCACTCGCGGACGCGGGGATCGTGCATCCCTTTCCCATCCAGGCCATGACGCTTTCCATTGCGTTGGGCGGCCACGACATCATCGGCCAAGCCAAGACCGGAACGGGCAAGACGCTCGGCTTCGGTGTGCCCGCGCTGCAGCGCGTGGTCGGCCCGTCGGATGACGGCTATGACAAGCTTCCCGCGCCGGGCGCTCCGCAGGCGCTCGTCGTTGTTCCCACACGTGAGCTTGCCGTCCAGGTTGCCGCTGACCTGACGAAAGCCGCGGCGAAGCGCAACGCCCGCATCGTGACCATTTACGGAGGCCGGGCCTACGAGCCGCAGATTGAGGCGCTCAAGCGCGGAACCGAGGTTGTGGTCGGAACACCGGGTCGCCTGATCGACCTGTACCGCCAAAAGATCCTGTCGCTCAAGAACGTCCGCATCGTGGTGCTCGACGAGGCTGACGAGATGCTCGACCTAGGCTTCCTGCCTGACGTCGAGACCCTGATGTCGGCAACGCCCTCAGTCCGCCAGACGCTCTTGTTCTCGGCTACCATGCCCGGCCCGGTCGTTGCCATGGCCCGCCGCTACATGTCCCACCCGACGCACATCCGCGCCGCTGACCCCGAGGACGACGGCGCCACCAAGAAGGACATCCGCCAGGTCATCTACCGTGCGCACAACCTGGATAAAGACGAGGTGGTAGCCCGGATCCTCCAGGCCCGCGGACGCGGACGCACCATCATCTTCACCAAGACCAAGCGCACGGCCGCCAAACTGTCGGAAGAGCTGATTGACCGCGGTTTCGCGGCCGGCGCCATCCACGGCGACCTCGGCCAGGGAGCCCGCGAGCAGGCCCTGCGAGCCTTCCGCGGTGACAAGATCGATGTCCTGGTCGCCACCGAGGTCGCGGCCCGCGGTATCGACGTTGAGGACATTACTCACGTCATCAACTTCCAGTGCCCTGAGGATGAGAAGGCCTACCTCCACCGTGTCGGCCGTACGGGGCGAGCCGGCAAGAAGGGCACCGCCGTCACCTTCGTGGACTGGGATGATGTTCCCCGCTGGGGCCCGATCAACAAGGCCCTCGGCCTAAACCAGGCAGAACCGGTGGAAACCTATTCCTCCTCACCGCATCTGTATACGGACCTTGACATTCCCGAGGGCACCAAGGGACGGCTGCCCCGCGCGCAGCGGAAGCTGGCCGGAATCAACGCCGAGAAGCTGGAGGATCTTGGCGAGACCGGCAAGAAGAACCGCACGAATGACCGCTCCCGCTCCGGCGGCCACGGCGGGCGCCAGGGTTCCGATGAGAAGGCTGGGGGCCGTCGTCGTACCGGTGGATCCAACTCAGCCGGTGAGGACCGCAATGCTGCGGACAGCGGTACCAGGCAGGCGGACCGGACCGAAAGATCCGAGCGGCCTAAACGCAACCGGTCGCGTACGCGTCGGCGCAACGGTGAAGTGATTCCCAAACCCGCTGCTGACAGCTGATCGATAGCGTGGAAAAGACACCGGTCCATCCGGCGGCCTGGCGGCCGGATGGACCCAATCTTGTGGTGCAGGCAGACAATCTCGAATACCTTGCCCAACTGCCGGCGAACTCCTTCTCCATGATTTACGTGGATCCGCCGTTCAACACCGGACGCGCTCAACGCAGACAGCAGACGTCGATGGTCCGCAGCGCGCCCGGCTCCGGCGACCGTGTCGGGTTCAAGGGGCACAGCTACTCCACAGTCAAGGGCATGCTGGCGAGCTACGACGATGCGTTCGAGGACTATTGGGAGTTCCTCGCTCCGCGCCTGGTGGAGGCGTGGCGGTTGCTGGCACCGGACGGGACGCTGTACGTGCACCTGGACTACCGGGAAGTGCACTACGCCAAGGTGATGCTCGATGCTCTGTTCGGCCGCGAGTGCTTCCTCAACGAGATCATCTGGGCCTACGACTACGGGGCCCGCGCGAAGAGCCGGTGGCCGGCCAAGCACGACAACATCCTCGTGTACGTGAAGGATCCGGCCGGGTACTACTTCAACAGTGCCGAGGTCGACCGTGAACCGTATATGGCCCCGGGCCTCGTCACACCGGAGAAGGTTGCGCTCGGCAAGCTGCCCACCGACGTGTGGTGGCACACCATCGTCTCCCCTACGGGCAAGGAGAAGACCGGCTATCCAACCCAGAAGCCGGAGGGCCTGGTTCGCCGTGCGGTGGCCGCCAGCAGCAGGCCCGGAGACTGGGTCCTGGATTTCTTCGCGGGCTCGGGAACGCTCGGCGCCGTCGCAGGCAAACTTGGGCGGCGCTTCGTCTGCGTGGACAGCAATGAACAGGCAATCGACGTGATGACCAGGCGCCTCGGTCCCTGGCTGGCAACCGCTACCGGATAACGCTGCTTCCGGTTGCCATCTCCTCCAGCCGGGCGAACATCTCCGGGCTCGTGAGGTTCTCCCCCAGCCGGTTCGGCTTTCCCGTTCCGTGGTAGTCGCTGGAGCCGGTCACCAGCAGGTTGTTCCGGGCAGCGATTCGTTCCAGCTCCGCCCGCCCTTCGGGAGGATTGTCCCGGTGATGGATCTCCAGACCGAGGAGGCCGGCGTCGATCATCTCCCCGGTGACAGTGCTGTCCACAATCCGGCCGCGTGAGGACGCCACAGGGTGGGCGAACACCGGAACCCCACCGGCCTCCCGAACCAGTGCGACGGCGTCCGCCGGGTGTGGTGCATAGTGGCTCACCCAGTAGGGCGACCGGGCGCTGAGAATGCTCGCAAATGCTTCACTTCGCGTGCCGACAACTTTCAGCGCCACGAGTGTGTCCGCAATGTGCGGACGGCCGATGGTGGCGCCTTCGGCAACGTGTTCAAGTACATGCGCCCAGGAGATGGGGTAGTCCGCGGCAAGTTTCTCGACCATGCGTTCGGCCCGGGTAAGCCGGGCGTTCCGGGACCGGCCGATCTCGGCGAGCAGCCCCGGGTGCTCCGGATCATGGAGGTAGGACAGCACATGCACGCTGATACCCGTATCCGTGCGGCAGGACACTTCCATCCCGGGCACCAGCACCAGCGACAGGTTCCGTGCTTCCTGCGTGGCCGAAGCCCACCCGGCGGTCGCATCATGATCCGTCAGTGCGACGACGTCCAGACCGGCTGCCGCCGCGGCGCGCATGAGGTCCGCGGGACCTTCAGTACCGTCTGACACGGTGGAGTGGGCGTGCAGGTCAATTCTCACCAAACAACTGTACGCCCGCGCCGCCCGTGGCAACGGCCCCGGACGTTTGGCTCATCCCATCGCCGGTGGGACCATGGTGAGGTGAGTACAGCAGAGAACACCCCATCGGCAGTAACCATGAACCCGACCGGCACCGGCAGTGACGCCACACCTGTCACACCGGAGGAACAGCCACTTTCCAGCCGCAATGAAAACCGTTCCCAACGGCCCGATTCCGAGGCTTTCAAGGCCTTCATGAGCTCCAGCTGGGCGGCGAAAGGCACTGATCTTCCCGCAGGGGCTGAGGTGGCACGGTACGCCGCCCAGCGCCGCCTGAAAGTCTCCCGGCAGTTCCCGGGTGAGCGCCTCGTCATTCCCGCGGGACCATTGAAGGTCCGCTCCAACGACACGGACTACCGCTTTCGGCCGCATTCCGGATTTGCCCACCTGACCGGCCTGGGCCTCGACCACGAGCCCGATGCAGTGCTTGTGATGGAACCCGCCGGAGAGGGAAAGGGCGACGACGGCGGCAATCACCATGCCGCGCTCTACTTCCGGGAGCTGGCCGGCCGGGACAGCGCGGAGTTCTACGCAAACGCCCGCTACGGCGAATTCTGGATCGGTTCCCGGCTGTCCCGCGCGGAAGTGCGCGCACTGCTGGCCCTGGAAACAGCCGACCTCGCCGATCTTGAAGCTGCGATCACGAAGGATGCAGGGGCTGTCGAAATCGGTGGTATCCGGATCCGGTTGCTGCGTGAAGTCGACCTGAACGCGGACGCCCTGGTGGACACATCACGCATCAACACCTCCGTGGACCTCGAAGCCTCCGACGAACTCGACGCAAAGCTCGCAGAAGCCCTGTCCGAACTCCGCCTGATCAAGGACGAGTGGGAGATCGCGCAGATGCGCAAGGCTGTGGAGGCAACGGTGAACGGCTTCCACGAGGTCGTCAAGGAACTGCCGCGCGCCATCACCCATCCGCGAGGCGAGCGGGTTGTCGAAGGAGCCTTCTTCGCACGCGCCCGGGAAGAAGGCAATGACCTCGGCTACGACACCATCGCCGCCTCAGGAAACAACGCCACCATCCTTCACTGGATCCGCAATAACGGCCAGGTGGATGCTGACGACCTGCTGCTCCTGGATGCCGGTGTCGAGGCAGACAGCCTGTACACCGCGGACATCACGCGTACCCTGCCGGTGAACGGAAAGTATTCGGAGATCCAGCGCAGGGTCTACCAGGCAGTGCTGGACGCCGCGGATGCCGGATTCGCCGCCGCAAAAGTCGGTGTGAAGTTCCGGGAGGTACACGCCGCCGCTGTGGCCGTCCTTGCTGAACGTCTTGACGGGTGGGGCTTCCTGCCGGTGCCGCTGGAGGAGGCGCTCTCCCCCGAAGGGCAGCATCACCGCCGCTGGATGCCGCACGGCACCAGCCACCACCTTGGCATGGATGTGCACGACTGCGCCCAGGCCAAGCGCGAGCTCTACCTTGACGGGACCCTGACGGAAGGGATGGTCTTCACCATCGAACCCGGCCTGTACTTCAAGGAAGAGGACCTGGCAGTTCCCGAGGAGTACCGCGGCATAGGCGTCCGCATCGAGGACGACATCCTGATGACGGCGGACGGGCCGGTGAACCTAAGCTCGGCGCTCCCCCGCGAACCCGACGATGTCGAAGCATGGATGGCAGGCATCTACAGCCCTACCGGTGAGTGAAGGGTGGAGCCGCGTCCACCGCGGTGGATGCGGCTCGAACGAACGCGGCGTAGAACGAAGACCGCATAAAACGAAGAACGCATAGAAAGAGGAAGGCGGACAGCCCTGGCTGTCCGCCTTCCTCGTTTCATACGCACCGTGTTTTCACACGCGCCCTGTTCCAGCTATTCCTTGCGGGATTCCTGTGGCTGCGCATCCTGCCCGGCCGGCTGGGCCTGCTCAACCGAATCCGGGGTGGGCTGCTCAGCCGAATCCGTGGTGGGCTGGGACTCTACGCGCACTCCGTACTGAGGCCTGCCATCCGGCAGATCGGGGAACTGGCCGCGTGTGGAGCGCTTGTTGGCGGCGTTCTGTTCGTCGCCGCCTTCAGAGGGCTGGGAAATTTCCGCGGACGTGGCGCCGTTCGGCGAGTCCGGCGCCTGCACGTGCGGCGGCTCGGCAGGTGGCTGGCTCCAGCCCTCGGGACGCTGTGGGGGCTGGCCCTGAGGCGGGTGCTGATTGTGCTGTGGGGGCGTTCCCCACGGCTGCGACGGCGCACCTGTGCCTTCCTGGGGCCGCGAGTTCATGGGAAGCTGCTGAAGCACTCTCCTGGCCTCGCCTGCAGCGGCCGGATCGACTACGACGTCATAGCTGGTGGCCACCACCTGGCTGGTGGAGGTGAAGTCACGCTTACCCCGCTGGAACGCATACGCAATCACACCGAACAGCACCCAGAACACGGCACCGAGCGCCATGGAGGACAGGATCGGCAGGTAGGTCGAATCTCCGCCGAAGAGCGTCAGGATGAAACCGACGAAGAGTCCGAACCATGCGCCGGTCGCTGCGCTGGCGAGTGCCACCCGCGGGTAGCTGAGCCGCCCGGTCACACGTTCCACAGTCTTGAGGTCATTACCGATGATTGAAATCTGCTGCACCGGGAACTTGGTGTCCGCGAGGTAGTCCACCGCCTTCTGCGCATCCAGGTAGGAGTCATACCGGCCAATGGTTTCGCCCTTCGGCAGGGTACGGCCCTGATCGCGTGAGGCGGTTCGTCCAAAAACGTTTGACATACTTTCATTGTTGCCTAGATACCTCCCGCCGTGTCGCCGTATCGCTCGGGGTGAACTTCACCGGCACCATGCTGTGCGTGCTGTCACGCAATACGGCTCTGATACCCCAACGGCAGTAGCCTTGAGCATGTGAGCAGCAACCCAACGCGCGTATTCGTGGCACGTCTCCTGGGCCTGGACGTTTTCGACCCGCTCGGAGACCGTCTCGGGCGCCTTCGTGACGCCGTCGTGCTGGACCGCGGACCAGCGGTTGTTCCCCAGGTGGTGGGCCTGGTGGTCGAGGTACCCGGGAAAAAGCGCGTTTTCGTCCCGATGACGCGCGTAACCTCCATCGATGCCGGACAGATCATCTGCACCGGACTGGTCAATCTCCGCCGGTTCGACCAGCGCGGCGCTGAGCGGCTCGTGGTCGCCGAGGTGTTCGACCGCCGGATCACGCTCCGCGACGGCAGCGGTGAGGCCACGATAGAAGACGTCGCCATGGAGAAGGACCGCTCCGGCGACTGGCACGTGTCCCAGATTTTTGTTCGCCGCGGCGGTCCGCAGTCCCGGCTTCGCGGTCTGCGCCGGGGTGAGCGGCTCATCATCGACTGGCTCGACGCGTATCACGGTGCCGCAGACGAGCCGCAGGCCGCAACCTCATTCCTGGCCCAGCATGATGATCTGAAGGCGGCCGACTTCGCCGACGCGCTCCATGAAATGAGCGACAAGCGCCGGATCGAAGTGGCCGGCGAACTTCAGGACCAGCGACTCGCTGACATTCTCCAGGAACTGCCCGACGACGACCAGGTGCAGATTCTGTCTTCCCTCGACCGGGAACGGGCGGCGGACGTCCTGGGAGAAATGGATCCCGACGACGCCGCCGACCTCCTGAACGAACTTCCCGAGGACCAGAAAGAAGAACTGCTCCAGCTCATGGAGCCGGATGACGCGAAGGACGTCCGCCGCCTGCTGCAGTATGAAGAGGACACCGCTGGATCCCTCATGACACCCGTTCCGGTCATTCTGCCCCCGGAAGCGACGGTTGCGGAAGCACTGGCGCATGTGCGCAGGGAGGAGCTGACGCCCGCGCTGGCCTCCGCCATCTTCGTCTGCCGGCCGCCGCTGGAGACTCCGACCGGCCGCTATCTCGGTGTTGTCCACATCCAGCAACTGTTGCGTTATCCGCCGCCGGAACCGCTGGGCAACATTGTGGACACCGACCTGGAGCCGGTGAGCGACCAGGCGAATATCAGCGAGGTGTCGCGGATCCTCGCAACCTACAACCTGAACTCATTGCCGATCGTCAACGGTGATGGCCGATTGGTGGGGGCGGTGACCGTGGACGACGTTCTGGATCACCTGCTCCCGGAAGACTGGCGTGCCCAGGATGTCACGCCCGACCTGACGCGGGGAGGCATAAATGGCTGAGAGAACCAGAACTGCGACCACGAGCGGCCTGGACACGCCGCGCGAAAGCCGTGCCCGGTTGTTGCCCAGGCTGCGCCCCAACCCCGACGCGTTCGGGAGTGCAACCGAGAACTTCGCGCGGTTCATGGGCACGCCGCAGTTCCTCTTCTACATGACGGTGTTCGTTGCGCTCTGGCTGATCTGGAACAGCTGGGCTCCGGAGGCATGGAGATTCGACAGCGCGGCGATTGGCTTCACGCTGCTCACGCTGATGCTGTCCCTGCAGGCGTCCTATGCAGCCCCACTGCTGCTGCTGGCCCAGAACCGCCAGGATGACCGGGACCGCGTGTCGCTGCAGCAGGACCGGCAGCGCGCGGAACGCAACCTGTCGGACACCGAATACCTCACGCGTGAAATTGCGGAGCTGCGCATCGCGCTGCGGGAGGTCTCCACACGTGACTTCGTCAGGTCCGAGCTGCGCTCGGTCATGGAAGAGCTGCTCGAATCAGCGGACGGGCAGGATGCGCCGCCGGCGCGCAAGTCCAAGCGCAGGGTATCGGATGCCACGGTCTCCCTCCCCCAGGTGCCGCCGGCGCGCAAGGACAGACAGTGACGCGTGAACCCGCCGTCCTCGCTGCGCTCGGGAAGGTCATAGACCCGGAGCTTCGGCGCCCGATCACTGAACTGGGCATGGTGGAGGGCATTACAGAGCACGACGACGGCGCCGTCACCGTACGCGTCCTGCTCACCATCGCGGGGTGTCCCCTCCGGGACACCATCACCCGGGATGTGGAAGCAGCGGTCGGTGGACTGCCCGGAGTCACCGGAGTTTCGGTGGAACTGGGAGTCATGACCCAGGACCAGCGGGATGCCCTCAAGGAGCGGCTGCGCGGCCCGGGCGCCAAGCGTGGAATCCCGTTCAACGAGCCCGGTTCGCTCACCCGGGTTCTTGCCGTCGCAAGCGGTAAAGGCGGGGTAGGCAAGTCGAGCGTCACCGTGAACCTGGCAACGGCGATGGCTGCGCGGGGGCTGCGGGTCGGAATCGTGGATGCGGATGTCTACGGATTCTCAGTACCGGGACTGATGGGAATCAACCAATCCCCCACCAGGGTCGACGAGATGATCCTGCCGCCGGTGGCACACGAGGTCAAGGCGATCTCGATCGGTATGTTCGTCACGGGAAACCAGGCCGTTGCGTGGCGCGGGCCCATGCTGCACCGTGCATTGGAGCAATTCCTGCAGGATGTGTACTTCGGCGATCTGGATGTGCTGTTCCTGGACCTGCCGCCCGGGACGGGCGACATCGCTATTTCAGTGTCGCAGCTGCTCCCCGACGCAGAACTCCTGATTGTGACCACGCCGCAGTCCGCAGCGGCGGATGTCGCCGAACGGGCCGGCTCTCTGGCAGTGCAGACCGGGCAGAAGGTCGCGGGAGTCATCGAGAACATGTCGTGGCTGGAGCTTCCCTCCGGTGAGCGCATGGAAGTCTTCGGCAGCGGCGGCGGCGCCGAGCTTGCGCGGCGGCTGACCACGACGGTCGGTTACGACGTGGCTCTGCTCGGCCGTATCCCGCTGGAACCCGCGTTGAGGCAGGGCGGGGACAATGGGCAACCAGTGGTCCTGGAACAGGGTATCCATGCTTCTGAGGAGTTGAACCGGATTGCCTCCGCCCTGGCCGGGCGGCCGCGCGGCCTGAGCGAGAGACTGCTGAAGGTCACTCCGAAACGGGCCTGACCGCCGGCACGTGCGGGGATCCCGAGGAGCCGGTCAGGTGGCCTCGTGGTCGTAGGGGGCTGCCTGACCGGCAGTCAGCCGCGGCGAGCCGGCGGGAGGATGGGCCGGGCTGGAGCCCTCCGGCGGGTTCACTGAAGCGGCGCCATTCGGTGCTGGTCCGGTTGGAGCTGAAATTGAGCGTGTCTGGGGCTTCGAGCCATTTTCGCTGACCGGCTTGACTGCGTCTTCGATGTCGTCAAGGAGTGCCTCCTTGATGATGCGCCGCGGATCATACTGGCGGGGATCGAGCTTGCGCCAGTCGACGTCGTCGAACTCTGTGCCGACTTCTTCGCGGAGCTGTTCGCGGGCTCCGGTGGCCATCCGGCGCAGCCCCTTGACCAGTTCCGCAAGCTGGGAAGCGTATTGGGGCAGCCGTTCGGGACCAAGGACGATGACGGCGATGAGCGCCAGCAGGAGGAACTCGTATCCATTGATTCCAAACACCTTCGAAGCCTACCTGCCGGACAACCCTGAATCTATTTACGTCACGGCGCCGGCTGCGCCAGCTTCCCAAGGCCGCGAAGGATGCGGCTCATGGGATCGCTCGGGGCCTCAGGGCGTGAGTAGGCGAGCTGGGAGTGTTCATTGAACATCAGCTGGCTGACCGCACGCGGCATGTCGGCGACGGGCAGTGTGGAGACCACCGTATACGTCGCAGAACCGGAATCGATCACCAGCTGCCAGGCGCGTCCGGGATGCAGCCACACCGTCTGCTCTGTCCCGCCGATCTCCTCGAATCCGTCTTCCTGGACGGTATTGCCGGTCGCCGCATTGACCGGAGCGGCCTCCATTCGCTCTACCTCTCCGCGCTGTTCATAAATAGTCAGGGAATGGTTTCCGTCGGAGAGATCGAGCTGCAGGGTGGGCTTGCCTTCAATCTCAAGCGCCTCAGCGCGGACGAGCTCGAAACCGAGCGTCTGCAGCTCGGGACAGAACCAGCCGTCGTCGCGCAGTTGGTCAACCTGCGTGGCAGTCAAAGTTGCCGGCGCGGCTGTTGCGACGGTCTGAAAGCTCTCCGTCACTGATGCTGAACCGCCTGCCGCCGTCAGGTCACCGGAGTTCACCTCCGAGCCAAGCGCATACGCGGCCGTGAGCGTTGCTACTGCAGCGACGGCGAGACCGCTGCCGACGGCGATGACGGTACGGTTCCGGTGCATGAACGGCTCGCCGACAGGTTGCCTGTCGGCGAGGGTGAGGTTGGTTGGCCCAGCTCCAGCGGGTCCCGGCACACGGGCATCGTCCGGCTGCGGAGCAGACCTGCGCAGAATACGCTCGAACAGCTCCTCGGACGGTCCGGGAGTCGAAGTACTCCTCAGCCGACGGCGGATGGCCTGCTCCTGCTCCACGAATTCGTGGCACTGGCCGCACCGGAGCAGGTGCTTCTCGACCGCGCACTGACGAGCCTGACTGAGCTCGCCGGCCACGTAGTCGATCAGGAAACGGGTTGGGTGGCGCATGGACCTAGCGGGCACCTGCTATGCGCGGCAGGCTGAGACGGGGTGGGACGGGAGCGGACTGCCGGGGGTCCCGGTGGGCCAACTTCTCCCGGAGGATGGTGCGGCCGCGGTGAATGCGCGAGCGCACCGTACCGAGCTTGACGCCGAGCGCACGGGCTACCTCATCATACGGAAGCCCCTCCAGGTCACAGAGGACAACAGCAGCGCGGAAGTCCGGCGGCAGTTCCTCAAGGGCTGCCTGAACGTCAAGGTCGAGGTTATTGAATTCGAAGCTGCGCTCCGGGCTCGGGTGCGTGCTGGGCAGGCGGTTCTCGGCGTCGTCGGCCAGCCCGTCGAAGCGGATGCGGTTCTTGCGCCGTGCCTGATCCAAAAAGAGGTTGGTGGTGATGCGGTGGAGCCAGCCATCCAGAGTTCCCGGTTTGAAGTTCGCTAGCGAACGGAACACACGTACGAAGACCTCCTGCGTGAGGTCCTCAGCGTCGTACTTGTTGCCCGTCAGGCGGTATGCAAGCCTGTAAACCTTCGGTGAGTGGTCCCTGACCACTTCCTCCCATGACGGCGGCACCCAGTCGGATACCTCCTGATCGTGCTCTCCGGTGGTGGCGTTCCCCGCTGGTGCCACTGTGCGCGAAGTAGACATCGACCTTCTCCTCTCGCCCTCGAATGAATGTGCGCAACCCCCGTCTGTAGAGCAGGAATCGCATGCATCTTGTATTCGGGGCTTTGCCTCTGTTGGATGCCTTGAATTGCATCTCTTGCTTATCCATGGTGCCGGAACTAGCTGAGAGCCCGCTGAAGATATGGAGGGAGATCACGGGGCGCGGCGGGCCCCGGGTCTGCGTTACCGGGACCGTCCGTGATCCGCAGTAGGCTGGAGGCGGCGGCGCCCGGTAGCCCGGACCCGGCCGTCATCATCATCAGGCTCCTGGACAGAACGGAACATCATGAGCGCGCAGAAGCAGGCTAACTGGTCATACACGGAAGGCCTGCCCGTTGAAGATGATGTTCTGCTCCGGGCGCGGGACCGATCCCATGAACTCGGGGTCTCCCCGGTCAGTACGGGTATCGCGGCGGCCCTGACCGTACTCGCCGCCGCGTCGAAGGCGATGACCGTGGTGGAAGTCGGTGCCGGGGCCGGTGTTTCCGGAGTATGCCTGCTGCGCGGCATGGGACCGAACTCAGTACTGACAACGATTGACTCGGATGTAGACCATCTTCGGGCCGCACGCGAGGCCTACGGGGAGGCAGGGATTCCTGCGAACCGCACCCGGACCATCTCCGGGCGGGCAGCCGACGTACTTCCCCGCCTGACAGATGCTGCCTACGATCTTGTTTTCCTCGATGCGGACAAGGCGAACCTCCCGCTTTATGCTGACCAGGCGGTCCGTCTGTTGAAGCGGGGAGGACTGCTCCTGATCAACGATGCCCTGGACAGCGGCAAGGTTGCTGATCCCGCGGCACGGGACGCCTCCACGAACACCCTGCGGCAGGTCGGGAAGACGCTGCGCACTCACGATCAGCTGGTCAGCACGCTGCTGCCCGCCGGGAATGGTCTTCTGATGGCTGTGAAGATGCCCGCCTGATCAGCGTGCCGTCTGGCCGATCAGGCTTTCTAGCCCGTTACCGTGAGCAGGCAGTCTTTGAGCTTGCCTGCTTCTTCGGCATTGAGTTCGACGACCAGGCGTCCACCGCCGTCGATCGGAACCCGCATGATGAGGCTGCGTCCCTCTTTGGTGACCTCCATGGGTCCATCACCGGTACGGGGTTTCATCGCAGCCATCTAAGTAGTTTCCTTCCACGGTGCGCGACCGGACGAAGGCCGCGGTCAACATTGCACGGCGGAGACTCCCCCCGTACGCTCGTCCACACTTATTATCCCGCAGAAGTGCGCGCCGAGCTAATCGCGGGTGCGGCGCCCATCACACCGCTACGGTGAAGAGTCCCGCACCCAGCAGGACGCAAGGTGGTCGTTGACGTATCCGGTTGCCTGCTGCATGGCATAGGCGGTGGTGGGACCGACGAAGCGAAACCCTCGGGACTTCAGTTCCTTCGCGAGCGCAACCGACTCCGGCACGACGGCGGGGACATCCGTCAGCGACTTGGGCGCGGCTTGAGGCGGCGGCCGGTGTGCGTCCAGTATTCCCTCCAGCGTGGCGCCGGCAGGCAGGGCGAGTAGAGCGCGGGCGTTCGCTACGGTTGCAAGGATCTTGGCCCGGTTGCGCACGATGCCCGCATCTCCGAGCAGGCGCGCGACGTCGTCGTCGTCGAAAGCGGCAACTCCGTCGGGATCGAAACCGGCGAAGGCAGCCCGAAAATTCTCCCGCTTGCGCAGGATGGTGATCCAGCTCAGCCCGGACTGGAACGCTTCGAGGCTGATTCTTTCGAAGAGCGCGGCATCGCCAGTGACCGGACGCCCCCACTCGTTGTCGTGGTAGGCCTCGTATTCCGCGCTCGACACCGCCCAGGCGCACCGCAGGTGGCCATCGCTGCCACTGACCGCGGTCACCGGCCGTCCCGGTTCTGTTCCTGCAGCGCTTCAATGAGCGCATCGCGCTCAGCGAGGGCTGCGGCCAGGCTGTCCAGGACCTCGTCCACCTGGTCCATGCGATATCCGCGCAGACCAAGCGAGAACCGGACCCGGCCCACGTCCGCAGCGCCCGGATGTTCCGGGAGCAGCACCGGCGGCAGGGAAGGCGTCGGTTCAACCAGTCCAGGAAGGGCTCTGGGCTCTCCTCCTGAAGACGCACCGGGGCCCGGCCAACTCCGCCCGACGGCAAAAAAGGCTGTGGCGCCCACTGCCGCAACCGCGATCACAACGAGGAACACCGTCATGACCTAGGGTCCGGTATGCCGGGCTGTGTCAGCGAGTACGGCGCGAACGGCGTCTGCAGGGTCATCGACCAGGTGAACCAGTGACAGGTCCTTCTCCGAAATCATTCCGTTGGCGAGCAGTGTGTCCCGTACCCAGTTCCACAGCGGACCCCAGAACTCGGTACCGATCAGCACGATCGGGAAGGACGTGACCTTCTGGGTCTGGACCAGCGTCATCGCCTCGAAGAGCTCATCCAGGGTCCCAAAACCTCCCGGCAACACAATGAAGCCCTGCGCATATTTGACGAACATGGTTTTGCGGGCGAAGAAGTAGCGGAAGTTGATGCCGAGATCCACCCACTCGTTCATTCCCTGCTCAAAGGGAAGTTCGATGCCGAGCCCCACTGAAACCCCACCGGCCTCGCAGGCACCCTTGTTCGCAGCCTCCATTGCACCCGGGCCCCCGCCGGTGATCACGGCGTATCCGGCCTCCACCAGGAGCCGTCCCACTTCCTCGCCGACCGCGTAGTACGGAGAGTCCCTCGGAGTCCGCGCGGAACCAAACACACTGATGGCCCGTCCCAATTCCGAGAGGGTCCCGAAGCCTTCCACGAATTCGCTCTGGATCCGCAGGACCCGCCATGGGTCCGTTTTGGTGAAAGGTGTCTCCTCCTCGGAGTCCAACAGGTACCGATCGGACTGCGCGGTCCTTGCCTGGTCCCGGCGGAGTTCCACCTGGCCACGGCGCCGCGCAGGTGCCGCCGGAGGACCGGTGTGCTGATCGTTTGTGCCGCTGTGGAGACTCATACACCCAAGGCTAACCGCCGCAAACACCCTTGCGCGTTGGTTGCTCTTGAATCACGATTTCCACTTTCCGCAAGCCGATGTATCGCCGGCGGGGAATTCTTCGCTACATTTCTCTCTATGACTCGTGACACACAGTCGAGCACGCCCACGTCCGCGTCCAACTCGTCAGCACAGCCTCTCGTCTCTTTGAAGAACGTCAACAAGCACTTTGGCGAACTCCATGTGCTCAAGGACATCAACCTCGAAGTTGCCCGCGGCGAGGTGGTGGTGGTGATCGGGCCCTCCGGGTCCGGCAAGTCCACGCTGTGCCGCGCCATCAATCGCCTGGAAACCATCGACAACGGCGAAATCCGGATCGACGGCAAGGAGCTGCCCGCTGAAGGCAAGGCGCTGGCAAAGCTGCGCGCCGACGTCGGCATGGTGTTCCAGTCCTTCAATCTGTTCGCGCACAAGTCCATCCTCGAGAATGTGACTCTCGGCCCCGTGAAGGTCAAGGGAATGAAGACTCCCGCGGCGAAGGAGCTCGCGATGTCGCTGCTGAAGCGCGTTGGGGTGGACAACCAGGCGCAGAAGCTTCCCGCACAGCTGTCCGGAGGCCAACAGCAGCGAGTCGCGATTGCGCGTGCGCTCGCGATGCAGCCGAAGGTGATGCTCTTCGATGAACCTACGTCTGCGCTGGACCCGGAGATGATCAACGAAGTCCTGGACGCCATGGTCGCCCTGGCCAAGGAAGGGATGACCATGATCGTCGTCACCCACGAGATGGGCTTCGCCCGCAAGGCTGCCGACCGTGTGCTCTTCATGGCTGACGGTCAGATTGTCGAGCAGGCCAAGCCGGAAGAGTTTTTCACCAACCCGCAGAGCGATCGTGCCAAGGACTTCCTCGGCAAGATCCTCGCCCACTAACCACCGACGAATTCCCATCAGGAAATAACGCGAGGAGAAATCATGCGAACAACACGATACGGGGCACTGGCCATGGCCGCGGCTGCCGCACTCACCCTGTCCGCCTGCGGCGGCGGCGGCGAGACCGAAGGCGGAGGAGAAGGCACCGGCGAAGCAGCTGCCGAATCCGTACGCATCGGCATCAAATTCGACCAGCCGGGCCTCGGCTTCGATGAGGGCGGCGAGTACACCGGCTTCGACGTCGATGTGGCCAAGTACGTCGCCGGTGAACTCGGCTACAGCGAAGACCAGATCGAATGGGTGGAAGCACCTTCCGCCAACCGTGAAAACCTGCTCTCCAACGAGCAGGTTGACATGATCTTCGCGACGTACTCGATCACCGACACCCGCAAGGAGACAGTGGACTTCGCCGGTCCGTACTTCATCGCCGGCCAGGACCTGCTGGTTCCTGTGGACAGCGACATCACCGGTCCGGAAGACCTCGATGGCAGGAACCTCTGCTCCGTCACCGGGTCCACTTCCGCCCAGCGCGTGAAGGACGAATTCGCCGAGGGCGTCAACCTGGTCGAGCAGCCCGGATACGCGGAGTGCGTCAGCCTGATGAGCGGCGGACAGATCGACGCCGTCACCACAGATGACATCATCCTTGCGGGTCTTGCTGCGCAGGAATCCAATCAGGGACAGTTCAAGGTCGTGGGCAACCCGTTCTCGGAGGAGAACTACGGTGTTGGCCTCACCAAGGGCAGCGAACTGTGCTCCGACATCAATGCCGCCATCGAGAAGATGATCGAGGAAGGTGCCTGGGAAGAAGCCCTGGCAAACAACCTGGAAGGCGTCGACTACGAGCCGAACGCGGAACTGAACCCGCCGACGCCGGACGACTGCGCCTAACACCCTCGAAATCCGTGTGGGGGCTGCTTTGCAGCCCCCACACGGCCGTCTGACGAACTGACAAGAAAGGTTGCCGTGGACGGTTTCCTGTCGCTCTTCGAGCAATACGACGTCGCAGGGGCGTTCTGGGTCAACATCCAGTTAACATTCTTTGCGGCGATCTGGTCCCTGCTCCTCGGAACGCTCCTGGCCCTGTTCAGGATCTCACCCATCGCGAGCCTGCAGTGGTTCGGCGCCTCCTACGTCAACATCTTCCGCAATACGCCGTTGACGATCATCCTCGCCTTCGGTGTACTGGCACTGTTCGGCCAATTGGTTGTCAGCCTGGCAGATGACTTTGACCTGAATTTCTTCCGGCTGGCGGTTCTCGGACTGAGCCTTTACCACGCAGCTTTCGTCTGTGAGGCAATTCGAAGCGGCGTCAACACCGTCCCGCTGGGACAGGCAGAGGCAGCCCGCGCGATCGGTCTGTCATTCCTTCCGGCTGCCCGGCTCGTCATTCTTCCGCAAGCGTTCCGCGGCGCCATCGCGCCGCTCGGCAACGTTCTGATCGCGCTCACCAAAAACTCAACCGTTGCTGCCGCCGGTTCAGTCGCTGAGTCCGCCGGCCTGATGAAAACCATGATCGAGTTCCGTTCTGACATGGTGATCCCGATCTTCTTCACCTTCGCGATGGGCTTTGTGATCATCGTGATCCCGATCGGCCTGCTCACTACCTGGGCATCCAAGAAACTGGCGGTGGCACGATGAGCGCCCAACAGGTCCTTTTCGACGCGCCGGGCCCCAAGGCAAAGCGCAACATACTGATCGGTAACATCGCCGGCGCCCTGCTCATCGTTGGGTTACTCGCATGGCTGACGATCACGCTCGCGGAGCGTGGGCAATTGGAACCCGCGAAATGGACACCTTTCCTGGAAGGCAGGACCTGGGAATTCTTCCTCCTCCCGGGACTCCTGAACACTCTCCGGGCGGCCGGCGTAGCGATCGTCACCTCGGTGGTCCTCGGACTCCTTCTCGGCATCGGACGGCTCTCGCATTTCCTTCCGCTCCGGTGGCTGGCCGGCGTGGTCGTCGAGTTCCTTCGCGCGGTTCCGGTCCTGCTGATGATGATCTTTCTCTGGCTCGCCATCGGCGCGGCGGGCATCATGCGCCCACAGGATATCCCCTTCGTCGCTGTGGTCACGGCGCTGACGCTTTACAACGGATCAGTCATCGCTGAACTTGTCCGCTCCGGCGTGGAAGGACTGCCCAAGGGACAACGGGAAGCCGGAATGGCCATCGGTATGACCCGCAATCAATCGCTGAGAAGCATCGAGGTGCCCCAGGCCCTCACAGCCATGCTGCCCGCGCTGATTAGTCAGTTCGTGGTGATCCTGAAGGACTCAGCGCTCGGCTACATCATCACGTATACCGAGCTCCTGCAGAATGCGCGCCGGTTGGGCGTTGGTGAGGGAAACCTGCTTCAGGCCCTGCTCATCGCAGCCGTCATCTTCATCATCATCAACTTCGCGCTCTCATCCCTGGCAAACCGGCTGTCGAAGCTCCTCAGCTTCCGGACAACGGGAACGACAAAGAAGGAGAACGTCAGCAACGTGGTAGTTGCAGATCCCACCAACGCGTAGCGCCCACGATTCGTGCGAGTGGCTCGCCTGAACCTCCCGTTCAGGCGAGCCACTCGCTTAACGCCTTGAGGCAAACACGGATTGCATCTGCATGGACATGTTCATCGTCCGAGTGGGCGAGGAGCGCGTCACCGGGACCGAAGTTCACAGCCGGTATGCCAAGCGCACTAAAGCGGGCCACGTCGGTCCAGCCGTACTTCGGCTTCGGCTCCCCACCGACCGCCGCAACAAAGGCAGCGGCAGCGGGATGATTCAGCCCGGGACGCGCACCGGCAGCGGCATCCGTCCGCTCCAACTCAAAACCAACAAGCAGGTCACGGACGTACTTTTCAGCGTCCTCCGGACTCTTATCCGGAGCAAACCGGTAATTCACCTCGGCAATGGCCCTATCGGGAATCACATTGCCTGCGGTGCCGCCGCTGATCAGGACAGCGTTGAGGCTCTCCCGGAAATCGAGCCCGTCCACCGATACCGTGGCCGGCTGGTGATCCCGAAGCCGAACAAGTACCTCCGCCATCTTGTGAATGGCGTTCTCCCCCATCCAGGCCCGGGCAGAGTGGGCTGCGCGCCCCGTCGTCGTGACGTTGAAGCGGGCCGTTCCATTGCAACCGCCTTCGACGGTGCCGTTGGTGGGTTCGAGCAGCACCGCGAAATCGGCCTCGAGCCAGGTGGGATGACTTTCGGCCAACCGGCCGAGTCCGCTGAGGGATGCCTCGACCTCCTCGTGGTCGTAGAAGACATAGGTGATGTCCCGGGACGGCTCGGTCAGTGCAGCAGCAAGCGCGAGCTGGACGGCGACACCGCCCTTCATATCGGTGGCGCCGCGCCCATAGAGAACTTCGCCATCCCAGGCGCTCGGCACGGTACCGCGGGAACCGGGCACATGCGGCAGCGGCACGGTGTCGAGATGACCCGCAAGGATGACCCGCTCGGCACGACCCAGATTCGTCCGGCCGATCAGCGAGTCACCGTCCCGGACCACTTCCAGGTGGGAACACGCTCGAAGGATCCCCTCCACCGCATCGGCCAACGCGCGCTCGTTACCCGAGACACTGTTGATGTCCATGATGTCGGCTGTGAGCTGCGCGACGTCTGCACGGGGATCGAGGCGCTGGAATCCGGAATCTGTCATGACCTCAAGCCTACTGGGCGAGGTGGCAGGGGCCGGTAGCCGCTACTCGGTAGAATGGAGGCCATGACTGAGACGGCTTCCGCTTCCCTGACCCCCTCCGAAACCACCGCACGAACCGCTTTCGGCGTCGGCCTGGCCACGCTGGCCGAAGACGGAACGGTACTCGATGTCTGGTACCCGCAGCCGGTTCTAGGCGAAGCTTCCGGCGATGCTGATGCGCTGTCCGCCGAACTCGCCGCCATCGCAGCCCCGGATGCACTGCGCGGCGTCACCCAGGAAGTACTGTCGACAACTTCCCTGCTCGACGACGCCCCGACCGACGCAGCGGATGCCTACCTCCGGCTCCACCTGCTTTCGCACCGCCTCGTACAGCCGAACAGCATCAACCTCGACGGGCTCTTCGGATTGCTCGCCAACGTGGTGTGGACGAACTTCGGCCCCTGCGCCGTCAACAACTTCGAAACCACTCGCCTGCACCTGCGTACCCGCGGCACGGTGGTGGTGTACGGCGTGGACAAGTTCCCGCGCATGGTTGACTACGTGATGCCCTCGGGCGTTCGGATCGCCGACGCCGACCGGGTTCGCCTGGGCGCGCATCTGGCCGAAGGCACCACCGTCATGCACGAAGGTTTTGTGAACTTCAATGCCGGGACGCTCGGCCATTCAATGGTCGAGGGTCGCATTTCCGCCGGCGTCGTCGTGGGCAACGGCTCCGACATCGGCGGCGGCTCCTCGATCATGGGTACGCTGTCCGGCGGCGGCAAGGAACGCATCAGCATCGGCGAGCGCTGCCTCCTGAGCGCACAGGCCGGGATCGGTATTTCCCTCGGTGACGACTGCGTGGTGGAAGCCGGTCTCTACATCACCGCAGGAACCAAGGTGACTCTTCCGGACGGCTCAATCGCCAAGGCCGCTGAGCTCTCCGGACAGTCCGGGGTGCTCTTCATCCGCAACTCGACCACCGGCGTCGTTGAAGCACGGCAGCGTTCAGGGCAGGGAATCGCACTGAACGCTGCCCTCCACGCCAACTAGGGAACTGAGTGCGCCAGACCAAAAAGCAGGCCCGACGACGGCGCCGCCTCCGCGCAGCCGGTGTCCTCACGGTGCTGACGGCTGTCGTCGGGGGTGGAGCCTACCTGGCCATCAGCCAGCTGAACTCCTCTGAGGTGCTGGTCCGTGAACGGTGCAGCGCCGTCGTCGGAACAGATACCTATGAGTTGGCACCGGAGCAGGCCGCGAACGCGTCCACCATCGCGGGCGTGGCCGTGACCCGCGGTCTCCCGCCGCGGGCGGTCTCAATCGCGTTGGCCACCGCGGTTCAGGAATCGGGCTTGCGGAATCTGGACTACGGTGACCAGGCGGGGCCGGACTCACGCGGATTGTTCCAACAGCGTCCATCCCAGGGCTGGGGCACCGAGGAGCAGGTGCAGGATCCGATTTACGCTGCCGGCGCCTTTTACGACGAGCTGGTCACCGTTCCGGGATACCAGACCCTGCCCGTCACGGAAGCCGCACAACTCGTTCAACGCAGCGCCTACCCGGACGCCTATGCCGATCACGAGCCGGAGGCGCGCGCCTTCGCCTCAGCGCTGACCGGCCAGTCCCCCGCTTCGCTGAACTGTGTGCTGCGCAAGCCGGCGGAATCCGGGGACGCGACAGCCGTGACCGAACGGTTCGCCGCCGTCTTTCCCGCCCTCCCCACCGGACCCACGGAACAGGGTCTGGTGACCAGCGCATCCGGATCTCAAGGGTGGGCCGCGGCCCAGTTCGCGGTGGCCCATGCGAAAGAACTCGGCATCACGTCTGTCTCCCACGCGGGGCTGCAGTGGAACCGGACCGACGGCGGCTGGACCACCGCGGATACAGAGACCGGCCAGGTGCTCATCACCCTCGCCGAGGTCGCTACCTAGCAGGCGCTACGCGATGATTTCCACCACCGGCTGGACGTAGCTACGGAAGGTGGCTTCGTCGTCGTACAGGTCCTCACTCAGAATGAGCATGTCCGGTTCGATGTACCAGGCGCGGATCTCGCTCAGGGGCAGCTCCACCACGGCGAGTGAGAAGTTCCTCGCGGGCCGTCCGAGCTCGAGTTCGCGTTCCCGGACGAGATCACCGAACCGCCGCTGACCGCCGTCGTGCATGCGCTTGACTTCGCGCTGTCGCCAGAACGCGTCACGCTCCTGCGTCCATGCCAGCGCTGTCCCATAGTGAGCGTGGGTGAGGCGCTGCAGTGCGGGCATGGAATCGAACTCCGGGAAGTCCGGCGGCGTGGGAAGTTCCGTCCCGTTCCCGTGACCGGCAACCAGTTCATACCACCAGGCTTCCCACTCGACCCGCAGCGCAGGAACTCCGCCGGCGGCGTGGACCACCTGTCGCGGATCCAGGCAGCGGACAGCAGGTTTCACCGGAGATACAGCCGGTTTGCCGATCACACCGAGACCTGCGCAGTCCCGCAGATACAGCGCGAAGCACATGGCCAGAGACGTACCCGCTCCCACTTTCCAGGAGTGCGCTCCATTGACGTGCATACGGTGTCCTCGCCTCTCCGCCGGTCCAACCCAGAACGGCTCGCGCGCGTGATCCTCCAAGGGTAGACCGATAGCCCCGACGTCTCCAGAGCAAGAGCCCGGTGACTCACTTAGGTCCGAAATGCCCCCGGTCGGTAGGCTTGAATCCATGAAGATACTCGTTACCGGCGGAAGCGGTTACATTGGCTCGCACACCACGCTTGCACTCCTGGAGGCGGGCCACGACGTCGTCGTAGTGGATAATCTCTACAATTCAAGCGAGACCGCCCTGAAGCGGGTCGAGGAGCTTGCCGGCCGCGACGTGGCTTTCCGTAAGGTGGATCTGCTCGATGAGCACGCGCTCGACGCCGTGTTCGAAGCCGAAGCCGTCGAAGCCGTCATCCACTTCGCCGGGTTGAAGGCAGTCGGTGAATCAGTGGAAAAGCCGCTGTTCTACTATCACAACAACGTCGGCGGCACGTTGAATCTGCTGCGCACCATGGACCGCCACAACGTCCGCACCCTGGTCTTCAGTTCCTCAGCCACCGTTTACGGTGCGTCCGAAGAGGTGCCGCTCATCGAGAAAATGCCGCTGGATGCGACCAACCCATACGGCCGCACCAAGGAGCAGATCGAAGACATCCTGAGCGACGTCGGAGCCTCCGACAGCCGCTGGAACATCGCGCTGCTGCGCTACTTCAACCCGGTAGGTGCGCATGAGTCGGGGCGTATCGGCGAAGACCCAACGGGTATCCCGAATAACCTGCTGCCCTTCGTGGCGCAGGTGGCGGTCGGCAGGCGCGAGAAAGTGATGGTATTCGGCAACGACTACCCCACCCCGGACGGCACCGGCATCCGCGACTACATCCATGTGGTGGATCTAGCGGACGGCCACGTAGCGGCCCTGAACTACCTCACCTCCCACGCCGGGGTGCACCGCTGGAACCTGGGTACCGGCAATGGATCGTCAGTGCTCGAGGTGCTCGCCGCATTCTCGAAGGCCGCCGGCCATGAGGTTCCCTACGAGTTCGCCCCCCGCCGACCGGGAGATGCAGCGGTCAGCTACGCGGACCCTTCGTCAGCCCTGGCGGACCTCGGGTGGTCTGCACATAATTCGCTGGACCAGATGTGCGAGGACCACTGGCGCTGGCAGAAGAACAACCCGCAGGGTTACGCCTCCTGATCCTGCCTGCTCCCACGGCCCTGCCGCAAAGTTAACGTACGACGACGGCCGGTCACCTTCCCCACAGAGGTGACCGGCCGTCGTCGTACTGGAACTTCTTAGCGTGCGGGGTAGTGCCGTTCCCCGGCGCCTGTGTACAGCTGGCGCGGGCGGCCGATCTTGGTCTGCGGATCCTGCATCATCTCGCGCCACTGCGCAATCCATCCGGGCAGGCGGCCGATCGCGAAGAGGACGGTGAACATCTTCTCGGGGAAGCCCATCGCCTTGTAGATGAGGCCGGTGTAGAAGTCCACGTTTGGGTAGAGCTTGCGCTCGATGAAGTAGTCATCAGCAAGTGCCTTCTCTTCCAGGCGCATCGCGATGTCCAGGAGCTCGTCATTGCCCCCGAGCTTGGAAAGGATCTCGTGGGCCGTGGCCTTGACGATCTTGGCCCGCGGATCATAGTTCTTGTAGACGCGGTGCCCGAAGCCCATGAGCTTCACGCCGTCTTCCTTGTTCTTGACCTTTTCCATGAAGTCCTCGGGCTGCATGCCCTTGGCCTTGATGTCCCGGAGCATGTTCAGGACGGCTTCGTTGGCGCCGCCATGCAGCGGTCCGAACAGGGCGTTGATGCCGGCGGAGATTGACGCGAACATATTGGCGTTCGAGCTTCCCACCAGGCGGACCGTGGAGGTGGAACAGTTCTGCTCGTGGTCCGCATGGAGGATCAGCAGGAGGTCCAGCGCCTTGACCATTGTGGGATCAAGATCGTAGGGCTCGGCGGGGAGGCCGAAGCACAGGCGCATGAAGTTCTCCACGAGGTTCATGGAGTTGTCCGGGTACAGCATCGGCTGCCCGATGGACTTCTTGTGTGCATATGCGGCGATGACCGGCAGCTTCGCCATCAGGCGGAACGTGGAAAGCTCCACCTGCTCGTCGTCGAACGGGTCCAGCGAGTCCTGGTAGAACGTGGAGAGAGCCGAGACGGCTGAGGACAGCACCGGCATGGGGTGCGCGTCCCGCGGGAACCCACCGAAGAAGCCCTTGAGCTCCTCATGCAGGAGCGTGTGCCTGCGAATACGGTTGTCGAAGGCGGCCAGCTCGGTGGGCGTTGGCAGGTTCCCGTAGATGAGCAGGTAGGAAACCTCGAGGAAGCTCGAGTGCTGCGCCAGCTGGTCGATCGGGTAGCCGCGGTAGCGCAGAATGCCCTGATCGCCGTCGATGTAGGTGATTGCTGAGGTGGTGGCCGCGGTGTTCATGAAGCCGGGATCGAAGGTGACGGCACCGGTCTGCTTGAGCAGCTTCGAGACATCGTACCCATGGTTGCCCTCTGCCGCTTGGATCAGCGGGAGGCTCAGGCTTCCTCCGTCATACTGGAGTGAGGCGCCGTTGTGCTCAGTCATTGACTCTCCTTGTGGAGCTTATGGAAAAGCATGCGTGATTGCTGGATCAGCTCAGTCAGCTAAAACGCTACCGGCACAAACGCCTCCAGCACTAATCGGTTGGGGCGTTGTTGTGCAATAGCAACACGGCCTCACGCACCGAGTCGGGCAGCCGCAGCAGCGACCCGTTCATCGGAGCCGGTGAGCGCCACCCGGATGAACCCGTTCCCGGCATCACCGTAGAACGTACCGGGACCAACGATGATCCCGAGCTCCGCGAATCTCTTCACCGTCAGCCAGGTGTCCTCCCCCGCAGTGGCCCACAGGTAAAGGCCGGCGTCGGACGAGTGGATGGTCAGCCCGAAGGCCTCGAGGGCCGGCACCAGCCGGCTGCGCCGCGCCCGGTACAGGTCTTTTTGCGCCGCGACATGCGCGTCATCCGCAAGCGCTGCGCGCATGGCTTCCTGGACCGGAAACGGCACGATCATTCCCGCGTGCTTCCGCGAATTGATGAGATTGGGCAGCACCGCGCTGTCACCGGCCACGAACGCGGCCCGGTAACCGGCGAGGTTGGACTGCTTGCTCAATGAATAGACGGACAGCAGCAGGTCCGAGGACCCACCGCTCACCCGCTCATCGAGGATGCTGGGTACCGGGTTCCCGCCCAGGGCGGGGTCCCAGGCCCCCCAGCCCAGCTCGGCGTAGCACTCGTCGGAGGCAACCATGGCACCCAGTTCGCGGGCGGCGTCGACCATCGCTCGCAGCGCTTCGACGTCCTGGACCGCGCCGGTGGGGTTCGACGGCGAATTGATCCAGACCAGCCGTACCCGTGCCCGTGTGCCGGGATCCAAGTCGGCCAGGGAGTCCGCGGCCACCGGTGTTGCACCGGCGAAATGGGCTCCCATGTCATAGGTGGGGTAGGCAACCGTGGGGCGCACGACGACATCCCCGGCTCCCAGCCCCAGCAGGGTGGGCAGCCACGCGACCAGCTCCTTTGAGCCCACCGTTGGCAGAATATTCTCCGGATCGAGACCGGCAACAGAACGACGGCGGCGGTACCACTCGCTGATTGCTTCCCTCAGCTCGATGGTGCCGTGAGTGGTGGGATATCCGGGGGCATTCGATGCGTCGCGGAGCGCGCGCTGGACGACCTCCGGCGTGGGGTCCACGGGGGTTCCGATCGAGAGGTTGACCGCCCCGTCGGGATGTTGCCGCGCTTCCTCGACATAGGGTGCCATGGCATCCCAGGGATAGTCGGGAAGGTCGAGCCCGAAGGCCCGGTTGGGTGTCACGCTGCGCTCACGCTTCCTGGTTCTGCGGCGGCAGGGCGGCGATTATGGGGTGATCCTTCCCTGTGTTGCCGAGCTTTGCGGCGCCGCCCGGGGACCCGAGGTCGTCGAAGAACTCGACATTGGCCTTGTAGTATTCCGCCCACTCGTCGGGGGTGTCATCCTCGTAGTAGATAGCCTCGACCGGGCAGACCGGCTCGCATGCACCGCAGTCCACGCACTCATCCGGGTGGATGTACAGCGAGCGTTCACCTTCATAGATGCAATCAACCGGGCATTCCTCAATGCAGGCCTTGTCTTTCACATCCACGCACGGCTGTGCGATTACGTAGGTCACTTCCCACGCCTTCCCTAGAAATCTGGTGCCGCTAACGGCTCTTCCTCGCTGTTCCAGCTTAACCCAACAGGAGTTGGGATCGGCATCGACCGGCGCCCACCGTAATATGACAGGCTATGCCCATGTCCAGCCCAGCCGCACACCTGCTGACTTCCCTGCCGTTGGGAACCCGTGTGGTGGTCCGGTATCGGATCGAAGGAGGCCTCACCGATGCCCTCGGCGATCTGGCCTCGCGGGATGCGGTGTCCTGCACCATCGCAGGAAGGCGCGGGGACGTCGTCGTTCCGCTGGATGCTGTGACGGCGGCCAAGCCGGTCCCTCCTCCACCTCCACGGCGCGGTCCGGGAACCGTTACAGCCAGGTGAACGCGCGATTGACTAAATTCAATCAGTGAGCGCTTGCTGACGTATGCTGTGGATTATGGAAACAGATGAGGACGTCCAGGCGCGCGGCAGGGCGTTGAGCTCCCCCGTTCGGCTCAGGATCCTCCGGCTGTGCCTGCACAAGGCACGCACCAACAAGGAAATCGCCGAGGTGCTGGATCTCAACCCTGCCACGGCGCTGCACCATGTGCGGACGCTGCTAGCCACAGAGTTCCTGAAGGCCGAGGAACCACGCACCGGCAACCGTGGCGCAAAGGAAATCCCCTACCGCGCAACCGGGCTGTCCTGGGGAAGCCGCATGCCCAATGCAGCACCCGTACTCGTCGAGACGTTCCTGCAGGAGATCGACGGGCTGGGCCCCTCGGAGATTGACGTATGGCGTCTTGGAGTGCGGCTCAATGACGCAAATCGCGCCGAGATGATGGAGAAGATCCGCCACGTATTCGAGGAATACGCCCGCCGTGAATCCGACGAGGATGGCACCGCGACCTCGATCATGTTGGCCCACCACATAGACCGCACGGCGGACTGAGGCGCTCCTACAGAGCGTCCGCTACAGAGCTAGAGCCCGGCCGTCGTGCTGAGGGCCGCAACGCCCACCAGGACAGGGCAACGGCCGCGACCGTTCCGACGGCCAGCCCCACCACCCAGACGTAGCCGGCAACGGCCACCGGCGGCAGCGCACCCTCTACCTCAACGCCGGCGGCGATGAGGGCACCCGCGGAGAAAGACGCCGCCAACCCCACCAGGATGTAGGCGACTCCGCCGGTCAGGGCTGCGAAGAAGACGCTGCGGGCTGACACTGCAACGAACACGGCGATACTGGTGGCCAGCACCACGGAGGCAAGCGCTCCGGCAGGAATGCCGACGCCGTTGAGATACCAGATCTGGGCGTGAAGCGCGGTACCAAGCACCGCGGCCAGCGCGCCCCCAAGGACAGCGGCAACTACCCCGCGCCAGCGGGCGCCGCGCCGCGCAGACGGAACGACGACGGCGGCCGGGTTGGCGCCGTCGTCGTCCTTCTGTTTTTTTAGCTGCATGCCGGAAACCGGCAACTGCCTGCGCTGCTAGGCGCGGGCGCGTGAACGCGCTGCGCGCAGGCGCTCGTTAGGATCGAGAACGACCTTGCGGATGCGGATCGACTCCGGGGTCACCTCGACGCACTCGTCCTCACGGGCGAATTCAAGTGATTCCTCAAGGGTGAGGTTCCGGGGCGGCGTCAGGTTCTCGAAGGTGTCGGAGGAGGCGGCACGCATATTGGTGAGCTTCTTTTCCTTGGTGATGTTCACGTCCATGTCATCGGCGCGCGAGTTCTCGCCAACGATCATGCCCTGGTACACCTCTGAGGTCGGCTGCACAAAGAAGGAACCGCGTTCCTGCAGGTTGATCATGGCGAACGGGGTGACCACCCCGGCGCGATCCGCGATCATTGATCCGTTGGTGCGGTACTCGATGTCCCCTGCCCACGGCTCGTAGCCCTCGGAGTAGGAGGAAGCGATTCCGGCACCGCGCGTGTCCGTCAGGAACTTGGTACGGAAACCGATGAGCCCCCGGGCGGGAACGATGAATTCCATCCGGACCCAACCGGTGCCGTGGTTGGACATGTTGGTCATCCGGCCCTTGCGTGCCGCCATCAACTGGGTGACGCCGCCGAGGTACTCTTCGGGCACGTCGATGGTCATGTGCTCCATGGGCTCATGGATCTTGCCGTCGACGGTCCGGGTGACTACCTGCGGCTTGCCGACGGTGAGCTCAAAACCTTCCCGGCGCATCTGCTCCACGAGGATGGCCAGCGCGAGCTCGCCACGGCCCTGGACTTCCCAGGCATCCGGGCGGGCCGTGGGCAGAACGTTCAGCGATACGTTGCCGATCAGTTCCTTATCAAGCCTGTCCTTCACCTGGCGCGCGGTGACCTTCGCGCCCTTCACCTTTCCGGCCAGCGGGGAGGTGTTGATACCGATGGTGACGGAAATGGCCGGATCATCCACGGTGATCAGCGGAAGCGGCTGCGGGTTGTTGACGTCGGTGAGGGTCTCACCGATGGTGATGTCCTCGATGCCGGCAACAGCAACGATCTCGCCCGGTCCTGCGGATTCGGTGGGTACGCGGTCGAGCGCCTTGGTGGCGAGCAGCTCGGTGATCTTGACGGTCTTCAGTTCACCGTTCTGGCGGGCCCAGGCTACCTGCTGGCCCTTGCGGAGCGTTCCGTTGAAGATACGGAGCAGCGCGAGGCGGCCGAGGAACGGCGAGGCGTCCAGGTTGGTGACGTGGGCCTGGAGGACGCCGTCCGGGTTGTACCGGGGAGCGGGAATGTGGTCGATGATGGTCTTGAAGAGCGGCTCAAGATTGTCATTCTCCGGGACGGTTCCGTCTGCCGGCTGCTCCAGGGACGCGGCTCCAGCGCGCGCCGCGGCGTAGACCACCGGAACATTGAGCACGAGGTCCAGATCGAGATCGGGGACTTCGTCGGCGAGGTCCGAAGCCAGGCCGAGCAGCAGATCCATGGACTCGCTGACGACCTCGTCGATACGGGAGTCCGGGCGGTCGGTCTTGTTGACCAGCAGGACAACCGGCAGCTTCGCGGCAAGCGCCTTGCGCAGCACAAAGCGGGTCTGCGGAAGCGGGCCTTCGGACGCATCAACGAGGAGGACCACGCCGTCGACCATTGACAATCCGCGCTCCACCTCGCCACCGAAGTCGGCGTGCCCGGGCGTGTCAATCACGTTGATGGTGATCGTTTCGCCCTCGGCCGACGGTCCGTCATAGAACACAGTGGTGTTCTTGGCGAGGATGGTGATGCCCTTTTCGCGCTCCAGGTCCCCTGAGTCCATGACCCGGTCCTCGAGGTGGTTGTGGGCGGCGAAGGAATTGGTCTGCCTCAGCATCGCGTCAACGAGCGTCGTCTTGCCATGGTCTACGTGCGCCACGATGGCAACGTTGCGAAGGTCACTGCGGATTGCAGTGTTGCTCGTGGATACAGACATGCGAAATGACTCGTTTCGTCGGGGATTTCTTCAGGCTTACGGAGGTGTCCGGGGGAAAAAGGAAGCGGGCAGCACAGCGCGCACTATTACCAGTCTAAGCGCTAGGTAAAAGATGGCCTAACGGGCAGATTAAACGACGACGACGGCACCCCCCTCAGGAGGCGCCGTCGTCGTGCGTTGGATCTGGTTACTCGGCCGAGGCCAGAAGCCGGGCGCGCAGTTCACGACGCTCGCGCTGCTTCTCCGGATCAGGCAACGGGACAGCCGCCAGGAGCCGCTGGGTGTAAGGATCCTGGGGATTACGCAGAATCTGGTCGCGGGTGCCCTGCTCGACGATTCTGCCGCGCCGCATCACACAGATGTGGTCGGCGAGAACGTCGACCACGGCGAGGTCGTGGGTGACGAACAGGCAGGCAAAGCCCATTTCCTTCTGCAGGTTCTGGAACAGCTCAAGCACCTTGGCCTGGACGGACACGTCCAGCGCGGACGTGGGCTCGTCAGCAACCATGAGCTTGGGCTTCAGCGACAGCGCGCGGGCAATGCCGACGCGCTGCTTCTGTCCGCCTGAGAGCTCGTGCGGGTAACGGTTGCGGTAGGAGCGGGGAAGCTCAACCTGGTCGAGCAACGTTTCGATCCGCTTTTGCAGCGCGCCGCCCTTGGCTTCTCCGGCGAGGAACATCGGTTCGCCGATGCTCTCGCCGATGGGAAGCCGGGGGTTCAGCGACGAGGACGGATCCTGGAAAACCATGCCGACGTTGCGCCGTACCGCACCGAGTTCCCGGGAGGTGGGCTTGAGGCCGGAAATGTCTGTGCCAACGACCCGGAGCGCTCCTTCGGACACTGGAAGGAGCCCGACAGCGGCGCGTCCGATGGTGGTCTTGCCCGATCCGGACTCCCCCACCAGCCCCATGACTTCGCCGGGGCGAATACTCAAGGTTGCGTTCTCGACTGCCCTGAATGCCGGAACCCGTCCCTGCTTGGGGTACTCGATGGCCACATTCACGAGGTCGAGTACTGCTTCTCCCCTGCTCTCCCTCTCAGCCTGAATCTCCTCCTGAAGTCCCTGAAGGACAGCGCGTTCCCGCCGCTGAAGCTCTTCCGGGTCCACACCCGCCAGCTCCGACTTGGTCGCAGCCGCAAGGGCAGCAGTGATGTCGACGTCGTCACCGCCGCCCTCTGCTCCCTGGCCCAGGTGCGGCACCGCAGACAGTAGGTCCTGCGTGTAGGGATGTTCCGGCCGGCTGAAGATCTTTTCTGCCGTGCCGGATTCCACGATGACACCCCGACGCATGACGGCGATGCGGTCCGCAAGGTCCGCCACCACGCCCATGTCGTGGGTGATGAGCACGATGGCGCTGTCCAGCTTGTTGCGGAGGTTACGCATCAGGTCGAGGATTTCGGCCTGGACGGTCACGTCGAGTGCGGTGGTGGGCTCATCTGCGATGAGGAGCTTGGGGTCACAGGAGAGGGACTGTGCGATCATGGCACGCTGCCGCTGCCCGCCCGAGAGTTGGTGCGGGTAGGAACGGAAGGCTTTCTCCGGGTCCGGAAGTTCCACCATGTCCAGCAGCTTGAGGGCTCGCTCCCTCGCCTCGTCCGGTGAAATTGCGTTGTGCAGGCGGAGCGTCTCCACGATCTGGAACCCGACTGTGTACACGGGGTTCAGCGCCGTCATCGGTTCCTGGAAGATGACCGCGACGTCGTTGCCGCGAACCTCGCGCATCTTTCCAGGAGAGAGATTGAGGATGGACCTGCCGTTCAGCATCACCTCTCCGGTGACACGGCTGTTGCTGGGTAGGAGCCCGAGGAGTGCCATCGAGCTTGCGCTCTTGCCGGAACCGGACTCGCCGACGATGGCCAGTACCTCACCGGCGTTCACGTGGTAATTCAAGTCAATGGCCGCTGGGACCCATTCCTTCTCCACCCCGAAGTCGACGCTGAGGTTGCGAACTTCGAGCACCGGTCCGCGAGCGGATTCTGGTGATCCATTGCTCCCGTTGCCGTCAATGATGTCGTGGGTCATAGTGCTGTCCTTCCACTGTGTGACCGTGCATATGGCGCAGTCGAGCGGACTGTTTGCCCACTGAATACTGCGCTGATGCTAAATGTTGGGAATATGGGGGTATGAACTCGCCTGCAGGTCCCACTCAAACCACTGTTTTCCGTCCCCGCAGCAGCCGTTGGATACTCGCGATTGCGGGCGTCATTGTGGCCGTTGGTCTGTTGGCCTCCGTCGTGACGTCCGGACCGCAGGCGCTGGTTACGGCCGCGCCGCTGCTGGCGGCAGCGGCCCTTGCATGGTGGCTGTTCTGGTTTCCGGCGGTGGTTGTCGGGCCCGGCGGAGTCCAACTGCGCAATCCTGTCCAGACCGTGGATGTTCCCTGGGCCGGCCTGATTCACGTGGACACCAAGTACGCGCTGAAGTTGGTCACACCGAACGGTAGCTATAGTGCGTGGGCCGCCCCCGCTCCCGGAGTGCGCGGAACCCATGCGGGCAAACCCGAGCACATGCAGAACCTTCCGGGCACGAGTTACGGAGCGGGTGGAAGCGTCCGGCCCGGGGACCTGAGCAACACTGACTCCGGTCTCGCCGCGCTGCTGGTGCGGTCCGAATGGGAACGACAGGTGAACAGCGGACTGATCGACGTCGACGCCACCGAAGCGGCCAGGGTGGAGCGCCGGATCAACTGGCGACCGCTTTGCGTGGTCGTCGGGCTGCTGCTGCTGAGCGTGCTTACTTTCTTGCTGCAGTGACAGCATGCCCGCACCGCGCGCGCGGCCGGCGCTGGGTCGAGTCCCAACGATCGTGCGGGTCATCAGGCCGGCTTCTTTGGTTCTGCAGCCTTCTTGGCGTTGAACTTCTTCTGCCGGGGGTCGAACGCATCGCGTAACCCGTCGCCGATGAAGTTGATCGACAAACAGATGATCACGATAAACAGACCCGGCCACCAGAAGAGCCAAGGGCGCGTAGCAAATGCGGCCTGATTTTGACTGATGAGATTCCCGAGCGAGATATCCGGTGGCTGCACGCCGAGCCCAAGGAACGAAAGCCCGGATTCCAGGAGGATTGCGGAGGCCATGACCAGGGTGGTGTTCACAATGATCACTCCCACGGCATTCGGAAGAATGTGTTTGAAGATGATCCGCGAGTTCGACGCCCCCGCAATTCTTGCGGCGTCTACAAACTCTCGCTCACGGAGGGAGAGGAACTCACCGCGGACAAGCCTTGCGAGGCCGGTCCAGATGACCAGCCCGATGAAGACACCGAGCAGTATGATTCCGGCGCTTCCGCCAAATATCGCGTCGAAGAAAGTTCCTCGTCCGGATAGTTCGGAGCCCACGGTGCCAAGAACTGCGGCAAGAATGAGCAACGGGATGATGATGATGACATCGGTGAGGCGCATCAACACCGCTTCTACCCATCCGCGGAAGTAACCCGATACCCCGCCGACGACGACGCCGATGATGCCTCCGATAGTACCGATGATGAACATGATGATCAGGGAGAGCTGCGCCCCGCGCATGGTCATCGCGAAGAGATCTCTGCCAACCCGGTCCTGCCCGAAGGGATGGTCTCCGAAGTTGAACGGAAGAGTCCAGGTCGGAGCGCCATTGGGAGTGGCCAACGTTGGTGTTTCGACATAGTCCCATTTCCACCACCCCGGTATGCCTGCATAGCCGATGGATGTGAAAGCCAGCAGTACTACTGCAATGAACACCACCATGCTGACTACAGCTGCCGTGTGGCCGAGGAAACGCTTACGAACGATTTGTCCCTGGCTGAGACCCTTTGTCTCGCCGCCCACGTTCACTTTGTTCTTTTTTTCGCCGATTCGTGTGCTCATGCTTTCACCCTTACGCGCGGATCAAGGACCGAATAAACAAGGTCAGCCACCAGGTTGAAGACCAGGGCAAGTATGCCTGTTATCAGGAATACACCCATGACCGGGTTGAGGTCGACATCGCGCAGCGCCTGTACAAACAGTTGGCCCATGCCGCTGAATGCGAAAACCTGTTCCGTGATGATTGCCCCGCCAATCAACCCACCGATATCGAAGGCAACGAGGGTAGCCAGTGGAATCAGGGCATTGCGGAATGCATGGCGCATGACGACGGTCCGTTCACCCAAACCTTTGGCGCGGGCGGTGCGGATGTAGTCCTGATTCATGATTTCGAGCATTGACGCACGAGAGTACCGGCTGTAGCCCGCAAGTGAAATGAGCATCAAGGCGATTGTCGGAAGAAGGAGATGAGTGAAGGTGTCGAGTCCTATGATCCAAAAATCACCTTGGATGTTGGGCGTTGCTGAACCAATAGTGGCAATCGGCCGGCCCCGGATTCGGCTGTTGTCGAAGTAGTCCGGCCACGACTGCATGAAGCGGTCCAGCAGAATGAAGAATCCCATGAGGAACGCTGTCAGCCCGGCGGCCGTCATATTCTGCCGACGGTCGTATCCGCCCATGAAATAACCCACGACCGCTCCAACGAGCACTGTCGCTACTGCGAGTAGCAGAATCATGAGGCCGGTGGCCCGGTCCAGAAGCGGCTGAACTGCGAAGTACGCCACCATGCCGATTCCTACTACGGTGAGCGCGCTGTACAAAGCCCTGCGGTTCTTCAGGCCTGCGGTGAGGAGAGTGACGCCATACGCCAGCCCGATGCCAATAATTGCAATAACGACTGGCCCAAACGCGGGTGTCAGGAACCAGCCCAGTGTGTCCAATGTCCACAACAGCGCAACCGCGAATACAAATCCGATCAGGGCAGCAAGGAGGCGCTTCTTCAAGTTGCCGACGGACACCAGATAGAAGAGGAACGCACTGAGTAGCCCGCAAACAACCAAGGCAAATAGCGAAATATCAGGTTCTCGAAGGAAGTTGTTGAAGCTGATCGCCCCATACTCCTTGAGCAGAACCGCCACCCAGAAGATGGGCAGTGAGAAAAAGAGGAACGCCATGAAAGTGACGCCATAGTCGAGTCCGCTGTATTGGCGAAGCGCAGTAATGACCCCGAGGGTGATGCCGATCAGGATCGCCAGAATCGTTGCCGCGGTGACCAGAAGGATCGTCTGACCCATGGCCCTCTCAAGAAGAACGGTCACCTCTGCGCCGTTGATGGCGTTGCCGAGATCGCAGGTTGCGGCGAAGGGGACGAGGCACCCAGCCGCTCCACCGAGCCACTCGAAGTATCGGAGTATGGGTGGAACATCCAGGTTCAGCAGATCTATGCGAAACGCTATGAGTTGTTCCCTATTGGGCGCGTTACTCTCACGAAGGTCTCCGAGGGGATCGCCTGACACCGCCGTCAGAATATAGACCAGGAAAGAAGCGCCAAGAAGTATGAGTACAGCGACGATCAGCCGCCGAACGATATACGTCAGCATTTTTTGTAAGCCTCAGGGTTGAGCGTCCGGGATCTCCCCGGTTGGACCCGGACAAGCCGGGAGGTCATGAAAGAGCGTAATCCAGGTCACGCCGAACTAGAATTTGGGTTTTCCCAATCAGTAGAAAGCTCGTGTCAGGAACCGCGTCGAACGTCAGAAAGCGCTGGAGCCGCCTAGCGACCCCAGCGCTTCCTGATTTTCGGTCGTCGTCCGGACTTATGGCCGGCCGCTAACTACTCGGCTACGGTCCACTCCCAGTAGTTCCACCAGATGCCGTCCTGGTTGGACATGTACTCAGTGCCTTCGATTCGGTCACTGACGCCGTTGATACCAACAGACTGGAACAGCGGGAGGCCGAAACCGGTCTCGTAGAGCGCCGTGTCAACCTGGATCTGAAGTTCCTGCTGCTCGGCCGGATCAGTGGTCAGGATGAGCTCGTCCATTGCGGCATCGGCTTCCTCATTGCACCATTTCGCGTAGTTCGATGCAGAACCACAGCCGTAGAGCTGAGGAACTCCGGTTACGCCAACTCCGGGGCTGATCCATCCGAAGATCGTCGCATCCCAGCGAGCGCCACCCTCTTCAAGGGCAGGTCCCCATTCAGCGCCGGGAAGCCCGACGTCAACTACACGGAAGCCAGCCTGCTCGGCACTTTCGGCAATGAGCGTATAAGCATCCACGCGGTTGGGGTTCTCCGCGTTGTACATGATCCGAACTTCCGGAGTCGCCCCGTCAAGCAACTCCATGGCGCCCTCGATGTCGACCTCAGCGTACTCAGATGAGCCGTTCTCCTCGATCGCAGCATTGTAAGGCTCAGTGCCGAAGTCGAAAATGTGCGACATACGCGGACCGATCTCAGGATCGAGGGGGCGAACTGTCGCATCAACGATTGCTTCCAGCGGCACCGTCTTCATGAACGCTTTGCGCACGTTCTCATCGGCGAAGACTCCACCCTCTTGGTAAAGGTCAAGGTGATCGAAGGACAGTTCTGGTCCCTGAAGAACCTCGATGCCGTCAATCGCCTCAAGGGCCGTCAAGGTATCCGCTGAAGCCTGAGGCTGGATGATGTCAACCTCACCGTTCTGCAACGCCTGAACCTGAGCGTTCGCATCTCCGATGTAACGGATGGTGATCTCATCGATCGCAGGGACCGGGCCCCAGTTGTAGTCATCGTTGCGAATCAGCGTCATGGACTGGTCCGGGACCATCTCCGAGATGACGTAAGGTCCGCTCGAGAGGTAGAGGGAAGGATCACTCGGCAGGCTTGTCGAGTCGAATCCGGCATTCCAGAAGTCTGCCATGGCAGAGATATCCGGTCGATCCTCAGGGTTCTCAGGGTCCCCTTCCGGGGCGTTCTGAATTGCTTCGATCAGAGCGTCACCGTCAGCGAGCCCTGCATTGGTAGCAACGACGTGCGCAGGAGTATCGGTGACCGCAAAGGCGATCTCCCAATCCGCGTAGGGTTCGGAGTAGACAAGGGTGATTGAACGCCCATCCTCTCCAAGTTCCGGCATTGCGGTGAGGTCGAGCCCAGCAGTAGAGGCAGCGGAGAAGTAAGTAGTGCCGGTCTCGTCGCCTTCTACCTCCGGATCGGGATCCGATTCGTCGTCGAAGTAGGCAGAAGTGGCAGCCCATGACAGCAAGAGATCGTCAGCGTCAACCGCTTCACCATCAGACCAGGTAACGCCTTCGTTAACTGTGTAAGTGACCGTGAGCGGATCTTCAGAGACGACCTCGTAGGTGCCAAATTCCTCGCGGGGAACTACCTCAAGGTCACTGTTGATGTAGTTGAAGTTGTTCTTGGTGAGAAGCCCAACCTTGTTATTGATATCCACATTGCCAGTGGCGGTGTCCGAGTTGAACGAGCTGAAGGGGTTCACTTCAGCAACGCTTATGGTGCCGCCCTGGGCCTGCCCCTCGCCCCCTGTGCCGGGATCTTCGCCGCCGCCGCTTTCGGCGCAGGCGCTCAGTGCAAGTGCAGCTACAGCAGCTACACCTACGGCTTTGGAAGTACGTCCGAAACGCATTCCGCCTCCTTGTTTCATGTTGTGGAAGATGTCCTTCATGGTTTTACAAAGGACTGACACGCACTTTGGTCTTCAAAGTGGCGTGCCTCACATGCAGAAAAGCCTAAGGGGTAATTGTTACCACTAGGTATCAAAAGCAAAGCGTGGTGATGGTTGTTACCGAGATGCAACCAAATTTTCCCATCAGGGCACGGCAAGGCAACGGGCCGCTACGCCTTGATCCGTTTGTTCTCCGCATCGAACAGTGGTGTGGCACCGGTCGCCGCCACCGTGACGGGATACAAATCCTCCATGTAGTCGACGGCCAATTCGGTGCCAACTACTGCGAGCGCGGGCGGAAGATAGCTCATCAGCACATGCTTTCCCAGGGACGGCGCGGACCCCGCTGAGGTGACGTATGCGCGCCGCCCGAGTCCGTCGATCAGGGGCGCTCCATCTCGCTCAACGATCGGTTCGCCGCCAAGCATGTATCGACGTCGTCCGTTGGCAGAGACATGATCGTCCACCGTCAGGGAACAGAGGATGGCTGCGGGATCCTCGGCGCGCTGTGCAATGTATTTGTCGCGGCCGGTGAACTCGGCGTCCTTGACGCGGGGCCGCATCAGTCCGGCCTCAACCAGGGTGCGCTCAGTGTCGAGTTCGGCGCCGTGCGCCCGGTAGCTTTTTTCGATGCGTCCGGTGCCTCCATAGACACCGGTTCCCACCGGAACAAGCCCGTGCGGCGCCCCCGCCGAGCGGACGAGGTCCCACAGCCGCGCGCCCTGCTCCATCGGTACATAGAGTTCCCATCCCAGCTCGCCAACGTAGGATATCCGGGACGCGAGCACGGAGAGCGGGCCAACCTGGATGTTGCGGCAGGAGCTGAACAGGAAGCCCTCATGACTGACGTCGTGATCCGTGAGGGCCCCAAGAATGTCCCGGGCACGCGGCCCCCAGAGTCCGACGGTTGTATAGGCCGATGTCTGGTCGACAAGCTGGGCGCTGCCATCGGTCGGCAGATGATCCTGAAACCGCCTGCGGTCGATATTGCCCGTCAGCCCGCCGGTAACCACACGGTAGTGCCCGTCGCCGAGCCGCATCACCGTGAGGTCGGCGCGGATACCGCCGCGGGAATCGAGCACAGGCGTGTAGATGACCCGGCCAATCCCGACGTCGGCCTGCGCCACGATCGTGCGCTGAACTGCCGCGAGCGCCCCCGGACCAACGACATCGAAGATCGCGAACGACGACAGGTCAACGACACCCGCGCGCTCGCGCATCGCAAGATGCTCGGCGTTGATGATGGGCGACCACCACCGGCTGTCCCACTCCACCTCCCGCGGCATGACGGCGTCACCGTACTCACCCAACAGGGCCTCGTTGGAGTTGTACCACATGGGTCGTTCCCAGCCGGCGGCCTCGAAGAACTCCGCCCCGAGTTCGCGCTGGCTGGAGTGCATCGGTGCCAGCCGTACGTTGCGGTTGCTGCCCCACTGCTCCCCGGGATGCACAATCCCGTATGTCTTGTTGAATCCCTCCGCTGCGCGTGCCCTTACGTGCTCGCGGGTCCGTTGGTGTGGATAGAAACGCCCGACGTCGGCGTGGTGAAGATCGATTCCGGGATTCCCATGGGTCATCCACTCGGCCAACAGACGCCCAACGGCCGGACCTTCCCTGATCCACACCGCGGCCGCTGACCAGAGGCCCGCAACCTCCGGCGTCTCTCCCAGAATCTGTCCGCCATCCGCGGTAAGCGAGAGCAGTCCGTTGATCGCGTAGTTGATCTTCACGTCCGGATTCCCCAGAATCTCAGGCATCAACTCCCTGGCCTGCTCCAGTTGCGGCTGAAAATCACCCGCGGTGAACGGCATTTCGGTGGGCGAGAGAACCGCCTGGTCAATCGATGGGATCCTGTCGGCATCGAGCAGTATGGGACGGTGCGCATAGGATCCGACCTCCAGGTCGGAACCGTGCTGGCGTTCGTAGCAGAAAGTATCCATGTCTCTGATGATGGGGAAGGAAATTTCCCCTGATGTATCTGCGAACCGGGGCACCGGACCCACCTTGATGAGCTGGTGCACGGCAGGCGTCAGCGGGATGGATGCCCCGGCCATTGCCGCTATGCGCGGACTCCACACCCCACATGCCACGACGACGGTCGCGGCCTCGATATCTCCTCCGGTGGTCCTGACACGGCGAATCCGGCCACCCTCGACGTCGAGACCGATCACCTCCACCTCGGAAACAACCTGCAGCGCCCCACGTTGCAGCGCCTGTTCGCGCATGATTTCACCCGCACGCACGGAGTCGACGACGCCGGCTGACGGGGTCCAGAAACCACCGACAAGTACCGACGGGTCAAGGAAGGGAACCAACTCATGAATTTGCCCTGGTGTGACCAGTTCGGAATCAATGCCCCACGCCTTCGCTGAGGACATACGCCGGCGGAGTTCCTCCATCCGCTCCTCCGTGCGCGCCACCTCGAACCCGCCGGATGCGGTGAACACCCCCATTTCCCTGTACTGGCGAACGCTGTCCAGAATGAGGTCTGTAACGCCCCGCGGGTGGTTCACGGGGAAAATGAAGTTGGATGCGTGACCGGTTGAACCGCCGGGATTGGGGAGAGGGCCCTTGTCGATCTGCACAATGTCCCGCCAACCCAGCCGCGCAAGGTGATGCACCAGGGAGTTGCCTACAATGCCTGCGCCAATGACCACTGCCTGCGCCCGGGTTGGAACGGTATTCATGGTCTGCTCCTCCATCACCCGGTTCTCCGCGTGCCCTGCAGCCTGCGTCTCGCCGTCGTCCGCCGCGCCTGCTTCCGCACGGAGCCCTCCCAGAATCGTTGTCAGGAATCCGGGTGTCAAGAATCCGCCTCGATTCCGTGGGCCCTGCAATGTCGTGCAGTGAGCCGGGAATGGCATGGTCGCTGCCCGGCGCGACGCCCGCGCGCTCGCCGCTGGTAGAGTCTGGACCTGCCGTCAGCGGCCGACTTTCGGGCGGATCGGAGAAGTGTTGCGGCGAGCAGGTGAAGGAGGCAGCAGGTGACCAACGGATCTCAATCCATTGACCGTGCCGCGCTGCTGCTCTCCCTGGTAGTACGTGCCGCCGATCCGATCTCCTTCACCGAGCTGGTGGACCGGACCGGGTTGGCGCGGTCCACCGTTTCGCGACTGCTACAGGCGCTTGAACGCAATGGAATGCTGGAACGCAACCATGAGGGGCACTTCCAGGGAGGCGCGCTGTTCACCCACTATGCGAACCGGTTTGACCGCGTGGAGTCCCTGGCCACCGCCGCACAACCAATGCTTGAACGGATCGCCGAGGAAACCGGCGAATCTGTAACTCTTGGTGTTCCCCGCGGTGACGCGGTAGTTCACGTTGCCCAGACCGACTCCAGTTATCTCCTTGGCACGACTAATTGGGTGGGAGTGGATCTACCGCCGCACTGCTCGGCACTCGGCAAAGTGCTGTATGCCTTCGGGGCTCTCCCCCTACCCAAAGATCCACTCGAGCAGAGGACACCCACCACGGTGCGGAGTGTTGCAGCGCTCGAGGGTGAGCTCGCCACGGTCCGGGAACAGGGCTATTCGCTGACCCGAAGTGAGCTTGAGGAGGGGCTGGACGCACTCGCCGCACCCGTCAGTGACAGCCATGGAAGAGTTCTTGCGGCCATTGGAGTATCAGGTCCGGCCTTCAGGCTGGAGCACTCCCACCAGGAAATTGGTGCCCTGCTGGTTTCCGAAGCCGGCTTGCTTTCACGAATCCTGGCCCGGCGTGCAGGCAAAGAAGCATCTTTTCCTGACCCCGGCGCTTTCAGCTGACAGATCCCTTGCACGCCACATCCGCGTGCTCCTACACTCATTATGTGGGACTTCAGTTCCACCTTATGAGACTACGCCGACTGCTTCGGTCTATAGTTCCCCTGCGCCGGCCGAGAGGGAGTTCCGATGCATCACAACGTCCCATCGGTTAACCAGCGTGATCGAATAGTTCCGATCAACCTCCGCCAATCGGGACCAACGCCCGTGGAATTGCAGATAGACACCCGGGTCCGGAAATCACCGTATTGGCACCTTTCCCACGAAGCAGGCTGCTGGCGTGCGCAGGTCTACAACCGGATGTACCACCCGAGAGGCTACATTCGCCCCGAGGACGGCGGGATGATGGCCGAGTATGAGGCACTGGTCAGACACGTCACCATGTGGAACGTTGCCGTCGAGCGCCAGATTCAGGTCAAGGGCCCGGATGCGGAGGCCTTCGTGGACTTTGTCATCACCCGCGATGCCACAAAGATTCCACCTATGCGGGCGCGATACGTAATCCTGTGCAACGAAGCCGGAGGAATCCTCAACGACCCGGTGTTGCTTCGCGTTGCGGACGACGAGTTCTGGTTCAGTCTCTCCGACTCCGACCTGTGGCTATGGCTTCAAGGAGTCAATGTAGGCAAGCGCTTCAATGTGAGTATCAGCGAGATCGACGTTTCGCCCGTGCAGATCCAGGGACCTAAATCTGTCGACCTTATGGTGGACCTGATTGGGCAGGAAGCCGCGGAGATCCCCTCCTACGGATTGCTTTCCTCATCGGTCGGCGGTTGTGAGGTCATCGTTTCGCAGACTGGGTTCACCGGCGAGAAAGGGTACGAGATCTATCTTCGTGACGCGACCCTGCACGCGGAGCAACTGTGGAATGCCGTTCTGGAAACAGGCAAACGACACAGCCTCATGGTGGTCGCTCCGGCACACCACCGGCGGATCGCAGCAGGGATTCTGTCCTGGGGCCAGGATATGGATGCCGAGACGCTGCCGTTCCAGGTCAATCTGGGCTATCAGATTCCCAGGCAGAAGACCGCGAACTACATCGGGAAAGAAGCCTTGGAAGCGGCGCGTGACGCAGTGGAAGCCGGATCACCTCCATATACCCACACCCTCGTGGGCATGAAACTCGGTGGCCTGCCGATCGACGACTATGCACCCGACTTCTGGTTGATCAGCGCAGCGCAGGACGGCGATCCCATCGGCTACGTCACCTCACCCTGGTATTCGCCGGAGCTGGGCACCAACATCGCGATGGGATTTGTTCCACTTGATCTCGCTGCGCTTGGCACGAAGATGTGGGTACACCTGCCTGACTCCTACGCTACGGAGCCCGGGAGCCCAGTCAGCGCCGACGTGGTTGAGATGCCGTTCCGCGAGTCGGTGCACCCCAACCAGCGCGAGCTGCTGAAGACCCGCGGGATGGACGCCGCCATCTGAGGTTGCGGACACGACCGACCTGGCGGAACTCAACCATGTTCCAGCACGGAGCAAGGTCTGGATCGTCGATTCTCCCGGCGTAGAGTGCTGAGGTGTCCTACCCCCGCACGATTCCCCTGCTGCCTTGCGCCGACATCGACGAGATCGAACCTTTCTTCGCCACCCTAGGCTTCCGCACCACCTACCGCCAACTTCGACCGAATCCGGCCCTCGGCCTCAACGGTCACGGGTTCGACCTGCAGTACTACGGACTGGACGGCCACACACCAGAGTCCTCGCACAGCTCCTGCCTCGTCATCGTCGATGACACCGGCCCGATCTGGGAGGAGTTCGCTGCAGGCCTCCGCGAGGCGTACGGAAAACTGCCGATCAAGGGATTCCCGCGGATCACACGGCCGCGCTCCCGCAAGAACGCGGACGGTATGAGCGGATTCAGACTCGTCGACCCTGCTGGCAACTGGCTTCGCTTCTTCCGCGACGGAAGCGCGGGGACCTCGCCTTCCGAGCTCAGTCGGTTGGGCGAGGCGGTTCAGAACGCGGTGGTGCTCGCTGATAGCAAAGGGGACGTCGCTCAGGCCGCCAAGGTCCTCCAGGGTGCCATCAAGCGCGCATCCGCTGACGATCCGGCGCAAGGCGACGCTCGGAGCTTCATCGACGAGCTGACCGAGCGCCTGTCGGACGGCTGAGATTGAGCCGGGATTCGCTCGGATCACGGCCGGGCGACGGATGTCAGGAAACGGGCACTTCTACATCAACGATGCCGACGAACCGGCTGCCAATTCCGTCGTACTCGCTGCGAACCAGACCCGGCATTACCGGCGGGATTTCATCGAGGGCGTGGTGGGCGCAACAAACGTAGGTGAACGTCGGCCACCACTTCTTAGGCCGCGTGGCTTCCGAGAAACCACAGACCGCGCAGGTCAACTGGACCCAGACAGGTCGCTTGCTCGTCCGGTTTTCCTTGGACTGGACGAGCCAGACCGGTGGATTGTGCAAAAGCTCCGACAACTCAGCGTCTGACAGTCTGGCAGGGATTCCGTGACGGTGTGCCATCTCCAGCGGAATATCAAGGATCTGAGCTGCTTCACGTCGTGTGACCACCAGTTAACGATACGGGATGCGAGAAGCGGTTGGCCGCTGCAGGTGCGTCCCTGCCTTGTCGAGGTAGAGAAGGTCATGCTCTGGCAAGATTCGCCGGAACAAGGCAGCGGACGGCTACGGCCGCGGCCACTACCGGGCCGATCTAGACGGTGAAGCGGAACTCCTCCAACCGGCGCTGATCGGGGCAACCGTGTCGTCGGGGTTGCGGCACAATAATCATGTGGACGACTTGCGTGTGGCCCCGGGGCCCGGAGCGCCCCGCGGCCTCCGGGTACCAGCGGGAGAGCTGGTCGAGCAGTTCTCCCGAGCCTCCGGCCCCGGCGGCCAGAGCGTCAATACCGCCGACTCACGTGTGCAACTCAGTCTCGATCTAGGTACGACAACGGCACTGAGTGAGGCCCAACGCGAACTCGTCATCGACCGGCTCTCCGGGAGACTCTCGGGCACGGTGCTTACGATAAGTGCCTCCGCGCACCGCTCCCAACGACTTAATAGGACTGCGGCGAGACAACGCCTCGCCGCAGTCCTGCGAGACGCAGTGGCTCCCACTGTCATCCGGCGACCGACCCGTCCGACGAGTGGCTCGCGACGTCGTCGCCTCGAAGGAAAACGGTTACGCTCCGAGACCAAGCGCGACCGCAGGCGCCCTGGGCCCGAATGAGCCGCGTGATTTATGGAGCGTGGCTACCAAGACATAGCGTTGGACGCAAGGATGAAGCACTCCGTATCACTATCGAAGCGAAGACAGAAACGTTGCCCCGCCACCAGCGGTCGATGCGCATCTACGCCGCCGCGCTCACTGAGTCGGCCGCTTCCGGCAATCCGACTACACGTTGAAGCGGAACTCCACCACGTTCCTTAGCAAAATAGCCTTGAGGATGGACGTTGGCGGAAGCGCACTCACCCCTGCGATGTCATCAAAGCGGATTGTTCGTGAGAGAAGGGCTGGTAGGTGATATAGCCCTCGTCGCCGCCCTTGTAATAACTTTCAGTATCGGCCACGGCGAGAGGATGGTCCGCGCGCAGGCGTTCGACAAGGTCGGGATTGGCCAGGAAGGCCCGCCCGAACGAGATCAGATCAGCGCCCTCATGTAGCCAACGGTCAGCATCCTCGCCTGTCGAAGGAACTGCACTGCCGGGCTTCGACGGATTGACGATGAGAGTGCCCTCCCATGCCCGGCGCAGACCGCGGATCACGTCTTCATCCGGACTTGCTGCCACGTGGAGATAGGCCAGCCCGAGTGGGGCCAGTTCGTCTAGCAGCGCCCCGTACAACTCGGCAATGTCCGACTCGCTTACGTCCCAGATGCCCGCGCCCGGCGATACGCGCAGGCCAACGCGGTCCGCGCCGATTGCATCGGCCGTCGCGGTGACGGCTTCCACCGCGAAGCGGATGCGGCCGGTGACCGTTCCGCCGTAGCGATCGGTGCGGAGATTGGCATTGCTCGACAGGAACTGCCCGATCAGATAACCGTTTGCGCCATGAATTTCCACGCCGTCGAAACCTGCCTCCATAGCCCCCTGCGCCGCCGTCGCGTGCAACTCCGCCACACCGCGCACTTCGCTGGTTGCCAGAGCGCGTGGCACGGGTGCCGGCTGCGGGCCGGAGGGGGTGAAGACATAGGCGTCACGGGCTGCAACCGCCGAGGGCGCCACAGCCTGGTGGCCGGTGGTGTCGGGGTGACTGATTCTGCCGGCGTGCATGATCTGGGCAAAGATCCGGCCGCCGTTGACGTGTACGGCTGATGTGACCTGCCTCCAGGAATCGATCTGCGCCGCGTTGTACAAGCCCGGGCTCAGTGGATTCGACTGTCCTTCGGGGCTGGGGTGGATGCCCTCCGTGATGATCAGTCCCGCGGTCGCCCGCTGCGCGTAGTAGGTTGCCATGGATGCCGTGGCAAGGGCCTCCACGTCGGAGCGTATTCGCGTCATGGGAGACATGACGATCCGGTTCGGGAGGCGCAGTCCACCGAGGGGCACGGTGTCGAAAAGAGAAGTCATATAATGAGACTAGAACCTGACGCTAACGTCAGGTGCAAATCTAACGCGGCGCTGAATGAAGACGCCATGCGAAGGGAGCGTCAATGCGGATCGGTGAACTGGCTCGGCAGTCTGGAGTGAGTGTGCGGGCGCTGCGGTACTACGAGGAGCAGGGACTGCTGGTGAGCACGCGCACCTCCGGCGGCCAGCGCGAGTTCGAAAGCAGCACCGTGGACCGCGTCAGATTTTTCCAGACCCTGTATGCGGCGGGACTGAGCAGCCGCCGCATCGCGGAGCTGCTGCCGTGCATCGACACAGGCGGCACCACCAAGGAACAGCAAGCGATGCTGCAGGCCGAACGCGAGGCGCTGGCGCATCGCATCTCAAAACTGCACGAGGCGCGTGAACGGCTCGATGACCTCATCACCGCCTCGAACGCCCGCTCCCTCGAGGCTGTCTAACCTCAGGGCTGCCCGTTCGGCTGCCTGTCGCCCTGCGCAGCGTCCACCCTCCACTTGCACCTGACGTTAGCGTCAGGTTCTAGGCTGGCACTGCTGCAGGGAAACGCCCTGCACGGGAAGTCAAGGAGACCCCATGCGGGCTGCGCGCTATCACGAGTACGGGAACCCGGACGTGATGATCATCGAGGAAACCACCGAACCCCACGCCACAACGGGTTCCGTCCGAATCAAGGTGCAGGCGGTGAGCGTCAATCCGATCGATTATCTGCTTCGTTCTGGCGTTATGCAGGAGGTGCTTCCCACCGGGCTGCCTGCAATACCTGGACGCGATGCCGTTGGAGTCATCGACGAGGTCGGAGAGGGAGTCTCGAACGCACGTGTCGGGGACCTCGTTTTCGGACTTGGGGGCGTGAGTGATACCACTGCGGAGTTCGCGGCGCTCACGGCCTGGAGCAAGGTTCCTTCCAACTGGTCGGTGGAACAGGCGGCCGCCGCGGGGCTCGCCTCCGCCACGGCTGCAGGGGTGCTCAACGCGCTCGGGGACCTGTCAGGTAAGACGTTCCTCATCGAGGGCGCATCAGGTGCCGTGGGAAGCGCTGCAGCGGCCTTCGCGTTGGCCGCCGGTGCCCGCGTGATTGGCACGGCACGGCAGGAGAACCACGAATACCTCGACAAGCTCGGAGTAGCAGCGACCACGTACGGCCCGGGGCTCGCCTACCGTGTCAAAGCGCTGGCTCCGGAGGGGATCCATGCCGCCCTGCATTCGGCGCCGTCGGCGTCACTGCCGGACCTGGTGGACATCGTCGGAGACACCTCCCGGGTCATCACCGTCATCGACGCAGAGGGAGCCGCACGTCTGGGCCTCCGCAAAGTGGACGCCGTCAACGACTCCTCCCTTCTCGACCACGCCGCCTACCTCGGCCGGCTTGGACTGTATAGCCCGCGAGTCGACCACGTGCTGCCCCTCGGCTCCATTCGGGAAGCGCACGAGCTCTCCGCGGGCGGCGCCGGCAAGATCGTTGTCACACTGACCTGACATCGATTGCTTGCATCCGGGTGGCGCTGACCGACAGCGTGGTCCTCGCTCCGCAGGCCTGGGAGCAGACCGAGGTGACCATTGACGGAGGCGGCGGACTACACGTTGAAGCGGAACTCCACCACGTCGCCGTCGACCATGACGTATTCCTTGCCTTCGATACGGACCTTGCCGCGGGACTTGGCTTCCGCCATGGATCCCGCTGCCACCAGGTCATCGAAGGAGACCACTTCGGCCTTGATGAATCCGCGCTGGAAGTCCGAGTGGATGACTCCGGCGGCCTCGGGAGCGGTAGCGCCCTTGCGGATGGTCCACGCGCGCGCTTCCTTGGGACCGGCCGTGAGGTAGGTCTGCAGCCCGAGGGTATGGAAGCCGACGCGGGCAAGCTGGTCCAGACCGGATTCATCCTGGCCGTTCATCTCCAGCATCTCCCGCGCTTCCTCAGGATCCAGCTCGACCAGATCCGCTTCAAGCTTGGCATCGAGGAAAATGCTGTCCGCAGGTTCAACCAGTGCACGCAGCTCCTTCTGACGCTCGACGCTGCCCAGAACGGCATCATCGGCATTAAAAACGTAGATGAACGGCTTGGCCGTGAGCAGGCTCAGCTCCCGCAGATGCTCCATCTCGAGCTTGTCGCTTGCAACCGAAGAGAAGATGGTGTCACCCCGCTCCAGGACGCCCTGCGCTGCCTGCATCGCAGCCAGCTGCGCAGCCTCGCGCTTCTTGATCTTCACTTCCTTCTCAACGCGCGGGATTGCCTTCTCCAATGTCTGGAGATCCGCGAGGATGAGTTCGGTGTTGATCGTCTCCATGTCGGACACCGGGTTCACGGCGCCATCCACGTGCACCACGTCCGGGTCGTCGAAAACGCGCACTACCTGCGCAATGGCTTCTGCTTCGCGGATGTTCGCGAGGAACTGGTTGCCGAGGCCTTCACCCTCGGAGGCTCCCTTGACGATGCCTGCAATATCCACGAATGAGACCGCGGCCGGCAGCACGCGCTGGGAGCTGAACAGTTCGGCCAGCTGTCCGAGACGCGGATCCGGAAGACTGACAACACCGACGTTGGGCTCGATCGTGGCGAACGGATAGTTCGCGGCCAGGACAGTATTCCTGGTGAGAGCGTTGAAGAGAGTTGATTTGCCGACGTTGGGCAGTCCGACGATGCCAATAGTAAGAGCCACGGGAAAACAGTCTACCGTCGTCAACGCAGCCTCGGCACGGGAGCCCGGCAGATTCCCTCTTCCCGAAATTGTCGGAGGCACCTGCCATGGTGGAGGAATGGACGGAAACACACTTCTCCTCGTAGTTCTCACCGCAGTGCTGGGGCTGGTCGCCGGTGCGGGTATCGCCGTCGTGCTGTTGCGCCCGGCCCTCGCCGGGCTGCGAAATGACATGGACGACGCCGGTACCCGTCTTGGCGCGGAGGTGTCTGCCCGTGCCGCTGCAGAAGCGGAAAACCGGATCCTGCACGCACAGAACCGGCAGCTTCTTGAACAGTCCGGCCAGGACCAGTCGGTCCTGCGTGCCATTGCGCCGCTGGCCGACAAGCTCGGGCAGGTGCAGGCGCATGTGGGTCATCTGGAGCGGGAGCGCGCGCACCAGTTCGGTCAGCTCGCCCAGCAGTTGCAGGAGGCGCAGCTGTCGGATTCGAAGCTGCTGTCCACGACCCACTCCTTGGCGTCCGCGCTGCGCAGCACCACGGCGCGCGGACATTGGGGTGAAGTGCAGCTGAGGCGCATCGTGGAAGCCGCGGGCATGCTCGCCCGGGTGGACTTCTCCGAGCAGGCCACCCTCACCGTCGCCTCCCGGGAGGGATCATCCAACCTCGTCCGCCCCGACATGGTCATCCAACTGCCGGGCAACAAGCAGATCGTCGTCGATTCGAAGGTCCCGCTGGACGCCTATCTGGAAGCCCAATCCCAACCGGCCGGCACGGACCAGGAGCGCAGCGGTTCAGCGGAATCGCGCCGCAGCGAGCTCCTCAGCCAGCACGTCAAGGCAGTTCGCTCCCATGTGGATGCGCTTGCACGGAAAAAGTACTGGGAGGGAACCGACAACTCCCCCGACCTGGTGGTGTGCTTCATTCCACTCGAGTCGGTGCTGTCCAGCGCGCTGCAAACGGATCCGGCATTGCTGGACTACGCCTTCGCGCGGAACGTGGTGCTGGCCTCCCCCGTGACACTGCTTGCGATTCTGAAGGGCGTGGCGTTCAGCTGGCGTCAGGACGTCCTCACGGAGAACGCCAAGGAGTTGTATGACCTCTCGAGGGAGCTGTATGAGCGGCTGGGCACCATGGGTTCGCACATCACCCGCCTTGGCAGTTCACTCAAGAGCTCAGTCGAGAAGTACAACTCGTTCGTGGGCACGCTGGAGTCCCGTGTGCTTCCCACCGCGCGCCGGATTCACACGTTCGAGACGGACGGGAATGCCCCAGGGCTGACCACCAAGCCGGTGGAGACCACTCCCCGTCTGTTGAGCGCGCCGGAACTCATCGACACGGAATCGGGGGGCGGGCCGGCGGAGAAAACGGCGTAACCCGCGGCCTCCCCGAAGACGCGTCAGGAAGTGGGGCGCTGCCCCCGGCCGCCGAGTCCGCTCGATGGGTCTCCCATGGCCTTCAGCGCTGCCCGTATCTCCTTGGGCAACGAGAAGATGATGTCCTCTTCAGCAGTGACCACTTCTTCGACGTCCGCGTAACCATAATCGGCGAGCAACCGAAGGACGTCCTGCACCAGATTCTCGGGCACGGAAGCGCCTGACGTCACTCCAACCGTGGAGACTCCTTCGAACCAGGATTCATCCACTTCATTGGCGAAGTCCACGCGGTGTGAAGCCTTGGCTCCGTACTCAAGTGCCACCTCGACCAGCCGCACGGAGTTGGAGGAGTTTGCCGAGCCCACCACGATGACGAGGTCTGCGTCCGGCGCAATTTTCTTGATCGCTGCCTGTCGGTTCGACGTGGCGTAACAGATGTCGTCGCTGGGAGGATCCTGAAGCGTTGGAATCCGCTTCTTCAGCAGCGCCACCGTCTCCATGGTCTCGTCCACGCTGAGCGTGGTCTGAGAGAGCCAAATCACCTTGCTGGGGTCGCGGACGGTCACGCTGTCCACGTCTTCAGGTCCGTTCACGATCTGGATATGTTCGGGTGCCTCGCCTGCGGTTCCCTCGACCTCTTCATGCCCGTCGTGACCGATCAGCAGGATGTCGAAGTCATCCCGCGCGAAGCGCACGGCCTCGCGGTGGACCTTGGTGACCAACGGGCAGGTTGCGTCGATGGTCCGGAGGTTGCGCTCTTCCGCCGACCGGATCACCGCGGGTGATACACCGTGTGCTGAAAACACAACCAGAGCTCCTTCCGGAACCTCGTCGTTCTCCTCAACGAAGATGGCACCCTTCTCCTCCAGCGTGGACACCACGTGAAGGTTATGGACGATCTGCTTCCGGACATACACCGGTGGCCCGTAGTGTGCCAGCGCCTTCTCGACGGCGATGACGGCGCGGTCCACTCCCGCGCAGTATCCGCGCGGTGCCGCAAGGAGTACCTTGCGTGGTCCGGCAACCGGCGCAGCGGCATGGACTTCTTCCGGGGAGCGACGGTTACGGGGCACCATGGGCATGGGTACCGATACAGCTGTGGAGGACATGTCTCCATGCTAACGGCCCACACGTGTCCGTCCGGCAGAGCATGCGTGCTGTCCGCTCAGAGCCAAGCGGCTCGGTGAGCACGGTGCGAGCTGCGGTGCTAGCGGCGCGACCCGCTGAGCAGCCGGCCAACGAAGCCCGCGACCATCAGCAGGATCCCCGCTGCCAACGCTGCGAGGCACCATTCCTGGAAGCCACCTGCTGCGCGCTCGGCAAGCGCGTCCCTGAAAACGTCAGCCACCGTATTCTCATCAGCAACCTGGTTCAGCAGGCTGGGCGCAAAGCCGGCGCCGAGCCACAGCGCGGCGCCAACAAGCAGGACTCCCAGTCCAAGGAGAGCGAGTGTGGTGCTGCGACGGCGAGCGAGTGCAAGGGCTAGGACGGCTCCAACACCAGCCGCTATGGCCAGCGCGGGCCAGAGCCCGGCAGCCACTTCTGCCCTCTCCACGACATCAAACTGATCCGCACCGCCGATATGAACGAGAGTCTGCTCGGGTGCCGGTACGTCGACTCCGAACTGGTTGCCGAGCTGCGCTGTCACCAGCCCCACGAGCGGTGCGACGTCGAGGGTGAACATCGCTGACCCACCGGTGTCTGCCGAAGGTTGCCCCTGCCCTCCGAAGGTGCGGGTGTGTGAGCGCCGCAGTGTGTCCTGCCAGGCCCGATCAAAGTCCGGTAACTGCGCAATGCCTTGCGCGACGTCCCTCACCACTGGCTCAACGGCATCCGCTACTTCAGGAGGCACCTCGACACTGGCTGTTGCCTCCTCGGCAAGCGCCGCGGCGAGCGTCCCCGTAAATTCGGCATCGTCGGCCAGTGGCGCGGCGAGTTGCACGAACCCGTCTTCGGCGACGACATTGGCAGCGAGCCAGGCACTGGGCAACGCCACCACACCGAGCACCAGGGCAAACAGGACAAAGAAGGCCGATCCGGCTGTTCTCATGAGCTCCCGTTCCGTTGATTGACGATCATACGATTATGCCTGCGTCCGCCCTGGATGCAGTTGCTCCGTGGGGCCGGCGGCCGGGGACTCTCCTCCTGCACATGGCTACTGCGGGTGCAGCCGATGTCAGGAGCACCTGATAAACATTAACCAACGGCACGGCGTCTGCCTGCCCCTCCATGCGGCGCGAGGGTGGCGGATGACGATTGCCGGAAGATCCAGAAGGCGGGTTTCGACTTGGGAGGATGCGGTATTTGATGAACCACGACGGCGCGCCGGTAGGCACCGTGGTCACAGCTGACTCCTCCGTGCCAGCGGATCCAACAACCCTTCCCGAGACGGCGGGTGAGACCTCGGCTGATCACCCCTGGCCGCTCCATGTGCTCTCCGAAAAGCTGAAAGCCCACATTGAGCGTGCCCCCGCCGCCTGGGTCGAAGGGCAGGTTATCGAACTCAACAAACGGGGTTCCATGTGCTTCGTCACGCTCCGTGATGTTGACGCTGAAATTTCCCTGTCGCTCACTGTGTGGGGCACAGTTCTGGATCGGCTGACCATGCCGCTGGAGCGTGGCTCCCGGGTTGTAGCCAGGCTCAAAGCGGACTTCTGGGTGAAGACGGGCCGCCTGTCCATGCAGGCGTGGGACATTCGGCCGGTCGGTCTGGGCGATCTGCTTGCGCGGATTGAACGGCTCCGCCAGGCTCTTTCGGCCGAAGGACTCTTCGCAGCACACCGGAAGCGTGCACTGCCGGCTCTCCCCCACCGGATCGGTCTCATCACCGGACGCGATTCCGATGCCGAAAAAGACGTTCTCAAGAATGCGCGCCTGCGCTGGCCTGCAGTGGAGTTTGAAATACGCGAGGTCGCTGTCCAGGGCGTGAACGCCGTCTCGCAGATTCGTTCGGCGCTGGTGGAGCTTGACCGGATGCCGGAGGTCGATGTCATCATCATCGCCCGTGGCGGCGGGTCCTTGGAGGATCTTTTGGCGTTCAGCAATGAGGACCTGGTCCGGGCCGTCTCAGCGGCCACCACCCCCATTGTCAGCGCTATCGGTCATGAAGCCGATCATCCGCTGCTGGACGATGTGGCAGATGTTCGGGCGTCAACGCCAACAGATGCGGCAAAACGCGTTGTCCCCGATGTCAACGAGGAACTGCAGCGCATCCGCCAGGCGCGGACACAGCTTTCGCGCTGCGTGGACCAGCTGATGTCCCGTGAGACTGAGCGGCTGGTGCATTTACGCTCCCGCCCTGTGCTGGCCCAACCCTCCGGAATGGTGAGTGTCCGCCATGATGATCTTGTACGGCTTCGTGACCGCAGCACCATGGCGATCGAAAGCGCAGTGGCACGCGAAGCAGACCGCGTTTCCCACCTTCGCGCCCACGTGAGGTCGCTTTCCCCGCAGAACACCCTGGACCGGGGCTACGCAGTGGTGCAGAACGAGGACGGCGAAGTGGTCCGGACCCCCGGTCAGGCACCGCTGGATTCCCTGCTCGCAATCAGGGTGGCCGGCGGACGCATCAGTGCCCGCTCTGAAACTCCGAATGAGCCCGCCATCGAATCTCCCACAAGCGAGGACCAGAAATGACCGAATCTCCCGCGAAAGCTGCAGAAACACCCGCCGACGTGTCCCAGCTGAGCTATGAAGAAGCCCGTGAGCAACTGGTGAAGGTGGTCAGCCAACTCGAGGCGGGCGGAGTGAGCCTCGAACAGTCCCTTGCGTTATGGGAACGCGGCGAGGCTCTCGCCGACCACTGCGAACAATGGCTTGAAGGTGCGCGCAAGCGGCTCGCTGCGGCACGCGATCAAACCGATGCACCTGGTGCAGCCAAGGGCTGACGTCACGTAGCGGCCAGCTTTGCTTTCTCAGCGGCAACGTCGAAGGTGGCTTTCGGCCAACTGAGCTGCATCCCTGCAAGCGCATCAGTCAGCAACTGTTGGACGGCAATCCGGGCATACCACTTCCGGTCAGCCGGCACGACAAACCAGGGCGCGTCCGGCCTGCTGGTCCGTTCAATGGCAATCTGGTAGGCGTGCTGGTACTCATCCCAGAGTGCCCGCTCGGCCAGATCCCCCGGGTTGTACTTCCAGTGCTTGTCCTTGCGTTCCAGCCGCTCTGCCATGCGTTCCTTCTGCTCGTCCTTGCTCAGGTGCAGCATCACCTTGATGACCCGGGTGCCGGAATCCACCAGACCCGCCTCGAACTCACGGATCTCGCTATACCGCCCTTCAAGGACCTCCGGCTTGGCAAGCTTGCGCACCCGGTGGATCAGGACATCCTCATAGTGGGACCGGTCGAAAACACCGATCATTCCCGGACCGGGAAGCTCCTTTCGGATCCGCCATAGGAAGTGGTGCCTCTTCTCCGTCGGCGTGGGCGCCTTGAAGGCATGGTGTTCCACACCCTGCGGGTCCACTGCCCCCACCACATGCCGGACAATACCGCCCTTGCCCGCGGTGTCCATGGCCTGCAGAATCAGCAAGACGGAAATCGAGCTGCCGAACCGGCTCTCGGCGAACAGCCTCTCCTGCAGTTCGGACAGGCCCTTCTTGCCGGCTTCGAGACGCGCCTTCCCTGCCTGCTTATCGCCGTCGAAACCCGGTGTTGAGTGAGGATCGATCTGGGCGAGATCCACGTCCGGCCCCGCGAGCAGGGCCTGGGTGGGGGACACACTGAAATCGGGAACAACGTGCATGGAACCTCCTCGTTGAGGCGCCCGCCGGGCGCACGGATCAGGGCTTGTATGTACTGAGGAACTCCGCCAGCCGACCGATCGCGTCTTCGATGTCTTCGACACTCGGCAGGGTGACCATCCGGAAGTGATCCGGATTGATCCAGTTGAACGCGGTTCCGTGCGAGATCAGGATTTTCTGCTGTTTCAGCAGGTCCAGTGCGAACTGCTCGTCGCTCTTGATCGGATAGACCTCGGGATCAAGCCGCGGGAACAGATACAGGGCGCCCTGTGCCAATTCGCAGGAAACACCAGGAATCGCGTTGAGCAGCTCGTGTGCCTTGTCCCGCTGCTGGCGAAGACGGCCGCCCGGCAGAATCAGGTCATTGATGCTCTGGTATCCGCCAAGGGCAGTCTGGATAGCGTGCTGAGCGGGCACGTTGGCGCACAGCCGCATGTTAGCGAGCAGGTTAATGCCCTCGATGTAGTCGGCAGCGCGATGCTTCGGTCCCGAAATGGCCATCCAGCCGCTCCGGAAACCGGCGATGCGGTAGGCCTTGGACAGACCGCTGAAGGTCAGGCACAGGACGTCGTCGCCGGTGACGGACGCAGCGTTCACATGCACGGCGTCGTCATACAGGATCTTCTCGTAGATCTCGTCGGCAAAGATGATGAGGTCATGACGCCGCGCAAGGTCAACGATCTGCTTGATCACTGAACGGGGGTAGACAGCGCCGGTGGGATTGTTCGGGTTGATCAGAACAATCCCCCTGGTCTGCGGGGTAATCTTCGACTCGATGTCCTCGACGTCGGGCCACCACGAGTTGCTTTCGTCGCAGAGGTAGTGAACGGCTGTTCCGCCCGCGAGGCTGACAGAAGCGGTCCACAGCGGATAGTCCGGCGTTGGCACCAGCACTTCATCGCCGTTGTTCAACAGGGCTTGCAAAGAGAGCGTGATGAGTTCGCTGACTCCGTTGCCCAGATAGACGTCATCCACATCGATGTTCTGGATCCCGCGGCCCTGGTAGTACTGGACCACTGCCGTCCGGGCGGAGAAGATTCCGCGGGAATCGCTGTAGCCCTGCGCATTGGGCAGGTGGCGGATCATGTCGACGAGGATCGCGTCCGGCGCTTCGAACCCGAAGGGTGCGGGATTGCCGATGTTCAGCTTGAGGATGCGGTGGCCTTCCGCCTCCATGTACTTGGCGTGCTCAAGCAGCGGCCCCCGAATGTCATAGAGGACGTTGTGCAGCTTGTTGGATTGCTTGAAATCGGCCATTAACACAGAATGCCATAGCCCGGGCCTGCCCCACCGCATTGTGATGAAGGCAACTGGGGCATGCCCGGGCGAACGGCGTTACTCGCCGGCCAGACCCTTTTCCTCGAGCCAGTCAGCGGCAGCGTCTGCGGGGTTGCGCTTTTCGTCGCCGCTTACCTCGCGGTTGAGGTCGATGAGATCCTCAGTGGTGAGCATGCTGGAGACTTCATTCAGGACCGACTGCGCTTCCTCGCCGACCGTGTCCAGGTTCACCAGGGGCAGCACCTGCTGGGCGATGAAGTTGTTGGCCGGGTCTTCCAACACCACAAGATCGTTGTCGGCAATTGACGGCGTCGTGGTGTAGATGTCCGCAACCTGGACCGTGTCATTCAGCAGCGCTTCCAGCGTCACTGCACCGCCGCCGTCGTTGATTGCTTCGAAGGACTCCGGCACACAGCCGTAGTTCTCCTCCAGGCCCGGCAACCCGTAAGCGCGTTCGGAGAAGGTGCTCGGCGCACCGATCACCAACTCGTCGCAGACCTCGGCCATGTCTTCTATCGACGTCAGACCGTATTCCTCAGCCGTTGCAGCGGTGACAACCATGGCGTCCTTGTTCTCAGCTTCAGACGCCTCCAGGATCCCGAGATTCATATCGGGAGACTCGGCTTCCAAGGCGTCGGGCAGCGCTCCAACGATGTCCTCCGCGGACTCCGCGGTGGCTTCAGCGTCCAGGAAGAGGAGCAGGTTGCCGCTGTAGTCGGGGATGATGTCAACGGATCCGTCGACGAGCGCCTGGTAGTAGATCTCACGCGATCCGATGTTGAGCTGGGTGTCAGCCTCGATGCCCGCGGCGTTGAGCGCGCCTGCGTAGACCTCGGCGATGATCTGGCTCTCGGGGAAATCAGCGGAGCCGACGGTCAACGGACCGCTGCTGCCCTCTGCGCCTTCGCTCTCCGTTCCGCCCTGGGGATCCGAATTGGCCCCGCAGGCAGTCATGGCAAGCGCCGCGGTGAGCCCTGCGGTCAGCCCGAGCAGGCTGCGGCGGAAGCCGCGCGTGGATGATTTGATCATGGTGTTCCTCCTTGTGAACTGACGTGGACTTCCTGCCCACTGGTCTTTGACGATTCCGCCGGTACGCGGGAAGTCCGCAGGCCCGGCGAGACAGCAAATCGTTGAAGCAGTGCCATGACGCTGTCTACCGCAATGGCGACGACGGCGATCACCACGGCACCACCGAAAAGGCGCCCGTTGTCCCGCAGTTGGGTGCCTTCGATCAGGAAGACTCCCAGCCCTCCCAGATTGATGAAGGCGACGACGGCGGCCGTCGCCACCACCTGAAGGACTGCTGCGCGGAAGCCGCCAAGAATCACCTGCAGCCCGTTGGGAATCTCCACCCGGAACAGCACCTGCGCTTCGTTCATCCCCATGCTTCGGGCGGCGTCCACGACTGCGGGGTTCACGGATGAGATTCCTGCGTAGACGCCCGCGAGGATGGGCGGGACGGCCAGGAGCACGAGGGCCCAGATCGGCGGCATCAGTCCAAGGCCTGCCAGCAGCACGAACAGGATGAGCACGCCCAGCGTGGGAAGGGCGCGCAGGATTCCGACACCGGACACGATGATGATGCGGCCCTTTCCCGTGTGCCCCACGAGGAGTCCGACCGGCACCGCAATGGCAGCCGCGATAAGGATGGTGAGCGCTGTGTACCCCAGGTGCTCGATGATCCGGACCGGAATTCCACCGAGTCCGCTCCAGTTCGGCCCGAACGTGAGCCACTCGAACATCTGGACCAGCAGGTTGCTGCTTGAGTAATCCATCAGACGCCCCCCGCATTCGGGACGTCAGTCGACAGCGCGCGCACCGGATCGGTCTGGTCCGGGGCAGCGGTGACCTTCGCCGCGCGCGACCAGGGTGTGAGCAGCCGTTCGAGTAGCACCAGCATCAGGTCCATGACGAGGGCAAGGACGAGCGTCACGATGATCCCGATCACGATCACGGTGGGGAAGGACCTGAACAGACCGTCGGTGAACAGGGTGCCGAGGCTCGGAATACCGATCAGCGCGCCTACGGAGACCAGCGAAATGTTGGTCACCGAGATCACCCGAAGGCCCGCGAACAGCACGGGGATGGATAGCGGCAGGTCCACGGTCAGGAAACGGCGCAGCGGGGTGAAGCCCATCGCTACCGCTGCCTGGCGGACGCCGTCGTCAATGGAATTCAGCGCGTCCAAAGTTGACCGGACCAGCAGCGCCACCGCGTAGATGGTCAGCGCGACGATGACGTTGATCATGTCTAGGACCTGCGTTCCGAGAATGAGCGGAAGCAGCACGAACATGGCAAGCGAGGGCACCGTGTACAGCAGTGCCGACGTCGTGAGGATTACTCCCCCGAGCGGCTTGCTGAGTCGTGCCGCCTGCGCGACCGGAACCGCAATGATGACGCCGAGGACCAGGGGAAGAATCGCCTGCACAAGGTGGTATCCCGTGAGCTCCGCGATGTAGGAGAAGTTGTCGATGAACCACTGCATGTCAGACCGCCGTGTTGTGATCGGTACGGCCGCGGTTCAGGCGTGCCTCCTCGATGAGCTCGAGTACCTCGGCCGCTTGGACCACACCGAGGACCTGCCCATCATCGTCGACCGTGACACCCAGACCGGACGGCGCAGACAACGCCGCATCGAGCGCGCGGCGGAGCGAATCACCACGGCGGTACAGGGAACCGCCGGGCACGAGGTCGTTGACGGAACGAACGCTGTCCCGCATCGCCCGCGGCACCCATCCCTGGGGGCGCCCGTCGTCGTCGACCGCCAGAGTCCAGGAGGAATCGACGGAAACGCTCGGATCGGCGAGCCGGCTCACCCTCACGGTCTCGACGGGGTGGACCTGTACGCCGTCGCCATCCTGGAAAGACAGGCGGCGGAACCCGCGGTCCCTGCCCACGAACCCGGCCACGAAATCATCTACGGGCGCGCGCAGGATCTCTTCCGGAGCCGCATACTGGGCCAGCCGGCCGCCGGTGGCGAAAACCGCAACCTTGTCACCGAGGATGGTTGCCTCATCGATGTCATGGGTGACGAAGACGATGGTCTTGGCGAGGTCCCGCTGGAGCCGAAGCAGCTCTTCCTGGAGCTCGTGGCGCACCACCGGGTCAACCGCGCTGAAGGGCTCGTCCATCAGGAGGATCGGCGGGTCTGCAGCAAGAGCGCGTGCAACACCGACACGCTGCTGCTGACCGCCCGACAGTTGGCCGGGGTACCTCTTGCCGAGCGCGGGTGCGAGGCCGACGACGTCGAGCAATTCAGCCGCCCGTTTCCGTGCAGTTGTTCGCGGCACCCCGTTCAGCCGCGGCACGGTCATGATGTTGTCCAGTACCGTCCGGTGCGGCAGCAGGCCCGAAGACTGCATGACGTACCCCATGGACCGCCGCAGCTCGGAGGCCCGCTGCTGGCCGATGTCCTGGCCGTCGACCAGGATGCTCCCGGAGGTAGGTTCCACCATCCGGTTGATCATGCGCAGGGAGGTGGTCTTGCCGCAGCCCGAAGGCCCCACAAGGACAGTGACGGTGCCCCGATCGATGTCCATACTGAGGTTCTCCACCGCCGCCGCTCCCCCGCCGTAGCTTTTGGAGACGTTACGGAACTGGATCATTGCCGTGGATCCGGAGTTGCCCGCGCCGGGGCCCGAAGTCTTGCCAGTCATGAAGCAATACCTTTCATCGACGTCAGGCCCGGCTCTTAGCCGCTCCCTAGCGATTCTGCGCACCCGCCACAAGTAAAAAGGCTCAGCGGAGGCATCGTCTTGTTGAGTCTAGCTAGGCGTTCGTTGCACACAAGCGCTTGTATGGCCGGTGCGTAAACTTTGTCTCGAATCGTTAACAGGGAACCGGTTCCCTGTTAGCGGGCGCTGGTGTAAACCGGCAAATCGGGGGGCATCATCCTTCCCGGAAGCGATTGCGGAAGTCCTTCGCCATGGCCGCCTCCTTCGCCGTGCGGTGGAAGGACCGGCCGTGCCGGCGCTGCTCGGCGATGCTCTGGCGGCGGTGAAGGCTGGCAAGCTCCCGCTGCATCTTCCCGTAGCTCAGCCAGCGGCGCTCCTCCAGTTCGCCCGTGCCAAGTGCCGTTTGGACGGCACACCCCGGCTCGGAACCGTGCGCACAATCCGTGAACCTGCAGTGCAGAAAGAGTTCCTCAATATCACCGAAGACCGCCTCGAGTCCGTCCTCGGCGTCCCACAGGGCGAAGCCCCGCACGCCCGGAGTATCCATGAGGACCGAACCGGATCCCAGCGGGATGAGCTCCCGCGCCGTGGTGGTATGCCGTCCCTTTCCGTCACCCGCGCGCACTTCCCCCGTATCCTGGGCATGAAACCCCACCAGCGCGTTGATCAGCGTCGACTTGCCTGCGCCCGAGGGACCGATCAGTGCCAGCGTGCTTCCCGCACCGATCCGGACGTGAAGTGCATCAAGGCCGTCACCGGCCTCGGCGGAGGTGGTGAAAACCTCCACGCCCCGGGCACGCTCGACGGTCTGGGACACCACGGCATCGAACCGGCTGCTCAGATCGGCTTTGGTCAGGATGACCAGGGGCACCGCGCCCGAGTCCCAGGCTGCAACGAGGGTCCGCTCGAGCCTGTTGGCGGAGAGCGGACGGTCGATCGGCACCACCACGCCGACCAGATCGATATTGGCTCCAAGTACCTGCGCCTCGGACAGCGGATCATGCGCTTTCTTGCGCTGCAGGGTCGAGTAACGCGGAAGGATGCCGACGACGGCGGGTGGCACCGCGCCGTCGTCGTCGTTGTTTCGTGCAAGCGCCACCCAGTCACCGGTCACCACTGTGCCGTCGGTTTCCACCTGCAGCGGGCCGTGGTTGGTGATGAGCAGAACCCGTCCGCGGTCGGCACGGATTGCGCGCGCCGGTTCGAGGGCGGGGTGGCCCGGTAATGGAAGGGCGGACGGGAAAGTGAAGGAGAAGAGGCCGCGGATGCGGTCGGTGAAGCCGTACTCGGAAAGCGTGTTCAAGGAAAGTCCTTCTTCAGGAGCCTTCCACCAAGGAAAGAATCAGTGCGATTGCGGGCGGGAGGCGAGGGTTATGACGATGGTGGTGCGTGCAGCTGTCAGGCAGGATGCAGCAACGGAAACCAGATTCATAACGTCACCTCCTTCAGCCCCGGGCTTCAGCCCCGGGGGCAATCGATCGCGTGCGTGTTCCCGCCGGATACCAAGCGGAAGAGTTTTATAGTAGCGCCCGGCCCTGACTTTGGTAAGAGAGCCGGATTGCTGTGTCAACGAGTTCGACGCGTGCCAGTTCGGGCACATCGGCGAGGGGCACCCAGGCCGCTTCATCGGTGGACCCGTCCAGTTCGTGGACGAGCTCGCCGGCAACCGGGTGCGCGCGGTAGACAATGCGCAGCGCGTGCATCGGCCGCCCGGAGCCGTTCAGCCGGTCTTCCGGCCGGATGTGGAGGCTGTCAACCCCCAGGAGCTCGTCGAGTTCGACGACGTAGCCGGTCTCCTCCAGCACCTCGCGGACGGCGGCGGTTGGTGCGTCCTCGCCAAGTTCCAGCCCGCCTCCCGGCAGCGTCCACCCCTGCCTGCCGAGCTCATTCCAGTGCGCCAGCAGGATCATTCCATCCCGCACGACGACGGCATACGCACCTACCCGGGTGTCCCATTCCTGCGCCATGAACGCCAGTGTAAACCTGCCATCTGCTCATCGCGGGGAGCAATCCGGTCCGAGGTTAGCGGAATAACGCTCACCCCGGACTGCCGTGGTCTAGAGCGCGTCCGTTCCGCTCACCTGCACCGGGATCAGCGACGAATGGTGTCCCGCCCGCTACAGGGCGCCCGTTCGCAGGAGGTAGTCCACGCCGTGCACGGGGTCGGCGCTGAGGAACCGCACGTCACTGAACCCGTCCTTCTCCAGCCCGGCGCGGATCAGCGCCTGCAGCTTCGGCTGGTGCACGGCAAGGCCGCCGCCGATGATGACCGGGCTGTGTGCCTCGAGAACTGAGGCGACGTCGGTGACCAGCCCGCACAGGTAACGTGCGCCGTCGTCGATGATCTTTTGGGCGGCGCTGTCGCCGGCCTCGGCCGCCTCGAAGACCAGGTGCGCGTGGCCTGCCCAGTAGCGCCTTCCCGACGGCCGGTGGAACAGGGCGATGAGTTCTTCGGGCTCCTGCACGCCGGTGGCTTGAAGGAGCGATGCGCCCAGCACGCCGAGCGGTTCCGCGCGGTTGAAGCGGTGGAGCGTTGCGCGCACAGCTTCCCTGCCCACCCAGTAGCCGCTGCCCTCGTCACCGAGCAGGTATCCCCAGCCGCCTGAACGCGCCTGCCGTCCGCCGGAGTCCAGCCCCCACGCGACGGAACCCGTGCCGGCGATGACCGCGATGCCGGTGGAGGCCTCCCCCGCGGCGAGGATAAGGCGGGTGTCGTGGACAACGTCGATCCGGGCGCGCGGCACCTGCCCTGCGATCAGCTGTCGGAGGGCGCCGGCGTCCTCGTCGGTATCCACGCCTCCGGAGCCGGCCACCACCTGACCGACCTGCCCGCCCAGCGCAGTGAACAGCTCGGCCAGGTTCGCGGCCGCTTCCTCCGCGGTGACGTTCTGGACATTGGCGCTCCCGCTTTTCCCTTCGGCGACCACAACACCCGCGCTCCAGCGCACTCCGTGCGTTTTGGTGCCGCCGATATCAAGACCGACGACGTCGGCAGCTGGATTCTCGTGCTTGTGTTCTGGCATGAGCACAAGGTTACGCACCCGCCGGTAGGCTGAAGGAATTCCCGCAGGCAGGACCACAGGCGAAGCAGGAGCACCCGCATGACGAACAGTCGCAGACCGGACGGACTGGATCCGGTGGACCGTCGAATCGTGCAGGAATTGCTGGCGGACGCGCGGATCACTAATGCGCAGCTCGCCGAGAAAGTGGGCGTTGCACCGTCCACCGCGCTGCTGCGAACCCGCCAGCTGACGGAGCGCGGAGTCATCACCGGCTATCACGCCGAGGTGAATCTGGCCGCAATCGGCCGTGCGGTGCAGGCCCTGATCTCCGTCCAGCTCAACGGGCACAACCGCGAGGAGATCGACAGGTTCACCTCCCGGGTGCACGCCCTGCCCGAGGTGGTCGCCACGTTCCATGTTTCAGGTTCGGTGGACTACCTCATCCACCTCGCGGTTGCGGACACGGACGCCCTGAGGGACTGGGTACTGGACTACCTCACCACGGATCCGGTGGTGGGACATACGGAGACCACCCTGATCTTCAACCGCATGGAGGGCAACGCGGGCCTGCTGCCCGGACCTGGCTAGGGCCTGGCCCGGCTAGAGGCGCTGGCCAAAGGCCCGGCTAAATCCAAAGCCCTGAGTGGCGGATGGCCGTTCCGTCGCGGAGACGGTCCTCGTGTGTACGGTGGTCAACCATGGTGTGTTCCTGCGCAGCGAGCCGTTCGCCTGTGCTGACGAGCCAGCGGCCAACAGTGATGAGCAGGGCTTCGAATCCGGAGGGTTGTGCTGGTGGGTAGAGACCGGCAAGCGTGGTCATGGCGTGTGCTCTTTTCGGGAAGGAGGCTCAGGGAACTGGCCCTGGACGATCGGAAAGGTGTTGAGGTGGATCTGTACGGCCTTGGCATCCGGCGAGGCGTTGCCGTCCGGGCGGTACTTTTCGAAGAGGTCGCGTGCGAGCCGCATCAGCTCATCCGAGAGCTCTGCCAGTTGAGCAGCGGTGAGCCGGGCGTTGATGGTGGAGATGACCGAGGCATCGAGCCACTCCTCCGGCAGAACGAAGGGACCGCGTTCCAGGTAGTCCTCGAGCAGTCCGGCCCTGTTGTGGCTGAACTCCCGGGTGACGATTGCGGCTACGTCCCGGGTGCCGGGATCATGTGCCATGTCACTGGAATAGAGGTTGAGGGCCCCGGGTGGGCGCTCCCACCAGCGCTCGCGCGCTGATCCTCTACCTTCCACTTCACGGACAAGCTCGTGCCGCGCCAGCTGCCTGAGGTGGTAGCTGGTGGACCCGCTCGACTCCCCGAGCCGGGCTGCGAGCGCACTGGCAGTCTGCGGGCCGAACTGGGACAACGCGTTGAGAAGCTGGATCCTCAGCGGATGCGTCAGCGCCTTCAATGCGTTGAAATCGACTGTGCGATCGTTCGGTTGTGCGGACTCCATACATGGACGATACGCGCGCAAAGATTCCTTTGCAATGGTTTATTTGCAAATACTTCTTTGCAGTTCCTACGTCACTGATGCGGCGCTCCGGCGAAGGAAAATCGCCATCCCGACGCAGGCGGCTGCGATCGCCGCGGAGAAGAACCCAACCGCCGTCATGAGCCCCACTGCATCCACCGCGAGGCCCAGGCCGAGTACCGGCACCGCGCTTCCGAGGTAGGTGATCACGTAGACGGTGCTGATGATCTGGGCATGCTGGGATCCCTCGACCTGCTGTGCAACCGCGTTGAAGAGAATCCGGAAGGCAACCCCCTGTCCCGCTCCGGCACAAACGAGCGCAGCAACAAGGAGGGCAACGCTTCCCACACTGCCCGCGACCGGAACAAGCGCTACCCCGCCCGCCATGACGAGCAGGCCGACCACGCCGGCCTGAGCGGGCTTCGCGGCCCCCTGCGGGAAGAGTTGGGTCGCAGCGGAGACGGCCAGGACCAGTCCGGCAAGCAGGCCCACCAGCGGCCTGCTGACCTCTCCGGCCATGGCAGTGACATACGTCGGCGCCAGGCTGAGCGAAAAGCCGAAGACAGCGAAACTGAGGAATCCGACGGCGGCAGCAGACCAGAACGCCCTGCGTGCGGTCCGGGACACTGCGGGGCGCCTCGGCTTCAGCGCGGACAACGGGCGGGCAGGCAACGCGGGCTTGATCGCCGGGCGGGCCTCAAGCCGCACCAGTGGGATCAGAAGCAACGCGAGGAAGACGGCGTAGATCCCGAACGGAAGCCTGGTCGGTTCGGGGAAGAGGGACAGCAGGCCGCCCGTGATCGGCCCTGCGGCCACTCCCCCCGCGGACGCAACCAGTGTGAAGCGTGAAGCCCATTCCGGGCGGTGCGGCAACAGATCCCGCAGCGCGGCCGAACTGGCCCCGGTAGCGCACGCCACTGCCGCGCCCTGGAGGCAACGGCCAAGGACCAGCATGGGCAACGATGTGGCTCCGCCGAACACAACGACCCCCACAACACCGGTGAGGACGGCGAGCACCAGCGCGGCCCGGCGCCCGATATGGTCCGACCAGTGACCGACCAGAAGCAGGCCCGCGACAAGCGTCAGAACATAAGCGGAGAACGCCACTGTCGTATCGAAGGCGCTGAGGCCGAGGTCGGCGCGGATCAGCGGGTAGAGCGGCGTCGCGAGATTCGCGCCCACCAGCAGGGTAGCCATAACGACGACGGCGAGGCCGAGCCGTGTGCGCACGGATGCGTCCCAGCGGGGAGACTGCGCAGGTGCAGGACGCATCCGCAATTCGCTGATGACGCTCATGGACACCTTCCGTCGATTCTTACCATTCCTCCTATTGATGGTGAGGTCTGAGGGTTAGCGTGGCAGCTGGATTGGGCATACTCTGATCATCGTGCTCAAAATTCGTGGGAGATCCGGCTCCCCGGTGGGCTGAACGAGGAGTTGTGCATGCTGGACCGAACGGACATCCGCCTCCTTCGCGAACTGGTCCACGAACCGCGCTCGCAGGTCAGTCAGCTCAGCGAGACTCTCGGCATGGCCCGCAACACCGCCCAGGCGAGGATGCAGCGGCTGTTCCGATCCGGCATCCTGCGCCGGAGCGGAAGGGAACTGGACCTCGCACGCCTGGAGTACGACGTCGTCGCTTTTATCACGATCGAGGTGACGCACAGGGAACTGGACGGTGTCATCTCGGCGTTGCGCACACTGGAACAGGTGCTCGAAGTCCATGAGATCTCGGGCCGGGGCGATGTATGGTGCCGCGTCGCGGCGAAGGACACGCATCATCTGCAGTCGGCGCTGCGGTCGGTCTTGCGCATCAAGGGCGTGATCCGCACCGAGACGGTACTGGCCCTCCATGAACACATCCCGTACCGCGTGGAGCCGCTCCTTGACCGGCTGCTTGCCGAGAAGAAGTCACAGACCAGGCCGTCTTCCGACTCCTGAGCCGCGCTCGGGAAAGAGTTGATTCCGTTCTCATCTGCATCTCATGATGTGTGGGGATACTTGACCTATGAAACGGTCGCAGATGCACACGTGGCTCATCACCGCAGCCAGCGCGGGGGCTGTTGTTGCGGTTGGCGTTGCGATGATCGGCTCGCTGCGGGGGCCGGCCCCGGAGAACCTGGGCCCCGCGGTGGGCGTGACCGATACGCAGCCCCCGGCGCCTCCCGGCACTCCCTCACCTACCCCGACCCCAACGAGCACTCCGACGCCGTCAGTTTCGCCCTCCGATGTGCCTGCGCCTCCCGCGCCGGAGCCCTCAGCTGAGCCGACTCCTGAACCCACGGAAGCGGCTTCGGCGCCCCCCGCCGTTGTTCCCGCTCCGCCGCCCGTCATCCAGGACGACGATGACGACAGCGGTCGGGGACGCGGCGGAGATGACGGCATTGACGACGACGGCGAGGTGGACGATGACTAGGCCCGACGCCGACTCCTCCACCCGTCCCGGGACCGGTGCGGACTCACCACCACCGAGGGAAGCACCACCCACGGAGCGCATTCCCCTGGGCCCTCCCCCGGCCTCCGAGCCGACCATCCTCGTGAAGGTGCCGCGCGCGGACGCAGACACCCCCGTCGCGGCGGCCCAACAGGAAGGCAGGCCCGGCCTTGGAACCCGTCTCCTGGCGTCGCTGCGCGGATACTCATCGGTGCGCACCCGGGTTCTGGCCGCCATGCTGGTCCTCAGCGCGCTCGGGCTGCTGCTTGCCGGTGCCACTGCCTATGCACTCCAGCGCAACGATCTCAACAGCGACATGGATGAATCGCTGACGCGCAGTTTCCAGGAGCTGGAAACCCTACTGGCCACCGGTATTGATCCCGACACGCTGGAGCCGTTCGTGGAGGCCGACCAGCTGGTCTATCTGGTGATGCAGCGGACGCTGACCCAGCCCAACGAGGGAATGATGGCGGTACGCGATGACCAGGTGATTTTCTTCGCGAACGAGGAGGTCGAAGTCCGGCTCGAGGATGATCCGGCGCTGGTCAACTATGTGACTGATGTGGCGCCGTCGGATCAGGTGACCGTCCAGTCGGTGAGTACCGCCTTCACCGACTACCGGGTTCTGGTGGCCCCGGTCATGCTTGCCAACGACGCCCAGCCCACCTTCTTCGTTCTGGGGTTTGATGCCGAAGCGGAGCACCGCCAGCTGAACCGGACCTTCGGCACCTACGCACTGATCAGCTTTGCCACGCTGGCTCTCATCGGCGTCGTCGGCTTCCTTCTCGTGGGCAAGCTGCTCGATCCCATCCGCAGGGTCCGCACCACTGCACAGCGCATCACCGACACGGACCTGTCGCAGCGGATCGAGGTGACCGGCAACGATGATCTCTCTGACCTGACCCGCACGGTCAACGCGATGCTTGACCGGCTGGAGGGATCCTTCACGTCACAGCGCCAGCTGCTCGACGACGTCGGTCATGAGTTGCGCACGCCGATCACCATTGTGCAGGGCCATCTGGAGCTGCAGGACTCAACAGATCCGCGCGACGTCCAGGCAGTGCGTGACATCGCCCTGGATGAGCTCGACCGGATGCGCCTGCTCGTGGATGACCTGGTGACCCTGGCCGGCATAGCGGGGCCGAACTTCGTTCGCCCTGAACCGGTGAATCTCGGCAGGCTGACCGACGATGTCATGGACAAGGCACGGACGCTGGGTGCCCGCCGTTGGATCATCGACTCGCGGGCGGAGGCGATCGCTGTGCTGGATCCCCGCCGCATCACCCAGGCATGGCTGCAACTGGTCGCCAACTCGGTGAAATTCACCGAGGAAGGAACCACGATCGCGATCGGCTCCCGCAAGGACGACGACGGCGCGTGGCTCTGGGTGCGCGACGAAGGCACCGGCATTGCCCGCGAGGACCAGAAGAGGATCTTCGATCGCTTCGAGCGCGGGCCGAGCAGCAAGCGCACCGAGGGCGCCGGTCTCGGCCTCACGATCGTCAGCGCTATTACGGAGGCGCACGGGGGTGAGGTTGAGCTTCGGTCCGCACCCGGACAGGGCTCGACGTTCACCATGGCGATCCCGTCCCTGCCCCTGGGCTCCTCCCCCGCCACTACTGAGGAAGAACGCCCGTGAGCCAGATCCTGATCGTTGAGGATGAAGACCGTATCAGCTCATTCGTGGCCAAGGGCCTGCGCGCCGCCGGTTACGTGCCCACCGTCGCCGACAACGGGCGGGACGGCTACCATCTCGCGCAGACCGGGGACTTCGAGCTCATTGTGCTGGACCTCGGGCTGCCCGACCAGGACGGCTTCACCGTGCTGCGGCGGCTGCGCGAGTCCAGGAACAGCATTCCTGTCATCATCCTCTCGGCACGCAGCTCGGTGGATGACACCGTTGCAGGGCTGGAAGGCGGCGCGGACGACTACATGTCAAAGCCGTTCCGGTTCGAGGAACTGCTGGCACGGGTGCGCCTGCGGCTCCGCCAGGAAGCACCGTCCGCGGACAATTCCGTGCTCTCACACGGCGATCTGCAGCTGGACCTCAGATCCCGCAGGGCACTAGTGAACGGGAAGGAAGTGGATCTCTCGGCACGGGAGTTCGCTCTTGCAGAGGCATTCCTGCGCAATCCCGGCCAGGTGCTCAGCCGGGAGCAGCTACTCTCCCGGGTCTGGGGCTACGACTTCGATCCCGGATCCAACGTGGTGGACGTCTATGTGCGCTACCTGCGAAACAAGCTGGGCGTCGAACGTTTCGCCACAGTGCGCGGGATGGGCTACCGCCTCGTCGCCGACGATTCCTGACGTACCTGCTTTCCACTCGTGCTTCAGACAGGGGCGGACCCGGGCGCGGTTGGGGGAACGCACCCGGGTCCTTCGGAAGTGACCGGCCGGTACAGTTGCTGTCCCGAACGGCCACGGGTCCGGTTGCTCAATCATGACCGTCGATTGTGAGAGCCGGAGGAATCCCAGATGAGAAAACTCTCACGAAGCGCCTGAACCCGGGAAGGGCCCCGGATCACAGGAAGTTCTCAGCCACCCCTAACCGGCGCAGCGCGCCTGCCCGCCAACCGCCGCCCGCCTGGTCTTCGCCTGAATTCCTCGCACCGGCGACGAGCGTCAGTGCGACGCCAGCCGCCCTCGCCCGAAGCGCTGTCGGATCAACGTACTCTTCGAAGGCCCGCTGGAACCGCGACTGCGCTGCGGGAACCTCGGTGTAGCGCTCATCTACGCAGGGCAGAACGGCAAGGTGCGCAAGGAAGCACGCCAGATCGTCCACCAGGTGGCCCGGGCCCACACCGTCGAGATCGAGAAGAGCGGTGATGCTTCCGCCTTCGACCAGAAGATTCCCCTCATAGAAATCGCCGTGGGTTGCAACCACCGGCCCCGCGGACGCGGTGCGGATGACCGATTCCACCCGCGAAGCAAGCACGCTGATCCGCTCCGATTCCGAAGGCAGGACGGCGGTGGCAGCGCTCGCGTAGCTCCGGACCCCTGCGGACCACGGCCGCCGTGCCGGCAGGCTGCACACGGTGCGGGGCAACCGTTTCAGCAGGTCGACCAGGACCTCCGGCTCAAGACCGGTTGCGCCGTCCGCCAAGAGCCGCTGCGCGAGTGGTGTTCCGGCGGACGGCCTCGTGACCAGCACATCCCTGCGCGGGGAATCCGCAGGCTGCGGGACAGGAATGCCCGCACCGAGCAGCAGCCGGTGCCGCTCGTGAAGCGCCGCGGCACGGTCATGCGGCAGCACCTTCAGGAAGCGGGTCTGGCCCGCACCTTCGGCTCGCAGCACTGCCCGCCTCATGGGCCGATAGCCCAGTGTGGTGAGCGTGGCTGTGGGGACGCCGAAAAGTGCAGGACCAACGGAGCGGGCATCGCACGCCCAGCCCAAATCAGGAAGCAGCGGATCGTTGGGATGGCTCCAGGCCAGGAGCGCCATGCCTGCCGGCCCGCGCAACCGCACCGAGCGGGGAAACGTACCGGCTACCGGGCGGGTGGTGACGCAGAGAAATCCGTTCAGTGGGCCGCCCGGCGTCTTACACCGGAGCGCGTAGATGCCGGTGACCCCGGCACCTGGCCGGTGATGGATGCCCCGCAGGGACCACTGGTCGAGCGAACCGGTCAGCGCGGCTGCCGCTGCCTCGAGCGCCGGCCCGATGGCCCGTCCTTCCAGTAGCGCAAGCTCGTCCGCCTCCGTCACCGGGCGCCCGCTTCCGGACGGGGACTAGGCGCGGCGACGCTGCAGGATGTCGTCCAGGTTCATCTTGGGCGTGGCGGGTGCCTCGGCCTGGGGCGCGGCAGCGGTCTTGGGAGCGACGGCACCGTTCTTGATCGGAGTCTTGGCCTGGGGCTTCGGCGCCTCGGGCAGGTCCAGCGGAGCCGGGTCTTCGCGCTCCGCCTTCGGGGCCTCAATGTAGGTGGGCTTCGGTACCTGCACAGGCTGCCAGGGCGTCCCTGCGCCGGCGGGATTCTCCCCGGACTCTGCGGCGACGGCCAGCGCTGCGGCGCGCAGTTCAGCCGCGGTGAACTGGACAGGGGCATCAACCGCGGTGTCGGCGTCGTCGTTGTTTGTGTTCTTCTCCGCTGCGTTGCGGTTTCCCGGATCCTCGGCGTTGAACAGTGTGGTGGGCCGCTGCGCTGTGTGCCTTTCCGGTGTCGGTTCTGCTGCCGGCTCCTGGGAAGCAGCTGGAACCCGCCCAGCACTGCGACGGCGACCGCGCACGGCGAGCGTGCGAAGCACCACGACGCTCGCAATTGCCGTCAGGAGCGCCACCACCGGAAGAACTGAAGAGACCAGCCCGATGACAGCCAGCACAGAGGTGATTAGCGCTGCGGAGAGCGCAACCGCACCGACAAGCGCAATCGAAAGCCTGCCCCAGTGAATCCGGAGGCTCGGCCCCCGGCCGACTACCTTCGAAGACCCGGAGCCTGCGCGCCCGGTGGTCGCGGGTCCGGTTGTGGGCCGAGAATCGTCGGCGGCGGACATTGTCATGACGCTCCTTTGGAAACCGGCGTCCCCGTGTGCGGTGCCTGGAAATGCAATGGGTGCGAGGCCGGTAACGGGGAGTGGCTGCCGGCGCCGCATCAGAAAAGGAGCTACCCAAATGAGCCAGAGCCCGACGATTGCCGCCAGTACGACTGAGCTGTTCAGAGAGAAGTCCACTTACAAAACGTTAGGAGCAGTTGCCCCTTCGGTCTCTCATTCACCGCGGTGTGTCCGAGGGCAAATCAGGAACTTCGTCAAAGCCGCGGTGCTATTTCCTGCCACCTGCGCAAAAGGCCGCCAGGAACCTCGTCGGCAGTGAGCGCAAAGGAACGATGGTCGGCCCAGGAACCCGCGATGTGCAGGTAGGACCGGCGCATACCCTCATCCCTGAAACCCAGTTTGCGGACCACCCGGAGACTGGCTGCGTTTTCCGGCCGGATGTTGATCTCCATGCGGTGCAGACCGAGTTCCCAGAAGCAGTAGTCCGTCGCAAGAGCCACTGCTGTCGGGGCGACTCCGCGGCCCGCCCGCTCCCTGTCCACCCAGTAGCCGAGTGTTGCGGTCAGGGCGGAACCCCAGACAATTCCGGACACCGTGAGCTGCCCTGCCATGGCTGGCCGGCTTCCCCCATCGGGCCGCTCGGCGATCACGAACGGCAGCGCACTGGCGGAGCGCACCTGCGAGTTCAGGGCCCGTACCATCTCGTGGTAGGTGGGCAGGTATCCGCCCGGTGCCGGATTGGACGCTTCCCACGGCGAGAGCCAGTCGACATTGCGCTGACGCAGTTCCAGCCATTCGCGTTTGTCGCGGTGCCGGAGCGGACGTAGGACGAGATTGCCGGTTTCAAGGGTGACCGGCCAGGTGAACCGACCCCACATGTCAGTTGTTAGCCGTCGAAGGAGCCAGTGAACTCCTGCAGCCACTTCCTCAGGTCAGGGCCAAGGTCCTCGCGTTCCGAGGACAGGGTGACCACTGCCTTGAGGTAGCTCAGCTTGTCCCCCGTGTCATACCGGCGGCCGCGGAAGACAACACCATAGACGCCGGATCCCTCTCCCTCCGCCGCTGCAAGGGTCTGTAGCGCGTCAGTCAGCTGAATCTCGCCACCACGCCCCGGCCCGGTCTCCTCCAGGACACCGAAGACCCGGGGATGCAGGACATAACGGCCGATGACGGCCAGGTTGGAGGGCGCCTCGTCTGCAGCCGGCTTCTCAACCAGCTCGTTGACGCGGACGTATTCCTCACCGTCGAGCGCAGAGATGTCAGCGCAGCCGTAAGCGCTGATCTGGTCAGGATCAACCTCGATCAGAGCGATCACTGAACCGCCGGTTCTGGCCTGGACATCAATCATGGTTTCAAGCAGTTCATCGCGCTCATCGATCAGGTCATCGCCGAGCAGCACGGCGAAGGGCTCGTTCCCGACATGGAGCTTGGCCCGCAGCACCGCATGCCCGAGGCCCTTGGGATCCCCCTGGCGCAGATAGTGGATGTCGCCGAGCTCCGAGGCACGGCGCACACTGGCGAGCTTCTCGAAATCGCCCTTTGCTTCGAGGGTCTGCTCGATGAACGGCACCCGGTCGAAGTGGTCCTCAAGCGACCTCTTGTTGCGCCCGGTGATCATGAGGATGTCATTGATACCGGCGCCGACCGCTTCCTCGACCACGTACTGAATGGCGGGTCGGTCCACAACCGGCAGCATTTCCTTGGGCATCGCCTTGGTGGCCGGCAGGAACCTGGTACCCAGCCCAGCTGCAGGAATGACGGCCTTGTTCACTCTTGGTCGCTCAGTCATGCCACAACACTACAGAATTGGCCGCTCCTTCGATGCACGTGCTGCGTCCGGCACCCGCTGTACAGTGCCAGCATGGACTCATCTGCTTACGGGGCGACGTCATCTCCGCGCCCGACGCCGTCCTCCCAGGTCAAGGAGGAGCTGCGCCGCACTCTGCGCGGGCGGCGTCTCCGGGTGTCACACCCGGAGCAGGAAACAGCGGCGACCGCGCTGGCCAAGCACGTGCTCACGTGGCTGGAGGCTGGCGACGTTCGGGGCACCGGGTACATCGCGTCGTACCTGTCAGCTACTCCGGAGCCCGGCACCGGGATGCTGTTGCCTGCCCTCGTTGAGGCGGGCTACGACGTCGTCGTTCCCGTGTGTGAACCGCAGTATCAGTTGAGCTGGGTGCACTGGGAAGCCGGTATCGAGCTTGCCAGGAGCCCGCGCGCACCCCTGTGGGAGCCAGTGGGCGAGCGCCGGCATTTCACGGCTCTGATGCCGCTGCGCCTGGTGCTTGTGCCCGGACTGGGCATGGATGAACTGGGAAACAGGATTGGCCAGGGCGGCGGGTACTACGACCGGTTCCTCGCGCAACTGGTACTGGAACAGCCGGATGCCACCCGGCTGGGCTATCTGTACGACGAGGAAGTACTACCTGCCGGCAGTGTCGAAGCGACGCCGCTCGACATGCCCCTCCACGGCGCTTTCACGCCCTCCGGCCTCTACCAGGCCGCCCGGCGTCATTCCTCACCAGCCGGCTAAACAGTGTAGAATTGGCACTCGGGCGGGTCGAGTGCCAAAGTTCTGGCTCACCAGCGCAGCCGGACCGTCCCCGAACAACTTTCTCCAGGAGGATTGTCCATGCCTACATACGCTTACGCTTGCAGGGACTGCGGCCATGCCTTCGACGTGCAGCAGTCCTTTTCGGATGACTCCCTGACCGTCTGCCCCGAGTGCGAAGGTAGGCTGCGCAAGAAGTTCAACAGCGTGGGTGTTGTCTTCAAGGGCTCGGGGTTCTACCGCACGGACTCCCGCGCCAGCTCCTCATCAGTCGAGACGGGCAACAGCCCGGCAGCCAAGCCGGCTGGAACTTCGTCGGGTTCCGAGGGCAAGGCCCCTTCGACCCCAGCGAAATCATCCGGTACTTCATCGTCGTCGTCATCGTCGGCGAAGGGATCCGCGACGGCTGCCACGGCGGCTTCGGCGTAACTCGGATCGCGCTGCGAGTACTTCCCGCGTCGGGAGTTCCGGTTGTCCTGCACAACCGCTACTCCTGGGGCGGTTTTTCCACATAGGGGCTCTTTCCCCACCGCCTGAACGGCCGCCTGCCTAACGTTTGTCCATGAGTAAATCCGCCAGCGCACCCACTCGGACGCGGAACCGGCTCCGCGCCTTCACCTTCCGGAAACGGCGCCTGCTGGCTGCCGGCATTCTCTGCGCCGCAGCGGGCGTCGCTGTTGAAGTACTCCTACCCCCGGATCCGGCCACCGTGCAGGTGGTTGCTGCGTCAGCGGATCTCCCCGTGGGCACCGTGCTCACCGCGGAACAGCTCGCCGTTGTCCAGCTTCCCGAGGCTGCCGTCCCGGAACATTCGTTCAAATCCCCGGACCTGGTCGCCGGACAGCAACTGGCGACACCTGTTTACGCGGGCGACATACTTGCCCAGAACTTTCTGGTCGGAGCGGGCCTTCTTGTCGGCAGCCCCGAGGGCACCGTGGCCGTCCCCCTCCGGCCGGCAGACGCATCAACCGTGCAGCTGTTGGCGGCCGGGCAGCGGGTCGATGTGGTGCTCAGTACGGGCAATGGCTTTGAAACGTCGGCGAAGAACACCGTCCTGGCGCGTGGGCTGCCGGTACTGTGGACGTCCGACGAGTCAGGAGCAGGGCCGTTCGCGGCGCCGTCGGGAAACGAAGACGGGCTCGTGGTGGTCGCCGCGAATCCTGATGAGGCTGCGGCGCTGGCCGGTGCGTCCAGCACCGGCCAGGTTCACCTGGTTCTTACGGCGGCGAGCAGCGGCCCGTGAGTGAATTCCAGGACGGCTACCGCCGGGTGAATAGTCGCCGCGGTCCGAGCCCCGCGAGCAGGCCGCTAACTCCAGTGCGGAGGTTTCTGCTCCTTCAGCCACTCGTCATGGTTGCCGTCGTCGTCATTCCACGAGCGTGGATCATCCTCACCGGCGCGCTGCGGGATAACGTCTCCGTGCGGTGCGGTACTCGTTGTTGCCTCGGAACTCGGCTGGGCTGAGGGCGACGCGCCGGTGGCTGGCTGCGCGGTCCCGGAAGCGTTGGCGGGCTCGTCCTTGGCCGCGTGTTCAGCCTTGCGGACCGCTGCGTCACCGACAGCTGCGTCGCTATTGTCCTTGGACGGGTTGCTGTCGGCTCCGGTCCCCGTGGCCTCTCCGATTTCCATTGACTCCCCGTTTGCTGGCGGTGGCTCCTGTGCTGACCGGCGTGGGCGCTGACGGGCAGCCTGCTCCAGACCAAGATATCCCGAGACACGGTCCGCGCAGCCTTCCGGGTCAGTGAACACCTCGATGGTCCACAGCGGCAGGTAGCGCCAGCCCATCCGCTCGAGAAGCTGCGGCCGGAGCCGGCTTCTTTCCCTCACCGTCATGCCCCGGTAGCGGTCGGAGCCATCGGACTCGATGGCAACGGGTGGAACGAAAGGCGCAGCAGAATCGTCGCTGGTTGCAGCATCCGCACCGGGTGCTGCAACGATGTCCAGGACCCCTCCGTGATTGCTGCGGACGGAGGCGCCGCGGTGACGCAACCGTTCCACCAGGTCCGCAACCAGCGGGTCTTCATTGGCTGCTTCCACCGGGACTGCGCGGCCCTGCTCCCGGTCCTCACTGAGTTCCCGACGCAGGAGTTCGTAGAAGTCGAGTGCGCCGTGTCCCAACCGTTCAGGATCCAGATCCTCGGGGCGGAAGCATGTGAGAACGTGCAACCGGTAGCGGGCACGGGTCATCGCGGCGACGAACTTGCCGCGGCCGCCCGGCGCCGAGAGCGGCCCGAAATTGTGCAGCGCACGCCCGTGCGGCGTCCGGCCGAAGCCCAGCGAGAAGATGACGGCGTCCCGGGTGAGGCCGGCTGCCCGATCAATCGGGACAACACGGAAGGACTCATTGCCGGGTAGGAAGAAGTCAGTTGCCCAGGGAGCGTCAGCCATGGAAAGCCGGACAGCCTCGCCAACCCGCTGGGCGTGCCGTGCGCTTGCAGTGACCACCGCGAGGGAATAGCTCGGCCGCTTACGTATGTGTTCGAAGACCAGGTCCACAACCCGGGTCACTTCGGCTGCAACGCTTTCCACGCCGTCGTGATCCGAGCTCGGCATGCCGGTTCCGTCAGGAAGGTACTCGACGGTGAACGCGCGTTCCATCGCGGTGACTTCAGCGGCAGAGGGCAGGCGGGTCAGCTCATTGTCGTAGAAACGTTCGCTGAGGAAAGTCGCCAGATCCTTGTCCACGCCCCGGTAGACGTCCCGGAGCGTCAGTGACGGGAGAACTGCCGCCAGCGCCCGGTAAGCGCTCGGAAGGTGCTCAGTCGTGTTACGGCGCTCGTCCTCGACCGACACCGTGAAGCTGCGCGGACCGCCGAGGCGATCATCGCCGAAGGCGATGACCTGACGCGAGCGCGCCAGAGCGGGAACCACCGACTGCAGGGAGATCGATTCGGCGTCAAGCACGATGACGGCGTCGAATGTCTTGCCCTGCGGCAAGACCAACGGCAAAACCAGCGGGCTGGCCGCCCAGACCGGCATCAGCGCGGTGACAAGTTCGTCCGCCTGGCCGCTGAGGGCATCCAGCCCGGGTTCGCTCTCCCGCAGCAGGGCGCGGAGCTGATCGGCTTCGGCAGGCATGGTTTCCAGAGCCGCCCGCCACCGCTCGGCGAGGGCCCACCGGATCCGGCCGGCGCCGGAGGCGACATGCGCGTTGTCTGCTAGCCGGTACTCGGCTTCGAGCGTGCGGAGGCTGGCCCCGTCGGACATGGCCAGGTAGTCATCTCCGCTGATCATCGCCTCGAGAGCTGACTGCCACCAGGCCAGCTCAAGTTCCGCCCCTACCTGGCGGGGACCGACTTCACGCGCTGCAAGGTCATCGAGCAGCTCACCCAGGCCGTTGTCCCGCATCTCATCGAGTAGCAGGGTGCGCTCAGGAAGCGTCGCGAGGCTCTGCCTGTCACGGGCGAGGTCGGAGAGGCGGGTTGCCAGCTCGCCCAGCGGCATCGCGGAAAGCTGCGGTTCGCCGGCGGTTCCGGCCAGGGTGGCTGTGAGTTCATGAAGTTTGGAATCGATGGCCCGGTAGAAGCTGTTGATCTCCGCCAGTCCGGTCGGCACTGCGGGGTGTCGTTCCGTGGTCGCGTACTTCGTCCACAGTGTGCGCTGTTCCTGCACCTCCACGAGGGACTGGTGCAGGTCTGCAATATGAACGCCGGGGCGAACGTACTCCTTGGCGACCCGGCGCAGGCGCGACCGCGTCATTGAACTCATCTCGATGGTCCGCTCCCGCCGCCAGGACGAGGACGCCGTCGCCGAGATGAGGTCGGTGACCGGCCGGTCGAAGATGTCAGGCGTGAACTTGTCGAGGCTGGCGCGCACGGCAACCAGCAGATCAAGCTGCCCGCCCCACTCCTCGAACGTGGTTCCCAGTTCAATGTGCGAGTGCGCCGCAACCGCCCCAACCTTCTCACGCAGCAGCGGAATATCCCGGGCCAGGTCCACCGCGAGGCTATGGGCGTGCTCGGTTTCCTTGCGGTTGCGCAGCTTCGCCCCGTACCAGGGGCTCTGGGTTGCCTCCTTGCTGAAGCCGCCCAACTCGGCGGCACGGCGGAGCCGCGTGGTCAGTTCCGTGCGGTTCGGAATGCTGTCCATGACGCTGCGCTTCAACCGCACGGTGGTGGCCGGCGCAGGGTTCAGTGATGTCAGTTCGGCGAGGGACTGCATCGCCTGGTAGGGCGAGCACCCCCAGCGCGAACGGACGTTGTGCAGCGAGCGGACGTGGTCGAGCAGTTTGTGCCGGTGGGAAACGAGTGTTTCATGCAGGGAGGCGAGCTTCGGCTGCACTGCCTTCTCGTTGCGGACGATGGCCCGAACCAGCTGATCCTTCAGCTGTGCGGAGTTGCTGTTGGCGTTCAGTTGCAGCACGAGTGAGCCAAGGTTCACTGCATCGAGTTCCCGGACGAACTGGTTCAGGGTCCCGCGGCGCTCGGCGACCACGAGCACGCTCTTGCCCTGCTCCGCCAGGGCGGCGGCCGCGTTCAGCGCCGTTTGCGTCTGGCCTGTTCCGGGAGGTGCGGATACAACCACTGAACCGCCGGCGCTGACGGCGTCAAGGACCCGCTGCTGCCCGGGGTCCGCATCGAGGATCAGGAACTCGGTGGACGGGTGCCTGTCATCCAACGGCATATCCCGCGACGCCACGTCAGCACCCGAGGGGGCATCGATGCCCTCCCGTGCAGCGTCCATGAGCGCTGACAGCAACGGATGCTCCGGGCGGACGGCTGAGTCCGCTCCAACATCGGCGAGGTCAGCAAAGGTCGACACCAGGATGTGGTGCTCGACGGTCATACCGCGCACGTTGTCAGTCAACGCACGGAGGCGGTCGAGCACGGGATGCGGATCGAACCGGGCCGTGCTGTAGGCAAGCTGCGCGACGGCGTCGGCGTCGAAGTCGATCCCGTGGTCTGCCTGCAGCGTTCGCACCAGCGCCGGGTTGAGCCGTGCCTGCTCTGTGAGCTGGAGTTCGTAGTCGTCCTGGGAGCCGTGGACAGTCAATGCAACGGAGGTGAGCAGGACCGGTGCGGTCAGTGAGTCCGTGCGGCCGCCGTCGTCCATGGTCCGCCAGGAAGCGGTGCCCGCAGCAAGGTAGCCGACATCGATTCCGCGTTCAGTGGCGAGTTCATACACCTTGGCGCGCAGCAGCCGCGCGGCCTTCATGGCTGCGGCGTACTGGTCGGGATCACGCAGCAGGGTGGACAGGCGCGTGCGGCGGCCGGCCAGAAGCTGCGCAAGGCCGGACGGATGCGCGTGCGTGAGATCGATGCTGTTGGAGCGCGACGGCGTGAAATGCAGCAGCGTATCTGTTCCCGCGTGCGGACCCAGCCTGCGAAGCCACGGAATCAGGAAATCCTCGGCGGAGTCCCCGGCATCCTGCACTGGCACGGTTGTCCTCTTCCCTGCGGCCTCACGGCCTGATCTTGACCAGATAGGCATGTCTTACAAGCTAGCCGACGCTGCCCCACGGAAGCTGCAAGCAACGCGGACCGGCGTCGGATTTTCACCCAGTGATCTGCTGTTCGTCCTCCGCCGCCGGCAACGGCTGCCGGCGGAGCGCTACTCCCACTCGATGGTTCCCGGCGGCTTGCTGGTGACGTCGAGGACCACGCGGTTGACGCCGTCGACCTCGTTGGTGATGCGGTTGGAGATCCGTGCCAGAAGCTCATACGGCAGCCGGGACCAGTCAGCGGTCATGGCGTCTTCGCTGGATACCGGACGCAGCACGATCGGGTGCCCGTAAGTGCGTCCGTCGCCCTGAACGCCGACGCTGCGCACATCGGCCAGCAGGACCACAGGCATCTGCCAGACCTCGTTGTCGAGGCCTGCCGCCGTGAGTTCGGCACGGGCGATGGCGTCTGCCTTGCGGAGCAGTTCGAGACGTTCAGCGTTGACGGAGCCGACAATGCGGATTCCGAGACCCGGGCCGGGGAACGGTTGGCGCCCGACGATTTCCGCCGGAAGGCCCAACTGGGCGCCGACTGCGCGTACCTCGTCCTTGAACAGGGTGCGCAGCGGCTCGACGAGCTCGAACTGCAGGTCCTCCGGGAGCCCGCCCACGTTGTGGTGGCTCTTGATGTTGGCTGCGCCCTCGCCACCGCCGGATTCGACGACGTCCGGATACAGCGTGCCCTGCACGAGGAACCGGATCTTCTCGCCGTGAGCTTCGGCGTCAGCCATGATGGCCCGTTCGGCTTCCTCGAAGGCGCGGATGAACTCCCGCCCGATGATCTTGCGCTTGGTTTCAGGGTCTTCGACGCCCTCAAGGGCATCAAGGAACCGCTTCTCCTCGTTCGCGATGTAGAGGTTGACGCCGGTAGCAGCAACGAAATCCCGTTCCACCTGTTCGGCTTCACCCTCGCGGAGCAGTCCGTGGTCAACGAAGACGCAGGTGAGCTGATCGCCCACCGCACGCTGCACCAGGGCCGCAGCGACGGCGGAGTCCACGCCGCCTGACAGCCCGCAGATCACGCGCGCGTCCCCCACCTGCTGGCGGATGCGTTCGACCTGTTCCTCGACGATGTTGCCGGTGGTCCAGTTGGGATGCAGGCGGGCGCCCTTGAACAGGAAGTTTTCCAGTACCTGCTGCCCGTGCGCCGAATGCTTGACCTCGGGATGCCATTGCACACCGTAGAGCTGCTTGCCCTCGTGGGCGAACGCGGCTACGGGCGCACCGGCTGTGCTGGCCAGGACCTCAAAGCCGGCCGGGGCGGCCTGGACGGAGTCACCGTGGCTCATCCAGGCATTCTGGTGGTCCGGGGTTCCCTCGAGGATGGACCGGGCACCGGGGGAAACGGCGACGTCAGTGGATCCGTATTCACGCAGGCCTGTTTTCGCGACCGTACCGCCAAGCGCAGATGCCATGGCCTGGAAGCCGTAGCAGATGCCGAGGACGGGGACGCCTGCGTCGAAGAGTTCAGGATCCACGCGCGGCGCGCCTTCGGCATACACGCTGGAAGGACCGCCGGAGAGGATGATCGCCACCGGGTTGCGTGCGAGCATCTCCTGGGTGCTGATCGTGTGCGGAACGATCTCGGAGTAGACGTCCGCTTCCCGAACGCGGCGGGCGATCAGCTGGGCGTACTGGGCGCCGTAATCGACGACGAGTACCGGCTGGTGTTCTGGAGCAGAAGCGGGCGTAGTCACGCGTCAACAATAGTGGTAGCGCGGGTGAGGCTGCACATCATTGAGTCAGTACCGGGCCTTCGCTTCGGGATGGGCCGCGAGTTCTTCCTCCACGCGGCGGTGGACGCGCTTCTCCACGATGAAGGAGAGCAGCGGGACCACGCCGCCCAGGGCAATGATCACGAACTGGGAGAACGGCCAGCGCATGAACTGCCAGAGCCGGAAATCAGCGATCAGGTACACCACGTACAGCCAGCCATGGACGATGAGCACGGCGGTTGACAGGTTGAACCCACCCGCGCCGTCCACCTGTGCCTCGTCAACCAGACCGAGTGCGCCGGCCGACCCTCCGGCGATGATTTCCGCACCGAAGCCGTACTTCGCAATCATCTCCACCACGACGAGCAGCAGCATGACGCCGGTCGCGTAGGCCAGCACCTTGTAGAAGCTGAGCGCCGATCGGATCTGGGCGTGTGTTCCCCCGAAGCGGCGTTTACCGGTGGGGCTCTTTGCTGGTGCGGAGTCGGTCACGTTCTTACCTCGTCGGTTGTGGGTTCGGTCTGTTGTGGGGAGTGCAGATCGGCCGTGATGTCCTGATCCTGTTCCTCTTCCAGCGTGCGGCGGTGATCGTCGGCAACGAGCCGCCACCAGAGGAAGAAGGCAAATCCGGCGAAGACGAACCACTCCACGGCATAGAAGATGTTGAGCCAGTTGAGCGGCGTCTCCTGCGGCTGCGGACCTATTTCCACTGCCTCCAGCGGCGCCTCAGGCTGGACGGTGCTGCCGTCCAGAACGGTCTCGAAGGAGACAACGAATCCGGAATACACCAGGGGTACATCCCACACGTTGATGAGCTGCGCAACGGACAGGGTGGGAACCTGCCCGGGAACGGGCAGCTGAACCGCTGGGGCTTCCGTTGGGAGCAGCCTTCCTTCCACGACGGCCGCACCCGCGCGCTCGGGCACCTCTGATGCGGCTTCAGCCTCAGGGACCCAGCCGTGAACCACGGGCAGGACGGCTGCGGGCCGGCCGGACCCGGCCACCTCGAATGCGGAGACCACCCACAGGCCGTCGCGGTCACCCTGCAGACGCGTCTGCACCAGAACCCGGGTGTCCGGCAGGAAGCGGCCTTCCATCCTGACCATCTGGTCTGCGACGCCGGCAGTCATGGGGATGCCCGGCTGAAAGACCTCGGGAAGGGGCTGGATCTGCTCGGTGGTACTGGGAGGAGGTGGGGCGGAATCCTGCGAGCGCGAGAACTGCCACTGACTCAGGAGGACGAAAAGCGCGGCAATAGCCATGGCGAGGATCAGCGAAAGGATCCATCGCGGCTTGAGCGCGGTTTTCAACACCCCTTAACGGTACTTCGTGCCGTTGGAAGCGAACGAATTGCGGCCCCCTCCAGGAGACGGAGATCACTCCCCCAAAAAGTGATTGGGAATCATCTATCACTTTGCGGGATTTGCTACTACGATTGTTTCTCGTGCGCTCGTACCCCTACCCCGATCCAGGCCGCCCTGACCTCAGGTCGCCGTCCCGCTATCTGTTGTGGCTCGCGTCCAGACAGAAAGGCACCCTGGCTGCCGCCGTCGTGCTGGAAACGCTCCTCATGGTGGCGCAGGCAGTTGTTCCCTTCGCACTGGGCCGCGCCATCGATCAGGGAATCATCGGCCGCAGCTGGGACGCGCTGCTGTGGTGGGTCCTCATCCTCGTTGCCCTCACCGTGGGGCAGGCGTTCGCGGGCATGCTGGCGCACCGCGCGGCGATCAGCAACTGGATGCAGGCGGCCTTCAAGTCGATCCGTCTCGTGGGCTACAAGATCACCCGCACGGGTGACGCACTGCCGCAGAAGCTTTCAACCGGCGAGGTGGTGTCCACGGCGGCGTCCGATGCTACCCGCCTGGGCGAGATCTTCTACGTCGCCGCCCGCCTCGCGGGTGCGCTGGTTTCCTGGCTCGTGGTGTGCGCGCTCATTGCGCTGAGTTCGGTCATGCTCGCGGTTGTTGTGCTGATCGGTGTTCCGGCGTGCTGCGCGCTGCTCCTGTTTGTGGTGCGTCCGTTGCAGGCCCGTCAGCGCGAACAGCGTGATGCTTCGGGGAAGATGACCGCCGTCGGCGCCGACACTGTCGCCGGCCTTCGCGTGCTGCGCGGGATCGGCGGGGAGCACATCTTCGTCAACCGGTACCGTGAGCGGTCAGCGGAAACGCGCGACGCCGGCATCAAGGTTGCGCGCTCGCTAGCCACACTGGAAGCCTCCCAGGTCTTCATCGCCGGTGCCTTCAGTGTGGTCTTCACCTGGGTGGGTGCCACCCTGGTGCTGAACGGCGAGGTAGAACCCGGCCAGCTGGTGGCGTTGTTTGGCTATTCCGTCTTCCTGATGACCCCCATCCGAAGTGCCGCCGACGGGGTCTCACACTCGATCCGGGCGCTCGTGGGAGCCCGCAAGATCATCAACGTGCTGTCCGTTGACGCGAACATCACTGACAACGCCACCGCCACCGCACCTGCCGGTACCGCTCCGCTCGTGGATACCTCAAGCGGTGTGGCGCTCCAGCCCGGCGGACTGACCGCACTGGTCTCAGCTGACCCCGCTACGTCGGCGGACCTCGCCACCCGGCTGGGCCGCTTCGATGACGCGGTACTCCGGGAAGCTGTGGTTCGGTGGGGTGAGGCCGCCCTGCACGAGGTTCCCCTCGATGACGTCCGGCGCCGGATTGTGGTGAGCGAAGCCAACCCGCAGCTGTTCACCGGCACCCTGCGCAGCCAGCTCGACCCGCACGGGCGGCACAGTGACGCGGAGATCCTTGCCGCGCTTGAAGCCGCCAGCGCACTGGATATTCTCGACGGCCTTGAAGCGGCCCTGGATTCCGAGGTCACCGAACGGGGACGCGGGTTCTCGGGCGGTCAGCGCCAGCGCCTGGTCCTTGCCCGGGCGCTGCTGACAGACGCCGAGACCCTCGTGCTCATCGAGCCGACCAGCGCAGTCGATGCACATACCGAATCCCGGATCGCCGAGCGGCTGGGACGGGCGCGGAGCAGTGAAGGCGGTACCACCGTCGTCGTGACTGCCAGCCCGCTGATGCTCGGTGCCATGGACCATGTTGTCTTCCTCGAAGATGGCCGCCTGAGCGCGCAAGGAACGCATCAGGAACTGATGTCGGCCGTCCCTGCCTACCGAAATGTGGTGATCCGCAGTGAGTGATACCCAGATATCAGAGCCGACGACCGATCCGGCTGCAGCTGTATCGACGAAGCTGCCGGTTGCTGATGCGCGCGCCGTGAAGGCGGAATCACTGCGCCTGATCCGCCACCACCGGGGCGGGCTGGCCAGGGTTGTGCTGCTCTACGTCGGCTCGGCAGCTGCCGGACTGGTGGGACCGTTCATCCTCGGCCAGGTTGTCGACGCCGTGGTAGCGGGCACCACCAGCGGGTTCATTGCCGCCATGTCGCTGCTGATGCTGGGGTTCCTGGTGGTCCAGGCGGTTTTGCGCAAGCTCGCTGTCCGGGCCGGCATGATCTTCGGTGAAACGGTGTTCGCTGAACTGCGTGAGGACTTCATGGCGCAGGTCACCTCACTGCCGCTGTCCACGGTGGAAAAGGCCGGCACGGGCGACCTAGTCTCCCGCACCACCAACGATGTCGAGTCCGTCTCCCACACCGTCCGCTTCGGCGTGCCGCAGGTGGTGGTCTCGGTGGTGACCATCATCATCACGCTGGCCGCGGCGATCCTCACCTCTCCCCTGCTTTCGCTTGCCCTCCTGGTAGGTGTTCCCCTGCTGTATCCGGCCACCCGCTGGTATCTCAAGCGCAGCTCCGCCGGTTACAAGGCCGAGCGGGAGAGCTACGCGGTGGTGAACGGAGCCATCACCGAGACCATCGAGGGTGCACGCACGGTTGATGCGCTGGGCCTCGGAGGACTGCGCCGCAAGCGGATGGATGAGTCGCTCTCCGGCAGTTTCGCCGCCGAGCGCTACACGCTGTGGCTGCGGTCGGTGCTGTTTCCGGCTGCGGACACCGCATTCTGGCTCCCGGTGGCCGGTGTGCTGCTGTGGGGCGGCTGGCTTGCTTCGACGGACCTGGTCACTCCGGGAGCGGTCGCTACGGTGGCACTGTTCGCCGTCCGCCTGATCGACCCGGTGGACCTGCTCATCATGTGGACGGATGAGATCCAGGTGGGCGCGGCGTCACTGGCCCGCATCATCGGGATCAAGAACGTCCCGGCGGACCGGACTGCGACCGACGTCCAGCCTTCGTCCGATGACATCACGGTCTCCGCCGCCCGCTACGCTTACCGGCCGGGCCACGATGTGCTGCACGGCGTCGACCTTCAGCTGCGGCGGGGTGAGCGCCTCGCGATGGTGGGACCGTCCGGTGCCGGCAAATCGACGCTTGGACGGTTGATCGCGGGCATCCATCCACCCACCGGCGGATCGGTGACGGTGGGAGGGGTGCCGCTGGTGGATCGCCCGCTCGATGCGCTGCGCCGCGAGGTTGCCCTGGTGACGCAGGAGCATCACGTGTTCGTGGGCTCCCTCGCCGACAACATCCGGCTCGGTAAGGCGGACGCGACATCCGCCGAGATTGAAAAGGCACTGGACGACGTCGGTGCGCTGGGTTGGGCGCGCGCCCTGCCTGAGGGGCTGGAAACGGAGGTTGGCTCAGGTGCGTACGAAGTGACCCCTGCCCAGGCGCAGGAAGTCGCCCTGGCCCGGCTTGTCCTGGCCGATCCGCACACGCTGGTGCTCGATGAGGCGACGTCGCTGATCGATCCGCAGGCAGCACGGGATTTGGAGCGTTCACTCAGCGCGGTACTGGAGGGGCGCACGGTTGTGGCAATTGCGCACCGCCTGCATACAGCTCACGACGCCGACCGCGTGGCCGTCGTGGAGAACGGCAACATCACCGAACTCGGCTCCCATGACGAACTGCTTGCACTCGGCGGCTCGTACGCGTCGCTGTGGCGGTCGTGGCGGACGGAGTAAACCCGGAAGGCAAACCCGGAAGTTTTGCGCAGCTCCGGTGGGCTCCGACGGCGTCGAAGTCGCCGGAGCTGCGCAAAACTTCCCAGGTACTAGTGGTCGAAGAACACCAGCGATGAATTGATGAGTTCGCTGATCACCTCGGCGTCATGCGCACGGCGCAGCGACTCCCGAAAATTCTCCTTGAACAGGGAACGGGCCAGCGTTGCGAGGACCTCAAGGTGCTCGGAGAAGGACTCGGCGGGTGTCGCGATCAGGAGCACCAGTGTTGCGGGGCCGTCCTGGGCGCCGAAATCGAGGCTGTGGCCGTACCGCGTGACACCGACGGCGATTGACGTCTGCTCGACGAACTCACTCCTGGCGTGGGGCACCCCCACGCCTCCCGGCAGGCCGGTGGCCATCTGGTGCTCGCGGGAGTTGACCTGCGCAAGGAAGCCCTCAAGGTCTGTAATGCGCCCCGCCTGGTGCAGGCGGGCAGCCAGCTGGGCAGCGGCGTCGGACTTGTCCTCAGCCACCATGTCGAGGATTACCAGCTGTGGTGTGGTCAGTTCGGCGTCATGCAGGTCGAGGGGTGTCACAACCGGCCTCTCACGGGAGAATCGGGAACGTGTGCGGAGGACGGGTGCGCCGGGCGCCTCTGCCTGACCGGTGCACCGATCCGGCTCTAGCTTAGCGGCACGATGTCTTCGACTCCCATGCGTGCGCTGTCGGCTGACACGTCATCGGGCTGCTGTTGACTGAGTCTTTCAGCTTCCACCCGGGCGAGGTAGTGCTTAACCTCACGGTCAATCTGCGCGTCGCTCCAGTTGAGGTGCGGTGCCATGAGATTTGCCACGACTGGAGCCGCCGAAACGCCGCGGTCCCAGGACTCGATCGAGATGCGGGTGCGGCGGGTCAGCACGTCATCGACGTGGCGGGCGTCCTCGTGCGTGGCGGCGAACACAACCTCGGCACGCAGGTAGTCGTCAGCGCCGGGAAGCGGCTCTGCGAGCGAAGCGTCCCCGCGGATCAGGGCAAGCACCAGCTCGGCATCGGTGCCATACCGCTGCAGCAGATGCTCGACGCGGGCAACATGGACTCCGGCGTCCTCGGCCATGCGGGCGCGCTTGTTCCAGGCTGCCCTGTAACCCTCGGCGCCGAGCAGCGGAACGGTCTCGGTACAGCTGGCCGGGACCCGCTCGTCGAGGGCGCGCGAAGCTTCATCCACGGCGTCCTTGGCCATCACGCGGTAGGTTGTCCACTTGCCGCCGGCGACAACGACCAGCCCCGGAACGGGGTGGGCGACCACATGTTCGCGGGAGAGCTTGGCCGTGGAGTCGTTCTCCCCGGCCAGCAATGGACGCAGGCCGGCGTAGACGCCCTCCACATCCTCACGCGTGAGCGGCCGCTTCACCACCTTGTTCACGTGCTCAAGGATGTAGTCGATGTCCGACGACGACGCTGCGGGATGCGCCTTGTCCAGGTCCCAGTCGGTGTCCGTGGTGCCGATTATCCAGTGCCGTCCCCAGGGAATGACGAACAGGACGGACTTCTCGGTACGCAGGATGAGCCCTACGGTGGACTGGAAACGGTCCCGCGGCACCACGAGGTGGATGCCCTTCGATGCCCGGACCTTCAATTGGCCGCGGTCCGTGACCATGGCCTGGGTTTCATCCGTCCAGACGCCGGTAGCGTTGACAACCTGTTTGGCGCGGATGCTGAATTCCTCGCCGGTCTCCTGGTCCTTCACACGTGCGCCGACAACGCGCTCACCTTCCCGCAGGAAGTTCTCGACCGAGACCCGGTTTGCTGCCTTGGCTCCGTAGGATGCCGCGGTGCGCATCATATTGACGACGTAGCGCGCGTCATCCACCTGGGCGTCGTAGTAGCGGATTGACCCCACCATGGCGTCATCCTTGAGGCTGGGGGCGGCCCGGAGGGTACCCCTGCGCGTGAGGTGCTTATGCATGGGGACGCCCCGGGAGTTGCCGGAAGTCATTCCCATCGTGTCGTAGAGCAGGATGCCCGCGCCCACATACGGCCGCTCAACGAAGCGCTTGGTCAGCGGATACAGGAACGGCACCGGCCGGACGAGGTGCGGTGCGATCCGCTGGATCAGCAGTCCGCGTTCCTTGAGTGCCTCCTGTACGAGGGCAAAATCCAGCATCTCGAGGTAGCGCAGTCCGCCGTGGATCAGCTTCGATGAACGCGAGGATGTGCCCGCAGCCCAGTCCCGTGCCTCAACGATCCCGACGTCAAGACCCCTCGTCACCGCATCCAGGGCAGAACCGACGCCGACGACGCCGCCTCCCACGATCAGGATGTCCAGTTCCTTGCCGGGTTGGTTGGTGGACTTCAGAGCGGCAAGTGCATCTTCACGCTGCTGGGGGCTGAGGGCGCCTTTGGTCATGGCCGTGATCCACCTTCATCGTTGCGGACTGGTCCCCCAACCTTAGGCAATCAGCCGTTGGAAAGGTAGGGCGAGAGGACTACCTCCACCCGCTGGAATTCCTTCAGGTCCGAGTACCCGGTGGTTGCCATGGCGCGGCGCAGGGCACCGACCATGTTCGAGGTGCCGTTGGTGTGGTGCGAGGGCCCCCAGAGCACTTCCTCAAGCGGCCCCACCGTGCCGACGTTCACCCGGTCTCCGCGGGGAAGTTCGCTGTGGTGCGCTTCCTGCCCCCAGTGCCATCCCTTGCCGGGGGCTTCCTCTGCACGCGCGAGTGCTGAGCCGAGCATGACGGCGTCCGCACCGACCGCGATGGCCTTCACGATATCCCCGCTGGTGCCCATCCCGCCGTCGGCGATGACGTGGACGTACCGGCCGCCGGATTCATCCAGGTAGTCGCGGCGGGCCGCAGCGACGTCCGAGATGGCCGACGCCATCGGTGAGTGGATGCCGAGGGCGCGCCGCGTCGTCGTCGTTGCTCCACCACCGAAGCCGACCAGCACGCCGGCCGCGCCGGTGCGCATGAGGTGCAGCGCGGGCGTGTAGCCGGCCGCGCCGCCAACAATGACTGGGACATCGAGTTCGTAGATGAACTGCTTGAGATTGAGCGGTTCCTCGTTCTTGGACACGTGTTCGGCCGAGACCGTGGTGCCGCGGATAACGAAGATGTCGACGCCGGCGGCCAGGACAGTCTTGTAGAACTCCTGGGTGCGCTGCGGTGTGAGGGACCCGGCAACGGTCACGCCGGCGTCGCGCATTTCGGCCAGCCGGCTGGTGATCAGTTCAGCCTGGATGGGGGCCTCGTACAGCTCCTGCATGCGGCGGGTGGCTGCGGGACTGAAGTTCCCGGTGGACAGACCCGCGATTTCCTCGAGGACCGGCGTTGGGTCCTCATAGCGGGTCCAGAGGCCTTCGAGATTGAGGACACCGAGCCCGCCCAGCTTGCCCATGGCGATCGCAGTCGCGGGTGACATGGTGGAATCCATGGGCGCGGCGATGACCGGCATCTCGAACTGGTAGGCGTCGATCTGCCATTGCACCGAGACGTCCAGCGGGTCCCGGGTACGGCGGGACGGGACCACCGCAAGGTCATCGAGGGAATATGCCCTGCGTCCGCGCTTGCTTCGGCCGATCTCAATCTCGTAAGTCACCGGTCTAGGTTATCCCAGCGGGGAGACCTGCCCATCGCCCATGTGGGTACCGTTGCGTACAGTCAGAACCATGTCTGGGGAAACAATCGGGGCCAACCCCCAACAGTTGCGCGATCTCGCCCGTTCCATGGGGAGTTCCAGTGCCGCCATTACGACGGCGGACCAAACCATCACTGCGCTGCTGAACGGAATCCCCTGGAACGGGCCGGACGCCGCCCAGTTCCGTACCCGCTGGCACACGTCCGTACGGGTGCAGCTCAACCAGACGGCGGCCATGCTGGAGACGCACTCGCACGCGCTGGCCGATCAGGCCGCCCAGCAGGAACAGACAAGCAACGACGGCGGCGGCGGCGGCTTCGATGGTGTGCCCGCGAGCGCACAGGACGGAAGGGCACCGGGAGAAAGCGCACCGGCTTCCGCGGACAATGACCTCCTCGATCTCTTTGGCAACGGGCTGGGAGATCTGGGTGGATGGCCGCCGTTCCAGATAGCGAACTGGGTCACTTCTGCCGGCGGGTTGGGAGCCGAGCGCCTCCTGAATGCGATGGCGCGGGCGGACCTGCTGACTCCCAACTTCGGCACGGCGCCGGAAGTGGGCTACCTCCGCGGAACGCAGACCCTCAACGCCCTGAACCTGGCCGGCAAGTTCGCCGGCGGGCTCAGCATCATCACCGGGCTGGGTCAGACCTACCAGGGCATCCAGTCAGGGGACGGTCACGTTGTGGCCGACGGTGCAATCACCACCATCCTCGCCGCGGGCAGCCTCACGCCTACGCCGGCTGCTCCGTTCTTTGCGGCGGCCTCACTTGTCTGGGCGGGCGCGCAGTTCCTGTCCGGTGATGTGCCGGTCACCGAACGGATTACCGATTTCGCATCCGATGCGGGTGATGCCATCTCTGATGGCGCTGACGCCATCGCAGACGGAGCGGAAGATGCATGGAACTGGGCCTTCGGCTAGTAGCGTCATTCCAGGACCCCGCTAAACACCCCCGATCCCGGAGAGAGCATTGACCACCACGGATTCGCTGCAACTGACCGAACACGAGATTCTGGCACTGCTTGCCTTCAACGATGGTGAGTCCACTGCGCTGACGCGTGAAATCTTCCGACTCACCCCGCAGGCGGCCAATGAGCAACTGACCAAAGCCGGCATGACGACTCTCCTCGTGCGTGGCCTGGCCGAGATGAACGAGGATGACCTGGTCCTCAAGGGGCCGACAGAGTTTCTTGCCGCCGTCATGGCGACTGCGGCAGAGTGGCTCGAGGTCGCCCTGCTGACGCCTGACCGGAACCACGTCATGTTCGCGGTGGCATCCGCCGGCGGGGTTTTCGTGGCAAACGCCAACGGAAACGGCACACACGGGTTCACTCCCCTGAAGAACGACAGCCCCGTCCTGAAGTTCGGGTTGGATGCGGCCGCGCACTACCTGCGGGGTTCCGGGCCGGAGTCGGTTGAGAGCGGCCCGGATGTGCGCCGTCCGGTTGCCGCGCAGATCAAGCACCACGGCCTGGGCGTGCAGCCGAAGACTGCCAACCTCATGGTCGATCAGTCCGGCACATGGCAGCTGGCCACGGGCGAGGGTGATCAGCTCGTGAAGCGCGAAGTGGACGAGTCCGTTGCGCTGGAGTTATTTGAGAAAGCCCTGGACCTGGATAACGGGACGATCGGTTCCGAGTGAGCCAGGAAGCCCGTCCACTCGACTACTGGATGTCGCCTCAACTCAGTGAGGCAGGAGCTGGCGCCGGCAGCATTCTCAGGCGCATGGCGCTCAACGACGCGCAAAGCCGGGCAACGTTTCTCATGCTGTACTTCTGGTGCGCCTGGCTGGCGCTGGTGGCCCTTGCGCTGGCATTCACCGCGCCCGGTGCGGTTGTCTACGCAGCTGCCGGGGCTGTGCTCACCGGTGGAGCTGCAGGCGTCCTTCATTCACGACGGCGCCGCCGGACCGTTCCTTCATCCCGGCACCCGGCGTCGTCACGGGCCCCGCGCACCGTCCGCGGCGCGTGGACCGGAATCACCCTCGTGGCGGTCGGGTCCTGCGGCCTGATGCTGGCGCTTGCCCTCTCCGGGGATGCGAGCCTCAGCCCGGGGTCCATCGCCGGAGCCGTGCTGGGAGTGTTCTTCCTTATAGCGTTCTTCGCCGGGACGCTCCTCATCCCGGCCTGGCACATCGAGAACGCGGCGCACCTCTTCCGCGCCCGGATCGGGAAGGAGCCCGGCCTGAGGCAGACGCTCGAGGAGATGTCCCGAACCCACCGGGACCCGAACGGCAGAACGCAGTTCGGGCCGCTCTGACGTCCGGCTCGTTACTTCGATCCGTAGTTGGGGGCTTCCACCGTCATCTGGATGTCATGGGGATGCGATTCCTTGAGCCCCGCCGAGGTGATGCGCACAAACTTGCCCTTGGCCTTCAGCTCTTCGATGGTGCGTGCGCCGGTGTAGAACATGGTCTGCCGCAGGCCGCCGACGAGCTGGTAGGCCACGGATGCGAGCGGTCCCCGGTACGCCACGCGCCCCTCGATCCCCTCGGGAATGAGCTTGTCGTCGCCCGTCACGTCCGCCTGGAAGTAGCGGTCCTTGGAGTACGACGTGTTCTTCCCGCGGGTCTGCATGGCACCGAGTGAACCCATGCCGCGGTAGGTCTTGTACTGCTTGCCGTTGACGAAGACCAGCTCACCCGGCGCTTCAGCCGAGCCGGCCAGGAGGGAACCGAGCATGACGGTGTCGGCACCGGCCACCAGGGCCTTGCCGATATCACCGGAATACTGCAGTCCGCCGTCGGCAATCAGCGGAACGCCTGCGGGGATCGCTGCCTTCGCGGACTCGTAGATCGCCGTCACCTGAGGAACACCGACGCCGGCCACTACACGCGTGGTGCAGATGGACCCCGGGCCAACACCCACCTTGATGCCGTCTGCCCCGGCATCGATCAGCGCCTGCGCACCCTCGCGGGTTGCGGCCTGACCGCCGATGATGTCCACATGGGCGGCGGACTTCTCGGCCTTGAGCCGGGCAATCATGTCGAGTACTCCGGCGCTGTGGCCGTTGGCGGTGTCTACGAACAACGCGTCCACACCGGCGTCGACCAGCGCCATGGCGCGTTCCCAGCCGTCACCGAAGAAACCGATGGCTGCCCCCACACGGAGACGGCCGTCGTCGTCCTTTGTGGAGAGCGGATACTGCTCCGCCTTCGTGAAGTCCTTGACGGTGATGAGGCCGCGGAGAATGCCGTCGTCGTCGACCAGCGGAAGCTTCTCGATCTTGTTCTTGCCGAGGAGGCCGATGGCGTCCTCGCCGCTGATGCCCACGTGACCGGTGACCAACGGCATCTGGGTCATCACTTCGCGGACCAGGCGCTTCGGGAACTCGGATTCCGACACGAAGCGGGTGTCGCGGTTGGTGACGATGCCGAGGAGCTTGCCTCCGCCGTCGACCACGGGAAGGCCGGAGACGCGGTAGTGGCCGCAGAGGTCGTCGAGCTCACGCAGGGTGGCGTCAGGTCCGATGGTGACCGGGTTGGTGATCATGCCGGACTCGCTGCGCTTGACGCGATCCACCTGCTCGGCCTGATCCGCGATGGACAGGTTGCGGTGAATGACGCCGAGACCGCCCTGGCGTGCCATGGCGACGGCCATGCGCGCTTCAGTGACGGTGTCCATGGCGGAGGACAGCAGGGGGGTCTGGACGGTGATCCGCCGGGAGACCCGCGAGCTGGTATCTGCTTCTGACGGGATGACGTCCGTGTGCCCGGGAAGCAGCAGGACGTCGTCGTACGTCAGGCCGATGAAGCCGAAGGGGTCATGGTTCGACAGTTCGCTCAACGCGGCGCCTCTTTCGGGGGATGTGGAGGAAGGAACCACCGGCTTCACTTCTGCCGGTTGTGCGGTCTTCTATCGTAAAACGAAAGGAGGGTGCACCCTATTCCGTAGCGTCAGCGTCCGTTCCGGATCCAGCTCAACACAGCAAGCACGCGGCGATGGTCATCCAGGTGGGGCGGGAGGTCCATCTTCGTGAAAATCGACGAGATGTTCTTCTCCACGCCGCCTGCGGAGAGCGTGAGCTGCCGTGCGATGGCCGCGTTGGTGCGGCCCTCTGCCATGAGCTGCAGCACTTCCCGCTCCCGCGGCGTGAGCAAACTCACCGTATTGCCGTCCCTCCGGTTGAACGCCGCCGCCACCACTTCCGGATCCAGCACCATCCCGCCGTCCTTCACCCGGACCAGCGCGTCCATCATGTCTTCCAGCCGTGAGATGCGGTCCTTGAGCAGGTAACCGACTCCACCGGCTCCGACCGCTGACGCCCCCGCCATCAGATCCGACGCGTAGGTCAGCTCCACATACTGCGACAGGACGAGGATGCCGATTCCCGGGTGGCTTTGCCGAATTGCTGCCGCGGCGCGCAAACCTTCATCAGAGAACGACGGCGGCATCCGCACATCGGTGATAACGACGTCGGGCTGGTGGGTTGAGACGGCGGCGGTGAGGGCGTCGCCGTCCTCCACTGCCGCCACCACCTCCGCGCCGCCCTCAGCCAGGAGCCGGATGAGGCCCTCCCGCAGGAGGACGGAATCTTCTGCCAGAACTACTCGCACCTTTGGACTCTACCGCCCGGTTTCCTACGGGTTCGTTCGGTCGGGGCGCCGGCTCCGGTCACACCGGTTGGCTGACCGGGACCGGGATGCTGATCCGCACTGTGGTACCTCCGTCAACCGGAGAGTCAATCTCCAGTGCGCCATCGACGCCGGCGAGCCGGTCCTGCAGGCCGGCCAGCCCGGTTCCCTTGCCGACGTGTGCGCCGCCCCTGCCGTTGTCCTCTACCTCCACCGTGAGGACACCTTCTTCCGCGCGTGCGCTGAGGCGGCATTCGGTGGCGTTCGAGTGTTTGGCTACATTGGTCAACGCTTCGACGGCGGCGAAGTAGGCCGCGCTCTCAGCGGCCGGAGTGAAGCGGCCACTTCCAATCCCGTTGGTGTTGAGCGTGACGGGAACCGGGCAGCGTGCCGCCGCGGCGTCGAGCGCGGCCGGGAGTCCGCGTTCAACGAGGACCGGCGGAGCGATACCACGCGAGAGCGAGCGCAGTTCGGCCAGCGCCTCGCGGGACTGGTTGATCGCACCTTCAATCAGCTCGCGGGTCTCAGAATCGCCGGGCTGCAGCCGTCGTTTCGCAGATTCGAGGTCCATGGCCATTCGAACGATCCGCTGCTGCGGGCCGTCATGAATGTCCCGCTCGATCCTGCGAAGTGTCCCGGCTTCAGCGGCCACTGCCGAGCTGCGGGAGTTCGTCAGGTACTCGGTCCTTTCACGAAGCTGGCGGCGTTCATTGGTGAGAAGGCCGACGGTGAGCGCGCGTTGGATACGGGCGAGGCCCTTCATGAGAGGCGGGAGCGTGAGGAGGAGAATCAGTCCGGCTCCGAATTGAAGGAGCCAGTGGAATTCGGGATCGATACCGAGCAGGTCCCACACATCGGTCGAGGCGCCTGGAATGAAACGTATCCAGAACCACTCGGTCATTCCGCCGAGTGCCCCCGCAACCCACGCGAGCGTGATCGAGAAGGCTGCTACGCGGACCGGAAAGCTGACGAACGCGTGGATGAGGTCCTTCCACGCCTGGAGATCGGACAGCGGTCCGAGCACCGACCTGAGCCGTGAGTGGGCGTTTGCGTGCCTGTAGTACACGGGCGGGAGTGCGCCGCTGTTCCACTCCGTGAGCTGCCGCTCCGCGGAGGCGAAGAAGCGGGCCACCAACAGCGCGCCGACCAGGATGAAGACGCCGATATAGATGATGGCCGTGGAGAGCCCGAAGCTGAATAGGCTGACAGCCAGCACAAAGGCCGGCAGGCCGAGAAGGAAGCCCCCCAGGTTGTAGGCGGTGTCGGAGGCAAGCTGGCCGAACCAGCTGCGGGGTTGAGCGTTGCGCTCGATCATTGTGAAGTGCCTTTCGGTCCTACTGAAAGTGATACCTCAATGCTTCCCTTGTGCATACCTCGGCGTCTCTGGTGCGGGCCCCCAGATTCGTCATCCTTCGGGTGGGGTTATCCCTACCGTGCGCCGGGAGCCATTGACGCACCAGCGCCCCGGTCCGCGTGGACCGGGGCGCTGGTGGGACATCAGCCTCAGGGCTGGCGTGATTGTGACCTCTTGTGGGTCACCGTCCTCGCCCGCCCTGTGTCGCTAGTGGCTGTGGCCGTGGTGCTCTTCTTCCTCAGCCGGCTTCTCAACCACGAGGGTTTCGGTGGTGAGAACCAGTGCGGCGATCGACGCTGCGTTGCGCAGTGCCGACCGGGTGACCTTGACGGGGTCGATGATGCCGGCGTCGACCAGGTTTTCATAGTCACCGGTGATCGCGTTGAAGCCGTGGCCGACCTCAAGCTGGCTCACCTTGTCGATGACAACGTAACCCTCGTAGCCCGCGTTCTCGGCGATCCAGCGCAGCGGCTGGACCAGAGCGCGGCGGACGAGGCCGACAGCGGTAGCGGCGTCGCCCTCGAGCTTGAGGACGCTCGGATCCTCGTCGAGGACCTTCGCAGCGTGGATCAGTGCGGACCCGCCGCCTGCCACGATGCCCTCTTCGAGGGCTGCGCGGGTGGAGGACACTGCGTCCTCGATGCGGTGCTTCTTTTCCTTGAGCTCAACTTCGGTGGCTGCACCGACCTTGATGACGCCGACGCCGCCGGCCAGCTTCGCGAGGCGCTCCTGGAGCTTCTCGCGGTCCCAGTCGGAGTCGGTGCGCTCAACTTCAGCGCGGATCTGCGAAATGCGGTCCGCAACATCCTGCTCGCTGCCTGCGCCGTCAACGATGGTGGTGTTGTCCTTCGTCACGGTGATGCGGCGGGCAGAGCCCAGAACTTCAAGGCCGACCTGGTCAAGCTTCAGGCCGAGATCCGGGGAAACAACCTGCGCACCGGTGAGGGTGGCGATGTCCTGGAGCATGGCCTTGCGGCGGTCACCGAACCCGGGAGCCTTGACTGCCACGACGTTGATGGTGCCGCGGATCTTGTTGACCACCAGGGTGGACAGTGCTTCACCTTCGATATCTTCGGCGATGATGAACAGCGGCTTGCCTGCCTGCAGCGCCTTCTCGAGCAGCGGCAGAAACTCCTGCAGGGCGGAGATCTTGCCGGAGTTGATCAGGATGAGCGCGTCTTCGAGGACGGCTTCCTGACGCTCTGCATCGGTGACGAAGTAGGGGCTCAGGAAGCCCTTGTCGAACTGCATTCCTTCAGTGAGGACGAGTTCGGTCTGGGTGGTCGAGGATTCCTCGATCGTGATTACGCCGTCCTTGCCGACCCGCTCGAAAGCTTCGGCGAGCAGGTCGCCGACTTCCTGGCTCTGGGCGGAGATGGCTGCAACGTTTGCGGTCTGCTTTCCGACGACTTCACGGGCGTTTTCCAGCAGGCGGGCAGCAACAGCCTCGATGGAGACTTCGATGCCGCGCTTCAGTGCGCCGGGGGCAGCACCTGCCGCAACGTTCCGCAGGCCTTCCTTGACCAGTGCCTGCGCGAGGACGGTAGCCGTCGTCGTGCCGTCACCGGCGACGTCGTTGGTCTTGGTGGCAACTTCCTTGGCCAGCTGTGCGCCAAGGTTCTCGTAGGGATCGTCCAGCTCAACCTCACGGGCGATGGTCACGCCATCGTTCGTGATGGTGGGGGCGCCCCACTTCTTGTCGAGGACGACATTGCGTCCGCGGGGGCCGAGCGTCACCTTGACGGTGTCGGCCAGCTTGTCAACGCCGGCTTCGAGCTTGCGTCGGGCGGCGTCGTTGAATTCCAACTGCTTTGCCATGTTGTTTCGTTCCTTTCAGGCTTGTGCAGGGATGTGTACTGACAGGAAAGAACCCCGGCCTGAAATGACCGGGGTTCTTCTGCACAACTACTTGACGATGATCGCCAGAACGTCGCGGGCGGAAAGAACCAGGTATTCCTGGCCACCGTGCTTGACTTCGGTTCCGCCGTACTTGGAGTAGATGACGACGTCGCCTTCGGCAACATCGACGGGAACGCGGTTGCCATTGTCGTCAACGCGGCCGGGGCCTACTGCGACGACTTCGCCCTCCTGGGGCTTTTCCTTGGCGGTGTCCGGGATGACCAGACCGGATGCGGTGGTCTGCTCGCCTTCCAGCGGGCGGACGACAATACGATCTTCAAGAGGCTTGATAGAGACCGACACTCGGACCTCTCCTTCACTTGGTTTGAATGAATCTTTGGGTATCGAGCAGGCGCTGACCGTCGTCGCGGTGCCGGTTGGCGCATCCTCGAAGGATTAGCACCCTCATAGTGAGAGTGCCAAGTCTGACTTTATGCAACGGTTAGCACTCGGTCAAGGTGAGTGCCAGAGGCGGGCGCCTTCGCAGTCCTTGCTGGGCTTTCCGCGGCGATTCCGTGCAGGTTTGGCACGCGCCGGCGGCGTGTCGGTTCCAACACGCCGAGCAAAGGGTCGTTGTTGGAACGAAACCTGCACGGAATCGTCGGGATTTCGGTCAGCGACGGTAGGAAACCGAATCAGCGTTGATCAACCGGGGCCGGTGGAAGTCGGAGTTATCGACAACAAAGGCCGCTTTCCGCGCCGGGTCGCGCTCCGCGATGTACAGCCGCTGGCCGTTCACGTACCGTCGAAGACTCGAATGATCCGGATCGGGAGGCGATCCATCTCGGGAAGCCATGCGTCGAGCTGTCTCAGCAAACGGCACGTCGAGGAAGACAGAGCGCGCCCACACCCCATCGAGCTCGGCACGGTGCAGGAACATGCCGTCCACAATGACGACGCAATCGGGCGGCGCCTCCACCTCAGCGGGGCTGATCCTGCGATCTGTCTCAACGTTGTGGCAGGCCGTCCTGATACGGCCATTGCCGCCCAGGGAAAGCGGCTCCACCACCCACTCGCGAAAGCGTTCGTAGTCGTACGAGTCGAGCCAGAAACCTTCGGGAGAAGTGCGCCCCCGTCGATAGCGAACCGACCGCGGGTTATGGAAATCGTCCAGACCTATCCGGATGACCGATCTCCCCGTTCCACGCAGGTACCGCGCGAGCGAGTCCGCGAACGTCGTCTTGCCTGAGCCGTCCACGCCGTCGATCCCGAAAAGGACGGTGCCATACGGCAGCGCTGAAGCGAGGGCACCCTGAACGTCAACCGAGTCGAAGCCCGTTCCACTGATCATCAAACGATTCAACCGCGGATGTCCACGCGAGGAAAACGCCCCTGATGCCACGGAGCCCTTAGACTGGAGAGCCCGGCCCAGCCCCTGACCGACTGCTCTGGCCGACAGCCCCTCGCCGAAAGCTCCAGTTGAAAGCGACACCGTGACCCAGAACCTCCTTGAGCCCATCCTGACTCCCGAGGGCTGGGAGCTGCTCAACTCGCTCGGACCCTACTCCGAAGCAGACAGCCTCCGGCTCAACGAACAGCTTCGCGCGGCAGGACATTCCCCCGATGTCGTCAACGCGGCCCTCACCCAGTCCCGGCTCCGCGCCAAGGCACAGGTGAAGTTCGGTCCGTTCGCCGCCCGGATGCTCTTCACGCCCGCCGGCCTCGAACAGGCCACCCGCCTCAACGTCGCCGCGCGCCACGCCCAGCGCTATGTCACTGCCAACGTTCAGAAGGTCGCAGACCTTGGCTGCGGAATCGGCGCGGACTCGATGGCCCTCGCCACCCTGGAACGCGACGTCACCGCCGTCGAACTCGACGAAACCACCGCCGCCGCCGCCACCATGAACCTGCTGCCGTGGGCAAACGCGACTGTGGTCAGCGCGGATGCCTCCTCCCTTGACCTGACAGAGTACGACGGCGTGTGGCTGGACCCCGCCCGACGCACCACTTCCAGCTCAGGCACGAAGCGCCTCTTCGACCCGGAAGCTTTCTCGCCTCCCCTGTCCTTCGTGGAAAGCCTCGCCGACACCGGCATGCCGGTCGGTGTGAAGCTGGGGCCCGGGATTCCGCATGACGCGATCCCGCCCAACTGTGAGGCCCAGTGGGTGAGCGTTGACGGCGACGTCGCCGAAGTAGTGCTCTGGTTCAACGCCCTCCGCCGGAACAATGTTCGCCGCAGCGCACTGCTCATCGGCACCGACGGCGCCACGGAGCTGACCAGCCACACCGACTTCGGCGGGGACGACGGCGCCCCCGTAGGCGCGGTCGAAGGGTACCTGTACGAGCCGGACGGCGCCGTGATTCGGGCCGGTTTGGTGGCCGACGTCGCCCACTCCGTCGGCGGGCATCTGGTTGACCCGCACATCGCCTACATCTGCGCACCGACCCTGGTGGAAACCCCGTTCGCCCGGCCATACCGCATCCTTGAGGTGATGCCCTACAACGTCAAAGCGCTGAAAGCGTGGGTCAAAGCCAGTGACATCGGCGTCCTCGACATCAAGAAACGCGGAACCTCCGTCACGCCCGAAGAGCTGCGCAAGCAGCTTCTCGCCGGCTCGAAGAAGGCAACGAACAAGGCCACGCTGGTACTGACGCGGATCGGCGAGGAGCGCGTCGCCGTCGTTGTCGATCCGGTACTGGGCTAATCCAGACTTGGGCTGGACCCGGTACTGGGCTGACTACGAAGCCTACGCAGGCAGCCGCGAGAACTCCCCCGCCTCGCGGATCTGTTCAGCCGATGGACGCACGCCCGTGTAGAGGACAAACTGTTCGGCCGCCTGGAGCGCAATCACTTCAGCACCGCTGACCACGGGCTTGCCGGCGCGCCGGGCGGCCTGGATGAGCGGCGTCTCCGACGGCAAGGCAACCACGTCGAACACCAGCGACGCCGCGGCAATCGCCTCGTCGCTGAACGACTGGACATCCTCGTCATGCCCGGCCATACCAAGCGGTGTCACGTTGATGAGCAGGTCCGCGGTGGAGTCTCCCGGCTCGGCCTGCCACTCGAACCCGTACAGCCCCGCCAGGCGCCTGCCGGCCTCCTCGTTCCGCGCGACGATCGTCACCTGCGTGAAGCCTGCATCCCGTACCGCTGCCGCAACGGCTTTGGCCATTCCTCCGGATCCACGCAACAAAACCGACGACGACGGCGACACCTCCGAGCGCTGTCCAATCAGTTCTGCGACCGCAAGGTAGTCAGTGTTATAGGCGGTCAGGACGCCGCCGTCGTTCACGATGGTGTTGACCGAATCGATCGCCAGCGCGGAGGGGTCCATGCGGTCCACAAGCGGGATGACGTCTTCCTTGAACGGCATCGACACGGCACATCCACGAATCCTCAGCGCCCGGACGCCGCCGATGGCTGCCGGCAGGTCAGTAGTGGTGAATGCCTTGTAGATGTAGTTCAAGTTGAGCTGGTCATACAGCCAGTTGTGGAAGCGGGTTCCAATGTTGCTGGGCCTCGCGGCCAGGGAGATACACAGGACCATGTCTTTGTTCAGGATCGGCACCTGTCAATTATGCGCTGACCCCAGGACGTCCTCCAGCGCAGATCCGTTGCCGTACTTGCTCCCGGAGATGATGCTGATCTTTCCGTTGGTTTCGAGGACGATGGCGGCGATCTGCGAAAGATCACCGCTGCCCTGCATGCGGACCGCCTGGAGTAGTTCAGATTCCGTGAGCCGGTTCCGCCGGAGCTCTGTTTCCCGGATCCGGCCATTGCTGAACAGAAGGGCAGGACGGGATGCGATTGCCTTCCTGGACCGTGGCCAGCGTGAGGAGACCAGCGCAACCAGGAACTGCAGCCCGGCCAGCAGCCCGAGCGCGAAGGCTCCTTCCGTCCAGGAGACGTCCGTGCTGAGCAGGATGGTCGCGAGCGTGGATCCGAACGCAACGGTAACCACGAAGTCGAAGACATTGAGCTGGCTGAGTGTCCTCTTACCCGACAGACGAAGGACGACGACCAGGAGGGCGTAGGCGGCAGAGCCAACCAGCAGAACCCGAAGAACGTCTGACCAGTTATCGAACCACATACTGGTTCCCGTCTTGTTTGTGGTGGCTCATGTCCTGCTCCTTCTCCGGTTCGGATGATGCGTGCTCAAAATCGCCTGACCTTCACACTAGGTCGCGAAGCTGTCCATTCGAATGCAGGGCAGGGCTCTGCACTACTATTGGGGTCAGTTCTCACCCGCGATGGCGCGATACCGAGGCACACATTCCCCACCGTCCGGTACCGGTCAGGAGCAGCATTGAAGATTGAGTTCGCGAAGTCCGAGCAGTCGACGCTCGGCGTTGAGTGGGAGCTGGCCCTGGTCGACCGGTACAACGGCGACCTGGTCTCCGTGGCCAAAGAGGTGCTCCGCGGGGTCAACGAACGGCATCCCGAGCTGCAGGCCGATGATGAGCACCCCCACATCAAGCAGGAACTCCTCCTCAACACTGTGGAGATCGTGACCGGCATCTGCCATACGGTCGCTGAAGCGAAGGAAGACCTGAGCCGGTCGCTGGCCGCGGTGCGAGAGGTCACGGATCCGATGGGCGTGGAGCTGTTCTCCGCCGGGTCGCATCCGTTCAGCGCGCCGCGTTCCCAGCCGGTCACGGACAAGGACCGTTACTTCAAGCTGATCGACCGCACCCAGTGGTGGGGCCAGCAGATGGTCATTTACGGCGTCCATGTGCACGTGGGCCTGGATTCACGGGACAAGGCGCTGCCGGTGGTCGACGGGCTGGTGAACTACTTCCCGCATTTCCAGGCGATTTCGGCGTCGTCGCCGTTTTGGGGTGGCGAGGACACGGGGTACGCGTCCCAGCGTGCGCTGATGTTCCAGCAGCTGCCCACCGCCGGCCTGCCGTTCCAGTTCCCCAGCTGGGCGGAGTACGAGTCCTATGTGCAGGACATGTTCACCACCGGTGTGATCGATACCGTGAGCGAGATCCGCTGGGACATCCGCCCGGTCGGCAACCTGGGGACCGTTGAGATGCGCGTATGCGACGGACTCTCGACGCTCGAGGACGTCGGCGCGGTGGCTGCGCTCACCCAGTGCCTTGTGGACGACTTCTCCACCACCCTTGATAACGGCGGCTCGATCCCCACCATGCCGCCCTGGCATGTGCAGGAGAACAAGTGGCGCGCCGCCCGTTACGGGTTGGAGGCGATCATCATTCTGGACGCCGCCGGCAACGAGCGCCTCGTCACCGAACACCTGCTGGACGAGTTGAACCGGCTGGAGCCCGTCGCGGCGAAGCTTGGCTGCTCTCAAGAGCTGGCCGACGTCGAGAAGATCCTTCAGCGCGGCGCGGGTTACCAGCGCCAGCGCCGCATCGCCGCGGAGAACAATGGCGACCTGAGCGCCGTCGTACTGGATATGGTGCGCCAGCTCCGCAGCTGACCCTCCCCCGCGTTCAATTGGCAGGACACACCCCTTTTGCGCGTGCTTTCGGGGCGTGTCCTGCGAAATGAACGCGGGATTGTGCGAGAAGTCAGGCGTTGACCGCTGGCCGCCACCGGGCGTCGCGGCCCATCCGGGCAAGGAGTCTTGTTGCCCGATCCGCGCCGGCCGGGGCGGGAAGCGCAGGCCTGCAGATACCTTCCATGTACAGGTTCTCGCCGAAGCCGTCGAGTGACTTCTCAATGAGGTCGAGCTCCGATTCGTTGAACTCGGTGTCCCTGCCGGCACCGCGTGCGATGTCCCAACGATGCACCAGCAGGTCGAAGCCGTAGAAGGTTGCGAGCGTAGCGCCGACCGTTGTGGGCCCGAAGAATCCGTCGAACGACGTTTCGGCGAGCTCCGCGGTGTCGAGGACGTGCTGAACCCGCGACGCGTGAGTCTTCCACCCACCCGCCGGATCCTGCGCGGTGTCCGGCCGCGAACCCGCATCAATGTCGTGCTGGCTCAGGAAGTCGCGTTCCGTATCGATCAGGTGGTCCAGCACATCGCGGACAGTCCAGCCGGTACACGGCGACGGGGCATTCCAGTCCTCCACAGTCTCGAGGATCTCGGTCAAGCGGGCGTTCTCAGTCCGAAACAGTTCCGAATAGGTAGTCGTGGCATAACCGTAAGCCGCCGCTCACCGGAGCGACAGCCCCGTCGAGTTTGCAGGACACACCCCTTTTGCGCGTCTTTTAGGGGCGTGTCCTGCCAAATGAACGCGAGTGGGTTAGAGGTGAACCGTACTCACGGGCATTGAGGAGTCGGTGCCGAAGCCGATCCCGCTGGGCTCGCCGCCGTCCATGATGATGCGAGCGGCGAGCGCCGCGACCATGGCGCCGTTGTCAGTACATAACGACGACGGCGGGATGGTCAGCGTGATGCCCGCCGCCTCACAGCGTTCCCGGGTCAGCTGACGAAGCCGCGAGTTCGACGCCACTCCCCCGCCCAGCAGCAGCGACGTGATGCCGTTCTCGCGGCACGCCAGCACTGCCTTCGACGTGATGATGTCCACCACTGCTTCCTGGAAGGACGCCGCGACGTCCGCAACCGGCACCTCGACCCCGCGTGCCTCGCAGTCCTCAACGAAGCGTGCGACGGCGGTCTTCAGTCCGCTGAATGACCAGTCGTACCGGTGTGGTCCGGGTTGCTCCGCCGTCCCCAGGTACTTCGGCTGGCTCAGCCCGCGCGGGAACCGCACGGCAGCAGGATTGCCCTGCGCCGCGATCCGGTCGATCGCCGGGCCGCCCGGATACCCGAGGCCGAGGATGCGCGCCACCTTGTCATACGCTTCCCCCGCGGCGTCGTCGATGGTCGAACCCAACAGCTCGACGTCGGAGGCCAGGTTGCGCACGCGCAGTATCTCCGTGTGCCCGCCGGACACCAGCAGAGCGCCAAGATTCCCGGGCAGTTCACCGGCGTCGAGCAACCCGACCCCGACGTGCGCCACCAGGTGATTCACCGCGAAGAGCGGCTTGCCCGTTGCCACCGCCAGTGCCTTCGCCGCCGCAACGCCGACCATGAGCGCGCCTGACAGCCCCGGTCCCGAGGTGACGGCGAGCGCATCGATGTCGGACAACTGCACCCCTGCCTCGTCGAGTGCCAGCTGAAGGGTAGGCACCATCGCGTCGAGGTGTGCCCTCGAAGCGATCTCGGGAATGACACCACCGAAGCGCACGTGCTCGTCCATGGAGGATGACACCGCGTTGGTCAGCAGGGTTGTTCCCCGCACGATTCCGACGCCGGTCTCGTCACAGGAGGACTCGATCCCCAGCACCAGGGGCTCAGACCGGTTCATGATCACCTTTCGCCGCGCCGGAGGAGTTGAAGATCAGCCGCATGACGTGGGCACCCACGCCATCCCGGTAATAGCCGCGCCGGGTGTGGATGTGCTCGAAGCCGAACAGCTCATACAGCCGGCGCGCCCGTGGGTTGTCCTCGCGTACCTCCAGCAGGGTTTCCGCTGCACCCCGGCGCCGCGCTTCCTCGAGCATGCTGGTCAGCATCGCCGTGCCGATCCCCCGGCCCTCATAGTCCGGCAGCACACCGATGGTCTGGATGTCCGCCGTGGTACCGACCACCATGACGCCGCAGTACCCGACGAGCTCACCATCAACCTGAGCAACCAGGTATTGCCGCGTCTCGGTCTGCGCGAATTCGTCGAAGAACAGTTCCAGCGGCCAGGCGTCGATGGGGAAGAGCGCCTGCTCCAGGGTGCCGACCGCGGGAATGTCCTGCAGCCGCATAGGCCGAAGGGCGAAGGTCACGGCAGCGCCTTCTTCCGTGGACCCGGCACCTTGGCATCCGATTCCCGCAGGTACAGCGGCGTGGTGGGGCGCAGAGTGCCGCCTCCGGCAAAGGTATGGTCTGCGACCAAAGCCAACGCAGCGGCGTCGGGCGTGAGTTCGGTTGCCCCGGCCGAACCGGTCAACCGCTCGGCATAAAGGCCGGCACCGCGCCCGTACACGGGCAGGTCCGGAACGGTTTCCGCGGGGCCAACATGCGGACCATCCACGAGTACCGGCAGCGGCGATCCCGCCCGGTAGCGCGCCCAGTACACTTCCTTGCGCCGGGCGTCGGTGGCCACCGCGAACTCGCCCTCCGTGTGCCCCGCATCGAGGGCCACCGCGTCCAGGCTCATCACTCCGTGCACCGGCACGCTCCACACAAAGGAGAGCATCCGCGCCGTCGCGATGCCCGCACGCAGCCCCGTGAACGGGCCCGGACCGACGCCCACCACAATGGCATCGAGTTCCGTTCCACGCACCCCCGCGTCAGTCAACAACTGCTCGACGGCGGGAGCCAGCACTTCAGCGTGCGAGCGCGTGTCGGTCGAGGCGAACCGCTGGAGAACGACGCCGGTCCTCACCAGAGCAGCGCTGGCGGCGGCGGATGTGTCAAGGGAAAGAATCAGCACGCTAGACCAGCGCTCCCAGCCGTTGGTCCACCCAGCGCGGGCCGTAGGCTTCGATGCGCACGTGGCGCGGTTCGTCGTCATCATCTGATAGCACCGCCTGCTCTGCAGGCGAGCCGCCAGCAGGCGGGACGGCGGGACGCACCAGCGTGATGTGCAGCCAACTGTCAGCCAGGTGCTCCACCCGGCCGGAACCCCACTCCACGACCGTGACGGAGCTATCCAGCGTCGTCTCGAGGTCGAGGTCGTCGATTTCCGCGTCCGATTCGAGCCGGTAGGCATCGACGTGGACCAGCCCCGGTCCGTCGGCGAGCGAGGGATGGTTGCGGACCAGCACGAAGGTGGGAGAGATGATGCCCTCCCGCACGCCGAGCCCGCGGCCCAGCCCCTGTGTGAAGGTGGTCTTGCCCGCGCCGAGCTCGCCGGTCAGGATGAGGAGGTCACCGGCGGCGACCCGCTGCCCAATACTTCTGGCCGCGCCCTGCAGCTCCTCGACGGACGCGACGGAAAACTCCTGTGACCAGACGGGACCGGTCACCGGTCAGCCTCCGCAGCAATAACCTCGGCGTCAATATACCGGCGGGCAACGCGGGAACTGATGCGCGTGACAATCTCGTAGTTGACTGAACCGCTTGCCCGGGCCCAGTCATCGGCGGTGGGCGTTCCGTCCCCCGCTCCGAAGATAACGGCCTCCTGGCCAAGGGGGCTGTTCTCCGAGTCGGCAATCCCGGTCTCCTCGAAGTCGATGACGAACTGGTCCATCGCGATCCGGCCCACGACGGGATAGAACCGGCCGCCGACCGAGACGGGGGCACCGGTTGCCACCCGTGGCACGCCGTCGCCGTAGCCCACCGGCACGAGACCCAGGGTGGTGCGTTTGTCCGTGCGGTAGGACAGTCCGTAGGAAACGCCGTGGCCTTCCGGCACTTCCTTGCAGTTGGCGATGGTGGTCCGGAAGCTCATTACGGGACGGAGCCCGAGCTCGGCCGAGGACTGTCCGTCAAACGGCGAGAGTCCATAGATGCCGAGGCCCACCCGCACCAGATCGAAATGCGCATCCGGTCGGGAGAGCGTCCCGGGGGTGTTGGCCAGGTGGCGTACCTCCAGGTCAACCCCCGCGTCCTCAGCGACTGCGACGGCCTCCCGGAAGCGGTCAATCTGCTCGTCAGTTTCTTCGCGGTCGGGCTCATCCGCAACAGCGAGGTGGGAGAACACTCCAACCACCCGCAGCAACCCGTCCTCCTGGTGTTCCATCGCCCGGCCCAGAAGTGCTTCCCACTGCTCCGGCGGGCAACCGTTCCGGCCCAGGCCGGTATCGATCTTGAGGTGTACCCGCGCAGGACGCTCAAGCCTGCGCGCCTCAGCAACGACGTGGGCCAGTTCCCAACCCGAGATACCGAGGTCCACACCCAGTTCGATGGCTGCGGCGAAATCACTGGATTCAGTGTGCAGCCAGGCGAGGATCGGCGCTTCAATGCCGGCCCGGCGCAGTTCGACGGCCTCGGCGATGTGTGCAACACCCAGCCACGTGGCACCCGCCTCCAGTGCCGCCTTTGCCACCGGAACAGCACCGTGTCCGTAGCCGTCGGCCTTCACCACAGCCATGACACGTGCCGGGCTCGCTATCTCCGCGATATGACGGACGTTGTGCCGCAGCGCAGCGAGGTCGATGTCCACACGCCGTTCCGGTACTGGTCCTGCTGAAAAACTCACAGGCCCATTCTGTCAGTTCCGGGCGGACGGTCGGGAATCCGGCGGCACCGGCTGCGGCACACCCTTGCGCTCAGCTTTCAGGGCGCGACAGGATGGACCATGACTTTCTCACCGAAAACGGCAATAGTCACCGGGTCTGATTCCGGCATCGGACGCGCTACTGCGGTGGCACTCGCAGAAGCGGGATGCGACATCGGCGTCACCTGGCATTCGGACCAAGAGGGCGCTGAGGAGACTGCCCGCCTGGTGCGGGCTCAAGGCCGGAAAGCGGCCGTGGCACAACTCGACACCACCGACACACCGGCGTGCGGCGACGTCATCGACCGGCTGGCTGACGAGCTCGGCGGTGTTGACGTCTTCGTCAATAACGCCGGAACCGGTGACGGAACACCGTTCCTGGACCTGGATCTGGACACGTGGCGCACCACTGTGGGGGCAAACCTGGACGGCGCCTTTGTCTGCATCCAGCGCGCCGCGAAGCGCATGGTCAACGCGGGAAACGGTGGACGGATCATCGCTGTAACGAGCGTGCACCAGGAACAGCCCAGGGTGGGTGCAGCGGCCTATGACGCATCGAAGCATGGGCTGGGCGGCCTGATCCGCACCATTGCGCTTGAGCTCAGCGACCGCGGGATCACGGCGAACACCGTCCTCCCCGGTGAGATCGCCACTCCCATGACGCACGAGGAAAACGAGGACCCGCATCAGATCAGCCGCCCCGGCGTACCGCTGGGGCGCCCGGGCGACCCACGGGAAGTCGCCGCGGTCATCGCGTTCCTCGCGTCACCGGCCAGCAGCTATGTCACCGGCGCATCGTGGGCTGTGGACGGCGGGATGCTCCAGATGGGTCCACAGGCGGGATCACACATCACCAGTGACGACTGGCGAACGGCCTGACTGGAAGTTAGCCCTTACGCGTCCGACTGCGTCGCGATGGTGGCAGTCGCCCGCCGCACCGCTCCGGGAGGAACGTTCGACACGATGTCCTCCAGGAAGGCGTAGCGTCGCAGCCACTGCTTCCGCACGCCGTCGCGCTCTGCACTCATTCGCCGCCACCAGTCAGCGATGTCTCCCCAGCCCGGCGCGGCAAGGGAACCGCCCACCTCCTGAACGGACAGCGAGGCGCACAGATTGGCGAAGGCGAGCCGGTCCGCGAGCGGCCACCCCGCGAGATCGCCCATCACGAACGCCGCACCGAAACAGTCGCCGGCGCCCGTCGGATCGTAGGCATTCACCGGCAACGCCGGCACCCACTCTTCCTCCCCAGTCAAAGAGTCGACGGCGATCGCACCATGCTGGCCGACCGTCACCACGGCCACCGGCACCCGGTCGGCGAGCGCATACAGCGCGGCCCAGGGGTCACTGGTCCGGGTGTAGGCCATGGCCTCGGTCTCATTCGGAAGGAAGGCGTGGAAGTACTGCAGCGAGTCCAGCGCTTCGCTGGACCAGTTCCCGCTCGGGTCCCAGCCCACGTCGCCGAACAGCCGCATGCCTTGGGCGTGTGCGGCCGGCACCCACGGCTCCACCTCGGGACCAACCTCTGCAATGGCTGCCCGGCAGCGCGGCAGGTCAGCGATCAGTGCGGAGGCCGACAGCGGCGACGGGTGCCCATGCGTGACCATCGACCGGTCCCTGTCGACCGAGAGCGAGACCGTTACCGGCGAATGCCACTGCTCAAAGGTGCGTGACCGGGACAGGTCAACATGTTCCTGCCCCTGAAGGATGCTGCGGTTGAAGGCGCCGTATCCGTCGTCGCCGAATGCTGCCGCCAGGGTAGTGCGCAGTCCCAGCCTGCTGGCCGCGATCGCCTGGTTCGCCACCCCGCCCGGGCACGAGCCCATACCCTCTGCCCAGGCTTCGGTCCCTGGGGTAGGCAACGCATCGAGGCCGGTGAAGATAATGTCGAAGAACACCGAGCCAGTCAGCAGGAGGTCGAACTGCGGATCGTTCCCGGTTCGTGCGGAGGCGAGCGGGTCAAAGCGGTTCAGGGCGGCCATGTAGGGCATGCTACTCGGGTCTGCTCCACGGCGGCCGCGCTGCCCGCTCGGGGTCGGTAGCCCGGCGCATCTGCGGCTGATACTGTTCGCACCAGCAGCGAGGGGCAGGCGATGTCCAATATCATTCGACAGCCGTGCGACGAGGGTGTTCTGCGTTCCGGAGGCACCGGATCGCCGTGTACGCCGCGCGTTGGAATGTGGGTACTGACAGCGACGATCCTGGGTTCATCGATGGGTTTCATCGACGGATCGGTGGTCAACGTCGCACTGCCCGCCATTCAGCAGGAATTGGGTGCCACCGCAGTGGACGCTCTCTGGATCGTGGAGTCGTATGCGCTGTTCCTGGCCGCCCTGCTGCTGCTCGGGGGTTCGTTGGGAGACCACTTCGGACGGCGCCGGATCTTCGCGGCCGGAGTCGGGCTTTTTGCCCTGGCCTCCGTGTGGTGCGGTTTGGCTCCCGATCCCGGGCAGTTGATCCTCGCGAGGGCGGTGCAGGGGGTTGGAGGGGCCATGCTGATTCCCGGCTCGCTGGCGATCATCAGTGCCTCCTTTGACGAGAACCGGCGCGGCAAGGCCATCGGCACGTGGGCGGCCTTCTCCGGCATGACCTCCGTGCTGGGACCGGTACTTGGCGGGTATCTGGTTGACACTCTCTCCTGGCGGTGGGTGTTCCTCATCAACATTCCTCTTGCCGCTGCGGTGCTCATCATTACACTCACCCGGGTGCCGGAGAGCCGCGATGAGGCGGCTGGCCGGCTGGATCCGTGGGGCGCCGTGCTGGCCACCGTCGGGCTCGGCGGCCTGGTGTTCGGGCTGCTTGAAGCGTCGACACTCGGTTTCACGGCACCGGTGGTGGTTGCTTCGCTGCTGGCCGGCTCAGCTGCGCTGACGGGCTTTGTCATCGTTCAGCACCGGATCCGCGAACCGATGATGCCCCTGTCCCTGTTCCGGAGCCGCAACTTCACCGGCGCGAATGTCTTCACGCTGCTGCTCTACTTCGCTCTGGGCGGGGCCCTCTATCTCCTGCCGTTCAACCTTATTCAGGTGCAGGACTACTCAGCGACGGCGGCCGGCGCGGCGTTCATTCCGGCGATCGTGCTGATGTTTTTCCTGTCCCGCTACACGGGAGCGCTGACCGACAGATTCGGTGCGAAGCTTCCGCTGGTGACCGGTCCCGCGCTTGCGGCGGTGGGCTTCGGCCTGTTCGCCGTACCGGGAGCCGGCTCGGGATCCTACTGGACCACCTTTTTCCCGGCGGTGGTGGTGCTTGGGCTCGGGCTGTCCATCCTGGTGCCAAACCTGACCACGGTGGCGCTGAACTCGGTGTCCGGGCAGCGGTCGGGGCTGGCAAGTGGCATCAACAACGCGTTCTCCCGGGTTGCCTCCCTGCTTGCCGTCGCCGTGCTGGGGGTGTTGATGTTCGCGGTGTTCAGCCCAGCCCTGGACGCGCAGACGGAACGCCTTGGACTTTCCGCGGCGCAGCAGGCAGAACTCGAGGCAGCGAAGGTGGACCTGGGAGCCACGCAGTCTCCGGCCGGTGTGCCCCCGGAGACCGCTGCGGCCATCGAGCAGGCCGTGGATGAGGCGTACGTTGCCGGCTTCCGGGTGTCGATGCTCGTGTGCTCCGGGCTCGCCCTCGCGAGCGCGGTCAGTGCGGCCCTGCTGATCGAAGGCAAGCGGAAAGTGAGCAAACGACCATAGGGCGCGGGTGAATGGGTAAGGATGGGGTGAGCCGTACAGAGAGGAGCACACCGTGAAACTGGCGGTCATCGGCGGCGGCGGGTTCCGTGTACCGCTCATCTACCGAGCGCTCTGCTCAGGCACTTTTGCCGGGCTGGTCAATGAAGTCTGCCTGTACGACGCCGATTCCTCCCGCACGGCGGCCATCGCCCGTGTCGCCCGGGACCTGCCGCTCCCGCACGGGGCGCAGCCGCCCCGTCTCACCGTGAATGAGCGGTTAGAGGACGCACTGGCGGGAGCCGACGTCGTCTTCGTTGCCATCCGTCCCGGCGGCGCCGGTGGTCGCGTGCTGGATGAACGGGTAGCGATCGCCGAAGGGCTGCTGGGACAGGAAACCGTGGGCGCCGGTGGACTGTCCTACGCGCTGCGGTCCATCCCGCAGATGCTCACGGTCGCGGAGGCGATCGTCGCGGCGTGTCCGGATGCATGGGTCATCAACTTCACCAACCCCGCCGGAATCATCACCGGGGCGCTGCAACCGCTCCTCGGCGGGCGCATCATCGGGATCTGCGACTCGGCCTCGGGGCTGGTGCGCAGAGCCTCCATCGCAGTCGGAGTGCCGCTGCCGCCCGGTTCCCTGACCGGCGTCGACTATGTGGGCCTGAATCACCTGGGATGGTTGCGGGCGTTGGAGTACGACGGCGGTGACCTCCTGCCCGCTCTGCTCGCCGACTCTTCCCGGCTGGCGGTCTTCGAGGAAGGCCGGGTGTTCGGTCCGCAGTTCCTGCACATGCTCGGTGCGCTGCCGAACGAGTACCTCTTCTACTACTACTTCCACGCGGAGGCCCGGCGGTCTGTCGCTGCAGCTCCGGAGACCCGGGGCGAATCGATTATCCGCCAACAGGACGGTCTTTACCCGGACCTGCTCTCGACCGATAGGCCGTTCGCCGCCTGGGAAGCAGCCCGGCGCTCCCGCGAAGAGGGGTATCTTGCCGAGGCCCGCACGGCGGAGGAATCCCGCGATGAGGCGGATCTGGCTGGCGGCGGGTATGAGCAGGTCGCCCTCACGGTAATGCGCGCACTCGTGCGGGACGAGCCTGCTGAGCTCATCCTCAACATCCGCAACGGGAACGCGATACCCCAGCTGCCCGCCGGCGCCGTCGTGGAGATTCCTGCCCGGGTCACCGGCCACGGAGTCCGGGCCCTGCCGGTTGGCACGCCAACGCCGCACCAGCTCGGCCTGATATCGCAGGTCCTGGGCGTCGAGCAGGACGTGATTGCCGCCGTCGTGCAGGGCGACCGGTCACTCGCGCTGCGGGCTTTCGCGCTGCACCCGCTCATCGACTCCGCGCACACCGCGCAGCGGCTGCTCCGCGGGTACGAGAAGGCGTTGCCGGGGTTGCGCAGTCTCTGGCGGTAGTTTCGCGCCCGGGGCACCAACCGATCGCAGCCGCCGCGCGACAGGATGCGCACCCGGCCGTCGTTGCGGACCTCCTCGGCAATGAACAAGTGCTATTCGGGTTTATCACCGCAGCTAAATGAGCGCGCAAGCGGCGCTGTTGGTTGGCAGCGCGCGGCCGATGGGCACACATCCCTTGAGAGTGCTTGGCGATAAGGCCCAGCCCAGAGACGACCGTGCCGGAGGTGCCCACTACTGTTGAGGCATGTCGTTACGGTCCGTTCGTTCTTGTTACGGTGCCAGAGCCAATGAGTACATTGAAGTCGTCGGAAGCATCGAGCACGCAGCGATTCCTGATTTGGCGCTAGTCGAAAAATGGGCGCACGGGATCGAGGGGCTGGTGCTTGATGTCGGATGCGGACCTGGTCAATGGACGCACCACCTCACAAGCATTGGTGTGGATGCAGAGGGCATCGATCCCGTAGCAGAATTCATCGAAAGTGCGCAGATAACCTATCCCGCAGGCCGCTATCGACTCGGTCGAGCTGAAGCATTGGAGATGGACGCTGGCGTGCTCGGCGGCGTACTCGCGTGGTATTCGCTCATCCACATCGACCCTGAGCAGATCAGCACTGCGCTCGACGAGTTCGCGCGGTGTATCCGCTCGGGAGGCGGCTTGGCGCTCGGATTTTTTACCGGCCCGACGCTGGAACCGTTCAATCACGAGATAACCACGGCGTACTACTGGCCCATCGACCTACTGACACGCGAGGTCGAGGCGGCAGGTTTCACCGTTACGCACACGGAGTCACGGACTGATCGTTCAAAACGAACGCACGGCGCGATCCTTGCCACTCGCCTATGAATTCGACTGGCTCAGAAACGATCGTTCTTGCGGGACGAGTCGAACTGAATCAGATGAAGCACTTCTTAGAGCCTTGCCTCACGACTCTGATGAGAGGAATTCCAGTCTGTTGCCGTTGTTGTCAGGCAAGTAGAAGCGCCGCATATTGGGAAGGTTCTCATCCCACTCAGGCGTCAATCCATGTGCCTCAACCTGGGCTGCCAAGGCGTCGAGATCGTGAACCAGGATGCCGGGGTGAGCCTTCTTCTGCGGCCTGAAATCTTCTTCTACACCTAAATGAATCTCGAGGCTATCCGCCCGTACCCAAAGGCCGCCTCGCGCTGCCAGTACCGGTGGTTTCTCCACTTCGGTAAGTCCAAGAATGTCGATATAGAATCTTCGGCAGTCGTCCTCGCCGCCCGGTGGCAAAGCGAGTTGGACATGATGCAAGCCCAATTTGAAAGGGGTTTCAGCAGGGTCATCGTCGTACCGATCAACTGACATGGCTCTACCAATCATCGCGGGACCATTTCAACTCCTACCCTAATCCCAGCACGTAGGGGCAGTCCTTGCTCCCATGCCGATCATTTTGTGGGAGTGCTCCTCTTACCGCGACGAAACAGTCCTCGGAAGGTCTTCGGCGTACTCTGTAAGCGCTCTTCCATAGCCACCGAGCGTAGGAATGAGGGCGTTCAGAGCAGTCTGCAAAGCATCTCCGTAACGGCCTTCGTCATACAACGCTAGGGCGAGAAACGCCTTGCGCGCCGCTTCGTCATCGCCCCAGCTGCAGGTGGAGGCGCAATGCGTCATCGAGCTGTGCCATGACGTCCGCTGGAGCTCGCCCAAGGACCGCGCCCAGCCGCTCGACCGCGATCGAGCGGACCTGCTCCGCCTGGGCTTTGGAATCCTGCCGCAGGCCGGTCGAAGCGGCGGGCAACAACGTCTGGAACGGGAAGATTCGGTCGGTATTGCTGGTGACCGGTACGACGGTGATCACGCCACGGCCGAGCCGCGCCGCGATCGAGTTCGCTCGATCGTTGCTGACGATGACTGCCGGCCGTCGTTTGTTGGCCTCGCTCCCACGCACAGGGTCCAGATCGATGAGCCGGATCTCACCGCGTAGCATCAGCAAGCCCGTCGGCTGCGGTCATGCTCCACGCCGCCTGTTCATCTGATGCTTCCCACTCGTTCCAAGCGGCTTCGTAGTCCTGCTCCAGTTCGGGCAGGCGGAGCATGCGCACGGCATGGTGCAACGCGGCCGACCTCGAGGGAAGGCCAGCGGTGCGGACGAACTCGTCGAGGATGGCTACATCCTCCTCAGGCAGACTGACGCTAAGTTTCATACCCTCATGCTACCGCGGTACTACTGAGGTGAGCCATCCCGCACAATCCCTATTCGAACCGTGCTCGGGATGACCTTTCCCTGCGACCAACGCCTCGGGGTAAGGGTAGTTACTATGCCTCGAGCGCCTTGGCCCACAGGTTGATGTCCGACTCCACGGCGAACTCGTCGATCGCGTGCAGCTCGCTCTCACTGAAGTCGAGGTTGTTGATCGCACCCACGCTGTCCTCGAGCTGTTTCACGCTCGACGCACCGATCAGTGCCGACGTGATGGGCGAGCCCTTGCCCTGCGGACGCAGGATCCACGCGATAGCCATCTGGGCCAGCGTCTGCCCCCGGGACTCCGCAATGCCGTTCAGGCCGCGCACCCGCCGCAGGTTGTCCTCGGACAGGTGGTCCTCCGACAGCGACTTGTTCGACGCCGCACGAGAACCCTCCGGCACCCCGTTCAGGTACTTGCTGGTCAGCAGGCCCTGGGCCAGCGGTGAGAACGCAATCGAACCGGCGCCGGTCTGCTCCAGAACCTCGGGCAGGTTGGGCTCGCCGTTCTCCACCCAGCGGTTCAGCATGGAGTAGGAGGGCTGGTGGATGAGCAGAGGCGTGCCGAGGTCGCGCAGGATCGCCGCTGCCTCAGCCGTCTTCTCCGGGGAGTACGAGGAGATGCCGGCGTAGAGCGCCCGCCCGGACCGCACTGCGGTATCCAGTGCACCCATGGTCTCCTCGAGCGGAGTTTCCGGGTCTGGCCGGTGGCTGTAGAAGATGTCGACGTAGTCCAGCCCCATGCGGTTCAGCGACTGGTCGAGGCTGGCGAGCAGGTACTTGCGTGAACCGAAGTTGCCGTACGGGCCGGGCCACATGTCGTAGCCGGCCTTGCTTGAGATGACCAGTTCGTCGCGGAACGGTTTGAAGTCGTCCTTGAGGTGCCGGCCGAAGTTGGTCTCCGCCGAGCCATAGGGAGGCCCATAGTTGTTCGCAAGGTCGAAGTGGTTGACGCCGAGGTCGAACGCCCGCCGCAGGATGGCACGCTGCACATCGAACGGCTTGTCATCACCGAAGTTGTGCCACAGCCCAAGAGAGACGGCCGGCAGGTGCAACCCGCTGCGTCCCACTCGTCGGTACGGCATGGTGTCATAGCGGTTCTCCGCGGGGTGAAAGGTCATGAATTCATCCTAGGTCGCTAGTGGGCCCAGCCCCGAACCATTGATCGGGCAGATGCGCACGTAACCGCGACACCGCGGTATGCATCGGCGCCGCTCCCGCTACGAATCCGTCCGGACGCACGAGGTAGCACAGCCCCTCCTGAAGCCCCTTGCCGCCCGCCGCGGGAAATGAATGGACCGGCACTTTCAGGCCATGCCCGACGGCGGCAGCCACCTCCGCATCCACCTCGCCATAAGTGTGCACCTGCCAGGTTGCAGAGCGCAGAACTTCGAAATTCGGCCCGGTCCACGGCAGCCTCCTGCCAATCACCCGGCCGCGGCGCGTCCGGTGTGCGCGCGGTTTGCTGCCAGGATCGGGAGCCGACCCGGCGGCGTCGTTCGTTGGTTTATCAGAAGAGGTACCGTCAGGAGAGAAGCCGTCCATCCAGTAGTGGATGCGGATCTGGGACAGGTAGCCGAAGAGCCTGGGCGCGATGGGCAAGCGCGGAAGAAGCCGGATAGCCGCAGGGGCCAAGAGGCGCGGAGCGATGCGCCGGACGGTGCGGGCCAGCCGGCGGTCAGAGGTCACGAGGCCGAATACACGGTCAGTGCTGTTGACCAGGCGAAGCGCCACCGGGCGTCGCTCAGCCTCGTACCGGTCAAGCAGGGACTCCGACGCGCGCCCCTGAATCACTTCCGCCAGCTTGAACGCCAGATTGTGCGCATCCTGGAGGCCGGTGTTCATTCCCTGCGCGCCGACCGGGGAATGGACATGCCCGGCGTCCCCCGCAAGGAAGACCGGACCCTCCCGGAAACGGGCAGCAACGCGGTGGTGGATCCGGTACGTGGAGAACCAGAGCGACTCCCGGTAGGTAATGCCAAACACGGTATCGAGCCGTTGCCGCGCGAGCGACTCGGGCACGTCCTCACCGCCTGCGGTGCGCAGCACACCGAGCAGCCGGTGATGACCTCCCGGCCCCATGGGAAAACCGAGCAGGAACTCTTCGGCCCCGAAGCGCAGGTTCACGCTGTCCCCGGCCACGCCGGAGACACCGCTGACGTCCGCCACATAGAACGTGTGCTCGTTGGTCAGCCCCTCGAACGGAATCCCAGCAATCTTCCGGACGGCCGACGAGCCACCATCCGCCCCGACACAGAAACGCTCACGGACGCTCAGTAAACCGGCGGGCCCGCTGCACTCGGCGGTCACACCGCCGGCGTCCGGGGTCAGGTTGACCAGCGCGTGCTGCCATTCGACGGTTCCACCCAGTTCCTGCAGGCGGTCGAGCAGGATGCTCTCATTCCTGCTCTGCTCCAGGATGTGGAGTCCCGGATAGGGCATCAGCCCGGCACCGAACCGGCCGATCGGCACGGCGCCGAAGGACCGGCTCTCGTAGCCTGGACGGATTTTCACTGCCGAATAGCCCTCGGCGAGTACCCGGTCCACGACGCCCAGCTGGTCATAAATTTCCATGCTCCGCGAATGGACGCCGAGCGCCCTGGATTCCCGGGTGGGCCCGTCCTTGCCGTCCACAAGTATGGCATCGACACCGAGTTTGGCCAGCCAGGCGGCGAGCATCAGGCCGGTGGGACCGGATCCGACCACAAGCACATCCGTGCTGACCTCGCGCATGGCGACGCCTTTCCTAAACCTTCACGATCGCGGTCCCGTGCGCCGGAAGCGAGACCGTGCCGTCCCCGATCGACTCCCCTGGTTCGGTGCTGAGCAGGACCTTCTTCGCGGCCACCGGAATTTCCCGCTCGCCGTCAGCAAAATTCACGACGACGGCGGTGCCTCCCCGATGGAGCACCAGCCAGCGCTTGTCCTCGTCGAAGCTGACTTTCACTGACGTGAAGTCCGGGTTGTGCAGGTCCTTGTTCTTCCGGCGCAGCGCGATCAGGTCCCGGTAGATGTTCAGGAGGCGTGCCTGTTCCGGGCGCTCCTGCTCTGTCCAGTTGAGTTTCGCGGAGACGAACGTCTCCGGATCCTGGGGATTGGGCACCGTGTCCGGGTCCCAACCCATCTTCTCGAACTCCCTCAAGCGTCCTTCCGCCGTCGCCTTCCCGAGCTCCGGCTCCGGATGCGAAGTGAAGAACGGCCACGGCGTAAGCGCGCCGTACTCCTCCCCCATGAACAGCATCGGCGTGAAGGGCCCGGCGATGTTGAGTACCGCCGCCTGCGCCAGCTGTGCGGTGTTGAGCGAGGCGCTGATCCGGTCACCGGCAGCGCGGTTGCCGATCTGGTCGTGGTTCTGCGTACAGACCACGAGCTGGTGCAGGCTGTGCCTGGCCGGGTCAATTGGACGCCCATGTGAACGCTCGCGGAAGGATGACCAGGTTCCGTTGTGGAAGAAGCCTTCCGTATAGACCTTCGCCAGCGCACCGATTGAGTCGAAGTCCTCGTAGTAGCCCACCGTCTCCCCCGTGACGTTGACGTGGGCCGCGTGGTGGAAGTCATCGCTCCACTGCCCGGCCAGGCCGTAGCCGCCGACGCTGCGCGGTGCGATGAGCCTCGCGTTGTTGAGGTCAGACTCCGCGATGAGGAACAGCGGCTTGCCGAGCTCCGCGGCGCACCGGTCCGTCTCCACCGCAAACTCCTCGAGGATGTGGATGGCCCGCTCATCATGCAGGGCGTGCACAGCATCCAGACGCAGCCCGTCCACGTGGTAGTCCCGGAACCACATCAGCAGGTTCTCAATCACATACCGGCGGACCTCATCGGACAGCGGGCCGTCCAGGTTGAGCGAGTCGCCCCAGGTGTTGGATTTGCCCTCGGTCAGGTACGGAGCGAACATGCCAAGGTAGTTCCCACTGGGGCCCAGGTGATTGTGGACGACGTCCTGGATGACACCGAGCCCGCGTTGATGCGCTGCGTCGACAAACCGCTGGTAGGCCTCGGGCCCCCCATAGGTTTCCTGGACTGCGTACCAGAGGACGCCGTCGTAGCCCCAGTTATGGGTGCCGTTGAAGGCGTTGACGGGCAGCAGTTCGACGTACTGCACGCCCAGGCCCGCCAGGTAGTCGAGCTTCCCGATCGCAGCGTCCAGCGTGCCTTCCGGCGTGAACGTACCGATGTGCATCTCATAGATGACGTTTCCGTCCAGCCCGGGGGAAACCCAGCCGCTGTCGCCCCAAGAGTAGGCACCGGCGTCGAACGTGCGGGAGAGCTTGTGCACCCCTTCCGGCTGCCGGCGGGACCGGGGATCCGGGACCGGCTTCTCGGCGCCGTCGATCAGGTAGCCGTAGTCCACCTCACCGCCGGCGGGAGCGCCGGGCGCGGTCCACCAGTCACCCTCGCCGGAGACCATCGCGTATTCGGTTCCGTCAGCCAGCAGCGTTACGGACTGCGCCTTCGGCGCCCAGACATCAAACCTTGAGCGTGCTGCGAACGTCGGATTCATCGAGCTTCCTCCTTCACGAGAAGTGCCACGGGGTAGGTCTCAAACAGCCGCTTGGCCGGAACCGGCCCGCCCTCGAACCCGGTGCCGGTGATCGCGCAGCTGTAGGTGCCTTCCGGAAGGACGACGGCGGTGTCCCGCCACCCGCCGGCACGCTCCAGTCCCAGCGGGAGCCGCGTGACCGCTGCAACTGCACCACCGCGGTCGAAGGCGAAAACATGGTCAGCCGCGGATCCGGTGGACACCACCGAACGGTAACCGGAGAACAGTTCCGGGCGGTCCCTGCGCAACCGTAGGGCACGTGAGACCACAAGGAGCTTGGCCATACCGCCGCCGTCAATCTGCGGGAGCGCACCGAAGGCGAGGTCCACGAGCCCCTGTTTCCGGGCGGCGAAGTCCACCGGGCGCCGGTTGTCCGGGTCCACGAGCGAGGTCTCCCACAGCTCCGATCCCTGATAGACGTCAGGTACGCCCGGCATGGTGAGTTGCACGAGCTTCGCTCCGAGCGAGTTCGACCATCCCGGAGCAGCCGTCGTCTCCACCAGTGAGGTGATGAGGCCGTTCACCTCCGGACGATCGAAAGCCGCGTCCACGGCGTCGTGCATTTTCTCCTCGAACGCAGCGTTGGGCGCCGTCCAGTGGGTACTGGCATCGGCTTCCCGCGATGCCTTCTCCACGTAGGCATGCGCACGTTCCCGGCTCAGCGGCCACGCTCCGATCAGCGCCTGCCACATCAGCGATGCGAAGGCTGTGTCACCGATCGGTGCCAACCGGTTCAACTGCTCGAGGGCATCAGTCCACTCCCCGGCCAGCTCGGAGAGCACCGAGATGCGGGCCCGGGTGTCCTCGCCGCGCTTGGTGTCGTGGGTGCTGAGCGAGTTCATGGTCAGCGGAGAGGACTCCTGGCGCTCCAGCAGTGCACGGTGCACCTCATAGGTGCCCAGCGCAAAAATTGATGGGTCCGCGCCCACTTCATTCAGCGAGGTCAGCCGGTTGAACCGGTAGAACGCGGTATCTTCCACGCCTTTGGCCATCACCATGCCCGAGGTCTGCTGGAACCGGACAGCCAGCTCGGTAAGTTCCGCGTTCGGCTTGCTGAGGTACGGGTTCAGCAGGGGATGCAGTGCGTCGATCACGGACGCGAGGTCCGGCCGGCGGACCTTCGCGTTCAGCACCGCTTCGGCAAGGTGACCGGCGCCGTCGGGCAGGTAGCTGCGGTAGACGGGGAAGCAGGTGAGCAGTTCGGCAATCGCATCTGCGGACTGTTCCGGCTCAAGGTTCGCCGAGGCCGTCACCAGGCGGGCGAGCCGGAGCACCTCGGAACGCAGGATCCCGTCGGTGATGCCGCGCTTGGTCCCGTGGATCATGTGAACGAAGGGCTCGGTGGGAACCGCAGCATCCAGCGCAGGCTGGCCCGCCGGATCGACGAAGAGCCGGTCCACCACGGCGAGTCCGTCATAACCGGTGGTTCCCTCGCAGGCCCAGCGCTCCGGCAGCACCTCCCCCGGCTCCAGGATCTTCTCGACCAGCGTGTACGCGCCGCCCGATACTTCCCGCAGCCGCTCAAGGTAGCCCGCCGGATCCGCGAGGCCGTCCGGATGGTCAATCCGCACGCCATCAACGAGGGACTCAGCGAACCAGCGGCGAACCTCCGAATGCGCCTCGTCGAAGACCCACGGCACCTCCACCCGGACGCCGGCGAGGGTATTCACTCCGAAGAACCGGCGGTAGTTCAGCTCGCTGTCCGCACGGCGCCAGTTCACGAGCTCGTAGTGCTGCCGCGCGTGGACCTGGGCACCGGTGTCACCGGGGCGCACTGTCCCCTCGGCGATGGGGAACCGGTTTTCGTAGTAGTGCAGCTCGCCGTCCACCACCTTGAGCTGGTCTTCCTCGGTGTCACTGTCGCCGAGCACCGGCACACGGATCCGACCGCCGCCCGCGTCCCAGTCAACGTCGAAGGCCTCGGCATAGCGGGAGTCCGTGCCCTTGGCCAGGAGGTCCCACCACCATGCGTTCTGCGCCGGGGTGGCAACGCCCACGTGGTTGGGCACGATGTCCACGAGGACACCGAGCCCAGCCTCGTGGGCCGTCAGGCACAATGCATCGAACGCTTCCGTGCCTCCCCGTTCGGGGTCCACCGAGGTGGGATCGGTGACGTCGTACCCGTGGTCGGATCCCTGCTCCGCTGTCAAAACGGGCGAGAGATACACCCAGTCCGCCCCGAGGTCCACGAGGTAGGGCACGACATCTGCTGCAGCAGCAAGGTCGAAACTGGATCGGATCTGCAGCCGATAGGTGGACTTGGGTGTCTGCACGGTGTTCCTCCTGTAGGTGGGGTGGTTCTGACTGGCCCGGAAAGATCAGGCTGAGCCGGCCCGCGATGTGTTCTCGTTGGCGAGGATGGCCAGGGAGGCCGCGACCGAGTGATCCGGTTCCTCCACCTCTGCATGCGCCCGCAGCACCACCATTGCCTTCGCTTCCACTGTGACTTCCTTGCCGGCCGCTATGGGCTCCGAATCCGCGTAGACGCCGGCCGTGTCGATGACCTCATCCCACATGGGCCCGTACTCCTCCGACGGCACTGTGAACGTCACGGCCTTGTCATTGGCGTTGAAGTACAGCAGGAAGTTCGAATCGGTGATGCGCTGGCCCCGCTGATCGCGGCCGCGGATGCCGTCCCCGTTGAGGAAGACACCGATGGAACGGCCAAACCCGGAGTCCCAGTCCTCAGGTGCCATCAGTTCGCCCGCTGTGTCCAGCCAGACGATGTCCGGCAGCGCTTCGCCCTCACCGCGGCGGACGGGACGCCCATCGAAGAAACGACGACGGCGGAAAGTCGGGTGCTCAGAACGGAGCCGGTTGACTGCCGCAGTGAATTCGAGCAGCGGTTGGTCGAGGTTGTCCCAGTGCACCCAGGACAGTTCGGAGTCCTGGCAGTACGTGTTGTTGTTTCCCTCCTGCGTGCGGCCGAGCTCGTCACCGTGGGAGATCATCGGCACACCCTGCGAGAGCAGAAGGGTTGCGATGATGTTGCGCTGCTGCCGGACGCGCAGCGACTGCACTACCGGATCATCGGACGGGCCTTCCTCGCCGCAGTTCCAGGAGCGGTTGTGTGATTCACCGTCGTTGTTGTCCTCACCGTTGGCCTCGTTGTGCTTCTCGTTGTAGGACACGAGGTCCCGGAGAGTGAAGCCATCATGGGCGGTGACGAAATTGATCGAGGCGACGGGACGGCGTGCCGAGTGCTCATACAGGTCCGCTGATCCTGTCAGCCGCGCAGCGAATTCGCCGATGCTGGAGGGCTCACCACGCCAGAAGTCACGCACAGTGTCCCGGTACTTGCCGTTCCACTCAGTCCACTGCGGCGGGAAGTTACCCACCTGGTATCCGCCGGGACCAACGTCCCATGGCTCTGCAATGAGCTTGACCTGGGAGACGATCGGGTCCTGCTGCACCAGTTCGAAGAATGCCGACAGCCTGTCCACCTCGTAGAACTCACGGGCCAGCGCCGAGGCAAGGTCAAACCGGAAGCCGTCCACGTGCATCTCGGTGACCCAGTACCGCAGCGAGTCCATGAGCAGCTGCAGGGAGTGAGGGTTGCCGACGTTCAGCGAGTTACCCGTACCCGTGGTGTCCATGTAGTACTGCTTGTCGTCCTCCACCAGGCGGTAGTAGGACGCGTTGTCGATCCCGCGCATGGAGAGGGTGGGCCCCATGTGGTTGCCCTCCGCGGTGTGGTTGTAGACGACGTCGAGGATGACCTCAATGCCGGCGAGGTGCAGTTCCCGCACCATCGCCTTGAATTCCTGGACCTGCTCGCCCTCATCGCCGGTGGAGCCATAGGCGTTGTGCGGTGCGAAGAACCCGATGGTGTTGTAGCCCCAGTAGTTGGACAGGCCCTTGTCCTGCAGCGTGCTGTCATTGACAAACTGGTGAACCGGCATCAGCTCGATGGCGGTGACGCCGAGCTTCTGGAGGTGCGCGATGACGGACGGGTGCGCTACACCGGCGTAGGTGCCGCGCTGTTCCTCCGGAACATCGGGGTGCAGCTGTGTGAGGCCCTTGACGTGTGCCTCGTAGATCACGGATTGGTGATACGGCGTGCGCGGCATGCGGTCGCCGTCCCAGTCGAAGAACGGGTTGATGACGACGCCCAACATGGTGTGAGCGGCTGAATCGTCATTGTTGACGGAATTCTCGTCGCCGAAGTTGTAACCGAACAGCGCCTGATCCCAGTCGTACTCGCCGTGGATTGCCTTGGCGTAGGGGTCCAGGAGCAGCTTGTTCGGGTTGCAGCGGTTGCCCTCAGCCGGGTTGTTGGGACCGTGAACCCGGTAGCCGTACTTCTGTCCGGGAACCACGTGCGGAAGGTAGCCGTGCCAGACGTACCCGTCGACTTCCTTGAAGGCGACGCGGGTTTCAGAGCCGTCATCGTCGATCAGGCACAGCTCCACCTTCTCGGCGACCTCGCTGTAGAGCGCGAAATTGGTCCCCGTGCCGTCATAGGTTGCCCCCAACGGATAGGCATCTCCTGGCCACAGTTCCATATGTGCTCCTTGCTTGTTTGTGTCACCCGATCTGCTCGGGTGCGTTTCCTGCATCTTTTCATAGCGCAGGGATCTGACATTTCGGTGAACGGACGTTACCCGGTATAGACGGGCGGATCCCGCAGCAGTTCGTGGATGGCGCGCCCGATGTGGCGCGGCAGGTCACTCACCACAATCGGTCCGCGCTTCGCCGCGCGCTGACCGGCCAGGCCATGCAGCATCGCCGCAGCTGCTGCCAGCGCAGCCCAGCGCGACGACGACGGGAGCGCCAGGGGGGCACCGGCGTCGTTATTGCGGGCGTTGGTGGCAACCAGCGCGCCCAGGATCCCCGCGAGGGTGTCTCCCGAGCCGGCCGTGGCGAGCCACGGCGTGGCGTTGGCCTGGCTGAAAACCGTGCCGTCCGGCGCGGCCACCACCGTGGTGTAGCCCTTCAGCAGGACGGTGGCGCCGGTCGCCTCGGCGGCACGACGGGCATAATCCACGGGAGCTGCCTCAATGGCCTGCCGTTCCATGGTCTCCCCGCGGCGTTCGAGCAGTGCCGCCAGCTCGCCCGCGTGGGGCGTGAGAATCACGTGGCTACCGACCGCCTCCGGCAACAGCGGGAGCGCTCCGGCGTCAACCACGGTGGGCAATCCGGAGGCAATGGCGTCGCGGGCCCGCTGCCGCTGACCCGGGTCCTCGGCGGCGCCCGGCCCTACGAGCCACGCTTGCACATGGGAATCGGAGACTGAGCCGTGGGAGCAGACCGCCTCCGGATGGACGGTGTTGATGAGGGTAGTCACCGGGGCGGGCCCCAGGAACCGGATCATGCCGACGCCGGTGGCCAGCGCCGCTCCGGTGGCCAAAACGGCTGCCCCGGGGTACAGCGCGGACCCGGCGGCAATCCCCAGGACGCCGCGGCTGTACTTGTGGTCAGCCGGTTGCGGCCGTGCATAGAGGTGCCGGAAGTCGGCGGGCTCCAGCGAATAGACAGTGGGTTCGGGGAGCGTTTCAGCGAGTCCGATGTCGATGGTTGTGACCCGTCCGGCGGCGCGTGCTCCGGCGCCGGCCAGCAGGCCGGACTTCAACCCGCCGAAGGTGACGGTGAGGTCCGCTGCCAGAACTTCACCGGAGGACTCGCCAGTGTCTGCGTTGACGCCGCTCGGAACGTCGCATGCAACGACCCGCCCGGCCACTCCGCGCGCGTTGACCCGTCCGATCAGGTCAGCCGCCGCACCGCGCAGTCCACCGACGCCGCCCGTACCGAGAATGCCGTCGATCACCAGGTCAGCTGCAACCACCCGTTCAAGCACACGGTCCTGGGTAGCCGCGGTGAGGTGTTCGACCCGCCCGCCGGCGGCGCGGAAGGCGGCCAGCGCGTCGGTGTGCACGCGATCGGAGGTGAGTACCGCCGTCGTACCCGCTCCGCGCTGCTGCAGGCGGGCGCCGGCGTAAAGCGCGTCTCCCCCGTTGTTGCCGCTGCCGGCCAGTACGACGACGACGCGGCCGTAGCTGCCGCCGGTCGCCTGAAGTTCCGCTGCGCAGGCCTGTGCGAGGCCGTGCGCAGCACGCTGCATCAGCTCATCCCCGAGACCGGCCTCGAGCAGCGGGGATTCCGCGGCCCGGACCTGATTCCCGGTATAAGCACTAAGCATGCTTAGAATCCTACCGGGTGGTCTCCGGATATTCCCCTTCGGCCACCACCATGGCGGTTGCGACCCCGCCGTCGTGGCTGAGTGACAGGTGCCAGCGGTTCACTCCGCGCGCCTGGGCAACAGCCTTGACCGTGCCGGATACCTGGACCGTTGGGCTGCCGTTGGCGTCAAGGCCGATCCAGCAGTCCTGCCAGTTCATGCCGGCCGGAGCGCCGAGCGCCTTGGCCACCGCTTCCTTCGCGGCGAACCGGGCGGCCAGCGAGCGGGTGTTGAGCCCGCGCTCGGCCGCGACGAACAGACGCTCACGCAGCCCGGGCGTGCGCTCGATCTGGCGCTCGAACCGGGCCACGTCCACGACGTCCACGCCGATACCGATGATCACCGGTGCGCCTACTCGACCGTGACGGACTTGGCCAGGTTGCGGGGCTGGTCAACGTCATAGCCCTTGGCTGATGCCAGTTCAAGGGCGAAGATCTGCAGCGGAACCGTGGTGAGCAGGGGCGCCAGCAGCGTGGACGTCTGCGGCACGTGGATGACGTGCTCGGAGAACGCTGCCACGGACTCGTCGCCCTCCTCGGCGATCACAATGGTGACGGCACCGCGGGCGCGGATCTCCTGGATGTTGGAGACCACCTTGGAGTGCAGTGAGTCCCGGCCGCGGGGGGACGGCAGGACGACGACGACGGGCTGGCCCTCCTCGATCAGCGCGATCGGGCCGTGTTTGAGCTCGCCGGCGGCAAACCCCTCGGCGTGGATGTAGGCGAGTTCCTTGAGTTTGAGCGCGCCTTCCATGGCTACCGGGAATCCGACGTGGCGACCGAGGAACAGCACGGACTTGGCATCTGCCATGTCCCGGCCGAGCTTCTTGACGGCGTCCGCGTTGTCGAGGACCTGCTGGATCTTCGCGGGCATCTCGTTGAGGTCGCTCAGGACGGCGTTGATCTCGTCGCGGAACTTGTTGCCACGCAGCTGGGCCAGGTAAAGGCCGAGCAGGTACGCGGCGGTGATCTGCGCCAGGAAGGCCTTGGTGGATGCGACGGCGATCTCCGGCCCGGCGTGCGTGTACAGCACGGCGTCCGACTCACGCGGGATCGTGGACCCGTTGGTGTTGCAGATGGCAACCACCTTGGCACCCTGTTCGCGGGCGTACCGGACCGCCATGAGGGTGTCCATGGTCTCGCCGGACTGGGAGATGGCAACCACGAGGGTCTTCTCGTTCACGATGGGGTCCCGGTAACGGAACTCGTGGGAGAGCTCCACCTCGGTGGGGATGCGGCACCAGTGTTCGATGGCGTACTTGGCCACCGAGCCGGCGTACGCGGAGGTTCCGCAGGCGAGGACAACAATCTTGTCCACCGAGCGCAGGATGGACTCATCGATCCGGAGCTCGTCCAGCACCAGGTTTCCCTTGGCGTCGGTGCGGCCCAGCAGGGTCTGCCCGACGGCGTCGGGCTGGTCATTGATTTCCTTCTCCATGAAGGAGTCGTAACCGCCCTTTTCTGCTGCGGCGGCGTCCCAGTCGACGTGGAATTCCTTGCCCTCGGCGGGAGCCCCGAAGAAATCGGTGATCGCAACCTCGTCAGGAGTGATGGTGACAACCTGGTCCTGGCCCAGCTCCACAGCGCGGCGGGTGAAGTCGATGAAGCCCGAGACATCCGAGCCGAGGAAGTTCTCGCCCTCGCCCAGGCCCACAACCAGCGGGGAGTTGCGGCGGGAGGCCACAACGACGTCGGGTGCATCCTGGTGGATGGCAAGCAGCGTAAAGGCGCCTTCGAGGCGCTGGGAGGCTTCCTGCATGGCCTTGGTCAGCGTGTCCTCGGTCCCGGCGTCCGCGAGGCGGCGGTAGATGCTGCCCAGCAGCACTGCGGCAACCTCGGTGTCGGTGTCGGAGATGAAGGTGGCGCCGGCGTCGAGGAGCTCAAGCTTCAGCTCGGCGAAGTTCTCGATGATGCCGTTGTGGATGAGGGCGAGCCGGCCGTCGTCCGCGAGGTGGGGGTGCGCGTTCTGGTCCGTCGGTCCGCCGTGCGTGGCCCAGCGGGTGTGGCCGATTCCGGTGAGGGAATCGGGAAGCGGCTCTGCCTCGAGCTCAGCGATGAGGTTGGTCAGCTTGCCGGATTTCTTGCGCGACTGGATGCCGAAATCCGTCAGGACCGCAACCCCCGCGGAATCATAGCCGCGGTATTCGAGCCGGCGCAGGCCCTCCATGACAACGTCAAGGGCGCCGTGGCTGCCGTTCGAATCGACATCCTCGAGTACCGCACTGTTCAGTGATGCGCCGTTGTTCCGGCCTACGTATCCTACGATTCCACACATGGGCTTAAGCCTACCTGCCGCGCACTCGTTCCTCTGCGCCGCGCAGTTCAGGCGTGGTACAGGTCACCGGGGAAGCCCCTACCCGTTTGTTAATGTCCTGGCCAGGGGGCAGAATTCACAGGGTGAGTGAGCAATCTCCCGGTACCGGGCCCACAGCGACGGTGGATGCCGGGGTCACCCCGTTCGTTGAACTCGAGCGTCAGACGTGGTCACGGCTGTCCAATGAGATCGAGTCGCCGCTCAACGTCGAGGACATCCTCCGTCTGCGCGGGCTGGGAGACGCACTCAACCTCGACGAGGTGCGCGAGGTCTACCTCCCGCTCTCCCGGCTGCTCTCCCTGTATGTGGCTGCCGCCGGTGAACTGCACGCCGCCACGAATACCTTCCTGGGCGAGACCACCACCCGGACGCCGTTCGTGATCGGTGTGGCCGGCTCAGTGGCGGTCGGCAAGTCCACCACTGCCCGCGTACTGCGCGAGCTCCTCCGCCGCTGGCCCGGCACACCCAACGTTGAGCTGGTAACCACGGACGGCTTCCTCTATCCCAACGAGGAACTGGAACGGCGCGGGCTGATGCAGCGGAAGGGCTTCCCGGAGTCTTATGACCGCCGTCGTCTGCTGCGCTTCGTCAGCGAAGTCAAGAGCGGCGCCGAGGAGGTCCGCGCCCCCTGGTACTCGCACCTGACGTACAACATCGTGCCCGGTCGTGAGGTGGTGGTCCGCCGGCCGGACGTGCTGATTGTGGAGGGCCTGAACGTTCTAGCGCCGGCGCGCATGAGGGCGGACGGCCGGTCCGGGCTTGCGCTGAGCGATTTCTTTGATTTTTCCATCTACGTGGACGCGAAAACCTCCTATATTGAGGAGTGGTACGTCCAGCGTTTCCAGTCGCTGCGCAGCGGCGCCTTCGCCAACCCGGAGTCCTACTTCCACCGGTATGCCTCACTCACCGACGAGGAGGCCCGCGAGACCGCGCTTGGCATCTGGCAACGCATCAACGAGCCGAACCTGATGGCCAATGTCCTTCCCACCCGCGGCCGCGCCACCCTGGTACTCACCAAGGAAGCCGACCACTCGATCCGAAGAATGCTGCTACGAAAGACCTGACGAAACCCCGGCTGCACCGCACCCCATCCAGTTGGATGACGACGGCGGTGCTCCTCGTCGCGCTGTCAGCCTGCGGTACGCCGCTCCCTCCTGCGGATAGCACGACGTCCGCAGACTCACCCGCCCCTTCGGTTGCACAATCGCCCGCTACGACGCTTACTCCCGGCACGATTCCCGCCCCGGCACAGCGCGCCCCCTCTCCCGTCGACACTCCAGCTCCGTCTGTGATTCCCGTGTCTCCATCTGCGCAACCCACCGCCGCGCCGAGTGTCGCGGCTTCCACCTCTCCGCCGGCCACTGTTCCTGCACCGCCTGCAGAGGCGGCCGAACTGGGCGACCCGACGTCGGTGAGCGTCGTCGTCAACAAGCAGCGCCCGCTCAATCCGATCGACTACTTTCCTTCCGGACTGGTGCTGCCGGCGGTTCCGCTCGCGGTGGCGGAGCCCAATGCCCTGCTGCGCGGTGATACGGCTGCCGCTGTGGAGGAGTTGTTCACAGCTGCAGCGAACGACGGCGTGAGCCTCACCCTGGTCAGCGGGTACCGGTCCTTCCAGGACCAGGTCTCCACCTATGAGCACTGGGTGGCAGAGTACGGCGGTGACACGGCGGCGGCTGACCGCATCTCGGCACGCGCCGGGTTCTCGGAACACCAGACAGGGCTCGCGTTCGATGTAGGACAGGACGACGGCGCGTGCACCCTGTCCTCCTGCTTCGCTGACACTGCGGCCGGCCAGTGGATGGCGGCCAACGCGCACCGGTTCGGATTCATCCTGAGGTACCCGGTGGGCGCGGACGGCATCACCGGCTTCTCCGGCGAGGCCTGGCACTACCGCTACGTCGGCGTCGAACTGGCACAGGCCATGCGGGAGGACGGCGTGGCGACGCTCGAGGAGCACTTCGGCCTTCCCCCGGCGCCCGGGTACTAAACCCCCGAATTTTTGCGCAGCTCCGGTGGTTTGAACGCCCTCGGGCTCACCGGATCTGCGCAAAATTTCCCGTAGCCTGAACCCATGATCAACGGATTCAAAAATTTCATCATGAAGGGCAACGTCATTGACCTGGCTGTTGCCGTGGTTATCGGCGCCGCGTTCGGGGCGGTGGTGAAGTCGCTCGTCGAGAACATTCTCATGCCCCTGATCTCGGCGCTGGTTGGCGCGCCCAACTTCGACGATTTTGCGAAGGTGACCATCAACGGCAACGAGATCCTGTTCGGGATGTTCCTCACCGCCGTCGTTAATTTCCTCCTGATTGCAGCCGCTGTCTACTTCGTGATCGTGATGCCGATGAACAAGCTGATCGAGCGGCGCGACCGCAAGCTGAACCTCGAAGAAAAGGTTGAAGAGGTTGACCCGCAGGTTGCGCTCCTGACAGAGATCCGCGACAGCCTCAAGCAGCGTTCCGTTTAACTCCTGCCGTGCCTTACTTGTGTGCCAAGCGAGCGCTCAGCCGATCAACCTCGTCGAGCACCTCGGTGGCCGCCCAGGCACGGTCCCGCTTGCCCCGGGTGATAGGCGCGATGACTCCGGCTTCTGTCAGCCGCTCCAAGCTGGCATACACGGCATTCAGGGTGACACCTGCGATGTGGGCAGCCGTGTGCGCTTCGACGACAGGGTGCTCCAGCAGAGCGGCGATCATTTTCTCATCAGCAGAACCGCGCCGTGGCTTTGCGGCTTCCTCCCAGATGCCGGGTAGCTCTTCCAGCTCGGCAATCGATGCGCGGGCGGCGTCAGTCGCCCTTACCGCCGAGACCGCCAGGTACTTCACGAACGGGTCGACATCGCCAGTCCTGTAGGCATTGACCAGATCGAAGTACCGCTGGACGTCGGCGACCATGGCGGAGGCGATTGGGGTAACCGTTCTGGTGGTCAGCCGACGGCGGCGGCAGACAGCGCCGATGAGGGCTCGTCCGATCCTGCCGTTGCCGTCGGTGAATGGGTGCACGGTCTCGAATTGTGCGTGCGCGATGGCTGCCTGGGCCATGACCGGCAGGTCGACCCTGTTGCTGAATACAATCAGGTCGTCCATGAGATCGTCGACGAGTTCCGGCGGAGGGGGCACATGAATGGCGTCGCGCGGAGAGTAGTCAGAACCGCCGATCCAGTTCTGGACATCGCGAAAGCGGCCGGCGTACTTGAAGTCGACCGGATCGTCCTTCATGAGCAGGTGGTGAGCCTTCAATATCTGATCCAGCGAGATTGTGCCCTTGGAACCAGCTCCGTCGATCATGGCCTGGATGGCGTCTGTGGCAGCGACCATTGAACGGGCGTTCGCGCTGGCTTTAATCCCGATTGCTGCCCGCGCGTAGTCATCCCGTGGCGCTTCTACATGTTCAATCTTCGAGGAAGAGACAGACTCGCTCCTGAGGAGAAAACCGCTGATCGCCGCCATGCGTGAGCCGGAAGTAGCGTCCAGGGAAGCGACAGCAACGGCGGCCTCTTCCAGCGCGACCAGTGTGTCCCTTTCCGGGTAGTAATCCTGAGCGGCGATCAGTGGCGGCAGGGATACCACCACCTCCGCGAAGAGCCGATCCTCCCGCGGCGGTCTCCCGGAAGACCTCCACGGCCGCTTCTCGTAATTATGCGCTGGCCACATCCGGTTACCGGCTCGCCGCAGAACCCAAAAGATGCTTCATGTTGTTCATGTTTCACCCACTAAACATGAATAGTCAATCCGCTATCCATGTTTAGACGGAGCAGGGAGGCCTACGCGGGTTCGAGCGCCAGCTGGTTCTGCACGATCGCGGCCAGTGTCTCGGCCGTTCGTTCGGCGGTGGCCATATCGGCTGCTTCAACCATGACGCGGACAACCGGTTCGGTGCCGGAGGGACGCAGCAGCACGCGGCCGGTTTCGCCAAGCGATTCCTGGGCGTCGCGGACGGCACGCTGTACCTCGTCGTCGCTGTTGACACTCGACTTGTCGACACCCTTGACGTTGATGAGCACCTGGGGAAGCTTGGTCATGACGGTCGACAGTTCCTTGAGGCTCCTGCCGGTCAGCGCGACCTGCGCCGCCAGCTGCAGCCCGGTCAGTACGCCGTCGCCCGTGGTTGCGTAGTCAGCGAAGATGACGTGTCCGGACTGTTCGCCACCGAGGCTGAAGCCGCCGTCGCGCATGCCTTCGAGTACGTAGCGGTCACCGACAGCGGTCTCGCGCAGGCTGATTCCGGCCTCACGCAGGGCAAGCTTCAGGCCGAGGTTGCTCATCACTGTGGCCACCAGCGTGCCGTCCTTCAGGCGCCCGGCGGAGTTGAGCGCAACGGCCATGATCGCCATGATCTGGTCGCCGTCCACCACCGTTCCCTCGTGGTCTACTGCGAGGCAGCGGTCGGCGTCGCCGTCATGCGCAATGCCGAGGTCCGCGCCGTGTTCCAGCACTGCGGCCTGGAGCATTTCAAGGTGGGTGGACCCGCAGCCATCGTTGATGTTGTTGCCGTCCGGGTCAGCGCCGATGACCACGATGTCCGCGCCGGCGTCGGAAAACACCTGGGGCGAGCAGCCGCTGGCCGCACCATTGGCGCAATCGAGCACCACCTTGAGGCCGTCGAGGCGGTGCGGGAGTGACTGCAGGAGATGGACCACGTAGCGGTCCTCGGCATCCGCGAAGCGCTGGATCCGCCCGACCTCCGGCCCGACGGGGCGGTGGCGCGGAGCGTTCAGCTGAGCTTCGATCGCGTCCTCAAGGGCGTCGTCGAGCTTCTTGCCGCCGCGTGCAAGGAACTTGATCCCGTTGTCCGGTGCGGGGTTGTGCGAGGCGGAGATCATGACGCCGAAGTCAGCGTTCAGGTCCGCGACGAGGAATGCCGCAGCGGGCGTGGGCAGGACCCCGGCGTCAAAGACGTCGACGCCGGCACTCGCCAAACCCGCTTCCACGGCAGCGGCAATGAAGTCGCCACTGATACGCGGATCCCGGGCGATGACGGCGGTGGGGCGCCTGCCATCGGATTGCCGGTGCCCGAGCACCACGGCCGCAGCCTGGGCTAGCTGCAAAGCGAGTTCTGCGGTGAGGAGGCCGTTCGCCAGACCGCGGACACCGTCGGTCCCAAATAATCTAGTCATCGTGGTTCATCCTAAGGGAGAAATGTCCCGCGCCCGGGAAGCGTCGAAGAACACTATTAAAGCGTTACGCCCGCCCGGCAGCAGCCGAGCGGGCGTAACGGGTGAAGCTGGTGACCAGCGCATCCAAGTGCCTGATAACCCAAGCGGCACAAAGGAGCGTGGAGCCAAGAGCGAAAAATCGCCGCGGGGACCCGGGGAATAACGCGCCAGCGGTATTCCCCGGGGTAGGCGATTTTTACCTCTTGGAGTACTGAGGCGCCTTGCGTGCCTTCTTGAGACCGGCCTTCTTGCGCTCGATGACGCGGGCGTCACGGGTCAGGAAGCCTGCCTTCTTGAGGGCGGGGCGGTTGTTCTCGCGGTCAATCTCGTTGAGCGCGCGGGCAACACCGAGGCGCAGCGCACCGGCTTGGCCGGAAGGGCCACCGCCGTGGATGCGTGCAATGACGTCATACGCGCCGTCGAGCTCGAGGAGCTTGAACGGATCGTTGACTTCCTGCTGGTGCAGCTTGTTGGGGAAGTAGTCAGACAGCTCGCGGCCGTTGACAATCCACTTGCCGCTTCCCGGCGTGACGCGGACGCGTGCAACAGCTTCCTTGCGACGGCCTACAGCGGCGCCACCGACGGTCAGCGCGGGGCGCTCCTTGACGGGGGCGTCCGAGACTGCGGACGATTCCGAGGTGTAGCTGGTGAGCTCCTCGGTTGGTTCATTCAGCTCTTCAGTGTTCTGAGCCACGGTTCTCCTTGAGTGATTCTTAGTCTGTGGTGGCCAGGACTACTGAGCGACCTGGGTGATTTCGAAAGTCTGGGGCTGCTGGGCCGAGTGCGGGTGCTCTGCACCGCGGTAGACCTTCAGCTTGCCGATCTGCTGTGCAGCAAGGGAGTTCTTGGGGAGCATGCCCTTGATGGCCTTCTCCACAGCGCGTACCGGGTTCTTCTCCAGCAGCTCTGCATAGGTGACGGACTTCAGGCCACCCGGGAAACCGGAGTGGCGGTAGGCACGCTTCTGTTCGAGCTTGGCGCCGGTGAGGGCAACCTTCTCGGCGTTGATGATGATGACGAAGTCGCCCATATCCATATGGGGGGCAAAGGTCGGCTTGTGCTTTCCGCGCAGCAGTGTTGCGGTCTGGCTGGCAAGACGGCCTAGGACAACGTCGGTGGCGTCAATGACGTGCCACTGGCGGTTGATGTCGCCGGGCTTCGGGGTGTACGTACGCACGGTTTTTGCCTTCGTTTCTTGTTCTACGGTGACGCTGGCACACATGGAGGGTGACCTCCAGATGCCAACGCAGCTGATGCATGCGTTACCGGAACTTCAGGTGAGGACTGAAAGCTACACCGGTGATCCCTTGGTTCTCGGCCATATCCGCGGATCAGGTAGCTCTGCAACTGAGCCGCTCGCGGGCATGGACGTATCGAGATGGGATACGCACAACGACTCTCAAGGTTAGCGCGGACGTGACCCCCGGGTCAAAACACGGTCAGAACACAGTCAAAACGGCGATCACGGCAGCACGGTGAAGCGCGTTCCGGTGAGCGGGCGCAAGACCTCGAAATGGCGACGATCGAGCGTGAGGACTGTCTGCGTTCCGTATCGTTCGGCCAGGACAACATTGGAAGCGTCCGCCACCCCGATTGCCTGATCCCGGTATTGAGTGATGACCGCATGCGCCTTTCGAAGGTCGCTGGCTCCAAATCCGGCCAACTCCCAAGCTCCGCTCATCAACTCGTCCACAACAGCGAGTTCGGCCTCAACTCCGTGGCGGGTGGCCACGAGATAGTCGAGCTCGGCCACCACATACGGGGACACCACGAGGAGTTGAGTCCCGACGGCACCGATCGCGTCCGAGACAGCTGCATGGTCAGGTTCGGAGGCGTCGAAATATGCCAGCAGTGCGCTGGTGTCAACGACTAGATTTGCCACCCTTACCGTTCCCCGAACCCGGCCAGGTGATCGTCAGCCTCACGGGCAATCGGCCGGCCGCTGGCGAACAACGCCCCGCGCGGCGCAAGCGGCGCCTCCCCCGTTGCCTGACGGATGGCCTGTCTGATCACCTCAGCCTCAGAAATGCCCTGCTGGGCAGCAACTCGCTTGATGGAGGCCTTGAGCTCGGAAGGCAAGTACAGCGTGGTCTTCTCCATGAATGTATGGTACCACCGGTGGCACTCTGCCAAACCGGCGCCAGCCCTCGCGGTTAGGATGGCAGGAGGTTCATCAAGGGGGTAGGGCGAAGAGTGCGGCTGGTCCATCTTGCTTCGCGCCGTTCCGCCGCCCGCCGCAGCCTGCTGGCCATCATTGCGCTGACCCTCGCGGTACTGACGGCGGTCCTCGCCGGGATCAGCGGCAACACCGCGCTCGCCGCCACGGAGGCCCTGCGGTCCCTAGCGTCAGCCTCAGCCTCCGGTGCGCAGGGATTCTTCCGCATCCACACCACCCTTGCCGACGACGCCGCGGCCCAGCAGGCAGCCGCCGAGTCCGCTTTCGCCGAACTGGGCCTTCCCAACGGCCTCGCCATCTCCACTGCTCCGTACTCACCGCCCCGCCCGCTGGTGCCCTCCGGCGGCAGCGCCACCAACCTCCCGGCGGACCTCACCTTCCTGCCGGTCGGCTGGATACCGACGACGACGCCGGCAGCCGGCTCGCTCGAACCACTCACCTCGAGTGCCGCTACCGAGGGCAACAGGACCGGCCCCGTCCCTGCCGCTTTGGAGGCCTCGACGGCGGAATCCCTCGGCCTTGCTCCCGGCGACACGTTCGCCGTGGAAGGTGCAGCGGGAACGGTCCGGCTCGAGCTGGTGGCAACCCTGGATCCCGTCGGCCCGGACGCCGCCTTCCTTGACCCGGTACCCGTCCAGGGTGCAGAGTCCGTCCCGACCGCCGTCGTCGTTCCTCTGGATGCCATTGCCGCGCTGAGCGGTGAGCCGAAGGTCCAGTGGGTGTTCACCGTGGACGCGGACTCGGTCTCGGCCGCGGAGCTGCCCCGGCTGGCCGAGGGGCTGCGCCAGCTGCCGCAGCGGCTGAGCAGCGATCCGGCAGTCAATAGCGGCGGCGTGATCCCGTCCGGTGAGCTCGCCGGGCTGCTGGCAGCAGCGGCGGACGCAACGCAGTCGGTCCGGGCTATTCTTCCCATTGCCCTGCTTCTGCTGGTGGCGCTGAGTGGGGTCACGGTGGTGCAGTTCGCGCGGCTCCTGGCCGATACGCGTGCTGGAGAGGACAGGTTGATCAGTGCCCGTGGCTCCACGGCGGGGCAGCGCGCCGTGGTCGCCGCTTTTGAAGTGGTGCCCCTGGCTGTCGGGGGCTGCCTGCTCGGGTGGATTGCCGCCGTCGTGCTGGGTCCAATGCTCTCCACCGGCAGTGAGACGGAGTATCTCGAGGGGATGGGCGAGTTCGCCTCGGCCAGCTGGAGCGTGCCGGTGCTGTGCGCGGGGATCACGGCGCTGGTGTTCGTGGCGGTCGCGGTGCTCGACGCGCTGCGCGGGCACGATCCCCGGGTGGACGCAGCGCGCACGGCGCGGGTTGCCTCCTTCGGCGTCCTGGCGCTGCTCGTTGGTGCGACCGCGCTCTCGCTCTGGCAGTTCCTGCTGTACCGGTCGCCGCTGGTGGCGTCCGGAAGCGGCGCCCTGAGGGTGAACCCGCTCGCCGCACCGGCGCCCGCCCTGCTGCTCCTGTCCGGGACCGCGCTGGCGCTCGTGATTACCGCGTGGCTCGCCCGCCGGGTGGAACGGCAGGCTTCCTTCCGAGCCACGCTCGGCGTGCCGTTGGCGGCGCGGCAGGTGTCCCGGCGGATCGCGTCCTACGTCATTCCGATCGCGCTGGTCACCGTCACGGTGGGCACCGCCACGTTCACCGCCGCGTATGCGCAGACCACCAGCCGGTCCCAGGACGCGGCGTCGCAGCTGGGCAACGGCTCGGACGTCCGCGTCGCGGTGCCCGGCTCGCTGGTCATCCGGTCCGCTGACGACGTTCCGGTCCTGAGCGCCTACGCCAGCGGTGAGGCGGTGACCGCAGCCTCCCTCGCGTACCGCGGCGAAGCGCGGCTGGCCTCGGTCACCGCTCCCCTGCTCGCGGTCGATGCCGGATCGCTGCCGGGACTCCTGGGCGACGGTGCTGATCTGGTGGACGTCGGGGAGCTGGCGAGCGCCCTGGCCTACGAACCTCCCGTCCCCGAACCGGCGCTGGCCCTGACGCCGTCCGCCACCCAGATCCGCATGCAGTTCACCTCGCGCGGCACCTCGGAAACCCCCGACGACGACGGCGCTGCCGCCCGCTCTGCCTCCGTCACCGCCTGGATCCGCTCGGAGGCCGGGCTCCTGGTGCCCGTGCCGGCCGGCACGCTCGCTTTGTCCGGCTCCGGTGATCAGGCGCACTCCCTGTCCTTTACGCTGCCCGAAGACCTGCGTCCGGCCGCGATCGCAGCGATCGACGTCGCCCTGGACCCGTCCGAGGCCCCGCGCGGCTACGAGCTCGAAATCACGAGCGTGTCCAGCGACGGCGGCATCGGCACGGGGCAGGGCCGGTTCACCGAGGATTCCGAACTGCGGCTGGCGTCCGGCGCATTCGGGGCCGCGCAGTCCGGTGTGCAGCCGCTCGATACGGGCATCGGAGTGCGTTTCCCGGACGATAGCTCAACGGCTGGCACCGCGCAGGCACGGCTCATGGTCGGAGCGCAGGAAGCGCCTCCCCTCCCCGTGGCCCTCACCGCTGAGCTCCTCGCCGACCTCGACCTCGCCGTGGGCGATCCGGTGTCACTGCGTCCCGGCGGCGTCGAGATCGAGGGCGTTGTTGCCGCTGCTGCCCCGGTCCTTCCCGGCACCACGGAGAGCACGGCCGTCCTGGTGGACCTGCAGGCCTACAGTTCCGCCTCGCTCGCCAGCTCACCCGTACCGCCGCGGCCGGGCGAGGTCTGGCTCGCGTCCACTGACCGGAACGCCACCGCCGCCGCTGCCGCCGGCTTGGCCGGACCGGGCGCAACGGTCTCCACTGCGGACAACTCACTCATCGGACGCTTCCTGGCGCCGGCAACCACGTCGCTCTGGATCGGCGCGATCGGAGCGCTGCTCGTGGGCGGTGCGGCGTTGACGGCCAGCATCGTGACCCTCGTGCAGTCCCGGCGCTCCGAGGTGGCCATCCTGCGGGCGCTCGGCATGCAGGCGCGGGACCAGGTGCGCGGGCGCCGGTGGGAGGTGCTCAGTGTCGGGGTTGCCGCCGTCGTACTGGGTCTGCTGACCGGGCTGGGAGTGGCGGCACTGACCGTCTCGCTGCTGGCGCAGGCGGTGGTGGTGAACGCGTCGGAGGCACTGCGGGCGCCGCTGTCGATCGCCGTCGTGCCGTTGCTGGGCGTCCTCGTGGTGCAGGTGCTGATCTTGGTGCTTGCGGCCTGGTTCTATGGCGAGCGCGTGAAACGGCAGGCCCTCACTCCGGCGTTGGCGGTGGATGCCCTGTGAGGTTGTATCGGCTGCTGCGCCGCGAGTTCCGTCATTCCCGGTGGCCCTCGGTGCTGGTGGCGTCAATCGTGCTGGTGGTCTCGGCGTTGCTGTGCGCGTGGCCGCGGGCGGTGGACTCCATGTATACGGCGGACCTGCAGGAGTCGGTGTCCGAACTCGCCGGATCCCAGCAGGCGGTCCGCGCGTTCAGCACGTCGTTCCCGCCGCTTGAGGACTTCGACCGCGCCTTTGATGAGACGGACACCGACGGCCGCACGGAGGACGCACTCGCTACCATTCGCGAAGACCTGGCGGAGCCGCTTGGCTCCGTCCTCGGCGAGGGCCGCTGGCTCGCTACCGGTGTCAACTCGAGCATCGGGCCTCTGCCGGAGGGCATCCGCGAACTGGTGCTCAACTACGCCGTTGATGTGCAGGCGCTGGAGCACATCGAACTGGTGGAGGGCGCGCTTCCGGGACCGCCGCCGGATCAGTACGGCGGGGAACCGGTGGAGATTCTCCTCTCACGGGACTCCGCCGCGTCTGCGGAGTGGCCGGTCGGCGAGGAGCGGAACGTCGCCGTCTTCCTGCCGGGGCAACCCGGCGATGAGAGCAACGCGGTGCGGTCTCAGCCGATTGTCCTCAGCGGCATCTACGCACCGAAGGACGCCGATTCCCCGTACTGGAGCCTCAACAACTCGCTGCTTTCTGCGGCCGAGGACTTCAACCCGGACACCGGCACCGCCGTGAATGCAACGGCCTTCGTCTCTCCCATGGCGTTTCCCTTCCTCTCGCGGGCGGCCGACCATGTCCAGACGTCCTACTGGTACCCGTTGTCCACCGATTCCCTGACCGCCAGCACCGCTCCGCAATCTGCTGCGCAGCTGCGTGAGTTCCTCGGAAGCCCGCACACCGTGCCGGCTACCTTCCCCACCGCGCCCACGGTGATTTTTGCGTCCGAGACGCCGGATGCGATGGCCGAAGCCACGCAGCGTGCCGCGTCGACCAACCAGATCCTCGCGCTGCTGGCCTCCGGACCGCTTGGCGTGTGCCTGGCGACCGCCGCCCTCGCTGTGCGGCTTCTCCTCGAACGACGGCGGGGCGCGCTGGCTCTGGCGTCGGCGCGCGGGGCCAGTGGGTGGCAGCTGCGCGGAGCCCTGGCGCTCGACGGGTTGCTGCTCGGCGTCCCGGCGGCCGCGCTCGGTGCGCTTGCAGCTTTCCTGCTGGTGCCCGTTCCGTTCTCGCCGGCGCACCTGCTGTGGCCGGTGCTGGCGGCTTTCGTGCCCGCAGTGCTGATGGCGGTCCAGCATCGTCCGGAAGCGGCGGCGCGGCAGGATCTTGGCTCCTCGGCACGGAACCGGTGGCGCGTGAGTGCGCAGGCCGCCGTCGTCGTGCTGGCTGGAATGGCCACGGTTCTGCTGACGCAACGGGGGCTGGCGCAGGGGGCGCTGGAGTACGGCGAGGTGGATCCGCTGCTGTCGGCGACGCCGCTGCTCATTGCGCTGGCCGTGTGCGTGCTGGTGCTGCGCCTGTATCCGGTGCCGCTTGAGTGGTTCGCGCGGGTGAGGCGGCGCGGTCCGGGGCTGGTCGGGTTCCTGGGGGCGTCGCGTGCGGTGCGCTCCCCCGGCGCCGGGCTGGTGCCGATTCTGGCGCTGATTGTAGGGCTCGCCGTCGTGCTCTTTTCCGGTGTGCTGCTGTCCACGTTTCGTGAGGGCGTCACCGATGCGGCACAGGCCGACGTCGGTGCTGACCTCCGCGTCCAGGGCCCGCCTTTCTCGGTGGAGCAGGTTGAGGAGATCCGGTCCGTCGAGGGGGTTGCATCGGTGGCCGCGGTGACGGATCTGGGAACGCTGCGCGCTGAGACGGGCGGCCGGCAGACCAAGGACGTGAACCTGCTCGCCGCTGATCCGGGGACAGTGCTGGGCGTGCAGGAGGACCTTGCGGGTGCGTTCCCGCCGGCGCTGCTGAACGCTTTGGAGGGCGATGCGGCGGATGGCGCGCTGCCCGTGGTGGCGTCGCCTGCGCTGGAGCTTGCGGAAGGTACGGCTATTGAGCTGCGCTACCGCGGAACTTCCGTGGACGCCGAGGTGGTGGGCATCGGTGCGGAGGACGTGGTGTTCTCTGCCTCGTCGGCCTGGATGCTGGTGGGTGAGCAGGCGATCGGCTCTGTGGAGGAGCGGACCTTCGAACCGTCTGTGCTTCTGGCGGACCTGGATAGCGACGCCGCTTCCGGGCCCGTGATGGCCGCCGTCGCCGACATCGCTGGCGGGCCTGTCCTGCAGCAGACACCGGGACAGCAGGTGCAGCAGACGCTCGAATCCGCGTCGGGGCGGGGCCTGCAGCTTGGGCTGTGGGCTGTGATCGGTGCGATGGCTGTGCTGTGTTCGTTGACGATTGTCATGACGTCGGTGGTGAATGCGCCGGCCCGCAACCGGCTGATTGCGCTGCTGCGAACGCTGGGGTTCCCGCCGCGTCGCGATGGTGCACTGATGCTGTGGGAGCTTGGGCCGATCACCGGGGCAGCGGTGCTGGCGGGGACGGCGCTCGGGCTGGTGCTGCCCTTGGTCATCCTGGGTGCGATTGACCTGTCAGCGTTCACCGGCGGTGCTGCCGAGCCGGCGCTGGCGCTGAATCCCCTGCTGCTGCTGGGGCTGCTGGTTGGGTTCCTGGTGGTGGTGCTTGTGTCGGTGGCGGGTGCTGTGGCGGCTGGTAGGCGGCAGCGGTTGGCTGCGGTTCTTCGAATGACGGATACCTGAGGTGATAACGGTGGGAAACGAAACGCAGCCGCACATCCTGTGTGAGGACGTGGTGCGCATCTTTAAGGGTGAGGGCATCGAGGTGCAGGCCCTCCAGGGGCTCAACCTGACGGTGATGCCCGGTGAGATGACGGCCGTGGTCGGAGCGTCGGGTTCCGGGAAGTCGACGCTGCTGACCATCCTGTCCGGCCTGGACCGTCCGTCCGCTGGGAAGGCGCAGGTGGCGGGCGTGGATCTGTTGGGGCTCAGCCGCAAGGAGCGTTCGCGGTACCAGCGGGAGACCGTGGGCTTCATCTGGCAGCAGACGCCACGGAACCTGCTGCCCTACCTCACCGCTGCGGAGAATGTGGCGCTGCCCATGGCGATCACCGGCCGCAAGGATGCCGACGCTCGGGTTGCGGAGCTGCTCGAGCTCGCCGGTGTGGCGCATTGCCGGGACCGACGGCCGCAGGAAATGTCCGGTGGCGAGCAGCAGAGGGTGGCTCTCGCCGTCGCGCTGTCCAATCAACCGAAGGTGATCCTGGCGGATGAGCCGACCGGCGAGCTGGACGAGCACACCTCCGCAGAGGTGCTGGAGGCGATGCGGCGGGTGAATGAGGAGCTGGGGACGACGACGCTGATTGTCACGCACGACCCCACGGTGTCCGAGCATGTGAAGCGCACGGTGCAGATCCGTGACGGTCGCTGCTCGACGGAGACTCTGCGCCGGAGAGGATTGAATAACGACGGCGATGAGCACCTGATTGCCGAGGAGTTTGCTGTGATCGACAGGGTTGGGCGGTTGCAGTTGCCGCAGGAGTTTATGGAGAGCCTGGATATGAAGGATCGTGTGCGGTTGGGGCTGGAGCCGGATCATGTGCGGGTGACGCCGGCTTCTGGTGAAAGCCCATCGGCTGGTACCCCGTCGGAGGAGACTCGATGAACGCCGCTGTTCCCGCGTTGCGTGCGGATGGAGTGACCAAGACCTACCGCACCGGTGAGAGCGCTGTTTACGCGTGCACGGATGTGTCGTTGTCGGTTGCGCCGGGCGAGTTGCTGGTGGTGAAGGGGCCGTCTGGGTCGGGGAAGACGACCCTTCTGAACTGCATCGGCGGGCTGGATGAACCTGACAGCGGGAGCGTCTTTGTCGGAGACCTGGAGCTGACCGCGATGCGGGAGCAGGATCGGGTGACGCTGCGGCAGACGAATCTCGGGTTCGTGTTCCAGTCGTTCGGGTTGATTCCGATTCTGACCGCTGCGGAGAACGTCGAGGTGCCGATGCGGCTGGTCGGAATGCCGGCCGCTGAGCGCCAGGCGCGGGTTGATGAGCTTCTCGAGCTCGTGGGGCTGGGGAAGCACCATCACCAGCGGCCGGCTGAGCTTTCGGGTGGACAACAGCAGCGGGTAGGGCTGGCGCGGGCCTTGGCGAACCGGCCGAAAGTGTTAATCGCTGACGAGCCCACTGGACAGCTCGACAGTGTCACTGCCGGCACCATGATGGACCTCATCAGCGACCTCGTGCACAGTCACGAGGTCGCCGCTATTGTTTCCACCCACGACCCGCTTCTGATGCAGCGTGCGGACCGGGTTCTGGAGTTGCACGACGGGCGAATTCTCGGTGGGAGCGACGGCTCCTCGGCAGCCGTTTCGGGTCCTCAAAGTGCCTCCGGAATGATCGAAGTTCCGGCTACTTACACGGGTCGTCGACGCCGCAAATCCTGACGCTAACGCAGGAAAACCTCAAGATAGAGCGCAGGAAAAGGGACCACGGATAGGGTTCGCTCAGGATTGGTTCAAACTTGGAGTTTTCGAGGATTTCCACTGCTACTTTTTTGGCAGAGCTGGCGACGGGCCAGCCGCCCATCTCGTACTTCAGGAGAACCAAAATGCTCGCTTCATTCTTCGCAGACGCAAAGACCATCATCAAGTCCCGCACCAGCCGCGACGAGACCGGCGCCACCGCTGTTGAGTACGGCATCATGGTCGCCCTCATCGCCGTTGTCATCATCGCAGCCGTCACTCTTCTCGGTGGCGGCATGACGCAGACCTTCCTGCAGGCAGAGTGCGTTATTGGTGGCGGTGCTTGGACCCCTGCAGCCGCCGCTGCCCCAGCGGGAACCGACGGCACCTGCGCGTAATTTTCCCTGCGTGCCCGTCAGCGCTTCCTGCGCTGACGGGCGCAACCTTCTCAAAGGCCAAACTGTTTCCTACGAAGGACTGAGATGAAGCCATCGAACGATCGCGGTGCTGTCGCCGTCGAAATGGCGCTCCTCCTTCCCGTGTTGATCCTCCTGCTCTTCGGCATCATGGAATTCGGCCGAGCCTATAACGCCCAAGTCACGCTCACCAACGCAGCCCGCGACGGCGCGCGGGCAATGGCGATCACGAATGACCCGATCAAGGCCCGAGCCGCCGCCGCTAGCGCGGCATCAACCCTGCGACCATTGCTCACGACGAGCAACTTTACCCCCGCTCCTACCCCCTGCAGTCCGACGGTAAGCGGTGAGAGCACCACCTTCACCATCAGCTACTCACTCAATACCCTGACCGGGATCGCCGGTCCTTTCACCATGACTGGCAAAGGAACGATGTTATGCGGCGGATAGCCGAGAATGGGCATGAAAAGGGCGCGGTTTCGGTCATCGTCGCTATCCTCCTGGTCGTGCTCCTCGGCTTTGCTGCGATTGCAGTCGACGTTGGAATGCTCTACTCCGAGAAAGCTCAGTTGCGCAACGGAGCAGATGCCGCAGCGCTCAGCATTGCGCAGACGTGCTCACTCAACGCTTCTGACGCCCAGTGCAGCTCCTCCGTCGCAAGCAGCTCCCTCGCGAAGCAGATGGCGAATGCAAACGCGCTCGATAACCAAAGCAACGCCGGCAACGTCGCGCTCAACAAGACCGCCGGCACAGTCTCTGTAACAACAGGTGCTCTCGAGGCCGGCAGCACGCCAAACAGCGTCTCTCTCTACTTCGCGCGAGCCCTCGGTTTCGATGAAGCTGAAGTCACCGTCACATCCCACGCGGCCTGGGGCAAGCCCGTGGCCGGACCAGCCATATTCCCCCTTGCCCTAGCGGAGTGCAAGCTCAATCTCAATCCAGGCATCAGCAACGGATCAATCCAGCTCCTTGAGATGGGAAACAACGGCTGCGGATGGGTTCCAGGCGGGTTCGGGTGGCTGGACACCGCTCCGTCATCCTGCGGAGTATCCATCACAGCCCCAATAAGCGGGTATGTGGGAGCCTGGCACGCCAGCGATCCCGGCGCGAGCGCACCTTCGGTCTGCGGTTCATCCGATTTCAATCGGATTAAGGATCGCACGGTACTGTTCCCGCTTTACGACGATGAGCGCGGGACTGGCAACAACGCCGAATTCCATATCAAAGGGTTCGCGGCGTTCCACGTCACTGCTTATCACTTCGCGACCCACGACTGGGCCCTGGACGGCTCATCGATCTGCAACAAGTGCATCGAAGGCTACTTCAAGCGCTTCGTCACACTCGATGACGCGTACACCCTGAGCCCAAGCGCTCCATCCAACGGAACCAACGTCGTCAAACTCACTCTCGGAGATGCACCATGAAGTCCCGTCTCATAGCCGGCATTGCCGCCGTTGTCCTCGCACTTGCTGGCGCCGTGATGGTCTTCAGCTATGCGAACGGCGCTGAAGCCCGTGCCGTGCAGAACCTCGATCCGGTTGATGTCCTCGTGGTTCAGCAAACGGTGCCGGCAGGGACACCAGTCGCTGACTTGGCCGCATCGGTAGCCACTACTCAGCTTCCCGGTGCCTCAGTGGCAGACACCGCCCTTAAGAACCTAGACAGCTCGGCCGGCCTGGTCACCGCCGTCGATCTGGTCCCTGGCGAGCAGCTTGTGACCGAACGCCTTGTTGCCCCCGAAGATCTCGTTACTTCCGGCGCAGTAGAGGTTCCCAAGGGTCTACACGAAGTGTCGATCCTTGTTGAACCACAGCGGATCGCCGGTGGCCGCATCACCGCAGGCGACTTCGTCGGCGTCTTCGTCTCCATGGCTGATAGCGGTCTTGAATCCGAACCCGACAAGCAGACAACTCAACTGGTCCTTCCCCGCGTCCTGGTCTCGGCTGTGCAGCGGGCTCCAGAACCCCCACCGGTAGATCCCGCAGCCACCGAAGAAGACGCTAAAGCCGCTGAGGCTGAAGCCCTTCCCACCGGGTCCCTCATGGTGACGCTGGCCGTCGGACCTGACCAGGCCTCGAAGCTTATCTTCGCCAGCGAGTATGAATCCATCTGGCTCAGCAACGCAACCGCCGCTGAGAACGATGCTCCCCCATTCATCGTCCAGGACAAGGAACTACACCGATGAGCCGTTTTCTCCTCATCACAGCGGACAGCGCTTTCGAGCAGAAGGTCCGCCTCGCCACGGCCGGCGGCCTTCCCGGAGAGGTGCTCTCCGTCAAGCCCGAACTGCTTGGCCAGCCCGAAGACCTGCTCGACCTCGTCGCCGTTCAGCAGCCAGAGGTACTGGTACTGGGACCGGGCATGGCAGTGGATGGCGCACTCCGCCTTGCCACGGTTGTGGACGTCCGGTTCCCCAACGTCAGTATGGTCCTCGTGACACCGGACGAGTCCGGTGTTGCGCTACAGGCCATGCGAGCCGGAGTCCGCGACGTCGTGGACCCGACCTCCGATATACCCACTGTGCGCCTCCTCCTTGAGCGTGCCTGCCACGCTTTCGCCAGCCGCCACCGTGTCGATAGTGTCGAAGCTGCTCCGAAGAAGGAGCACGGTCTGGTCGTCGGCGTGTTCTCGCCCAAGGGGGGGGTCGGCAAGACAACCATCGCGACCAATATCGCCGTGGGGCTTGGGAAGCTGGCGCCTATGGGCGTGGTAATAGTAGATCTCGATCTCCAGTTCGGAGATGTGGCATCCAACCTCTACCTCGAACCCGAGTACTCCGTCCTGGATGCCGTCTCAGCATCCGCAAGCCAGGACACGATGATCCTGAAGGCTTTCCTGACTCCGCACCCATCCGGCATTTATGCGCTGTGCGCTTCGTCCAATCCGGCAGACGCGGACAGCATTACAGCCGCACAGCTCGAGGTTCTGATCAAGCAGCTCGCAGGCGAGTTTGCCTACGTTATTCTAGACACCGGTCCCGGACTCACAGAGCATAGTCTCGCTGCCCTTGAACAGAGCACAGACGCGGTGTGGGTAACGGGGATGGACGTCCCCAGTGTGCGTGGCCTCCGCTCCGGTCTGGACGTTCTCGGGAAATTGGATCTGTTCCCCGAGACGCGCCACGTGGTACTCAATTTCGCCGACTCCAAGACAGGGCTCTCCGTCCAGGATATCGAAGCCACTCTCGGTGCACCGGTTGACGTGTCGATCCCGCGGTCGCGGGCCCTTTCCCTCGCCACCAACCGCGGCGTTCCGCTGCTTCAGGAAGACGTACGCGATCCCGCTACCAAAAACCTGCGTGGCTTGGTCGAGCGCTTCGATCCACAGTGGCGAGCACGCGCCCAACGCAAATTACACCGGCGTGTGGTGATCTGATGAAACTTTCCGAACGATTGAGTCAGGCGACAACGGCACCAAGCGCCGTACCCGGCGGCGACAAAACTACGACGGTTGTCGTTAAACCTTCAGCTTCGGCTCCTGCCGCAGAAGCGGCCGAGCCTGCGTTCCATGGGGCCGTCGTCGTCGGCTCTGCATCGTCCAAGGCGCCGGAAGCTCCGGTCGCGGCCCGCATTGATGTCTTCGCCGGCATCAAGCAGCGCGCTGCCGAGGCCCTCTATGAGCGCATGGGCGCCCGGTTCAGTGACTCCACCTTGAAGGAGGAGGACCTCCGCGCAGTCGCACGTGAAGAGTTGAGCCAGGTCATCGACGCCGAGCAGGTGCCGCTCACCCCTGACGAGCGCCGCCGTCTCATCCAGGATGTTGCCGACGATGTGCTCGGCTACGGACCGCTCCAACGGCTACTCGACGACGAGGAGATCACCGAAATCATGGTGAACCGCGCCGACCAGATCTACATCGAGCGTCGCGGGCAGCTGGTGCTCGCCGACACGAACTTCAAGTCTGAGGAACACCTGCGCCGGGTCATTGAGCGCATCGTCTCCAAGGTGGGCCGCCGTATTGACGAGTCCTCGCCCTTCGTTGACGCGCGCCTTGAAGACGGGTCGCGCGTGAACGCGGTGATCCCTCCGCTCGCGGTGAACGGATCCTCTCTGACCATCCGTAAGTTCAGCAAGATTCCGCTGACGGTGGAGAAGCTCATCAGCTTCGGCACACTGACCCCGGAAATGGCCGAGCTGCTTGATGCCTGCGTCAAGGCAAAGTTGAACATCATCGTTTCCGGCGGTACCGGTACCGGCAAGACAACGCTACTCAATGTGCTGTCCTCCTTCCTTCCCCACGGGGACAGGATCGTCACCATTGAGGACGCCGTGGAACTGCAGATTCAGCAGCAACACGTTGTGCGCCTTGAGAGCCGCCCCCCGAACACCGAAGGCAAAGGCGCGGTCACCATCCGCGACCTCGTCCGGAACTCACTGCGTATGCGGCCCGACCGTATCGTCATCGGCGAGGTCCGCGGCGGTGAATCGCTCGACATGTTGCAGGCCATGAACACCGGTCACGACGGCTCGCTTTCCACGGTGCACGCCAACTCGCCGCGCGACGCCGTCGCGCGCCTCGAGACGCTGGTCCTGATGGCAGGAATGGATTTGCCCCTGCGCGCCATCCGCGAGCAGCTCGCCTCCGCTGTGAATCTGGTGATCCAGATCTCCCGTCTGCGTGACGGCACACGCCGCATTACGCATGTCACCGAGGTGCAGGGCATGGAGGGTGACGTTGTAACTCTCCAAGACGCGTTCGTGTTTGACTACTCGGCCGGCGTGGATTCTTCCGGTCGCTTCCTCGGCAAGCCGATCCCCACTGGCATTCGTCCGCGCTTCATGGAGCGGTTCGAGGATATGGGCATTACTGTGTCCCCCGCTGTCTTCGGCGCCGCGCTCACCGGTCGGAGGTAACCCGATGACGCTCCTGTTCTTGTACGGCGCAGGCCTGTGCCTCGGCGCCCTCGGGCTGCTGTTTTACGCCACCCGTCCGCGCCAGTCCGCTGTGCCACTGGACCGCCGCCGGCCACCAGTAGAGGAATCAGACTCGCAGCTTACGAGGTTCGCAGGTTCTGCCGTGCGAGCTGTGGAGCGCTTCCTCAAGAAGCATCCGCAGCGACTGTATCGGCCGGAGTTACTTGAAACTGCGGGTCTGCGCCTGACGCAGGCGGACATGTTCCTGGTCGTTTTCACCGGGGGCATTGCGGGCCTGGCGCTCGGTCTGGTCGCGGGCGGCCCTCTCTTAGGAATTCTATTCTTCATCCTTGCGCCCGTCGTGGGTCATGTCGCGCTAGTCTTCAAGATCGGGCGGCGACGCTCAAAATTCGAGGATCAGCTCGGTGACACCCTGCAGCTCCTCACCGGTGGCTTGCGCGCAGGACACAGTATCTTGCGGGCCATCGATGCGGCAGCCATCGAGGCTGATGCGCCCACCTCAGATGAAATGCGCCGGGTGGTTACCGAGACGAGCCTTGGCAAGGACCTGCTCGCGTCTCTGCTGGATACCTCACACCGCATGGAAAGCGAAGACTTCGCGTGGATAGCGCAAGCCATCCAAATCAACCGCGAAGTCGGCGGGGATTTGGCTGAGGTCCTCGATCAGGTCGGTGCTACCATCCGCGAACGCAGCGAAATCAAGGGACAGATTCGGGCGCTGGCTGCGGAAGGCAAGTTCTCCGCCTACATCCTCGTAGCCCTCCCTTTCGGCATCGGCGGCATGCTGATGGTCGTCAGCCCCGGATACGTCAATCCGCTGTTCGAGAATCCGTTGGGCTGGGTCATGATCGGCGCCTCCGTGGTCATGATGACCATTGGCTGCCTGTGGCTCCGCAAGATCATCGATCTGAAGTTTTAGGAGGCCTGCATGAATCCAGTGTTGTTGACATCCTTACTGCTCGTCGCTGCACCTTTGGGTTACCTTGGTTGGGCGCTGCTCAGCCCTGGCAACAAGTCGTACAAGACCATCCAGGCCAACCTGCATCGCGGCATCAGCAGATCCGAGGATGGAAAGGGAAATACTTCCGGCTCTCTCGCGAGGTTCGGCTACAAGATCACCCCGTTGTCGTACGTTGAGAAGCTGGACAATCTCCTCGCCCTAGCAGGCCGCCCGGCGTCGCTGCCGCTCGGCCGTGTGCTCGGCGCCAAGCCGGCGCTCTGCGTGGTGGGAGCGGGACTCGGGTTCCTGATGGCCAACGCCGCGCAGAAGCCGATGATCACGATCCTCGCGATCTTCCTTACAGTGCTCGGCTACTTCATCCCGGACCTCCTGCTCTACAGCAAGGGTCAGGAACGCCAGAAGGCCATGCAACTGGAACTGGCGAACACGCTTGACCAGATGCTCATCTCCGTGGAGGCAGGTCTCGGATTCGAAAGCGCCATGCAGCGGGCTGGCGAGACCGGAAAGGGCCCCCTCGCCGAGGAACTGGTGCGGACGCTTCAGGACATGCAGGTGGGCCGCAGCAGGCGCGAGTCCTACCTTGCCCTGGCCGACCGCACGAGCATCCCTGAGCTCCGAAGCTTCGTCAAGGCGATCGTCCAGGCGGACGCCTACGGCATCGCACTGAGCGGCGTGCTCCGCATCCAGGCGAAGGTGATGCGTGTGAAGCGGCGCCAACGGGCAGAAGAAAAGGCGATGAAGCTCCCGGTTACGGTGCTGTTTCCCCTGCTCTTCTTCATCTTCCCGGTGCTGTTCATCATCATCCTGGGACCCGCCGTCATCAACGCGATGGCGACGTTCAGCGGCTCCTGATTCGGGACCAAGCCAGCTCAAGAAACACCAGCTAGTACGCAAGCCGAAGAATTCCGCAGTGTTTGCACAGCATCAGGCAATTCCCGCTTTTCTCCCAATTTCAGAAAGTAGCGTTAGCCCATGCCCCTCTCCCGCCCCAGCGCAGATGACGACGACGCGGAGTCCCTGCGCGCCGTCGGTGCTGAGCCGCGGAGAGCCACGGGCGGCAGCCACCGTGTAGACAGGACACCTCTCGTGGATCCCAACGTGCTCCATGACCTCGAGGACCAACTCGACAGCCCCGCCGCTGCCCGGGCATTCGTGCGCGACTACGTTGCTGTCTGGGACGAGCGTGACCTGCGGATCTCCTCCGCCATCGCGCGCCGGAACCAGGCAGCGTCACTCGACGCCGTGCTGAGCCTGAAGATCACGTCCACCATGGTCGGAGCCACGCAGCTTGTTACCCTGGCGAGCGCGCTGGAGAAGCTGCTCCGTGAGGGCAAACTCGAAGAGGCTGAGGCCGCACTCCCCCACGTTCACCGGTGCGGGGTACGGACCATGCGTGAGCTGCGACTGCTGCACCTCAACAAGCACTAGACATCAACCAAAGATCCTAAGGGCGCGCAATTGAATAATCACGATGCACTCAAGAAGTTGACGCATGCATACCCCGCGAACGTGCGCGTCTTCGATACTTCCTTCGACTACAAGACTGACACCCCTGCTAGGACCAGGCCCGACGCCGACAGAGACAGTCAGCGGCTCCGATTAGACCATGAGCTGCTGTGGTCCAAGGAGCTGAGCTCTGGCGTCCATTTCCGGCCGAGCGTGCCGATTTTGCCGCGGGAACGTCGGGGGAACTACCTCATGTTCGAGGACACCGCCGGGGGAAGGTTCGTGTATGGGAGCGACGCCATCACCAACTCCTACGGCCGGTGGTTACGGCCGAAGTCTCTGGTCGATGCCATCACCTCGCTGAACGAGGAACAGCAGGCCCTCTACCTGAACCCGACGTACACCATCGGCAGTGCGATGATCTGGCCCGTCCGGTCCAAGGACCGGCCTACCATGAACACGGCCCGAGGGCTCCGTCTGCGGATTGCTGACCGCATGGACTTGACCCTTGAGTGCATCCGGCGTCACTACTCAGGCGAGCCAGCGAGCCCTCTCGCCGACGTCATCAACGCCTACGCGGACTTCTTCGCGCTCTTCGACGGATTCTCGGAGTTTGTTGAATTCTTCCACTTACAGGACCTCGTGACGCCCGACTATGATGCGGTTGAGTTTCACCTGCCGTTCGACAACTTCAAGCGTTCTGGGGCGCCGTCCACGACCGAGGACTACGTGACATACCGGGAGGCCACGCTTAAGTTCATCGAAGCCCGGCAGCGTCGGATGGCTGAGTGGGTCATGGAGCACCACCCCGAGATCGAGGTTCGCCACTAGCTCCCTGAGCTAGAGTTCAAGCCCTTTACAGGACTCAGTCCGCCCGCCGCGGCACCAGCCGGTAGCCCACGCCGCGAACGGTCATCAGCCAGCGAGGGCTCCGGGGATCCTCCCCCAGCTTCCGGCGCAGGTTCCCGATGTGAACCTCGATGGCCCGCTCATCGGCCTCGCTGATATACGTATCCGTCCGGTAGTACTGCCCCCGCACTACCCGCACCAGGTCTCCCTTGGTACGCACGGCACCGGAGCTGCGCAGCAACTCGTGCAGCAGGTCGAACTCGCTGCGTGTCAGCACCAGTTCCTCACCGCGCACCGTGACGGTGCGGGTGTCCTTGTCCAGCTCGAGGCCGTTGTGCCGCATTACGGAATCCGGACGCGACGGTAGGTTCGGCTCCTCAGAGGCGGGCGCCGTCGTCGTCGTCGGTTTTTCCTCGGTGAGTCCACCACGCGGCCGCCGCAGCATCGCGGCAATGCGCGCCCGTAGCTCTCGCGGCCGGAAGGGTTTGGTGACAAAGTCATCGGCACCGGACTGCAGCGCGGTGAGGGTATCGATCTCCTCGTTGTGCGCGGTCAGCATGATCACGTAGCAGTCGCTGAGGCCGCGAATGCGGCGCAGCACCTCGTAGCCGTCAATGTCCGGAAGGCCTACGTCGAGGGTGACCAGCGTGGGGTTGTGCTCCTTGACCGCTTCCACGCCGTCGCGCCCCTCGGCAGCGGTATGGACAACGAATCCCGACTGCGTGAGAACCGTGCTCACGAGGTTGCGAACGTCGAGATCATCCTCGACGACTACCGCCACACCTGGATCTGGCACTATCTCCTCCTGGCCCCAACAGAACTGTAGTTGTCCAGTTCATCACAAAAGGACGAAACACCGCGAAGAGCAGTGAACCGCCGCAGCGTGCTTCACAGCATACGCGTGCGGAGGTGTTTGCGGTCACAATGACGGAACTTTGTGAACCGGTTGGGAGTTATGGTCCGTCAGCAGTGCCGGGTGGCCGCATAATAGATGGTATGTCCTGGTCTCGGAGGCATATCCCTACCGTTCCGTGTGCGCGTCGCAAGGCGGCACCGTGAGCGATCGCGTGATGTTCCTGAAAGTGAAGCGCGCCTACTCGAATCTGCAATTCCGCACTCGGGTGGGGCTCTGTGAGCTACCCCTGGCGCTCCTGGTGGCCGTCATTGCCATCATCGCCGCCATCGTGGCGCCCTCCCTGCTGGTGAATCCCCTTTTCCTTGGCGGACTCCTCCTTCACGCGGCACTGCTCGCCGCGGCCTTCCTGATTCCATGGGAGAAGTTCCGCGAGGGATCCTACGTGGCCATACCGCTGCTGGACTTCGTGGCCATTTCGCTGACCCGCAACGGAGCGGCTGATGTGCTGCCGGGATTGAGCCTGCTGGCCATCTTCCCGGTGATCTGGCTGTCAGCGTCCGGGATGAAACCGTCACTGAGCCTGCTGTCCAGCTTCGCCGGGCCGTACCTCATCCTCGGCGTCGCTCCCCTGCTGGGACTCGCTCCGCCGGCCCAGTTCGGCACTGCCGTGCTGCTCAGCGTGGCCATGGGTACCGTCTGGGCTTCGCTGCGCTTCGCGAGCATGAACTCCGTCTACAGCCAGCGCAAACTCGAAGCGTCGAAGGCCGAGGTAGACCGCCTCCAGGGCGAGAACAACGAGCGCGAGCTGCTCCTCGAAGCCATCCTCGACACGATCGACGTCGGCCTCGTAGCCCTCGACGCCGACGGCAACCGCACCCACACCAACCGCCAGCAGCGCTCCTATGACCTCCTCATCCAGGCAGGCAACACCAACGACGACGGCGCCAGCCACCTTTACGCGGCAGACAAAACCACTCCCGTGGGGCCCGCCCGGTATCCCGTCCAGCGGGGTGCGGCCGGTGAAACGTTCGCCAACTACCTGGTGTGGCTCGGATCGAAGGACAACCAGCGCGCCGTGTCCACGGCCGCGACGGCCATGAAAGACGGCGACGGCCGGTTCACCGGATCCGTGATCGTCTCCAACGACGTGACGGACATGGTGGAGGCCCTCAGCGCCAAAGAGGACTTCGTGTCCAACGTGTCGCACGAACTGTGGACGCCGCTCACCTCGATCATCGGGCACCTGGACCTGGTGCTCGACGACGATCACGACCTCCCGCAGAACGTCACTCACCAGCTCTCGGTTGCCCGCCGGAACGCCGAACGCCTCTACGCGCTGGTGTCCAACCTGCTTGCCTCGGCGTCTGGTGCCGCAAGCGTCCACCTGCGACCGACGGACCTCACCGGCCTGGTGGAGCACAGCATCGAATCGGCGTGGCCGCAGACCGCTGGCACCGGCGTGACCCTCACCGCGGATGTCCCGGACATCCTGTGGACCACCTCTGACCCGCTGCGCATCCGCCAGGTGCTCGACAACCTGATCTCCAACGCCATCAAGTACTCGCCCGACGGCGGCACAGTCACCGTCCGCGCGCGGCAGCACAGCGACGCAGCGCTGCTTGAGGTGCAGGACACCGGGATCGGCATGTCACCGAATGAGACCACACAGGTCTTCGGCAAGTTCTTCCGCACGACCGCTGCGCGCGAATCATCCATTCCGGGTGTGGGGCTTGGGCTTTCCATCACCAAGGCCATTGTCGACAGCCACGGCGGAACCATCCGCTGCAGCAGCCAGCCCGGCGCCGGAACCACGTTCACGGTGACGCTGCCGCTGCACCAGTCCGAGCAGAACTAGCGTCTTCGGGCCGGGCGCCTGCCATACTGAGCCGATGAGGAAGCGGACGGCGCTGGCGGCGGCGTTCACCCTCGCCGGGCTCGCGGCGCTGCTGAGTTGGCGGATGCCTCCCCTGCCGCCCGGCACCGCGGAAACCATCGACCGGATCCGCGCCGCTCCGCTGACGGGAGTCATCTCCGGCACAGCGGGGTACGCCCAGTCAGGCCAGGTTCGGATCTGGTATGAATCCATTCCAGCCGTCAACGGCGAAAAGGGTGTGGTCCTGCTCAATACCTCCCTTGGCGTTGGCTCGTTATTCTGGCCGCCGGCGTTCCTGCGCACCCTGGCGGCGGAAGGATACCGAGTAGTCAGGTATGACCATCGGGGAACCGGCTCGTCGAGCTGGATGGCAGGCTGGACCCGAAAGAATCCTTACTCGCTGATCGATATGGCAGAGGACGCGATCGCCGTCCTCGACGAACTTCGCATCGACCGCGTTCACATGATCGGGCTCTCGCTCGGAGGCTTCGTCGCGCAAGAGGTTGCTATAGCTCGCCCCGAGCGGGTCCTGTCCCTCACCCTCATGTCAACATCGGCGGACCCAACCGACACCGCTCTGCCCGGACCCCAGACCTGGCCGCTGATCCGATCCGCCATAGCGGGCTTACCCCTGCTCCGCTACCGTTTGCTCGGCGGGGAGACCAACGCCGTGAAGAGTGTCCTCGCAGGGCTGGTTGCGCACCACAAGGACGAACCCCTCGACGTCGAGGAGTGGACCAAACTCGTGCTTTACGACCTGCGCGAACGGAACGGCCTCAACGTTCGCGCACTGATGCAACACCAGGTTGCAGTCGCTGTAACCCGCTCCCGATACCCTCTTCTGGACACGATCACAGCGCCCACCCTCGTGATCCACGGAAGCGCCGATGCATTCCTGCCGATCGAGCACGGCCATCGACTCGCTGCAGCCATTCCTTCCGCCCGCGGTCTCTGGCTGGAAGGCGCCGGCCACCCGTTCCCCTACCGAGATATGCCCCGCGTGATGGAAGCGATCACCAGCCATCTGGACGCCGCCGATCCCCGTGCTGGTTAGGCCTCGCCCCGGACGTCAGCGCGCTTCGCCCTGGTGAACTGTGCGCGCAGTGCCAGCTCGGCGTCGTCGTCGGGGTAACGCACTTCCTCAAGCACCAGCGGGTGGGCCGGTGCGAGGACAGACCGGGAATCCTTCTGCCGGGAGCGCAGCCGCTCAGCCATCCACTGCGGCGGTTCCTCGCCACTGCCCACACGCAGCGCGGCTCCGATGAGGGCACGCACCATGTTGTGGCAGAACGCATCGGCCTGGATGGTTGCGCAGAGAACACCGTCGGGCTCGCGCTCGAATTCGTACCGCTTCAGCTCACGGACGGTCGTGGCGCCCACCCGGGGCTTGGAGAACGCGCGGAAGTCCTGCAGGCCCAGCAATGGTTGGACAGCCTGGTTCAGCAGACTCTCATCCAGCTTTCCGGAGTGCCACAGTACAGTGCTGCGGTGCAGCGGATCTTCAAGCTCGGACCTGTCGGAGATCCGGTAGCTGTAGCGGCGCCACAGGGCAGAGAAGCGCGCGTCGAAGCCCGCCGGGGCAAGCCGCACAGCACGCACGATCACAGGGGAAGCAGGGTTGCTGGCGTAGGCCGTGCGCGCGGCCGCTCCGGGCGGCAGATAGCGGTTCAGGGTGGCCTGGAGGCGGCGCTTCAGGGACAGCGCAGGATCGATGTCCCGGCCCCGGCTCAGCGCGAACCACTCCCCCGGCTCCAGGTCAATGTGGGTCACCTGGCCGCGGGCGTGCACACCGGCGTCGGTCCGTCCTGCGACGGTCAGTCGGACGCGCCTGCGGAACAGCAGCTCGAGACCGGACTCGACGGTGCCCTGGACTGTAGGCAGACCAGGCTGGACCGCCCAACCGGAGAAGGGACCGCCGTCGTACGCAAAATCGATCCGGACACGCAAATGCCCGCCATCCACGGACGGGATGACGGGCATTTGTTCGGTCACGTAATCAGTTGCAACGCAGAAGAACTACTTCTTCTCGTCTGCTTCCGGCACGGAGCCTTCTTCAACGACAACGGTCTCCTCGGCGTCGCCCTCAGAGGCGCTTACCGTAGTGTCCTCAGCAGCAACCTCGTCAGCCGAAGCTGCCGAAGGCGCTGACTCAGCCGACTCAGCCGACTCTGCGGAATCAGCAGATTCCGGTGAATCTGCGGACTCAGCCGAAGCCACCGGTGCAGCGGCTGCAGCGTCACGGGCAGCGGCATTGCCGGCAGCCTGCTCAGCTTCGCCGACCACTGCCTGCTTGGCGGACACTGACTCGAGCACCAGCTCGATGACAGCCATGGGAGCGTTGTCGCCCTTGCGGTTGCCGATCTTGGTGATGCGGGTGTAGCCACCGTTGCGGTTGGCAACAGCCGGGGCGATGTCCGTGAACAGCTCGTGGACAATGCCCTTGCTGCTGATGACAGCCAGGACACGACGGCGCGAGGCCAGATCACCCTTCTTGGCGAAGGTGATCAGGCGCTCGGCGTAGGGACGAAGCCGCTTTGCCTTGGTCACCGTGGTGGTGATGCGCTTGTGCTCGAACAGCGAGGCGGCCAGGTTGGCGAGCATCAGGCGCTCGTGCGCCGGACCGCCACCGAGGCGTGGGCCCTTTGTGGGTGTGGGCATGATTTTATCTCCTCATGAATGTGCCCGAGGCCGCATCCTAAGCGGCACCAGGTTCTAACGTTTAGAGTGCTTCGTCGCCGTAGGCGTCGTCGTCCTCTTCAATCGCAGCGGCGCGGGCTGCAAGGTCAAATCCTGGAGGGGAATCCTTCAGGGAAAGACCGAGCTCAACCAGCTTTGCCTTGACCTCATCGATGGACTTCGCACCGAAGTTACGGATGTCCATCAGGTCAGCCTCGGAGCGTGCAACGAGTTCACCCACACTGTGGATGCCCTCACGCTTGAGGCAGTTGTAGGAACGAACGGTCAGTTCGAGATCCTCGATCGGGAGTGCCATGTCAGCGGCGAGGGCGGCGTCGCTGGGCGACGGACCGATCTCGATGCCTTCAGCGGCAGTGTTCAGCTCGCGGGCGAGGCCGAACAGTTCAACCAGGGTGGTACCGGCCGAAGCAACGGCATCGCGCGGAGCGATGGCGTCCTTCGTCTCGACGTCAACGATCAGGCGGTCGAAGTCGGTGCGCTGCTCAACACGGGTGGCTTCCACGCGGAAGGTCACCTTGAGGACCGGCGAGTAGATCGAGTCAACCGGGATACGGCCGATCTCGGAGTCACCGGACTTGTTCTGCGAGGCAGAGACATAGCCGCGGCCGCGCTCAATGGTCAGTTCGAGCTCGAACTTGCCCTTCGAGTTCAGGGTGGCGATGTGCAGGTCCGGGTTGTGGAACTCCACACCGGCCGGCGGAGCGATGTCGGCTGCGGTAACCACGCCGGGGCCCTGCTTGCGCAGGTAGGCAACCACGGGCTCGTCGTGCTCGGAGGACACCGCGAGGTTCTTGATGTTCAGGATGATCTCGGTGACATCTTCCTTCACACCGGGAACGGTGGTGAACTCGTGCAGCACGCCGTCGAGCCGGATGCTGGTGACAGCTGCTCCGGGAATCGAGGACAGGAGCGTGCGGCGAAGCGAGTTGCCGAGGGTGTAGCCGAAACCGGGCTCCAGCGGTTCGATGACGAACCGCGAACGGTTGTCAGCGACTACTTCTTCAGTCAGGGTGGGGCGCTGTGCAATGAGCACTTACATTTCCTTTCAGGGAGCATCCGCTATATGACGCAACACAAATGGTGGAAAGGGAAAGCTAGAGAGCGGGACTCAGTAGCTAAACGACAGTCAGCCCCAGGCCGCCCACACTTCCGGTGAAGCGCGGGCGAGCCTGGAGCCAAGGGAGCTACTTAGACGCGGCGGCGCTTCGGCGGGCGGCAGCCGTTGTGGGCGCTGGGGGTAACGTCCTGGATGGAACCAACCTCAAGGCCGGCAGCCTGCAGCGAACGGATCGCGGTCTCGCGTCCGGATCCCGGACCCTTCACGAAGACGTCGACCTTGCGGACGCCGTGCTCCTGGGCGCGCTTTGCAGCGGCCTCGGCAGCGGTCTGCGCAGCATAAGGGGTGGACTTGCGTGAGCCCTTGAATCCGACCTCGCCAGCCGAGGCCCAGGAGATAACAGCTCCGTTGGGGTCGGTGATCGAGACGATGGTGTTGTTGAACGTGCTCTTGATATGCGCCTGACCGAAGGCGATATTCTTTTTGTCCTTGCGACGCGGCTTGCGCACCGCTCCACGAGTCTTGGGGGGCATTACTTCTCCTACGAAGGTTTTGGGTGGTGGCTATCGGCAACCGCTGAAATCAGCGGCCAGCCTTCTTCTTGCCTGCGACGGTGCGCTTGGGGCCCTTGCGGGTACGCGCGTTGGTCTTGGTGCGCTGTCCGCGCACAGGAAGGCCGCGGCGGTGCCGGATGCCTTCGTAGCTGCCGATCTCAACCTTGCGGCGGATGTCTGCAGCTACCTCACGGCGGAGGTCACCCTCGACCTTGTAGTTGCCTTCAATGTAATCGCGAAGCTGTACCAGCTCAGCGTCAGAAAGATCCTTCACTCGGGTTTCCGGGTTGATCCCGGTCTCTGCGAGCGTCTGATCCGCACGGGTCTTGCCCACGCCGTAGATGTAGGTAAGCGCAATGACTACCCGCTTTTCGCGGGGAATGTCTACGCCAGCGAGACGTGCCATAGTGGCGGTTCTCCTTTTGATGACCGGAGGTCTGAAACAGTGCGGCCCGGATGATCTCCGGTCCCCGGCCTCCGTGCCGGGGGTGTGGGCCTGCCTGGTGGGGCGTGCCCTGCACTGCTTTTTATCGTGGTGTTACTACGCGTGGGTGACCCTCAAGAAAAGAGGATTCAGCCCTGGCGCTGCTTGTGGCGCGGGTTTTCGCAGATTACGAGTACGTTGCCCTTGCGGCGAACCACCTGGCACTTATCGCAAATCCGCTTCACGCTCGGCTGGACCTTCATGGTTTTCCTTTGCGTTCGATCTTATTTGTAGCGGTAGACAATACGGCCTCTGGTGAGGTCGTAAGGGCTAAGCTCCACTACCACCCGATCCTCGGGGAGGATTCGAATGTAGTGCTGACGCATCTTTCCCGAGATGTGGGCTAGAACAATGTGTCCGTTGGCCAACTCAACGCGGAACATCGCGTTGGGCAGAGCCTCGTTCACAGTGCCTTCAATCTCAATGACACCGTCTTTCTTGGCCATATCCTCCGCTAACTTCTGTGCCGCCACTTGCGGGGCGGACGGTCTAGGGGTTTTGATTGCCTGACTCCCCCACCCGGGATCGCGAGATCCCGTTCCACCCGCAACGGAACAGACCGTTCGGAGGAAGGGCGCAAAAGGGCGCAAAAGTAGCGACAACCAACAAATAACTCTACGCTACGGCGTGCCAGAAGTTAAATCCGCGCACTCTGCCATAGGTGGTTCCGGGAGAACCTCAGCCGAGCGGCGCGACCGTCACGCCGAGTTCAGCCAGCTTTGCGGCACCGCCGTCAGCCGCGCTGAGAACCCAGATACCGCCGTCGTGCACTGCCACGGTGTGTTCCCACTGGCAGGCGCGCTTGCCGTCAACGGTGACCACTGTCCAGTCATCATCCAGGACTGCCGTTTCCACGCGACCCTGAACGAGCATGGGCTCGATCGCCAGGCAAAGCCCCGGCTTGATCCTGGGGCCGCGGTGGCTGCTGCGGTAATTCAGTACGTCCGGTGACTGGTGCATCTGCGTACCGATACCGTGGCCGACGTAATCCTGCAGGATGCCGAGGTGAGGGCCCTCGGCGGCGGACACATAGTCATCGATGGCTGCGCCGATGTCACCCACGTGCTTGCCGGAGGCCAGGGCAGCGATCCCCCGCCACATGGCTTCCTCGGTGACCCTGGACAGGTGCACGTCCTCCGGACGGGGCGTACCGACGATGACCGTATGGGCGGAGTCCGAATGCCAGCCGCGGACGATGGCGCCGCCGTCGATCGAGATGATGTCGCCGTCCTGCAGCACATATTCGCCGGGGATACCGTGCACCACCTCATGGTTCACCGAGGTGCAGATGCTGTTCGGGAAGCCGTGATAGCCGAGGAAGTTGGAAGTGGCGCCGGCGTCCTTGAGGACCCCGGAGAACACTGCGTCGAGCTCGAGGGTGGACACGCCTACCCGGGCGGCAGCGACCGTCCGGTCCAGGGCATCGGAGAGCACGAGGCCCGCGGTCCGCATGATCCGGATCTGCTCTGCCGACTTGTACTCGACCCGCTGCTGACGAAACATCGCGGTTACTGCGTCACTTTCAGTGCCGACATGACGCGCTCGGTCACTTCATCGATTGCGCCGATGCCATCAACCCGGGTCACGATGCCGCGTGCCTCGTACTGGGAGACAACAACCTCGGTCTGCTCGTGGTAGAGGTCCAGGCGATGCCGGATCACAACGTCATTGTCATCGGTGCGACCGTCGAGGCGCGCCCGGCCCAGGAGCCGGCGGACCAGTTCCTCGTCATCCGCCGTGAGCTGCAGCACGACGTCGAGGGCCAGGTCATTCTGCTGAAGGATGTCATCCAGCTCGGTCACCTGGGCGGCGGTGCGGGGATATCCGTCAAGCAGGAAACCTTCCTGGACGTCGTCTTCAGTGAGACGCGCGCGGACCATGCTGTTGGTCACGCTGTCCGGAACGAAGTCTCCGGCGTCCATGTACTTCTTTGCTTCAATGCCGAGCGGGGTCTCGTTGCGGACGTTCTCGCGGAAGATGTCTCCGGTGGAAATTGCCACCACTCCCAGCCGCTCGGAGATACGCGCGGCCTGCGTGCCCTTGCCGGACCCGGGCGGCCCAATGATGAGCATCCGTGTCATCGCAATAACCCTTCGTAGTGGCGCTGCTGCAGCTGCGCGTCAATTTGCTTCACCGTCTCGAGGCCAACGCCGACCATGATGAGGATCGAGACTCCACCGAACGGGAAGTTCTGGTTTGCATTGATGACCACGAGCGCGATCAACGGGATGAGCGCAACAAGACCGAGGTAGATGGCGCCCGGCAGGGTGATGCGGGACAGGACGTACTGGAGGTACTCAGCCGTAGGCCGCCCCGCCCGGATACCCGGGATGAAGCCGCCGTACTTCTTCATGTTCTCCGACACTTCGTCCGGGTTGAAGGTGATCGCCACGTAGAAATACGTGAAGAACACGATCATCGCGAAGTACAACGCCATGTAGAGGGGGTGATCACCCGAGGTCAGGTAGGTGGTGATCCAGTTGACCCACTCCGGAGGCGGCGTCTCGCCATCCGTGGGGGTGTTGAACTGGGCGATCAGCGACGGGAGGTACAGCATCGATGATGCGAAGATCACGGGGATGACGCCCGCCATGTTGACCTTGATCGGTATGTAGGTGCTGCTGCCGCCCAGCGTGCGGCGGCCCACCATGCGCTTGGCATACTGCACCGGAATACGGCGCTGTGACTGCTCAACGAAAATCACGAGCATCACCACAATGACGCCTACTACCAGGACGCTGATGAAGACGCTCCAGCCCTGCGTGCGCAGGATCTCACCCAGCGAGCTGGGGAAACCCGCAGCGATCGCGGTGAAGATCAGCAGCGACATGCCGTTGCCGACGCCGCGCTCGGTGATGAGCTCGCCCATCCACATGATGAGGCCAGTACCGGCGGTCAGGGTGAGGATGAGCAGGATGATGGTGATGAGGCTGTCGTCCGGGATGATCGGCACCGGACAGTTACCCAGCAAGGCACCTGATCGCGCCAACGACACCAGCGTCGTGGCGTTCAGCAGCCCGAGGGCAATCGTCAGATAGCGCGTGTACTGGGTCAGTTGTGCCTGTCCCTGTGCGCCTTCCTGGTGCAGCTCCTGGAAACGGGGAATGACCACACGGAGCAGCTGCGTGATGATGCTGGCCGTGATGTAGGGCATGATCCCGAGAGCAAAGATGGACACCTGCAGCAGCGCACCGCCGCTGAAGAGGTTCACGAACTGGTAGAGGCCGCCCTCTGTGTTGCCGAGCTGCAAACACTGCTGCACGTTGCCGTAGTCAACACCGGGCGCCGGGATGAACGCACCCAAACGGAAGATGGTGATGATTCCCAGCGTGAACAACAGCTTGCGCCGCAAGTCTGGCGTCCGGAAAGCCCGGCCAATAGCGCTAAGCAAGCGTCCTCCTGATTAAGTCTTAGTGGCCCTTCACGGGCAATACGCACCAACCGAGTCTAACGGGTGGAACCGGGCGCAAAAGAACCCGGGGAATCAATTGAGCCTGTTAAACGAAACAAACTCCTGGTGGACCGGAGATTCCGGCCCACCAAGAGTCTAGTTGCTTCATGAGCTAGATCACAGCCGGCTACCGAGGCTGGGAACTAGAGCCCCGAGACGGAACCGCCGGCGGCGGTGATCTTCTCGGCAGCGCTGGCGGACACGGCGTGAACCTTGACGTCCACCTTGACCGCGATGTCGCCCGTTCCCAGCACCTTGACGAGCTGGTTCTTGCGCACTGCGCCCTTGGCGATCAGGCTGTCAACGGACACCTCGCCGCCTTCGGGGTAGAGCTCATTGAGCTTGTCCAGGTTCACTACCTGGTACTCAACGCGGAACGGGTTCTTGAACCCACGCAGCTTCGGCAGGCGCATGTGCAGCGGCAGCTGCCCACCAGCGAATCCTGCCTTGACCGAGTAGCGTGCCTTGGTGCCCTTGGTACCACGGCCTGCGGTCTTACCCTTGGAACCCTCACCGCGACCAACGCGGGTCTTTGCGGTTTTGGCTCCGGGGGCGGGACGAAGGTGGTGTACCTTCAGCGCGTGGACGCGGGGCGTGCTCTCAGCAGTTTCCTGAGCGGCAACGGACTTGGCAGCAGGCTTGCGGGCCGGCTTCTTCTCGGTGGATTCCTCCACCGTCTTCTTCTCTGCCATTACTTGGCCTCCTCAACCTTCACGAGGTGCGGAACCGTGTTGACCATGCCTACGGTCACTGCGTCAGCGTTACGGACAACGGTGTGTCCGATCCGCTTCAGGCCGAGTGAACGAAGGGTGTCGCGCTGGTTCTGCTTACCGCCAATGACGGACTTGATCTGGGTGATTTCCAGCTTCGCTGAGCTGACAACCACGCGCTTGGGTGTAATAGCAGTCATTACGCACCTGCCTTCTGATCCTGCATAGCGTGCAGCATCGACGTGGAAGCAACCTGGTCGAGCGGCAGGCCACGGCGTGCCGCTACAGCCTGGGGCTCTTCGAGCCTCTTCAGCGCGTCAACAGTTGCGTGAACAATGTTGATGGCGTTGGAGGATCCGAGTGACTTGGAAAGGACATCGTGGATACCGACGCACTCCAGCACAGCGCGCACCGGACCACCGGCGATTACACCGGTACCGGGAGACGCCGGGCGCAGGAGTACGACGCCGGCAGCGGCCTCGCCCTGCACCAGGTGCGGAACTGTGCCACCGATGCGGGGAACCTTGAAGAAGGACTTCTTGGCTTCCTCCACGCCCTTGGCGATAGCCGAGGGAACTTCCTTTGCCTTGCCGTAGCCGACACCGACCATGCCGTTGCCGTCGCCGACAACAACGAGTGCGGTGAAGCTGAACCGCCGGCCGCCCTTGACGACCTTTGATACGCGGTTGATCGACACGACGCGCTCTACGAACTTGTCCTTGTCGTCACGACCACCGTCGCGTCCGCCACGGCCGCCATCGCGTCCGCCGCGACCGCTGTCACGGCCGCCGCGCTCTCCACGGCGACCGCCGCCGCCGCGGCGGTCGTCAGTAGCTGACGCCGTCTCGGTGGTTCCGGCCGCGGGAGCTTCGGTTGCTGGCTGCTCAGCCTTTGCCGTATTCAATGAGGCTTCCTTTGCGTTATTCTGCTCGGTCACAGTGCCAGCCCACCTTCACGTGCGCCGTCTGCGATTGCGGCAACCCGGCCGTGGTACTTGTTGCCCCCACGGTCGAAGACGACTGCCTCAATGCCCGCAGCCTTTGCCCGCTCAGCAACGAGCTCGCCGACGCGCTTGGCCTTGGCGGTCTTGTCGCCGTCGAACGAACGCAGGTCCGCTTCGAGGGTCGACGCCGATGCCACAGTGATGCCCTTGGTGTCGTCGACAACCTGCACGAACATGTGGCGGGCTGAACGGTTGACCACCAGACGGGGACGGACAGCAGTACCGGTAATGCGCTTGCGGACCCGAAGGTGGCGCCGTCCGCGCTGGGCGGACTTGCTCTTCGACGTGCGCTTCTTGTTGATGCTCAGTGTCATGGTTACTTACCAGCCTTTCCGACCTTGCGGCGAATAATTTCGCCCGCGTAGCGGATGCCCTTGCCCTTATAGGGATCCGGACGGCGCAGCTTGCGGATGTTCGCAGCAACTTCGCCGACCTGCTGCTTGTTGATGCCGGAGACGGACACCTTCGTGGGGCTGTCCACGGTGAGCGTGATGCCCTCCGGGGCCTTGACGGCCACGGGGTGGCTGTAGCCCAGTGCGAACTCCAGGTCTGAACCCTTGGCCTGCACGCGGTAACCGGTGCCGACAATCTCAAGGTTCTTCTTGTAGCCCTCGGTCACTCCAACAATCATGTTGGAGATCAGGGTGCGGGTCAGGCCGTGCAGCGAACGCGCTTCGCGCTCGTCATTCGGGCGGGAGACGGTGATGGTGCTTTCCTCAAGCGATACCTGGATGGGGCTGGCAACAGAGTGGCTCAGCTCGCCCTTCGATCCCTTGACGGAAACAACACTGCCGTCAACCTTGACCTCAACGCCTGCGGGCACGGTGATGGGGAGACGTCCAATACGTGACATTTTTCTCTTTCCCTTTCCCGCTACCAGACGTAGGCGAGGACTTCCCCACCTACACCCTTCTTGGCTGCCTGGCGGTCTGTGAGCAGACCGGAGGACGTGGACAGGATGGCAATGCCCAGTCCGCCCAGTACGTGCGGCAGATTGGTGGACTTTGCGTAGACGCGCAGGCCCGGCTTGGAGATGCGCCGGATGCCCGCGATGGAGCGCTGACGGTCAGGACCGAACTTGAGGTCGATGGTGAGCTTCTTGCCCACCTCAGCCTCTTCTTCCTTCCAGCCGCCGATGTAGCCTTCGGCCTTCAGGATGTCGGCAACGCGTGCCTTCAGCTTGCTGTATGGCATGGACACGGTGTCGTGGTATGCCGAGTTGGCGTTGCGGAGACGCGTAAGCATGTCTGCAACTGGATCTGTCATTGTCATTGGGCTCTAGCCCTTCCTCGGAACGGTTTCCGCTACTCCGGTGAGAACCAGCATCAGCTGGCCAGACCCCGGAACGGACCTGCAACGTAGTTGAATTAGTCTTCGGATTTGAACGGGAAGCCGAGCGCCTTGAGCAGTGCGCGGCCTTCGGCGTCAGTCTTGGCGGTGGTCACAACGGTGATGTCCATGCCACGGACACGGTCAATCTTGTCCTGGTCGATCTCGTGGAACATTGACTGCTCCGTGAGACCGAAGGTGTAGTTGCCGTTGCCGTCGAACTGGCGCCCGTTGAGGCCGCGGAAGTCACGGATACGGGGCAGTGCCAGCGAGACCAGGCGGTCGACGAATTCCCACATGCGGTCTCCGCGCAGAGTTGCGTGCGCACCGATCGGCATTCCTTCGCGGAGCTTGAACTGCGCGATGGACTTGCGTGCCTTGGTGACCTGCGGCTTCTGGCCGGTGATCTGGGTGAGGTCGCGGACCGCACCGTCAATGAGCTTGGAGTCCTTGGCGGCATCTCCAACACCCATGTTCACGACGACCTTGACCAGCCGGGGAACCTGGTTGACGTTGCTGTAGCTGAATTCCTCCAGCAGCGTCGACTTGATTTCCGATGCGTAGCGGGCCTTCAGGCGGGGGGTGATCTTTGTTTCTACGGCTTCAGCAGTCATTACAGATCCTTCCCTGATGCCTTGGCGACGCGGATGCGGACCGTGCGCTCACGGCCGTCCCGCTCCACGGTTTCGGTGCGGTAGCCGACGCGGGTGGGCTTCTTGCTCTCCGGGTCTACCACTGCGACGTTACTGATGTGGATGGAAGCCTCAACGGTCTCGATGCCACCGGTCTTGGTACCGCGCTGCGTCTGCCCAGCCTTGGTGTGCTTCGTGATGCGGTTGATGCCTTCGACCAGTACACGGTTGCTCTCAGGGAATACCTTGAGGACCTTGCCCTGCTTGCCGCGGTCTCCGCCGCGCTCCTGCTTGGCGCCGGTGATGACCTGAACGAGGTCACCCTTCTTGATCTTCAGCTTCGAACGGGTCTGAGCCATGACTACAGCACCTCCGGGGCCAGTGAAATGATCTTCATGAAGCGCTTGTCGCGAAGTTCGCGACCGACCGGACCGAAGATACGGGTACCACGGGGATCGCCGTCGGCCTTGAGGATGACGGCAGCGTTCTCATCGAACTTGATGTAGGAACCATCCGCACGGCGGCGTTCCTTCTTGGTGCGGACGATGACGGCCTTGACCACATCGCCCTTCTTGACGTTCCCACCAGGGATGGCGTCTTTGACGGTGGCGACGATGACGTCGCCAATTCCTGCGTAGCGACGTCCGGATCCACCGAGAACACGAATGGTAAGGATTTCCTTAGCACCGGTGTTGTCGGCGATCTTGAGTCGCGACTCTTGCTGAATCACTATCTACTCCTTGCGTCGCGCCGGTTCTCAGACCGAAATCATGCATACGGAATGAGCCTTGCGGAACGGTTGATCGGGGTGTCTCTGGACCCACCTGGATTTTGCCAGGGATGGGCCTAAACGCCCGTGCCCGAGGCATTTGCCTCCCAGTCGCCGAAGCGCAGGGAAGTACTATGCCGGAGCACGATTGTTTACGAGGTTTTCATGATGACGCTCGGGAAGTGCAGATGAAATCTACACGGAAGGCGCCATACAAACTCAATATCCTAGCACGGATCGAAACGCAAGCAGTCCCCCGTTCCGCGAGGAACGAGGGACTGCCGTTGTCGACGAATCGACGGTGCTTGGCCTTACGTGGCCTTACTTGGCCTTACTTGGCCTTTTCCAGGATTTCCACCAGGCGCCACCGCTTGGTAGCGGACAGCGGGCGGGTCTCGCTGATCAGAACCATGTCGCCGATGCCGGCGGTGTTCTGCTCATCGTGGACCTTGACCTTGGAGCTGCGGCGGAGGACCTTGCCGTAGAGGGCGTGCTTCACACGGTCCTCCACCTGCACGACTACCGTCTTGTCCATCTTGTCCGACACGACGTAGCCGCGGCGGGTCTTACGGTTACCGCGGGCGTCAGCCTCTACAGCGCCGTTCTTCTCTTCACTCATTTGGCGTCCTCCTCAGAAGCCTGTGTTTCCACGGACTTTTCGTCCTTTGTGGAGGCAGCCTTGGAACCCTTCGATTTCTTGCCGGCCTTTTCAGTCTTTGCTTCTTCTACCGGGGCAACGACGTCGGGTCGGAGTCCCAGCTCGCGCTCGCGCAGCACGGTGTAGATGCGGGCGATATCCCGCTTCACCGAGCGCAGGCGGCCGTGATTTTCAAGCTGACCGGTGGCTGACTGGAAGCGCAGGTTGAACAGCTCTTCCTTAGCCTTGGCGAGTTCCTCCACCAGACGGTCCTTATCGAACCCATCCAGCTGGTCGGTTGCCAGTTCCTTTGAACCGAGTGCCATGACTATTCACCACCCTCACGACGCACGATACGTGCCTTCAACGGCAGCTTATGGATCGCCAGGCGCAGTGCCTCGCGAGCTACCTCTTCATTGACACCGGAGAGTTCAAAGAGAACGCGCCCCGGCTTGACGTTGGCGACCCACCACTCAGGGGAACCCTTACCGGAACCCATACGGGTTTCAGCAGGCTTCTTGGTCAGCGGACGGTCCGGGTAGATGTTGATCCACACCTTTCCACCACGCTTGATGTGACGGGTCATTGCGATACGCGCGGATTCGATCTGGCGGTTGGTGACGTATGCCGGGCTCAGAGCCTGGATACCCCACTCACCAAAGCTGACCTCCGTGCCGCCGGTAGCAGCGCCCGAACGACCGGGGTGATGCTGCTTACGGAACTTCACTCGACGTGGGATAAGCATTTAAGCCTGTCCTCCTTCCGCTGCAGCAGCGGACTCGGCCGGTGCGGTCTCGGCGGGAGCAGCGTTGGCTTCACCCTGACCGGCACCGCGATCGGTATTACGACGACGACGGTCGCCTCCGCGATCGCCTCCGCGGTCAGCGCCGGCCGGGCCACGGCCCGGTCGGTCTCCGCCACCACGGCCACGCGAAGGTGCTGCGGCAGCCTGGGCTGCGAGCTCCTTGGCGGTGACGTCGCCCTTGTAGATCCATACCTTCACGCCGATGCGGCCGAAGGTGGTCTTCGCTTCGAAGAAGCCGTAGTCGATGTTCGCACGCAGGGTGTGCAGGGGCACACGGCCTTCGCGGTAGAACTCCGAGCGGCTCATTTCCGCGCCGCCGAGACGGCCGGAGCACTGTACGCGGATGCCCTTGGCACCGGCACGCTGTGCCGACTGCATGGCCTTCTTCATGGCGCGGCGGAAAGCCACACGCGAAGAGAGCTGCTCAGCGACGCCCTGGGCAACAAGCTGTGCCTCGATCTCGGGGTTCTTGACCTCGAGGATGTTCAGCTGAACCTGCTTGCCTGTGAGCTTCTCGAGCTCGCCGCGGATGCGGTCCGCTTCGGCGCCGCGGCGGCCGATGACGATACCGGGACGTGCTGTGTGGATATCCACACGAACGCGGTCGCGGGTGCGCTCGATCTCAACCTTGGCGATGCCTGCGCGGTCCATGCCCGTGGACATGAGCTGACGGATCTTGATGTCCTCGCGAACGAAGTCCTTGTAGCGCTGGCCCGGCTTGTTGCTGTCAGCAAACCAGTGTGACCGGTGGTCAGTGGTGATGCCGAGTCGGAACCCGTGCGGGTTTACTTTCTGTCCCACTTAGCGAGCCTCCACTTTCTCAGGGGTAGCGACTACCACAGTGACGTGGCTGGTCCGCTTCTTGATCTGAAATGCACGACCCTGAGCTCGCGGCTGGAACCGCTTCATGGTCGGGCCTTCATCAACAAACGCTTCGCTGATGATGAGGTCGCCTTCGTCGAACGCCAGGCCGTCGCGGTCCGCGAGGACCCGGGCGTTGGCGATCGCCGACTGTACTACCTTGAAAACCGGCTCCGAAGCTGCCTGGGGGGCAAACTTCAGGATTGCCAGAGCCTCATTCGCTTGCTTACCACGAACAAGGTTGACGACGCGCCGGGCCTTCATAGGCGTTACGCGCAGATGACGCGCAATAGCCTTGGCTTCCATTGCTTTCCTTCTCTCGTCTTAGCCGTAGAAACAGGCGCCTTAGCGGCGCTTGCCCTTGCGGTCGTCCTTCACATGGCCGCGGAATGTCCGCGTGGGAGCGAATTCGCCGAGCTTGTGCCCGACCATCGACTCGGTGACAAACACCGGAATGTGCTTGCGCCCGTCATGCACGGCAATGGTGTGGCCGAGCATGTCCGGGATGATCATGGAACGGCGGGACCACGTCTTGATGACGTTCTTGGTGCCCTTCTCGTTCTCGCGGTCCACCTTGACGAACAGGTGCTGATCGACGAAGGGGCCTTTCTTCAGGCTGCGTGGCATGTTTCCAGGCTCCTATCGCTTGTTCTTGCCGGAACGACGGCGACGCACAATGAGCGAGTCGCTTTCTTTGTTGGGACGGCGGGTACGGCCTTCGGCCTTACCGTTCGGGTTGACCGGGTGACGTCCACCGGAGGTCTTGCCCTCACCACCACCGTGCGGGTGATCGACCGGGTTCATCGCAACACCGCGGACGGTCGGGCGAACGCCCTTCCAGCGCATGCGGCCTGCCTTGCCCCAGTTGATGTTCGACTGCTCGGCATTGCCGACCTCGCCGATGGTGGCGCGGCAGCGCACATCAACGTTGCGGATTTCACCGGACGGCAGGCGAAGCTGCGCGAAGCGGCCTTCCTTGGCAACGAGCTGGACCGATGCCCCTGCGGAGCGTGCCATCTTGGCACCGCCGCCGGGACGAAGCTCAACAGCGTGGATAACAGTACCCACGGGGATGTTGCGCATCGGCAGGTTGTTGCCGGGCTTGATGTCGGCGCCGGGGCCGGCCTCAACGTTGTCGCCCTGCTTCAGCTTGTTCGGCGCGATGATGTAGCGCTTCGTGCCGTCAATGTAGTGCAGGAGTGCAATGCGCGCGGTGCGGTTGGGATCGTATTCGATCTCGGCAACGCGGGCGTTGACTCCGTCCTTGTCATGACGACGGAAGTCGATGAGACGGTACTGACGCTTGTGTCCACCACCCTTGTGACGGGTGGTGATCTTTCCGGAGTTGTTGCGGCCGCCCTTCTTGGGGAGCGGACGCACCAGGGATTTCTCCGGCGTCGACCGTGTGATTTCTGCGAAGTCGGCAACGCTCGAGCCGCGACGGCCCGGGGTTGTCGGCTTGTATTTGCGGATAGCCATTTTTCAGTTCCTCGTTAAAGTGGTCTCCGCTCAGCTGAGCGGACCGCCGAAGATGTCGATCGTGCCTTCTTTTAGGGTGACAATTGCGCGCTTGGTGTCCTTGCGCTGTCCCCATCCGAAGCGGGTGCGCTTGCGCTTCCCTACACGGTTGATGGTGTTGATCGAGTCGACCTTTACGGAGAAAATCTTCTCCACGGCCAGCTTGATCTCGGTCTTGTTGGAGCGCGGGTCGACCAGGAAGGTGTACTTTCCTTCGTCGATCAGTCCGTAGCTCTTCTCCGACACGACGGGTGCAATGACGACGTCGCGAGGATCCTTGGTGATGGAGCCACTCACTTGGCGTCCTCCTCAGTAGTAATGCCTTCGGCAGAGCCGGCAGCCTGCGCCGTACCAACAAAGGTGTCGTAGGCGGCCTTCGTGAAAATCACGTCGTCCGATACGAGTACGTCATAGGTGTTCAGCTGATCCACATACAGGGTGTGGACGTCGAGCAGGTTGCGCACGGACAGTGCGGCCTGGTCATTTGAACGCTCGATGACGAGCAGCAGGTTGGGACGCTCCGAGACACCGCGCAGCGCGACCATTGCGGCCTTTGTCGACGGCTTCTCACCGCCGATCAGCGACTCGATGACGTGAATGCGTCCGTTGCGTGCCCGGTCGGAGAGGGCACCGCGCAGGGCGGCGGCCTTCATTTTCTTGGGGGTGCGCTGGCTGTAGTCACGCGGAGTGGGGCCGTGGACAACGCCACCGCCGGTCATGTGCGGTGCGCGGATAGAGCCCTGGCGTGCGCGGCCGGTGCCCTTCTGCTTGAACGGCTTGCGGCCGGCTCCGCTGACCTCGGCGCGTGTCTTGGTCTTGTGCGTACCCTGACGGGCGGCAGCAAGCTGGGCCACGACGACCTGGTGCAGCAGCGGAACGTTGGTCTGTACATCGAAGATCTCAGCGGGGAGATCAACGTTCAAGGTGCTCGCTGAGCCCTTGGCAGCAGTATTGGTAGCCATGACTTATGCTCCCTTCACGGCGGTGCGTACAAGTACGACCTGTCCGCGGGCGCCGGGGACGGCACCCTTGATCAGCAGCAGCGACTTCTCGACGTCCACAGCATGAACGGTGAGATTCAGGGTGGTCTGGCGAACGGCACCCATACGGCCTGCCATTTTCATACCCCTGAAGACGCGGCTGGGGGTGGAGGCGCCACCGATCGAGCCGGGCTTGCGGTGGTTCTTGTGAGCACCGTGCGATGCTCCGACGCCGTGGAAGCCGTGACGCTTCATGACGCCGGCAAAGCCCTTGCCCTTGGTCTTGCCGATGACGTCGACCTGCTGGCCGGCTTCGAACAGCTCAACAGAGAGTTCCTGGCCGAGCGAGTAGGAATCAACATCGGACGTGCGCAGCTCGACAACGTGGCGGCGCGGCGTGACGCCGGCCTTTTCGAAGTGGCCGGCGAGCGGCTTGGTGACCTTGCGCGGATCGATCTGGCCGAAGCCGATCTGAACAGCACTGTAGCCGTCAGCGGCAGCGGTGCGCAGCTGCGTGATGACGTTGGAGTCAGCCTGCAGGACCGTCACCGGTACGAGGAGGTTGTTTTCATCCCAGACCTGGGTCATGCCGAGCTTGGTAGCCAGCAGTCCCTTGACCTGGCGCGTAAGCGAAGTAGACATAGTTATCTTCTCTCCCTTACAGCTTGATCTCGATGTTCACGTCCGCGGGAAGGTCGAGGCGCATGAGCGAGTCGACGGCCTTGGGCGTGGGGTCAATGATGTCGATCAGACGCTTGTGTGTGCGCATTTCAAAGTGCTCGCGGCTGTCCTTATACTTGTGCGGCGACCGGATAACGCAGTAAACGTTCTTCTCCGTGGGCAGCGGCACGGGGCCGACTACCGTTGCGCCTGCGCGCGTCACCGTCTCAACGATCTTCCGAGCTGAAACGTCAATGACCTCGTGGTCATACGACTTCAGCCGGATGCGGATCTTTTGTCCCGCCATGGCGTCTCGACTCTCTCTCTTCATGTAGAGCGCCACCGTGCGGTGACGTTCCTGGCTACGTACGTTGCGCCCGTTGTTATGGCGCTCCTCCAGCAGACTGAATCCGGATAGTTCCGGGTTCCTCACCCTGCCGAGGCTCCGACCCCCGCGCTCGGGCGTGTCGCGTATCTTCTACAAAAGAATGCGAAGAATCCCGCTGAATCCGAGCTATCCGATTGGGGTGGGTTATATTTGGGCCAGCTTCCGCGGCGGATGCGACCCTGCGTCAGGCATTATCCTGACCGGGACTACAGCTCAAACCGCGCGCACAGGCGCTTGAACAACTCATTTAGTCTGCCAGATTATGCGGCACATTGCGAATCCGGCCCTGTATCAGCTTGCCGACACGCCGTTCGGGTGCTAGCGGGACCTCACTCCAACACGCTCCAGTGCAAGCTGTGCAAGCCGGTCCACTGTAGCTGGGTCACCGTCGCGCCACGCGCGCACGGGATCAACAGAGACCTTCTGCAACTGGGAGGGTTTCGCGAGGACCAGAGCACGCAGCGCAAGAAGCTCTTTCCCGCCGGCCTCGCGGCTCAGGCGACGGGTGCGCGTGGACCGCACAACGAATTGCACGCGCGGGACCAGCCACAACGGAATGAGGACCAGGACCGGGAGCAGGAAAATAGCCCAACCCACCACTGCTGCAGCCTGGGCAACCGAGTCCTGCTGATCCTGACCGGCACTGATGAAGAATCCGCCTGCTTCTGCAGCGTTCAGGAAGGGCGCGCTTGCCTCATCTCCGATGAGGGGCACTCCCCCGATGCGTTCAGCGGCATCACTCATGGTCGATTGGAACCCGCTGCCGGCATCTTGCATGCCGCGGCCGAACACCGCGAGTCCAGAAACCGCTTCGAAGGTCGCGCGCGAGAAAAGCCACGCGACGACGACTACGGCTATTGCACACAGATCAGTCAGGATCTGCCAGCCCCGCTGCAGCGGGACGTTTGAGTAAATTTGCACCGGATAACTCTACGGTACAAAGACGAAAGCCCCGCTGCGATGACGCAGCGGGGCTTTCTCAAGCAGAACAGATGCTACTTGTTGATCTTGGTGACGCGACCTGATCCAACGGTGCGGCCGCCTTCGCGGATAGCGAAGCCGAGGCCCTCTTCCATGGCGATGGGCTGGATGAGCGCAACGGTCATCTCAGTGTTGTCGCCAGGCATGACCATCTCGGTGCCCTCGGGGAGGGTGATGACACCGGTGACGTCAGTGGTGCGGAAGTAGAACTGCGGACGGTAGTTGGAGTAGAACGGGTTGTGACGCCCGCCTTCGTCCTTGGCCAGGATGTAGACGTTGGCCTCGAAGTCGGTGTGCGGGGTGATCGAACCCGGCTTCACGATAACCTGGCCACGCTCTACGTCTTCGCGCTTGATACCGCGGAGCAGCAGACCACAGTTCTCGCCGGCCCAAGCCTCGTCGAGCTGCTTGTGGAACATCTCGATACCGGTAACCGTGGTCTTCTGGACCGGACGGATTCCGACAATCTCGATTTCCGAGTTGATCTTGAGGGTTCCACGCTCGGCGCGGCCCGTGACAACGGTTCCGCGGCCTGTGATGGTGAAAACATCCTCAACCGGCATCAGGAACGGCTTGTCCTTGTCGCGGACGGGGTCCGGAACGCTGTTGTCCACAGCATCCATCAGGTCCTCAACGGACTTGACCCACTCGGGGTCGCCTTCGAGAGCCTTCAGTCCGGAAACGCGCACCACAGGTGCCTCGTCGCCGTCGAAGCCCTGCGCGCTGAGCAGTTCGCGGACTTCCATCTCCACGAGGTCCAGAAGTTCCTCGTCGTCGACCATGTCGGACTTGTTCAGCGCGACCAGCAGGTAGGGAACACCAACCTGGCGGGCAAGCAGAACGTGCTCGCGGGTCTGGGCCATCGGGCCGTCGGTCGCAGCAACCACAAGGATTGCTCCGTCCATCTGCGCGGCACCGGTGATCATGTTCTTGATGTAGTCAGCGTGGCCGGGAGCGTCTACGTGTGCATAGTGGCGCTTCTCGGTCTGGTACTCAACATGCGAGATGTTGATGGTGATGCCGCGCTGCTTCTCCTCGGGAGCCGAGTCGATGGACGCGAAGTCGCGTGCCTCGTTGAGGTTGGGGTACTTGTCATACAGCACCTTGGAAATGGCAGCCGTCAACGTGGTCTTTCCATGGTCAACGTGACCAATGGTGCCGATGTTAACGTGCGGCTTAGTCCGCTCGAACTTTGCCTTCGCCACGGGTTCCTCCTAGAACGTTTTTAGAAGACTTACTCCCCAGCCACGCTTTTCGCGGCTGAAACTCATGCAAGTCTACTGGGGGCTTTTATTTTGGTGAAATTACTGTCCGGACGAGCCGGGATTACTCTCCGCGAGTCTTCTGGATGATCTCGTCGGCTACTGCCTTCGGGACCTCCGAGTAGCTGTCGAACTGCATTGAGTAGACCGCGCGTCCCTGGGTCTTTGAACGCAGGTCGCCGATGTAGCCGAACATGCCGGACAGCGGCACGTGCGCCTTGATGACCTTGACACCGCTTGCGTCCTCCATGGACTGCATCTGGCCACGGCGGGAGTTGAGGTCGCCGATCACATCACCCATGTATTCCTCGGGCGTGCGGACTTCCACCTCCATCAGCGGTTCGAGCAGCACAGGCTTTGCCATGCGGGCAGCTTCCTTGAACGCCATGCGACCGGCGATCTTGAAGGCCATTTCGGAGGAGTCAACATCGTGGTATGCGCCGTCAAGCAGCGTTGCCTTGATACCGACTACCGGGTATCCAGCCAGGATGCCGTCGTTAAGCGCATCCTGGATGCCGGCGTCGACACTCGGGATGTACTCGCGCGGAACGCGACCACCGGTGACCTTGTTCTCGAAGGCATACATCTCACCCTCGGACGTGTCCATCGGCTCGATCCTGATTTGGATCTTCGCGAACTGTCCCGATCCACCCGTCTGCTTCTTGTGGGTGTAATCGAGCTTCTGCACCGTACCGCGGATGGTTTCACGGTACGCGACCTGCGGCTTGCCGACGTTGGCCTCGACCTTGAACTCGCGACGCATACGGTCCACCAGGATGTCCAGGTGGAGCTCGCCCATGCCGGCGATGATCGTCTGACCGGTGTCCTCGTTGAGGGACACCTGGAAGGTGGGATCCTCAGCCGAGAGCTTCTGGATAGCGGTGGAAAGCTTTTCCTGGTCGCCCTTGGTCTTCGGCTCGATTGCAACCGAGATAACCGGCTCCGGGAAGCTCATGGACTCGAGGACAATCTGGTTGGACGAATCAGACAGGGTGTCACCGGTGGTGGTGTCCTTCAGGCCGATCGCCGCGTAGATGTGCCCTGCGAAGGCTTCGTCAACAGGGATTTCCTTGTTGGCGTGCATCTGGAACAGCTTCCCGATGCGCTCCTTCTTACCCTTGGTCGAGTTCACAACCTGTGTGCCGGCAGTGACGTGTCCGGAGTACACCCGGACGAAGGTCAGCTGACCGAAGAACGGGTGCGTAGCGACCTTGAAGGCAAGCGCCGAGAAAGGTTCCTCGGTGCTCGGCTGACGGGTCAGCGCTACTTCCTCATCGCGGGGATCGTGTCCGACCATGGGCGGCACGTCCAGCGGGGAGGGCAGGTAGTCGATAACGGCGTCGAGCATTGGCTGGACACCGCGGTTCTTGAACGCCGAGCCGCACAGGACCGGGTAGATCTCCGAGTTGATCGTCAGCTTACGGATTCCGGCCTTCAGTTCCTCGATGGTGGGCTCTTCGCCCTCGAGGTACTTGTTCATCAGCTCGTCCGAAGACTCGGCAACGGCCTCGACCAGGGCTGCACGGTATTCCTCAGCCTTGGCCTGGAGGTCAGCCGGGATCTCCTGGATCTCATACTTGGCGCCCATGGTCACGTCGCCCTTGGAGTCACCGGGCCACACGAGTGCGCGCATGTAGAGCAGGTCGACAACGCCGACAAAGTCATTCTCGGCACCGATCGGCAGCTGCATGACCAGCGGCTTGGCACCGAGGCGGCTGATGATCGTGTCTACGGTGAAGTAGAAGTCCGCGCCCAGCTTGTCCATCTTGTTGACGAAGCAGATGCGGGGCACTTCATACTTGTCGGCCTGGCGCCAGACGGTTTCGGACTGGGGCTCAACGCCCTCCTTGCCGTCGAACACAGCAACTGCGCCGTCGAGGACGCGCAGTGAGCGCTCAACCTCAACGGTGAAGTCAACGTGACCGGGGGTGTCAATGATGTTGATCTGGTTCTGTTCCCAGAAGCAGGTCACCGCGGCACTGGTGATCGTGATGCCGCGTTCCTTTTCCTGTTCCATCCAGTCAGTGGTCGAGGCGCCGTCGTGCGTTTCACCAATTTTGTGGTTTACACCCGTGTAGAACAGGATGCGCTCGGTAGTAGTGGTCTTGCCGGCATCGATGTGGGCCATGATGCCGATATTGCGGACCTTGTTGAGGTCAGTAAGCACGTCCTGTGCCACGGTGTCTCCCTTTTCTAAGGTGGAGTTCTGCTGGACCGCCGGTCCCCCACACCGCCGAAGCAGTGGAAAAGACCGGCAGCGCGATTACCAGCGGTAGTGAGCGAAGGCCTTGTTGGACTCGGCCATCTTGTGCGTGTCTTCGCGGCGCTTCACAGCGGCACCCAGACCGTTCGAAGCGTCGAGGATCTCGTTCTGGAGACGCTCGGTCATGGTCTTCTCGCGGCGGGCCTTCGAGTAGCCAACCAGCCAGCGGAGGGCCAGGGCGGTGGAGCGGCCCGGCTTGACCTCGACGGGAACCTGATACGTGGCTCCACCGACGCGGCGGGAGCGAACCTCAAGGCTCGGCTTGACGTTGTCCATAGCCTTCTTGAGCGCTGCAACCGGATCTCCGCCGGACTTGGCGCGAGCACCTTCGAGTGCGCCGTAGACGATGCGCTCAGCGGTGGACTTCTTGCCGTCGACGAGCACCTTGTTGATCAGCTGGGTGACCAAGGGGGAACCGTAAACGGGATCTACAACGAGCGGCCGCTTGGGGGCCGGGCCCTTACGAGGCATATTACTTCTTCTCCATCTTTGCGCCGTAGCGGCTGCGAGCCTGCTTGCGGTTCTTCACGCCCTGGGTATCCAGTGCGCCACGGACGATCTTGTAACGCACGCCGGGAAGGTCCTTCACACGACCGCCGCGCACGAGCACGATGGAGTGCTCCTGGAGGTTGTGGCCGACACCCGGGATGTAGGCGGTTACTTCGATGCCGCCGTTGAGGCGTACACGTGCGACCTTCCGCAGAGCCGAGTTCGGCTTCTTCGGGGTGGTGGTGTAAACACGGGTGCAGACACCGCGCTTCATGGGGCTGCCCTGCAGTGCGGGCGCCTTGGTCTTGGAGACCTTAGGTGACCGGCCCTTACGGACCAGCTGGTTAATGGTAGGCACTTCTCAGTTCTCCGTATGTTGTCTCGAGATCAGATCTCTGCTGACTCCGCATCGCACCGCCGACACGTGGCCGGTCAGCAGCGAATCAGAGCTTGTCAGTCGTTTGGCGTGCCTACGCGAAAAATGAAAGTGAAACGACCGTAGGCGTGCAAAAATGTGGCATTCGTTGTACAAGTTCCCTACAACACGGAGATACGCCCGAAGAGACGCCAATCCACTGCCACACAAACAATTCCTGATAAGTCTAACAGATTGGGCGCCGTGGCTGGAACGGCATGGTAAAGGGGCCCGGACTGCAGTGAATCTGCTGTCCAGGCCCCTCTACTCAATCAACGGGGAAAGCGTCTCCTAGCGGAAGTCGCTCGATCCCATGTCATAGTCATCCAGCGGGATGGCGTGGAACTCGGGGCTGAGTCCGCCGTCGACACCTGCGTAGTCAAAGTCGCTGAACGCGCTCGGACCGGTGAACAGGTTGGCCTTGGCTTCCTCGGTGGGCTCGACCGTGATCTTCGTGTAGCGGTCCAGGCCGGTGCCGGCCGGGATGAGCTTACCGATGATGACGTTCTCCTTCAGGCCGAGCAGCGGATCGCTCTTGCCTTCCATGGCGGCCTGCGTGAGGACACGCGTGGTCTCCTGGAAGGACGCGGCCGACAGCCAGGACTCCGTGGCGAGCGAGGCCTTCGTGATACCCATGAGCTCGGGCCGGCCGGAGGCCGGCTTCTTGCCCTCGGAGACCACACGGCGGTTCTCGTTCTCGAAGCGGCGACGCTCGGCCAGCTCACCGGGGAGCAGGTCGGAATCGCCGGACTCGATGACCGTGACGCGGCGCAGCATCTGCCGGACGATGACTTCCACGTGCTTGTCGTGGATGCCTACGCCCTGGCTGCGGTACACGCGCTGGACCTCGTCCACCAGGAACTCCTGCGCCTTGCGGGGGCCGAGTATACGGAGGATCTGCTTGGGATCGACCGCACCGAAGACCAGCTGCTGGCCAACCTCGACGTGATCGCCGTCGGCAACCAGCAGACGCGCACGCCGCAGGACCGGGTAGGCGATCTCTTCGGAGCCGTCGTCCGGAGTGACCACGAGGCGCAGCTGCTTCTCTGCGTCTTCGATGGTGACCCGGCCGGCGACCTCGGAGATCGGCGCGACACCCTTGGGCGTACGCGCTTCGAAGAGCTCCTGGATACGGGGCAGACCCTGGGTGATGTCTTCAGCCGAAGCAACACCACCGGTGTGGAAGGTACGCATGGTCAACTGCGTGCCTGGCTCACCGATGGACTGCGCGGCGATGATGCCTACTGCCTCGCCGATATCCACGGTCTTGCCGGTGGCCAGCGAACGGCCGTAGCACAGTGCGCAGGTACCAACGCTGGACTCACAGGTCAGGACCGAGCGGACCTTGATGTCCGTCACGCCAGCCGCGAACAGCTTGCTGATCAGCACATCGCCGACATCGGAGGCCGCAGGAGCCAGCACTTCGCCCTTGGAATCAACGACGTCGGTGGCCAGCGTGCGTGCGTAAGCCGAGTTCTCGACTTCCTCATGCAGGACAAGCTCACCGTCGTGGTTCGGTACGGCGATGGTGACGTTCAGGCCGCGCTCCGTACCGCAGTCGTCCTCGCGGACGATGACGTCCTGGGACACGTCCACGAGACGACGGGTCAGGTAACCCGAGTTCGCGGTACGCAGAGCGGTATCGGCAAGACCCTTACGGGCACCGTGCGTAGCGATGAAGTACTCCAGAACCGACAGGCCCTCACGGTAGGAGGACTTGATCGGACGCGGGATGATCTCGCCCTTGGGGTTTGCCACCAGGCCGCGGATACCCGCGATCTGACGGACCTGCAGCCAGTTACCACGGGCACCGGAGGACACCATGCGGTTGATGGTGTTGTCCTTCGGCATTGCGCCGCGCATGGACTCGGCCACCTCGTTGGTTGCCTTGTTCCAGATGTCAATCAGTTCCTGACGGCGTTCCTCATCCGCGATGAGGCCCTTGTCGAACTGCGACTGCACCTTGGCTGCCTGCTTCTCGTAACCCTCCATGATCCCGGCCTTGTTGATCGGCGCGGAGATGTCGGAGATGGCGACGGTCACGCCGGAGCGGGTTGCCCAGTAGAAACCGGAATCCTTCAGGTTGTCCAGCGTTGCCGCGGTGACGACCTTCGGGTACCGCTCAGCGAGATCATTGACGATCGTGGAGAGCTCACCCTTGTCAGCGACCTTGTCCACCCACGGGTAATCCGCGGGCAGGGTGTCGTTGAACAGGACCTGTCCGAGCGACGTTTCGATCAGCGCCGGAGTGCCTTCTTCCCAGCCTTCGGGGGCTGCGGTGTCAGGGCCCGGGATGAAGTGCGGAACGCGGATCTTCACAACCGAGTTCAGGTGCAGCTCACCGGAATCGAAAGCCATGATCGCCTCAGCCGGGCTGGAGAAGATACGCCCCTCCCCTGCCGCACCCTCGCGCTTGGTGGTGAGGTGGTGCAGACCGATGATCATGTCCTGGGAAGGAAGGGTCACCGGACGGCCGTCCGACGGCTTCAGGATGTTGTTCGAGGACAGCATCAGGATGCGCGCCTCGGCCTGGGCCTCCGGGCTCAGCGGCAGGTGCACTGCCATCTGGTCGCCGTCGAAGTCAGCGTTGAACGCACCACAGACCAGCGGGTGGAGCTGAAGGGCCTTGCCTTCAACCAGCTGCGGCTCGAACGCCTGGATGCCGAGACGGTGCAGGGTGGGCGCACGGTTCAGCAGCACGGGGTGCTCGGTGATGATCTCTTCGAGGACATCCCACACCTGCGGGCGGTAGCGCTCGACCATGCGCTTCGCGCTCTTGATGTTCTGCGCGTGGTTGAGGTCAACCAGGCGCTTCATCACGAACGGCTTGAAGAGCTCCAGGGCCATCTGCTTGGGCAGACCACACTGGTGCAGCTTCAGCTGCGGACCGACGACGATGACCGAACGGCCCGAGTAGTCGACGCGCTTGCCGAGAAGGTTCTGGCGGAAGCGACCCTGCTTGCCCTTGAGCATGTCAGAGAGCGACTTGAGCGGGCGGTTACCCGGTCCTGTAACCGGACGGCCGCGGCGGCCGTTGTCGAACAGGGAGTCAACAGCTTCCTGGAGCATGCGCTTTTCGTTGTTCACGATGATCTCGGGTGCGCCGAGATCGAGCAGGCGCTTCAGGCGGTTGTTGCGGTTGATCACGCGGCGGTACAGGTCATTCAGGTCGGAGGTCGCGAAGCGGCCGCCGTCCAGCTGCACCATCGGGCGCAGTTCCGGCGGGATCACCGGTACGGCGTCGAGCACCATGCCCAGCGGGCTGTTGGTGGTGGTGAGGAACGCGTTGACAACCTTCAGACGCTTCAGGGCGCGGGTCTTGCGCTGGCCCTTGCCGTTCTGGATGATGTCGCGGAGCAGTGCTGCCTCAGCCTGCATGTCGAAGTTCTCGAGGCGCTTCTTGATGGCCTCGGCTCCCATGGAGCCCTCGAAGTACAGACCGTAGCGGTCGCGCAGTTCGCGGTACAGGCCCTCGTCACCCTCAAGGTCTGCGACCTTGAGGTTCTTGAAGCGGTCCCAGACCTGCTCGAGGCGCTCGATCTCGGCATCCGCACGCTTGCGGAGGTTCGCCATCTGGCGGTCCGCCGAGTCGCGAGCCTTCTTCTTGTCTGCAGCCTTGGCGCCTTCACCCTCAAGACGGGCAAGCTCGTCCTCGAGGTCGCGGGCGATCGCGGCGATGTCGGAGTCGCGCTGGTCGACGAGCTGCTTCTTCTCGAGGTCGTGCTCGGCCTGGAGGTTAGGCAGTTCGGCGTGGCGGTTCTCCTCGTCAACCGAGGTGATCATGTAGGCCGCGAAGTAGATGACCTTTTCGAGGTCCTTCGGTGCCAGATCAAGGAGGTAGCCCAGGCGCGACGGAACGCCCTTGAAGTACCAGATGTGTGTAACGGGAGCGGCGAGCTCGATGTGGCCCATGCGCTCGCGGCGTACCTTTGCACGGGTGACCTCGACGCCACACCGCTCACAGATGATGCCTTTGAAGCGCACGCGCTTGTACTTGCCGCAGTAGCATTCCCAGTCACGCGATGGGCCGAAGATCTTCTCGCAGAAGAGTCCGTCCTTCTCGGGCTTGAGCGTGCGGTAGTTGATGGTTTCCGGCTTCTTGACTTCGCCGTACGACCAACCGCGGATCTCTTCCGCGGTGGCCAGGCCGATTTTCATGTGGCCGAATGAGGATTCGCTGGACATATGGTCCCTGTCTCTCTTCTCTAAATTCACAAAGTCTCGTGGGTGCGGCAGGAGCTCAGCTGTACACCGCACCGGAGTTCAATCCCCGGTGCGGTGCGAAAGCAGCTAAACCTCTTCGACAGAACTCGGCTCGGCCCGTGAGAGGTCGATACCCAGCTCTTCCGCGGCCCGGAAGACTTCTTCATCCGAGTCACGCATCTCAATCGTGGTGCCGTCGGTGGAGAGTACTTCCACGTTCAGGCACAGCGACTGCATTTCCTTGATCAGAACCTTGAAGGATTCCGGAACACCCGGTTCGGGAATGTTCTCGCCCTTGACGATTGCCTCGTACACCTTGACGCGTCCGTGGATATCATCCGACTTGATGGTCAGGAGTTCCTGCAGCGTGTAGGCCGCACCGTAAGCCTCGAGGGCCCACACTTCCATCTCACCGAAGCGCTGCCCGCCGAACTGCGCCTTACCACCCAGCGGCTGCTGCGTGATCATCGAGTACGGGCCGGTGGACCGGGCGTGGATCTTGTCGTCCACCAGGTGGTGAAGCTTCAGGATGTACATGTAGCCAACGGAGATCGGATCCGGGAACGGCTCGCCGGAGCGGCCGTCGAACATGCGCGCCTTGCCGGACTCGCCGATCAGGCGGTGTCCGTCGCGGGTGACGTTCGTGGAACCGAGCAGGCCGACGATCTCATCCTCGGTGGCACCGTCGAACACGGGAGTTGCGACGGTGGTGGTGTCGATCTCCCGGGGAAGGTTCGGAAGGTTCTTGAGCCACTCGGGCTCGCCCTCGATCTTCCAGCCCTGCTTGGCAGCCCACCCAAGGTGGATCTCAAGGACCTGGCCGACGTTCATGCGGCCCGGAACACCCAGCGGGTTCAGGACGATATCAACCGGTGTTCCGTCCTCGAGGAACGGCATGTCCTCGATCGGCAGGATCTTGGAGATGACGCCCTTGTTGCCGTGACGGCCGGCCAGCTTGTCGCCGTCCGTGATCTTGCGCTTCTGTGCAACGTAGACGCGGACCAACTGGTTGACGCCCGGGGGCAGCTCGTCGTCATTGTCGCGGTCAAAGATGCGGACACCGATGACCGTGCCCGACTCACCGTGGGGAACCTTGAGCGACGTGTCGCGGACCTCGCGGCTCTTCTCACCGAAGATGGCGCGCAGCAGGCGCTCCTCCGGGGTCAGTTCCGTCTCACCCTTGGGGGTGACACGGCCAACCAGGATGTCGCCGGCCTCAACCTCTGCACCGATGTGGATGATGCCGCGCTCGTCGAGCGCGCCAAGCACCTCCTCGGAGACATTGGGGATGTCACGCGTGATTTCCTCGGCACCGAGCTTGGTGTCGCGGGCATCGACTTCATGCTCCTCGATGTGGATCGAGGTCAGGACATCGTCTGAGACGATGCGCTGGGACAGGATGATCGCGTCCTCGAAGTTGTGGCCTTCCCAGGACATGAACGCAACAAGCATGTTCTTGCCGAGCGCGAGCTCGCCCTGGTCCGTGGAGGGACCGTCCGCGATGATCGTGTTGTATTCGACGCGGTCGCCGTCGGCAACCAGCACACGCTGGTTGTAGGCGTTGCCCTGGTTGGAGCGCGCGAACTTCATGATCGGGTAGTTGGTCTCCGTGCCGTCGTCGTTCAGCACGGTCACGAGATCAGCCGACACCTCGGACACCACGCCGGCCTTGTTGGCGGTCACTGCGTCACCGGCATCAACGGCGGCGTTCCGCTCCATGCCGGTGCCCACGAGGGGGCGCTCGGAACGGAGCAGGGGCACGGCCTGGCGCTGCATGTTCGCACCCATGAGGGCGCGGTTGGCGTCGTCGTGCTCCAGGAACGGAATCATCGCGGTAGCGACGGACACCATCTGGCGCGGGGAGACATCCATGTACTCAACGTCAGCCGCCACCACCAGGACGGGCTCGCCTGAGCCACCACGGGTACGGACGAGGACCATGTCCTCTTCGAACTTGCCTTTTGCATCAAGCGGTGCGTTGGCCTGGGCGATCAGCCGCTCAACTTCGTCGTCTGCCGTGAGGTAGTCGATCTGGTCGGTGACGATGCCGTTCTCGACCTTGCGGTACGGAGTCTCGATGAAACCGAAGGTGTTGATCCGGCCGTAGGACGCCAGCGAACCAATGAGGCCGATGTTCGGGCCTTCAGGAGTTTCAATGGGGCACATACGTCCGTAGTGCGACGGGTGGACGTCACGGACTTCCATACCGGCGCGGTCGCGGGAGAGACCACCCGGGCCCAGCGCGGACAGGCGACGCTTGTGCGTCAGGCCGGCGAGCGGGTTGTTCTGGTCCATGAACTGCGACAGCTGGGAGGTTCCGAAGAACTCCTTGATCGCAGCGACAACCGGACGGATATTGATCAGGGTCTGCGGCGTGATCGCCTCGACGTCCTGGGTGGTCATCCGCTCACGGACAACGCGCTCCATACGGGACAGGCCCGTACGGACCTGGTTCTCGATGAGCTCGCCAACGGCGCGGATGCGGCGGTTGCCGAAGTGGTCGATGTCATCAACCTCAACGCGGAGCTCCACGTCTTCGCCGTCGCGCTTGCCCGCCAGGGTGGTCTCACCGGCGTGGAGGGCAACCAGGAACTTGATCATCGCGACGATGTCATCGATGTTCAGGACCGAGGCATCGGAATCGCCCAGGTTCTTGTCGATGCCGAGCTTGCGGTTGATCTTGTACCGGCCAACCTTCGCCAGGTCATAGCGCTTGGAGTTGAAGTACAGGTTGTCGAGCAGCGTCTTGGCAGCCTCGACCGTGGGCGGCTCTCCCGGACGGAGCTTGCGGTAGATATCCAGCAAGGCGTCTTCCTGGGTCTCCGTGGCGTCCTTCTCGAGGGTGGCGCGGATGGAGTCGTACTCGCCGAACGTCTCGAGGATCTGGCCTTCAGTCCAGCCGAGCGCCTTGAGGAGCACGGTGACCGACTGCTTGCGCTTGCGGTCAAGGCGTACGCCGACCTGATCGCGCTTGTCGATCTCGAGCTCGAACCAGGCACCGCGTGACGGGATGATCTTCGCGCTGAAGATGTCCTTGTCACTGGTCTTGTCCGCAGCGCGCTCGAAGTATGCGCCGGGGGAACGAACGAGCTGGGAGACAACGACACGCTCGGTGCCGTTGATGACGAACGTACCCTTCTCCGTCATCAGCGGGAAGTCGCCCATGAACACGGTCTGCTGCTTGATCTCGCCCGTGTTGTTGTTCATGAACTCGGCCTTGACGTACAGCGGGGCCGCGTAGGTTGCGTCGCGGTCCTTGCACTCAGCCATGGTGTACTTCGGATCAGCGAATTCAGGCTCCGAGAAGCTCAGGGACATGGTGCCCTGGAAGTCCTCGATCGGAGAGATCTCTTCGAAGATGTCAGCCAGGCCGGAAGTGGTGGCCACACCCTGGAGGCCCTGTTTCAGCGCTTCTTCAACGCGCGCCTTCCAGCGCTCGTTGCCTACCAGCCAGTCAAAGCTGTCTGTCTGTAGGGCAAGAAGATTGGGAACGTCCAGCGGTTCGTGAATCTTTGCGAATGATAGCCGGGGTGCGGCGCCGTCGGCGTCGACCTGGCTGGTAGCGGTTGCATTAAGTGAGGTGCTCGGGGCGACCAAGAGGGATCCTTCCACAGACCAACAGGCGTGTTCTTACGATCACTCCCCGCACCGGTGAGGTGCCAACCTGACGCCCGCACTCGCACACCGGATACAGTCCACAGGGAAACCGACTAGGGAAACCGACGGGACTTTGTCCGTTAAATGACGAATGCGTGGCAAAGCCCACCGCTATATGAAGGCTGAGGTTATGAGGGAAGACGCAAATATCTACTGTACGTCAGGGTAGCGACAATGTCCAACCGGATGTGGTATACGGGTTCAGCGGACATCGACGGCGGCAAGAGGGTTCAGTGAATGATCATTAGCTGAAATAGTGGGACGTGGCGGTAATCTTGAAGAAGGACGCGCCGGCAGCACCATGCGCCGTGCAATTCGATGACGAAAGCGAGCGGAATCTCCCATGAACAGCCTCGAGCAAACCCCCCAGGATGTTGTCATCGTAGGTGGTGCACGCACTCCGCAGGGCCGTCTCAATGGACAGTTGGCAGCCTTCACCGCAGTCGAACTCGGCGCCTTCGCCGTTGCCGGTGCGCTTGAACGGTCCGGAGTCTCGGCCGCGGATGTGGACGCCGTCATCCTGGGCCACGTCGTGCAGGCCGGCTGTGGCCAGAACCCGGCGCGGCAGACCTCCATCAAGGCCGGCATCGGGTGGAATGTTCCCACTGTGACCGTCAACAAGGTCTGCCTTTCCGGCCTGACCGCGGTGATTGACGCCGCACGGCTGATCCGCAGCGGGGAGGCGGACGTCGTCGTCGCCGGCGGGCAGGAATCCATGACGCACGGCCCCCATCTGCTGCCGGGTGCCCGCCAGGGCTGGACCTACGGGACAATGCCCGCCGTTGACTCCGTTGCGCATGATGGCCTCACTGACGCTTTCGACTCCGAATCAATGGGAGCGTCCACCGAACGAGGCAACACCGGCCTTGGCATCGACCGGACGGCCCAGGATGAGGTTGCAGCGTCCTCGCACCAGCGTGCGGCGGCAGCAACAGAGTCCGGAGTGTTCAAGGACGAGATCGTTCCCGTGCACGTACCGCAACGCAAGGGCGATGACCTCGTTGTCTCCGCCGATGAGGGGTTGCGGCCCAACACCACCGTCGAAACCCTGGCCGGGCTGAAGCCGGCGTTCGCGAAGGACGGCACCATCACGGCGGGGAACTCCTCTCCACTGTCCGACGGCGCGGCCGCCCTGGTGCTCACCAGCCGGCAGAATGCGGAAGCCAACGGCTGGGAGGTTCTTGCCGTCGTCGGGCGTCCCGGCCAGGTGGCAGGACCTGACAATTCGCTGCACTCCCAGCCGTCACGCGCGATTGAACAGGCCCTCGAACGCGCGGGGTGGAGCACCGCTGACCTCGACTTCGTGGAGATCAACGAAGCGTTTGGTTCCGTTGCCTGCCAGTCCCTCAAGGACCTGGACCTGCCGCTCGATAAATGCAACATCCACGGCGGAGCGATTGCCCTCGGCCACCCCATCGGCGCATCGGGCGCGCGGCTTGCCCTCCACGCGGCGCTGGAACTGCAGCGCCGGGGCAGCGGAAAAGCCGCCGTTTCCCTCTGCGGCGGCGGCGGCCAGGGCGAGGCACTGCTGCTGTACCGCGACTGACGCCTGCTGGGCTCTGCCCCTGCCGCAGACATGGAGCCGCAGACACAAAACAGCCCCGGAACCATACGGTTCCGGGGCTGTTTTGGAAAGTTCGAAGAACCTACTTGAGGGAGACGGTAGCGCCGGCAGCCTCGAGGGCCTCCTTGGCCTTCTCTGCCGTTTCCTTGTTGGCGCCTTCGAGAACAGCCTTGGGAGCGCTGTCCACAACATCCTTGGCCTCTTTCAGGCCGAGGGAGGTGAGGGCGCGAACTTCCTTGATGACCGCGATCTTCTTGTCGCCGGCAGCTTCGAGGATGACGTCGAAGGAGTCCTTCTCTTCCTCAGCAGCTTCGCCTGCGCCGCCGCCGCCTGGGCCTGCAACTGCAACGGCAGCAGCGGTGACGTCGAAGGTCTCCTCGAACAGCTTTACGAAGTCCGAGAGTTCGATGATGGACAGTTCCTTGAAGGCCTCAATGAGCTCTTCGTTGGTGAGCTTCGCCATGGCAAAAGCATCCTTCCTGATATGGTGCGCGCGGCACCGGGAGTGTGGTGGGTAAGAGAATTACTTCTCTTCGGGGGCGGCTGCAGCTTCAGCAGCCTCGGCAGGTGCGGCATCCGCTGCTGCGGGTGCTTCCTCTGCCGCGGGAGCAACGGCTTCTGCCGCGGGTGCAGCGTCCCCGTTCTCATCCAACTTGATGCGCAGGGCATCGACGGTGCGGGCAAGTGCGGACATGGGTGCCTTGAGGACACCTGCCACACGGGCCAGCTGGAACTCACGCGACTCAAGAGCAGCAAGAGCAATTACCGCCGAGGCGTCGAGGGACTTGCCCTCGAAGTAACCGGTCTTGATGACGAGCTGTGGGTTGGTCTTCGCGAAATCCGTCAGGCTCTTTGCCGCAGCAACGGCGTCACCCTTGATGAAAGCGATTGCAGTGGGTCCGGCAAGCTGGCCTTCGAACGCGTCGATGCCGGCTTCCTTGGCTGCAATGCCAGTCAGGGTGTTCTTGACGACAGCGTATTTGGTTTCCGCACCGAGCGAGCGGCGCAGTTCCTTGAGCTGTGCAACGGAGAGCCCACGGTATTCGGTTAGGACAGCGGCGGTGGATTCCTTGAAATCGGTGGTGATCTCATCCACGGCCGTAACCTTTGTTGGCGTTGCCATAACCCTCCTTCCGGGGAATTGGTGCCGGTGATCGGCCCAATAAAAACGCCCCGCGCAGATGCACGGGGCTTGACCACATTGGAGCTTACTGCTCCTCGGAAGGTTGAGCTTCGTTCACCTGCGCTGGCCGCCCTTACGGGAACTTTCAGATGGACATCACGAACTGAACGGATTCAGGAACATGGGTGTTCATCGACCGACGGTCTTTGGTCCCCCAATCTTACGGGACCGGGACGGAGCGGCCAAATCGGGCCGCCCGTCCCTTCATTGCGCGGTCTTCAGCTTCTTCTGCCAGGCAGCGGTATACCCCTCGGGCGTAAACCCAAGCTCGATATTCACGTCCAGCATGTGCCGGTTCTCTTCGGCATTCCAGGTGTAGATCTGCCGCGTCTCCGGCCAGACATCGACGACGGCAAGCAGGTTCGCTGCCTTCAGCCACATCCCAAGGCGATGCCCTCGGTGGGCGGAAAGTACCAGGGTGTCCTCCTGGTACACCGTCCCAGGATTCTCCGCCCGCCTTTCGAGGATGGTGTGACCGACCAGCTGTCCGCTCGGCCTGTGCAGAACGGCCCTGACGAGGCTATTGCCACCCTCCCGCGCGAGGCGGTCCTCATTCTCACGGACGCGCGCCCCGTCCCAGATCTCCTCTTCCCAGTCCAGCTCACCCATGGGGACATCGGTGCTCATGGTCTTCCGCAAGTGTGCGTACTCCTCGAGGAGCTCATCCGGGCAGCGGTCCACCCAGTCCACCACCGCGTAGTCCGGCCCAGCGATCCGGACTGCGTCGACACCAAGCGCTGCGAGCGCACTGCTGTCCCAATCCGCCGGCAGAACGCTGCAGCGGTCCACCTGCGCCAGGGAGAATCCATGGGCAGTGGCGAACCGGGCCGCGAGCGACGTCGACGGGAAGGCGCCTGCTCCTGTTGCGGGAGTGAGCACCTCGGTTGGGTCGAAACCGGCGCGGTGATCCGTCCAGCCCATGATCGTAGAGCGTCCGCACTGCAGCGCAAGATCCTCCACGGCGGCATAGAGGGCTGAGCCGAAGCCCATCCTGCGGCGCTCCGGATGGACAATGACCAATGCGTAGCAGGTTTGAAGATTGTCCGTGAGCGGTACGTCGACCACGGCCTTGCCAACCACCCGCTCCCCCTCGAAAGCAAGGAAGATGGTCCGCTCCTCGTAATCGTTGGATTTCGAGCTCTCGAACCGTGTCTGCGCTGTGTGGCAGTGATCATCATTGCCCCACACCTCGCGCTCAATGAGGTTGCTGAGCTCAGAAGCGGCAATGAATGGCTGGGCCTCCGGCACGTCCAGTGACACCGGGAGTGCATACGGCCGGATACTCACGTCGGTAGTGGTCATGGTCTGAATCATCGCCCCCTGATTGGGAAATGTCAATCACTTTCCCTGCCGACCCCGGCGCTGGGTGGTACATCCAACGCAAAAGGCGGGTGCAGCAACAGCTGCACCCGCCTTTTCCACTCAGATCCTTATGCGTCTGCCAGAACCTTGGTGACGTTGGGGTCAACCGAGATGCCCGGTCCGAAGGTGGTGGTAACCGTTGCCTTCTGAATGTAGCGGCCCTTGGAGGCTGAAGGCTTCAGACGAAGCACTTCCTCCAGCGCGATCGCGTAGTTCTCAACCAGCTTGGTCTCATCGAAGGAAACCTTGCCGATGATGAAGTGAAGGTTAGAGTGCTTGTCGACACGGAAGTCGATCTTTCCACCCTTGATGTCGGTGACAGCCTTGGTGACGTCAGGGGTGACGGTACCGGTCTTCGGGTTGGGCATCAGGTTACGGGGACCCAGTACCTTGCCGAGTCGGCCAACCTTGCCCATGAGGTCCGGGGTTGCAACTGCTGCGTCGAAATCGACCCAGCCGCCGGCTACCTTCTCGATCATGTCGTCTGATCCGACGAAATCGGCTCCAGCGGCGATTGCCGCCTCAGCCTTTTCACCTGTTGCGAAGACCAGGACGCGCTTGGTCTTGCCGGTACCGTGCGGCAGGTTGACGGTGCCGCGCACCATCTGGTCTGCCTTACGGGGATCCACGCCGAGGCGGAAAGCCACCTCGATCGTTGCGTCGAACGACGAAGGATTGGTTGCCTTCGCCAGGGCCACTGCCTCTACCGGCGCGTACTGCTTGTTCGCGTCGATCTTGGCGGCAGCTGCCTCATATGCTTTGCTGCGCTTTGCCATCTGCTCTTTCTCCTTATGCAGTCGTGGTCTGCGGACCGCGCTCGGCCCTGCCACAGACATCCCGTGCCGGTTCGGCGCGGTGTCTTTCGTTGATTGAAATAGTTGTCGACGCTTAGTTGTCGACGGTGATGCCCATCGACCGGGCGGTGCCGGCGATGATCTTGGCAGCTGCCTGGACATCGTTGGCGTTGAGGTCTTCCATCTTCATGGTGGCGATCTCCTCAACCTGTGCCCGGGTCAGCTTGGCAACCTTGACGGTATGCGGCGTAGCCGAGCCCTTCTGTACGCCTGCAGCCTTCTTGATCAGCTCGGCAGCCGGAGGGGTCTTGGTGACGAAGGTGAACGAGCGATCCTCGTACACCGTGATTTCCACGGGGATAACGTTCCCGCGCTGGGATTCTGTTGCGGCGTTGTATGCCTTGCAGAACTCCATGATGTTGACACCGTGCTGGCCAAGTGCGGGACCGATCGGAGGAGCCGGGTTGGCGGCGCCTGCGTTGATCTGCAGCTTGATGAGGCCGGTGACCTTCTTCTTGGGGGCCATGAAAGGGTCCTTTTCTTACAATTCGTTCCTCGGGACAGGAGCGTCCCGGGGATGGTGACCGCCATGGCGTGGCGGCCGGCCGTCCTGACGGGTCAAAGCGGACCCGACGAAGACGAAACTTACTGGATCTTGGTTACCTGGCTGAACGAGAGGGTAACCGGGGTTTCACGCTCGAAGATCGAAACCAGTACAACCAGCTGCTGGGTCTCCGGCTTGATCTCCGAGATGCTGGCCGGAAGCGTCTCGAAGGGACCTTCGTTGACGGTCACGGACTCGCCGATCTCGAAGTTCACCATCGCTGGTGTGGCCTGGGCGCGCGCCGGCTTTCCTGTCTCGGAGCCGCTCTTCACGATGGTGTGCTCCAGCATCGAGAAAACCTCGTTGAGACTCAACGGCACGGGATCGTGCGCGTTCCCGACAAAACCGGTAACGCCGGGGGTGTGCCGAACCGCGCCCCAGGACTCATCGGTGAGGTCCATGCGTACCAGCACGTAACCGGGGATGCGGACACGGTTGACGATCTTGCGCGTGGTGTTCTTGATCTCCACGACTTCTTCCATCGGCACCTGGATCTCGAAGATGAAATCCTCCATGTCCAGGGTCTGGATACGGGTTTCCAGGTTTGCCTTCACGCGGTTTTCATAACCGGCATAGGAGTGGATCACATACCAGTCGCCGTCCTGGCGACGCAGCTTCGACTTGAATTCGGCGACGGGGTCGACTTCGGGTTCCGGAGCCTCTTCAGCCGAGTCCTCCCCGTCGGTTGAGTCAGCACTGTCAGTTGAGTCATCACTGTCAGCCGAGTCTTCCTCGTCAACTGTGCCTTCCTCGACCGAGGAGTTTTCACTGTCCGCGGGCGCAACGGTATCAGCAGGGGCGTCTTCCGCACCTGCTGCAGTTACCTGATCCTCGGTACCCAGATCTTCCTCGTCGGTTGTGATCTGTCGTTCGAGTTCTTGCTCGGACACCTAGCTGCCTGCTTTCTGAATTGCTGTGCTTGCTCGATACTGCCGTTTGAGGACAGAAACTAGTTGTCGCCGAAGACCCACACCGCGCCCGTGCCGAACAGGAAGTCCAAACCGGTCACTATGAGCATCATGATGATCACGAACACCAGAACTGTGATGGTGAACCGGATCAGTTCCTTGCGGGTGGGTACAACCACCTTGCGCAGTTCGGCGATGACCTGACGGACAAACAGGATGATCCGACCGAAGAACCCGCGCTTCGGATTCTGCTTGCCGGCGGGGTTTCCCTTGGAGCTGCTTTCAGCCGTATCGGTCACCTTCAACCTCACCAATCCTGTAGGTACCTGAGCTGGCCGCACTGACCCATCACTCATAGAGCGTTCGACGCCGCACTGCCGCATGCTGTCCATGACGGTGATGCGCAGGGCAGACAGGACTCGAACCTGCAACCTGCGGTTTTGGAGACCGCTGCGCTACCAATTGCGCCACTACCCTTTGGAGTGAAGCTTCGCTGCTGCCCAGTGCCCCGCAGCAATACCGCTGTGCAGGCACGAACCATCATGGCGACTTCAACACCGAGGAACTAGTCTACGCAATCAGGGACGCAACGTCGAACCGGACGAGCCACACGCATTCCGACGTCTCTTCCCCTGTCATCCAGTGCGTCGGGACAGGCTTCGTTCAGTGGGTAAGCCCTAAGCTGAGACAAGGGTTACTGAACCCTATTTCATCTCCAAGACAGACCCACCTCGACTGACGGGAAGACCATGACTGCCGCTGATGCCCTGTCCCAGCACTCCAACGGACGCGTGTCCCAGCGAATCGGAGCGATCGCTGAGTCCGCGACGCTGGCCGTAGATGCGAAGGCGAAGGCGTTGAAGGCTGCCGGGCGTCCTGTGATCGGTTTCGGCGCCGGCGAGCCGGACTTCCCCACACCGGATTACATCGTGGATGCTGCAGTCGACGCCGCGCGTCAGCCCCGGTTCCACCGCTACTCCCCCGCAGGAGGCCTTCCGGAGCTCAAGCAGGCTGTTGCCGACAAGACCCTGCGCGATTCGGGTTACCAGGTGGACCCGGCACAGGTGTTGGTCACCAACGGCGGCAAGCAGGCAGTCTACGAGTCCTTCGCCACGCTGCTCGACCCGGGCGACGAGGTGCTGGTGCCGACCCCGTACTGGACCACCTACCCGGAGGCCATCCGGCTGGCCGGAGGAGTCCCGGTCGAGGTTTTCGCCGGCCCTGAACAGTCCTACCTGGTCACCATCGACCAGCTCGAGGCCGCACGGACACCGCGCACCAAGATCCTGCTCTTCGTTTCCCCCTCCAACCCCACCGGCTCGGTGTACTCCCCGGAACAGGTTCGCGAAATCGGTGAGTGGGCGGCCGGTCACGGCCTGTGGGTAGTGACAGACGAGATCTACGAACACCTCACGTACGACGACGTCCCGTTCACCTCGATTGCGACAGCCGCGCCCTCGCTGGGCGACCGCGTAGTGATCCTGAACGGCGTGGCCAAGACCTACGCAATGACCGGCTGGCGCGTCGGTTGGATGATCGGCCCCAAGGATGTGGTCAAGGCGGCCACCAACCTGCAGTCGCACGCAACCTCGAACGTGGCCAATGTGTCCCAGATGGCAGCTCTCGCAGCTGTGTCGGGACCACTGACCGCGGTGGAGGAGATGAAGAAGTCCTTTGACCGCCGTCGTCGTGCCATGGTTTCCGGGTTGAACGACATTGACGGTATCCAGTGCCCCACTCCGCACGGCGCGTTCTACGCCTATGCGGATGTGCGCGAACTCCTGGGCAGGGAACTCGCCGGTGCACGGCCGGCCACGTCGGCGGAACTGGCGGCCCTGATCCTCGACACGGTCGAAGTTGCCGTGGTTCCCGGTGAGGCTTTCGGACCGAGCGGATATCTTCGCCTGTCCTACGCGCTCGGCGACGAGGACCTCGCGACCGGCGTCGGCCGCCTCCAGGAGTTCCTCGGTTCAGCGCGCTGACGCTCTCCTCCCGCGTTGCGGCAGCCGCCGCGGGCCCGGTGACTTTCGCGCCGGCCGACGGCCACCGCGATGCCCCGGAGTGGTTGGGCATCGCGGAGCGGGCAGGCCCGCGGTGGCCGTCGGGCGGCACCCGCGCCAGCCACCGAACGGCCCGGTTAAAGGAGCCGGCGCTCCGCCGCCCAACGGGTGAGCTCGTGCCGGGAGGAGAGCTGCAGCTTCCGCAGCACGGCCGAGACGTGGGTCTCGACGGTCTTGATGGAGATGAACAGTTCCTTCGCAACCTCCTTGTAGCTGTAGCCGCGGGCGATCAGCCGCATCACTTCGAGTTCCCGGGCGGACAGCCGGTCGAGCTCGCTGTCGGCGGCGGCCACCGCTGCGGTACCGAAGGCATCGAGTACAAACCCGGCCAGCCGCGGCGAGAACACCGCATCTCCTGACGCCACGCGGAGCACTGCGTTGGAGATGTCGGCCCCCGTGATGGTCTTGGTGACATATCCGCGGGCACCGGCCCGGATGACGGTCACCACGTCTTCGGCGGAATCGGACACGCTGAGCGCCAGGAAACGCGTGGACTGGCGGACGTCTCCGCACCCTGCGATCACCTCGGCGCCTCCGCCGCCCTTCCCTCCCGGCAGGTGGACGTCAAGGAGGACCACCTGGGGCTGCTGCTCCCGGATGACCGCAATGGCCTCCTCCACCGTGGCTGCCTCGCCGACAACCCGGACACGACTGTCGAGATCGGCCTTCACTCCGGACCGGAAAATGGCGTGGTCATCAACGACGACGACGGTGATCGGCTCAGTCATGCGAAGCTCCTGCTTCCTCTTCCGGCATGGTCAGTTGAACTTCCGTTCCGGTCTCCGAACTGCGGATCCGGGCAGTACCCCCATGGCGCTGCATGCGGTTGATGACCGATTCGCGGATACCCAGCCGGTCAGGCGGGACAGCTTCGGGGTCAAATCCCGCACCGCGGTCGCGGACAAAGACCTGCGAAACTGCGGTCCCTGCCTCAAGATAGACGGAGACGGCGCCGCCCGCATGCTTGGCTGCGTTGAGGATGGCCTCGCGGGTTGCCTGCACCAGGGCATCCTGCCGCCGGGTCAGGGGTGCCTCTCCGACGGAGACGACATCGACGGGATGCCCGTATTCCTCTTCCACCTCCGCTGCAACCGCCTTGATGCGGTCCGCGAGGTTGCCGGTCCGCGCAGCCGTGTCCGCGTAGAGCCACCGCCGCAGCTCCCGCTCCTGGGCGCGCGCCAGCCGGATGACGTCCTGTTCCGAGGCGGCGCGGTTCTGGATCAGCGCCAGCGTCTGCAGCACGGAGTCGTGAAGGTGGGCGGCGATTTCCGCCCGCTGGGTTTCGCGGACGCGCGCCGACCGCTCAGCCTCAAGGTCCTTCCAGAACTTCAGCCCCCACGGCGCCAGCACCAGCCCTACGCCGCCAAGCACCGCCGCAGTGGCCAGGAGCACCGGCCAGGTGAACTCCCAGGACAGCGACCCGGACACGAGGATCAACAGCCCGACCATCACCAGGACCAGACCGGCCGCAAGCCGCGCCACACCTTCAGCCCGGGTGGCGCCCGCATGATCCATCAGCCGGGCACGGCGGGCCTCGTCCAGCTGGGACCACGCGAGCACCGCGCCGAGGGCAACCGCACCGACCGGCACCAGCCAGCCCCACTGGACGGTTACCCCGAGTTGTTGCGCCACGAATGCGGCCGCGACCACGAGGAGCCCGACGCCGATCATCACTTCCCGGCTGCCCGCCGCACCGAATGACCGGGCCGGTTTGGATCCCTGTCCTGCGAGGACGGGCGCACCCAGCCGCAGTCCGGCGGGCGTCGCTACGCCCCGTCGTCGTTCTTCGGTGGTTGGAACCAGCAGCCACAGCCAGCCATAGAGAACGACGCCGGCACCGCCCACCAGGGAGAGCGCCACCATGGAGATGCGGGCCGCCCGCAGCGAGACTCCGAGGTGCGCCGCCAGGCCACCGCAGACGCCCGCGATCAGGGCATCGTCGGAGCGGAGCAGCGGGGGCCTCATGAGTCAATCCAAGCACGCTCAGGGCTCAGCGTTACCCGTTCTCAGGGGAATCCCGCCGTAGCTCAGGGGTGGTTCAGGGTCAGCCCCGATGGTTGGAAGGCCGGCGGACGACAAGGATGAAGATATGAACTCCCATGATGACCCTTCCTCCTCGCCCCGGGACACTGACCGCACCCCGGAATCCCCCGCATCCGGCGGCGCCTCACGCACCGGTTCCGGCGCCGGCTTCTTCGGCTGGATCCGAAGCCTGCGGGTTACCCGCGGTCAGGACCGCTGGATCGGCGGAGTCGCAACCGGTGTTTCCGCACGAACCGGGCTGGACGTCGTCCTGGTCCGCGGACTGTTTGTAGTGCTCGCAATCTTCGGCGGCATCGGCCTGCTGGCCTACGGGCTGGCGTGGGCCCTGCTGCCGGAACCAGACGGTCGCATCCACGCGGAATCCGCCGCCCGCGGCAGCTGGACCTCCGGCATGACCGGCGCCCTCGTTGTTTCCCTCCTCGGGTTGTGGCGTCCCAATGCACCGTTCTTCGGCAATACCGGCGGGTTCGGCGGGTTCATTTGGAGTCTGTTCTGGATCGGCGTGGCGGTGTTCATCGTCTACTGGATCTCCAACGCCAACCGGAACAAAAACAGCAGCGATGGAACAGGCACCGGCAGGCCTACCGACACGGGCACCGGCACGGGCACGGTGCCGACCGAATCCTTCAAGGCCGGCACCGCTGCAACAGGCGCGCCACCATTCGGCACCATGCCGCCCGGTACCGCACCCACCGATGTCTCTTCGCCGACACCTCCCCCCACGAGGCCCTTCATCGGCCCGACCCGCCCTCCGGTGAAGGTTAAGCCGCCGGCACCGCGTCCCACCGGAGCCGACGTCGCCATCTTCCTCGGCGGCGCGCTCCTCCTGGCAGCACTCGTGCTCGTCCTTGACTACGTCGGCGTACTGGCACTCGGCGGCAGTGTCGTCGCCGTCGCGCTGGCGACCGGCGTCGTCGTTCTGGGTCTGGGCATTGTCCTGCTGGGGATTCGCGGGCGCACTTCCGGCGGACTCGGCTTCCTGGCCGCGGTCGGGATCGCGGCCACCCTTCTTTCGTCAGCGTCGCCCGTGACAGGCAACTGGGTGCTCGCCGATCAGGGCAGGTGGTCCATGACGGCCGCAAGCCCGGCGTCCGAGGGGTACACCGTCGTCGTCGGCCAGGGGCGTGTGGACCTGACCGGCCTGGAGGACATCACTGAGGACGTCACCATCCCCGTCAATGCAGCCGCGGGGAACGTCGGCATCCTGGTTCCGGAAGGCGTCCCAGTGGATGTGCGTTCGAGGCTGGCGCTCAGCTCAACCGAAGTGGTGAATGCCGGTGAAACCACCAGCGTCGGCGGGATCTGGCAGCCGCGGACCCTTCACCTGAACGAGGACGCGGACGGCCCCCGCATCATCCTCGACATGCGGGGTGTGGTCAGCCACATCACTGTCGCCACCAACGAGAACGCACTCCAGGACCCCGAAAGCAGGCAGGAACGATGAGCACCCTTTATCCCGGCAAGCACAACCCCACCAAGCACGACGACGACGCACGGCCCCGCGCCGGAACCATCATCTGGGGCGTCCTCGCCATTGTGATCGGCATGCTTGTGCTGGCCGGCGAACTGACGGGCCTGGTGCTTGACCCGGTACTCGTGGTCATGGTGCTCCTCGTCGGCACCGGCGTGGCCCTGATCATCGGCGGCATCCTCTCAATGAACCGGCGCAACTGAGGCGGCATCCACCAAACCTCACTCCCCGTGACATTCCCGCCCCACTACGAAAGCATGGACCTATGAACTCCTTCTTCAACGCCCTCCGCTCCTCCCCCATCAAACGCGCACCGGGCGGCTGGTTCGGCGGCATCGCCTCCGGCATCGCCCTCAGGTTCGGCTGGTCCGTGGGACTGGTGAGGATCGGCATCCTGCTCAGCTTCCTGCTGCCCGTCATCGGCCCACCGGTGTATGTGGTTCTCTGGCTGCTGCTTCCCAAGACTGACGGGACCATTGCGCTGGAGAAGCTCGTCTCCAACCGCTGAATTCAGCCTTGAGGAATGGGGTGTCCACCAACCGGTGGACACCCCCATTCAGTCTGTAGATGCTTACCCGGACCTGCCTGCGCGGAGCAGTCTTGAGGCATGGAAACTCCCACCGTTCACCCGACCCCGCCCAATGACGCGGCCAGACACCACGATGTGCCGATCGAGGTCGAGAACCTCACCAAGGTCTACCGGCAGAAGTCCGGCGTCATTCCCGCCGTCGACAACCTGAGCCTGTCGATCCAGGCAGGGGAAACGTACGCCCTGCTGGGGCCCAACGGTGCCGGGAAAAGCACCACCATCGAGATCCTGGAAGGCCACCGCAAGCCCACCTCCGGCAGAGTGACCGTTCTGGGAATGGCTCCGTACAGGGCACCCGCCTCCTTCCGGGCCCGGATCGGCATTGTCCTGCAGGAGGCGACCGACTCCGGCGAGCTTCGGGTCGCCGAAGTGCTGCATGCCCTCGCCGGGTACTACCCCAATCCGCGAAGGGTGGATGAGTTGATCGCGGCGGTCGGGCTCGAAGGCAAGGAGACCCAACGCATCAGCACACTGTCAGGCGGTCAGCGCCGAAGGGTCGATGTGGCGCTGGGCCTCGTCGGCAACCCCGAGCTGCTTTTCCTGGATGAACCCACCACGGGATTCGATCCCGATGCGCGGCGTGCCTTCTGGGGACTGATCCGCAGCCTCCGGGCGGACGGCACAACCATTGTGCTGACCACCCACTACCTCGATGAAGCAGAACAGCTGGCGGACCGGCTGGGCATCATCACCGGGGGCCGGCTTGTCGCCGAGGGCGCGCCCCGCACGCTGGGAGGTGCCGCACTCCGGCGGCCCCGCGTGAGTTGGACCGACGACGGCGGCCCGCATGAGGAAATCACCGACCGGCCGGCTGAGCTGGTGCACCTGCTCAGCGCAGGCGGCACCCATGAGCCCCGGAACCTGCAGGTGCAGGTACCGAGCCTGGAAGACATCTATCTTGAGCTGCTCAAGCAGCACGGCACACCCAGTGGAGAAGCATCATGAGTACACCAGCAGCGACGGCCCCGACCGGGGTGCCCTCGAACGCACGGCGCCGTCCCTGGCAGCCGAACACCCTTGCCCTTGGCTGGCGGCGGACACGCCTTGAGGTCACAATGTTCTGGCGGGATCCGTCGGCACTCGTGTTCACCCTTTTCTTCCCACTGATCATGATGGCGCTCTTCAGCAGCGTCTTCGGTAACGAACCCAGCATGGGCGACCCCTCCCGGCCGGAGTCCCTGCTGCGCCCGGCCGAATACTTCCTGCCAGGCATGCTGGCTCTAGCCACCATCCTCAGCGGATTCCAGAACCTCAGCGGCTATGTGACCGCCGAACGGTTCAACGGCAGCATCAAGCGGCTGGCCGGTACGCCGCTGCCCCGGTTGTCCTACTTCCTGGGCAAGACCGGACTGACGCTGATCCTGATCCTGACCCAGACGGCCCTCCTCCTGCTGGGCGCGCGCTTCCTGTTCGGTGTCGAGCTACCGACGACGACGACCGCGTGGCTGACGTTCGCCTGGCTTCTGCTGGGTGCCACAGCCGCATGGTCAGTCATTGGGATCGCCTTCGCCTGCATCGCCAGATCGGCGCAGTCGGCGTCCACCATGTCCGCTGTTCCGCCCCTTCTCCTCGCCTTCATCTCGGGCATTTACTTCCCCTTCTCCCAGATTCCGGACTGGCTGCGCAGCATCGCTGACCTGACGCCGCTCCGCTGGACCGCCAGCGGCTTCCGCTCGGTGTTACTGCCGGAGGGCTGGGCGACAGTAGAGCCGGGAGGGGTCTGGAACCTGGGCCTGTCCGCCGTCGTCATCGGGCTCTGGCTGGTCGTGGGCCTCATGGTGACTCTGCTGACCTTCCGCTGGCCGCCGCAAAAGTGATTGAGGCCGGTGTGGGCGGGCAGGTGCGGTCGTACAGTAATTCCATGACCACTCCAGCCGATCGGAGCGTCCCCCTCCTACCGGACAATTCAGTGTGGCTGCGCGGAATGCGCTGGTGGCATGTCGGCTTCTACACGGTGCTGTCGGTGGTGGTGCTCGTTGTCCTGCTGCTGGTGGACGGCGATTGGACGAGGGCCGCCATGCTTGTGGCTCTTGGAGTCCTCGCAACCGCCTACCCGTTCCTCACCCGGCTGCAGCACCTCGGGAGCTGGCGGCCGACGGCCTACGTCGTGCTGCTTGTCTGCACCGTTGGATTGTCAGCATTCCTGTCGAGTTACGGCGCCATCCTTTTGTTTGTCGCCTTCCCCCAAATCTGGATGTTCTCGAACACCCCACGCAGGGGTCTTGTCGCCACCGCCATCCTGTGTGTCGTGGTCGCCATGGGCCAGCTGAACCTCACGGGCACAGACCCTGAGAATCTGAGGAGCGTGGGTCTGCAGGTGCTTGTGTCTTTCCTCGGATCCAGCATGATCGGGCTGTGGATCTACAAGATCATCGACCAGAGCGAGGACCGCGGGCAGCTGATCGCCTCCCTCGAGGCGACCCGGGCGGAGCTCGCCGAGGCCCACAAACAGCAGGGTGCCATGGCCGAGCGGGAGCGCATGTCACGGGAGATTCACGACACTCTCGCTCAGGGGTTCACGTCGATTGTCATGTTGACCGAAGCGGCGCAGGCAAGGCTGCGCCGTGCTCCGACAGGCGGCGGCATCCCCGGCGAGCTTGCAGCGATCGGTGAGACAGCGCGGGAGAATTTGCGGGAAGCGCGCGCGCTCATCGCGTCTGCGGGCCCGTCGCAACTGCAGGGCGGGGACCTGCTGGGGGCGTTGCGCCGGTTGGGGGAAGCCACCGGCCGGGATGGCCGCAGGGCCGAGGTGTTCCTTCCGGACGTGCTGCCACCGTTGACCTCACCGGAGCAGATTGCCGTGTTGCGCTGCGCCCAGGAGGCCCTGAGTAACGTTCGGCGGCATAGCCACGCCGAAGAGGTGCGGTTGACCGTCGATACGCAGGGCGGCAACCTGGTGCTGATGGTGAGCGACAATGGCCGCGGCTTCCCTCAAGAAGACAGCAACGGCGGTTACGGGCTGACGTCGATGCGGACACGATTGGCCGAAATCTCCGGAACACTTGCCGTGGACAGCGCACCGGGTCACGGAACGCGAGTGACCATGACCGTGCCACTCGCACCACACGCCACCGGAGAAATCCCGAAGCCATGACAGAACCCACCGCCGGTGCCGGCGTCCGCGTACTGATCGTTGACGACCACCCCATCGTGCGCGCCGGTCTTCGTGCACTGCTGAGTACAGATGACCGATTGCTGGTGATCGGAGATGCCGGGAACGGCAGGGAAGCCGTCACTGCGAGCGCTACGCAGTTGCCCGACGTCGTTCTTATGGATTTGCGCATGCCGGAACTGGACGGGGCGGAGGCAACCGCCGAACTGCTGAGCGTCAACCCAGCCATCAAGGTCCTGGTGCTGACAACGTACGACGGCGATGCCGACATCGTGCGTGCAGTCGAGTCAGGTGCGGTGGGCTATCTCCTGAAAGACACTCCCGGTGAGACGCTCATCGACGCGGTCCTTGCGGCCGCACGCGGCGAAACTGTATTGGCACCGCCGATTGCGGCGAAGCTTGTTTCCCGGCTACGGGCACCGGGTACGCCTGCGCTGTCCCGCCGGGAGGTCGAAGTGCTCCAGGCAGTGGCACAGGGAATGAGCAACCCGGATATCGCAGCCGCACTCTTCATCGCGGAAACTACGGTCAAGACGCATCTGCTCCGGATCTTCGCCAAGCTGGACGTCGATGACCGAACCCGCGCCGTCGTTGTTGCCATGGAGCGCGGACTGCTTCCGTCGGCGCGCTGACGGAAGCAGCATCGGCGCACCCTGCCCTGCCGACCGGGACATAAAGAGGACCCTGCCGCAAATGTGTCTAGAATCATACGTGGCTCAAGGAGGCGCCTGACCAGATCACCCAAGTCCACGATTGATTGGAAAACGCCTTACATGAAGATCGGAATCCTCACCAGCGGAGGCGACTGCCCCGGGCTCAACGCGGTGAT